>DKRQ01000026.1 GCA_002472275.1 Caryophanales bacterium UBA7278 | reverse complement strand
ACCCGTTTGCAAATTAGGTTTTAAACATTTCATAGATATCTATTCGACGTTTTTGCAAAGGAAAAGGGCTGGCGAACCAACCCTTTTGAGTTCGTGGGATTATCCCTTAGGCGGGGATGACGACTTTCACCGCGCCGGGAATGACCTTGACGGTGAACTTGTTACCCTTGATCATCTCGCCGTCGACGCAGACGTCGAAGTCCTTGGGGGAGTTCATCTTGATCTCCTTGGCTTGCCTATAGACGATCTTCTTGCGGGGTTTATCTAGGTGCTTGCCTTTGGTGTAGGTGCCGATGATCATGCCTAGGCCAAGGAAGGTCATGGTCTTGAGAACGCAGACATCGATGAGTCCGTCGGTGTTGTCGCTTTTGGGGGCGCAGTGGAACTGGCCGCCAACGTATTGGCCTTGGGCCAAGGTGGCGAGGAGCATCTGCTTTTCGTTTAGCTTCTCCCCATCCGCATAGACCACGATGTCGTTGAAGCGGCCGTGCTTCATCGCGTCGTGCTTAAGCGCGTAGTCGTAGGGATTGGTTCCTTCTTTGGCTCCTTTGGGGAGTCCGTTTTCCTTATAGAAGTTGCCCATGGCGCCGACGATCGCGTCGAAGCCGAAGTTGATGACGTTGATGCTATAGAGAGGGCCTTCCACTCCTTCCCCGGTGAGCTCGGAGACGTCGACGGGTCTGGCCTCGGCCTTGATGAGTTTGGCGAAGTCCTGGAACTTTTCCTTGCCGCCATAGATCTTGACGAAGTCGTTGCCGGTGCCGATCGCTAGGATCGCGACCTCGGCGTTTTTGGCGCCGATCACGCCGTTAACGACTTCGTGGACCGTGCCATCGCCCCCGCAGGCGTAGACGCGGACGGTGTCCTTTTGTTTAGGCAAGTAATCCTTTAGGTAACCGATAACCGATCTGGGGCCGGTGGTCTTGTAGATTTCGTAATCAAGGCCTTCGAAAGCCTCTTTGATTTTGGCTTCAAAGGAAGGGTCGTAGCTTCCCGCTCTGCCATTGACGACAATTAGATGTTTCATGCTGTTTCCTCGAATAGAGGCATTATAGTGTTTTGAAAGGGAAAAAAGGCGAAAAAAGAAGCACCACTTCTAAGAAATGATGCTTCTAGTGCCGTTTTACTTGTTTTGGATCTTGTCCAACTCGGTGTTGAGGAGATCGCGGGTGTACCACTTCGCAACCGGGATTTGGTAATCGACGGGGATGCCCGCGTCGTTTTCGATGTGGTTGCCTTTGTCATCGACCGTGGCGAAGGAGAGCATCGAGGAACTATTGAACCCATAGCCGGAGGCTGTGTAGACCTGGTCGACCATCGAACCGCCGCCACCGGAGCGTTCGCCGACGACCTTGGCGCATTTCATGGCTTTGGCATAACCCGGGAAGGCGTTGCCGCAGGAGAAGGAGAAGGGACTC
The DNA here is from genome assembly GCA_002472275.1 of Caryophanales bacterium UBA7278. GTDB lineage: Bacteria > Bacillota_I > Bacilli_A > RFN20 > CAG-826 > Alloenteromonas. The sequence continues at coordinate 138,802 of DKRQ01000026.1, read as the reverse complement.
GTCAAAATGAAGAAGTCGTATTTCCCTTTGTAGGTGTCATCGGCTTTGCCGAATTTCCCATCGCCGTTAAGGTCGACCTTGTAATGGGCGGAGACCAATTCGCCTGAATAGTAGCTGAAGACCGGAAGGACCGGATCGTCGCTCATCGTGGCCAGGAGATAAGGCAAGGTCGAAACGTTGCCGCCACCATTGCAGGTGAGGTCATAGACGACGCGCTTGACCTCGGGGTGCTTGGTGGAAACCTCTTTGAGGGCGGTGTAGGCGAAGGCGATCGTGTTGCTATTGGCGTAAACGTTGGGATCCCCGCCATAATCCTTCACCGAGCCGGACGAACTGACGAATTCGTCGAAGGTGAGATAGGCCGTGTTGCCCACGATTTGTAGGCCGGGCTTGACGCTCGAGGCTTGTCGGGCGGTCTTGAGGGCATCGACAAGGTTCAAAAGGCCTTTCTTGCGGTAACCCATGTACTCGCTGTTGATCTTTGCCTTTTCCGTGGCATCGAAGGTCTTCGTTCCAAAGATGGAGTATTCGGTGACGCTCGTATGGCCGTCATCGACCGCTCCCAGGAGGAATTTGCTCATGCCCTCGTTGTAGTCGCCATAGGAGGTGGAGGTCAGTTTGTCCTTATAGGGGGCGATTTCGACGTCGAAGGGAAGTCTCCTGTCGTGGAGACCATAGTATTCGCCGAAATGGAGGCGGATGAGGTTGTAGTCGTATTGGGCGTATTCCTTGGTGCGGGTCTTGGTGCCGAAGAAGGTCTCCTTCTTGTGGATGCGCATCATGTCGCCTCGCGTGCTTCCTTCGGAAGGCATGATGGCGACGAACACGGCGTTTTCATCCTCCAAGGACTGGACGGCGTGAGGCTGGATTTCGACTTCGGGAACGGTGATGGCGTTGCCCGTGGCAAGATCGATGAAGGAATAGGATCCCTTCCCGTCCACGGTGATCGAGAGCCTGGCTTTTAAGTCAGGGACGACTTTCCTCTTCTCCCCTCCCTTAGGCGGGGTGAAGGAAGGCATCGTCACGTTATTGGACTCGAAGCGGAACTTCTCGCCCGCGGCCGGGGTGACCGGTTGGAAATCTAGGGTCGGGTTAATGACAGCGTCGGTCACTCCCATGGAGATCTCTAGTAACGTCGGGTCGACGTAACGGAATTTGAGATTGGAGGAAAGGCAAGACGCCTTGACGCCCGTGGAGGAACCAAGACGATAGTAATCGCTGCCGTTGAAGACGAGGGGTTTGCCTCCGTCGGGGGCCGCGAAATCCGAGAAAACGCTTTGGAACACGCCTATGGGCGCGTAGAGTTCGCCACCGTTTTCATAGAGCTTGAAACCGTATTTGGAGAAATCGATGGTCCTCGTTTCCCAAAAGGGCTTGACGGTGGTCTTTTCCTTATTGGGGACGAAGATCGAGTCCATCCCTTCGGAATAGGGATCGAGCTTGGCATAGAAACGGTATTGCCATTTGGCGTCGTGAAGATAGGCCACGGAATCGGAATTCGCATCGAAGCGGAACATCTCGTGCTTCGGGGAACCTTCTTCCTCGGCCTCCGCGTAACTCACGGAGAAAACAGAGCCGTTTTTGGTGATGGAATAGGGGTTGAACGACATGGCGTCGCCCGTCGCGACGATATATTGGCTTAGCTTCACATACGGGACATCCCCTTCGCCTGCGCGGTGGTAGGTGTCGAGGGAAAGCGCGCCGGTGGCGCTGACGCCTGAGGAATAGGCCTTCGAATGGAGGGCGAGGGTAAACCCGCTATCTTGATTGCAACCGACTAGTCCCAAAAGGGAAGAAGCCAGTACCAAAATCGGAAAACACGCGCGTTTTGCCATCGTTTTTCTCCTTATTTGGCAATTTTATCAGCAATCATGGCTCCGATGAAGAGACGGTCGAACATGTTCTCCTGCTGGACGGGAACCTCGGCTTCGATGCCGTTTTCGAGGTTGCCCCAGGATTCCCCTACCCTCCTAGCGAGGGAAAGGTGGCTCGACTGCTGGAAGGGAGCGCCGATGGAGCTCATGCTGTGCCTGACGGAGCAGGTGCCCCCTGAAGTCTTCTCACCGACGGTGATGATGCTGGCGTCGTTTTCCTTAGCGAACATCGGCAAAGCGTTGCCGGAGCTGAAGGTATAGGAGGAATTGAGGAAGACGATCTTGTAGCCAAGTTCCTTCAAGGACTTGTCCTTCTCGTCAATCGCCCCGTCGCCGTTGATGTCGACTTTGAAGTAGGTGCGGTTATGGGCGCCGCTAAGAGGGTTGATGTTATCGAGGAAGACCTCGCCTAGGAGCATGGAAAGGATGTAGACGACGCTATCGATCGCGCCGCCATCGTTAGTGGCGAGGTCGACGCAGACGAATTTGACTTTGTCCTTGTTCTCGTTGGAGGTGATCGTCTGATAGGCGCTTTTGAAAAGCGTGGGCGTGCTGGAGGTCGGATCGGTCGGAAGGGTGCTATAGAAGAGATCCTCGTCTAAGGCGGAGAACTCGTTGAAGCTGATATAGGCGCCACCAAAGGTCGGTTCGATCACGAGGCCGTCTTTGATGCCGGCTTTGACTTTCTCCTTGGCAAAGGCTTCGCTGTCATTAAGCCAAGAAACCATAGCGGGGTTCATCTTTTCCGAAACCTCGGTGCCTTCCCCGTAGGCATATAGAGGAGAAGTCGCGTTCTTTGCGGTATGGCCGTCCATCAAATAGGAAAGGCCATAGGCAAAGGCGTTATCCATCTTATGGGAATCGCCGGAAAGAAGATCCTGCTTATAGCCTTTGCTAGAGAAGAAGGTATCGAAATTCGTGATTCCCTTATGGTTTTTTAAGCCATAGAGATTATCGAAGTCGAAGCAAGTGGCGTCATAGGCGAACGCGGCGTAATCGGCGCTGACGGTCGCGGATTTCTTGCTCTCTTCGTAATACTTCGTGCCTAGCTCGGTCGGGACATTCTCGCCAAACAAGTTCGCAAATAGCGGAGTCAGCGGGGTCAGATAATAGAAATCCTTGAAGTTGTAGGCCAAGTTGAAGGATCCGCTAGCGCTAAGGAAAACATCGCTGAAAACCGTATAAGGGACATATAGGGAGTCGCCATGGCGGTAGATATCCAAATGGGAATAGGGTTTTAGGTCAAAGGTGACGGCCTTACCGCCCTGATATTCCTGCTTGGTGACCTTGATGGCCTTCATGGTCGAAGTAGGAGCGAAGACGGTCACGGGTTTATAGGCCGGAGTGAAGTTGAAGAAGACGTCCATGTCTTCGAAGGTCAAGGTCTGGTTGACTAAGTCAAACGTGGCTTTGGATCCGTTTTCGACCGTGTAGATCAGTTTGTTGTCCGAGACGGAAGCCTCGCAGGAGCCGCTAGGGCCACGGCAAAGACTCTTGCGGACATCGCCGAAAATCTTGGCGCCTTCCTTGAGGTCGATATAGGGAACCTCGCTATTGGCTTTGAAGAGGACGTTCAAGGGCTCACCTTTGATGACCGTTCCTTCCGCATCGGCGGTAATGACGTCGATTTTTTCGATCCTCTCCTTTGTGGTGTCGGTCGATCCGCCACATCCCACTAGAAGGAGCGAGACGGCCATGAGCAACGTTGCTTGTTTTTTCATATTTTTGCCTCTGCTTTACTAAGAAAGCAGGGTAACTATATCCTTTCCGTGCGTGTTAGGTAGAGAAACTTTTTCATTTTTTTCTTTGAAACCGCATTCATCGGCCTGAAAAGAAAAACAAAACCGCCCCTGCCGCTACTACGGGCTTGGGGCGGTGATGCCGTTACTTCAGCCTTTTGCTCAGATTGACCTAAGCTTATCGGAAGTTACATTTGCAACTTCCATTAGGTATATCTTTGATATAAAGACTTAATTTTGCTCGGGGCCTTGAGGCTCCTGAATTTCTTTCTGCTCCTCGATTTCGGGGGCCGGTTCCTTCTCCTCGAACATGTCACCGAACATGGGTTCGTTGTCTTCCACGAGGGCTTTGTCCTCGATGGCGGGCGGCCATTCCTTATTCGGGCCTTTGAGGACTTCTTTGGTTCCGGGGATCATCTTGTCCTCGGCCGCCGGTTCAGCCTTTTGGAAGCTATCGATTGTGTCGAAGCAAAGGAGCGCCCTTTCCTTGCCCGGGCTAGGAAGTCTCATGGCCTCTTCCCTGGTCTTGACGCCTTTGTGGATGAGGTAATCGTTGGCCGCCATCTTGACCGGTTTGGAATTGTGGTAGTTGACGTGGTTCGGCTTTTCGAAATCCTGCATCGCCTGGATGAAGTTGTTGTATTGGTGCGAGGTGGTGCGGAACAAACGCTCGCCAATGCCGCCTTTGAAGTGCTCGGCGATGGCCCCAAGGCCACGCTCGTCCATTTCATGCATGGGCTTATCAAACTTGACCGCGTATTTGAAGAGAAGGTCATCGCGGGCTTTCTCCCAGGCAATGCCTTTGAACTTCTCGGGAATCTCAGGCTCCTTGTAGCCGGGCTCTTTGGTGTAGTCGATTTTGAAGACTTTCTTGAATCCGGCGAGTTCCTCTGGGGTAAGGCGCCTAGCCCTGGCATTGGCCCCCGCCTCTCCTTTTGCAAAGGAGCCTAGCGAGGCATAGGGCTTGTTCGGGTTACCGGTTTCGACGACGTAGCCAGTGAGGGCACCAGGGCCTTTGACGTCGACGTTTTTGGCCTTCAATTGCTTGAAGAAGTTGATCATGCCCGCTTTCTTTTGGGCAGCCAGCTGCTTTTTGCCGGGATTGACGATGAGCTGATGGGAAAGCTCCTGGTGGTCCCTTTCGAATTCGGGAACGCCTCCCAGGATGTTTTCCTGCTGATCGGTCATATCGAAGGGCAAGGTGAAGTAGGCTTCGTCGATGCGCTTGTTAAACTCCGAGGTATCCATCGCCACTTCGTAGTTGATGAGGACGGAACCCTTGAACCGCTGCATTTCCGGAGTAAGGACGTCTTCCTTGTAGTTGGCCATCGTCCCAAAGGCCTCGAAGGCGCCTTCGAGCATTGCGGAATGCTTATCCGCCCAAACGACCATCTGGCTATCGACGTTCTTGTTGTGGGCGATGTCGTTAAGCTCGCTCATGTCGCTTTCGAGAAGTTCTTGGATTCTCCTTTGCGTCACAGCTTCCGGATGCTGGAAGTACGTGATCATCTTTTGCTTGTTGTATTCTTCGGCCTCGGGATCATCGCTAGGGATGAGCTCGGTGTGCATCCAGCGTTCCAGAGGATAGACCTTCCCGGGGATCCTATAATCCGCGAGTTCCTTGTTAAGACGTTCCTGGATTTCCTTTTTCTTTTCTTCCCTGGCCCTGACCTCGGAAGCCCTTTTGTAAATCCATTCCTTGTTCGGATCGTTGATGCTTTTGTTAAAGGCGGCCTCGTCGTATTTGAAGGAGAAACCATCCCTATATCGGGGCGGTATGAGCCCATTAAGGGTAGTAACGTTTTCCCTATATTTCGCCCGTAATGCTTCTTTTTCTTCTTGGGTCAGTTTGTAAGGCATGGTTTTTCTCCTTGTCTATGGCCAAGGGAAGTCGGTTTTTTCCCTTTTGGCACACTTATCTTAGCATTGCGTATGCCACAAAGTTGCAACGGAAGGAACCTTTTGCCCGAATTGGTCAAAAACTTGTTTTTGCCTACGCCAGAAAGTCGTGAATGCCCCTTTACGTCCGAAGCCTTTACGAAAGGAAAAAAGGACTGACAGTTTGTGTCAATCCTATTTAACTAAGCTGGCGGGGTTTCAGTATTTTGATGCAAATGGAGCAAACAATAATCTTTGGAACGCCTAATCTATTTTTAGATGTTCTTTTTGATGAACTCCTCGATCTTATCAAAAGGAATTTTGTCGTGATTTGGTCCACCATCGTATAAGTCGCAATGTGTAGCGTCTTTGACTAATAAGAATTCTTTGTTGTCGCCTTTTAATAGCTTAAACGCATCTTGACCAAAATATAGAGAATGGGCTTTTTCACCATGGACAATTAAAACAGCATTTCTAATTTCGGAAGCGTATGTAAACAATCTTGTATTCAATAAAGATGTGCCTGCGGTGACATTCCATCCACCATTGCTATTTAAGCTGCGAGCATGATATCCACGCGGTGTTTTATAGTAGTCGTAATATTGCTTTACAAACCATGGATAATCTGTGGGATCATCGACCACTCCACCACCAAGTTTATAATTGCCATTCTTATAATCTAGTGTTCTTTGATTATTTATGGCCACTCTTGCTTGATATCTACTTTCTTCATTATTGCCTTCATCAAAATATCCATTACCGGTAACTCTAGACATATCGTACATAGTGACGGCAACTGTGGCTTTGATTCTCGTATCGATACAAGCTGTTTGAATAGCCATGCCACCCCAACCACAAATACCGATGATGGAGATCTTATTTGGATCAACATTATCTAAATTAGATAAATAGTCCACTGCTGCTTGGAAATCTTCGACGTTGATATCCGGTGAATTCATATATCGTGGTTCACCACCGCTTTCACCGGTAAAAGATGGATCAAAGGCAATGGTTAAGAATCCTCTTTTCGCCATCTCTTGAGCGTACAATCCACTTGATTGTTCCTTAACCGCCCCAAAAGGACCGGATACCGCAATTGCAGGAAAACTGTTTCCTGTTTTTGGCCAATACATATCCGCGGCAAGTTCAATGCCAAAATGGTTTTTAAAGGTTACTTTTTGATGATTGATAGTTTCATCTTTTGGGAAAACTTTATCCCATCCATTGACTAGTTTTAGCATTTTATGTTCCTCCATTTATTTATGCTTTGGTAATTCATCAACTTTTAAAGTAGGCTCAGGATTTGGCCAATCTTCTACCGCTTTCTCCGTTCCTGCTTCAATGGCTTTTTCGTAATAAGCTTTCTTAAAATCTATTTGTTTCTTGTAATAACTGAGCTCTTTAATTTGCTTTTTGATGCTTTCTTCTTGCTCCAAAATAAGCTGGTATCTTTCTTTTAATGTTTCATCGCCCTTTAAAGCCAAATCGACATATTCTTTTATCTTCTTAATGGGCATATTTAAGTTCTTTAAACAATTAAGCATTCTCAGCCACGGAAAATCCTTATCTTCAAATACGCGTATGCCGTTTACTCTTTTTACCAAAGGAAACAATCCTTCTTTATCGTAGTATCTGATTGTATAGGCTGAGACGTTGAGCATCTTGGCAATCTCTGAAATGGAATAACTCATTCTCATCACCTCACGTTAATAATGTAAGAGTTAGAGTTAACTCTAGGTCAAGAACAAAAAATCAGGGAATTTAAAAGCCCACCGAAGTGAGCTTTGTATTTTTTGATTATTGCTTCCAAACTACGCAATCTTGATGGCAGGGCGCACGCTGACGAACTTGTGGTTGACGGGGCGGCGGTTGCTGTCGAGGTAACCATCGCCATTGACACACCACGCGCTGTAGGAGTCTTCGCTGCGAGGAGAACGAGTCCAATAGTAGCCATTATATAAGTAAGATGAGCTGGTTGAATACCAAGCGCCCCTGGCCCTCGCCCAGTCTGTGGTTTTGCAATATCTGGTATTCGTTGGAGATGTTGAAGTTGAGAAGCCATAACTATCGTTGATATAGTTCTTATAACTTGGTAAAAACACATTGTCTTGAGTGCTGTCGCATGCATATGGATTTTCTGTCGAATTCGTTGTAGAAGCAGAATTACTAACAGTTGTTGTTTGAATATGACTGTTACCTAGAGCGAATGCAGAATTATAGAAGCCATCGTTAAGCCATGTACGAATATCGCTGTATTCGTAGTTGTTGGCATAAACTTTTTTACCACCGATAGTTCTGCTAAATGTTTCATAGTAATAATAATGGGCGTCGAGCAAAACCGACGAGAGGATGTAGCGTTTTCCGTTGGTGTTCGAAAGGACATTCCAAGTGATAGGCTCACACTTAAACCAATATGTAGTTCCTTCTACGATAGTTGTTCCATTATCAAATTTGTAACTTGAATCATATGGTTTAGCCGCAACTTTAGCGTAATATTCATTTTCGTATAAATACCAGCCATTAGATTCTGAGGTTTTTAAAGCATTAAGAGCAGAAACTAGAGATGAATCGTTCACGTTCTTTTGTGGATATAAGCCATAGGTAACAGTTTTATTTTTAGTAGAAAACATTGGCGCGATGCCTAAACTTTCGTTTCCGCTTGGAACATATCTATCGTCATCACATGTTAGAGTGGCAAACGAATCATAAGTGGAAAAATCGTGCTCAACGCATGCGACTCCCGGATCAGTAAATTGATGGGTAGCACATCCGTCAATGCTACTAGCCCAGAACTCTTTACTTCCATGAGTGGTTTCAGTAGGTGCAACGGCGGCATAATGATGCCAAGTCGCGCCATTTGCAGCGAAAACAGACGAGCTTTTCAAACCACGGTTAGCAAATAAAACAACACCAGCGAGAGCAATCGCTGATGTTACGGCAACAGAGAACAGAATCTTCTTTTTATTCATACTTACAAACCTTACTTTGTTTTAATTAACATTAAAAGCTATAGCGAAAATAAATATTTCATTCAACATTTTTATAAAGTCATTATTTGCACATGCCTGATGCCAAACGGCCTTTGGTATAATCTTTTTGGCCTCGTTAGGGTCAGAAAGAGTCTTCCTCCGAAGGCCGCCTGGGTACTCAGACTTGGCGGTTTGGCTCAGCCGGCCCCCGGAGCAAGCGAACCGCCGAACATGAATAAACCCGACCCAAGCTGGACCGGCTCTTTGAGGTCGTACCCAAGGAAACCTGGAAAGCCCCATTCGCCGACCGAGGCGATGGTCGACTCCACGATGTCGGAATGGGCGTCACTTCGGCCACCACTCCTGTGCTCAACGCCCTCAATGGCAAAAGCGCCACCGCCGTCCAGTATCCCGCGATCACCATATTTTGGATATGATTTGCACCTCGTGAGATTACACTTTTACGTTTAGGCTCATGGTTTTAGGTTAAAAATAAACAAAAATGCCCATTTTCGGTGGGCATTTATGCTGTGAATTAAGAATGGGGCGCGATACGGGAGTCGAACCCGTTCATGCTCGGTTCACAGCCGAGTGTGTTCACCGTTTCACCAATCGCGCCACGGCGAGAATAAATATATAGACGCAGGCGCTAGGAAGCAAGCGAAATATGCTCGATCCTGCCTTTGGCTAGACGCAGCACGGGGAGTTCCCGTTGCCTAACGAGCCCCGACACCAAGGTCTTATCCATTTTCTCCATGAGTTCGATGGCTTGGTCGATGCTGACCCAAAGGGTTTCGGCGATATAGGCGTCGCCCTCGGATTCGAAGTGCTTTTTCGTTTTTCGTGCGGCTTTTGCGAGGAAATAATGGTTTTCGTTCTGCCTTTTGATGAGGTTATAGGCGTCTTTTACCACCGCGATTTCCTCTAATGGTTCGACGATGAGGCCTAGTTCTTCCTCGCATTCGCGAACGAGGGCTTTTTCTAACGTCTCCCCTTCGTCCACTCCGCCCCCAGGCGTCTCAAAGTATTCCTGGTTACAGAACATGTCGTCGCGTCTGATGCGATGGAGGGCGACCCTCCCCTCCTCGTCCACGACGATGGCGCGGGCCACCAAACGAAGGTGGTCAAAACCCGAAAAGGGATATTGGTCGTCGGAATAAACGAAGTTTTCCATAGGGCGATTCTACCGCAAAGAAAGCGACACCGTAAGCAATTGCGGTGTAATATATGAGCCGATGATATTGCGCAACCGCCTGATAGCCTTGCTCTTCCGCGCCGGAAGCTTTGCGCTTCTAGCGTATTTGACCTCGGTCTATTCGGCTGAGAACGGGTATTTCTGGAGGGCGCTTAGCTTCTTCGATCTCGAAGTCGCCGCCGTCTTTTTACTGATTTTTGGCCTCGAAGTGGTCTTTAACCTCTTGGACATGAGGAAAGGCATCCATGGGGTTCCGTCCCATTTCTATGCCCCGATCGCGATACCCGTCGTCATCATGAACGCGGTGTCGAGCCTCATCTTCTTCTTTTACGGCTGGCCTAGCGGTTCGGCCTCGGGTTCGGTCGGCTCCGTCTTCTTCCACGCTTTCTTCTTGGTGATCCCGGTCGTGAACTGGGTGCTTTTCTACACGAAAGGAACGGTCAGGTGGTTCACGTCGTTTTCGATTCTCATCGTCCCGACCTTCTATGCCCTGTTCTCTTTCTTTAGGACCCTCATTTGGCCCGATTCCACCGTTTACGGTGCGGGGATGTACGCCTATCCGTTTTTGAATCCGGAGGACGCTTTGTATCCGCTGCATCTCATCGGCTTCCTCTTTGGCTTCTTCGGCGCGGCGATACTCGTCATCTTCCTTAACAACCTGATGGCGGGGAAATACAAAAACGGCCTACGCGATCCCGAATACTAAGACATCAGCGTCTTGTTCTTCCAAATGGGGCGGATGAGTTTCATCTCAGTAAGCAAACTAACCTGGGCCTTCTGCCCGGTTTTTATTCCCTCTAGCCTCCACCGCTTCGGTTTTCCTTCATGGCAAACCCAGACCAAAAGGGGGACGAGATTCCCCTGATCGAAGTACATGCGGCAGAAAACGAACTTCTCCTCCTTCGACGAAAAAGAGGAGAAATCGGGATGGGCGATGACCGACGAGGCCTCCTCCAAGGTCTTCAGGTAGGAAGAAGGCTTCCTTTCCGCGAGCGTGTTTAGCGTCGGCTCATCGACGTAGACGAACAGATCCCCGGATAAGGAAAGGCCGTGGCTCCGTTCCACCCCACGCGGGATGCGGGAGAGGCGAATCGGCCCCTCCCCTTGGTTTTTGGTTTTAGCGTTCATAAAACACCTCCGCCTTATATAGGGGAAAACGGGGTCGAAAAGTGATTTGAATTTTAGGCTAGGTAGACGTTTTCCTCGTCATCCTTACGGATGCAGGCTTTGAAAAAGAGGGAGAGCTTTCGCCTTCCCTCATTTCCAAGATAACGTTGAATCTCCCTGCGTTCAGCCCTGTTCTTAGGCAACTTCAAGCGGGACATAAGCGAGTTATGGGCGATTTGCTCATAGATACTCTGCCAGTCCCTTGCGCTCAGCTCGGGGCGGCGCGGACCCTTAGTTACCGTCTCCCCCTCCCTTAAGAGGAGGAACTCCACCCTATCGGGGGAGTCGTAGCGGTAGGTCCTGCCTCCTTCGTGAATCAGGATGACGACATGTCGGGGCCCCTGTGGACCCTCATCTTCGTCATCTTGCCCCAAGGAGCCGCATCGCCTAAAGCGCACGAGCACCCCGTCATGGGTAAAGAAAAGCGCCTCGTCCCATCGGTCGATCGCCGGGGGTCCGAAGCGCTTTATCGCCTCTTCTTTGCAGGCGGGATACTCCAAGTCGGAGCAATCCAATTCAAAAAAAGGATTATTCATGTTAATCCTCCTTTCCCGAATTGGATTCGGACGTCAGCGATCCAAGAGGAAAAGCCTCACGCCTTCCTCCAAACGCCTTAGCCCGTCTTCGACGTTGGCCCTGGTGGTGGCAAGATTCATTCGGATAAAGCCGTCGCCGGTCTTTCCATAGACGCCGCCATCATTGAGGAAAAGACCCGTGTTTTCCCGTAGGAATTTCAAAAATGTGGCGGATTTGTCACTGATTTTTCGGCAATCGATCCACATGAGGTAAGTGGCGTCTCCTGGCAAGGCATGCAGGCCTTTGATGTGGGAATTGATGTAGGATTCGGCGTAATCGCGGTTAGCGAAAACGTATTCCCTCATTTGCCTTAGCCATTCCCTGCCCTTGCTTAAGGCAGCCTCCGCGGCCACGCAAGAGAAGACATTGGGCTCGGCCACCTCATCGGTGTTGATCTGACGGTTCACCTTCGCGCGGACGCTCTCGTTGGGAATGATGATCGCCGAGGTGTGGATACCCGCTAGGTTGAAACACTTCGTGGGCGAGACCGCGGCATAGCCGACTTTCTCGGAACCAGGAACGCTAAGGAAGGGAACGTAAGGATGGCCAGGCCTAGTGATCTCGCCATGAATTTCGTCGGAGAGGATGATGACCCCGTTCCTGGAGGCGATATCGATGAGCCTAGCGATCTCCTCCTTCTCCCAGATGCGGGCGACGGGGTTGCCGGGATTGCAGAAGAAGCAAAGCTTGCACTTAGATGAGGCAAAAGCCTTTTCCAGCCCTTCGTAGTCCATTGAATAGCGATCGCCCTCTTTCCTTAAGGGGACTTCGACGATCACGCGATGGCTGTTGCGGATCGAATTGTAGAAGATGTTGTACACGGGCGGCATGACCACCACTTCGTCGCCGACTTCCGTCAATGCCCTGACGGAAGAGGAAAGGGTCGGCACGACGCCAAGGCAGAAAAGAAGGGAATCCTTGGAGATTGCTAGTCCATGCTCCTCGGTGTAGAAATCGATATAGGCCTGATACCAGGAATCAGGGCAATCGGCATAGCCGAAAATCCCGTGTTCCACGCGCTTAGCCAAGGCTTCCTTGATCGCGGGGGCGGCTTCGAAATCCATGTCGGCCACCCACATGGGAAGCTCGTTTTCCTTGACGTCCCATTTGATCGCGCCGGTGCCGCGCCTATCCACGACCTTATCGAAATCGTATTTCATCGTTTTTCAATCTTCGTTTTGGAAGGATCCACGTCGGGGTCATCAAAGATGAGCTCGCCATAGCCTTCGAGTTTGATGCGGCCCGATATCGGGTTTTTGACGGAATCGACGGAAGTGAGGATGTCCGCGTCGATGTCCTTGCAATATTCGAAGGTCAAATCGGAATCGACGACCTTGCAGTTGACGAGTTTGATGTTGCTCATGTAGCAGAATCCCTGATGGGAATGGATCTCGCAGTTGATGAGGGTCACGTCCTCACTATTCCAGCCGAAGTATTCGCCCTCGATATAGGAATCGCGGACCACCACCCTCTTGCAGTTCCAGAAGGCGTCTTTGGAGATGAGGCGGGAATTGCTGACCTCGATGTCCTCGCAGCCATCGAAGGGGTAATTCCCCACGAGGTCGAGGTTATTGACGGAGACCTTCTTGCTGTTCATAAGAAGGTAATTGCCTTTGGCCTTCACGTCCTTGATGGAGACGGATTCACATTCCCAAAGGGTTTCCTCGGCGTTAACGAATTCCACCCTCTCGAGTTCGACTCCCTTGCTGCGCCTGAAGCCTTTTGGGCAAATGAGCAGGCAATCCTCGAAACGGATCCCTTCGTCATACCACATCCCAGCGCGCGCCATTTCCTCGAAATGGCAATGGATGGCCTTGATGTTTTTTCCATACCACATCGGGTATTTCCATCCGAAGGAACATTTGTTTGCCTCGATGTTCCTCCCCTCTTTTAGAGGGGACTCACCATCATGAAAGCGACACCCAACGACGGTCAGATCGCTTCTTTTGAACAAGGCTCTTTCGCCTTTGAAGGAACGGTTTTCTATCTTTTGCATGGCGACATTATCCTCGCATAGGGCCCTTAGGGGAAATCATTTGCTCTTGGAGGGTTCGACTACCTCTCCTTCGCTTACGAATATCGGGGTGGTTCCCTCCACCGCTTCCTCGACCATAGAGGCGTAATCGAAGCGGGTTTCGTATTCTTGGCATTCGTCTAGATGCGGCTTGGTCTTCGGCGCCTTGGGCTTGAAGATCGTGCAGCAATCCTCATAGGGTTCGATCGAGATGTCGTAGGTCCCGATTCGCTTGGCGGTGTCGATGATGGTGACCTTGTCCTCGGTGCAAAGAGGACGGAGGATCGGGAAATTGGTGACCTCGTTGATGACGTCGATGGATTCGAGCGTCTGCGAGGCGACTTGGCCAATCGATTCGCCGGTAGCTAAGGCAAGGCTATGCCTTTTTTTGGCGATTCCGACGGCGATCCTCACCATCATGCGGCGCATGATTGTGATGCAATAGGGCTCGGGGACGTTTTGGTAAATCGCCTCCTGGAGTTTGGTGAAAGGAACGATGTCCAAACGGATGTCGGATTGATAGTCGTTAAGCTGCCTTAGGATTCTCGTCAGCTTATCGATGACCGCTTCCGAGGTATAGGGGGGCGAGGCGAAATGGAGGCATTCCACCTTGATGCCCCTGCGGAGCAAGGCGTAGGCGGCGACGGGGGAATCGATGCCGCCGGAAAGAAGCATCGTGACCTTGCCATTCATGCCTAGGGGATACCCGCCTAGGCCGGGATATTCCTTGCAAGAGAGGTAGCAAGCCTCTTCCCTAAGATTCACCTTGAGGAGGATATCGGGGTGATGAAGGTCAACGGAAAGGGGTTTTGAGGAGTTTTTGAGGACGTGGGTCGCGACCGCCCTGGAGATTCCATAGGAGTCCAACTCATACTTCTTATCGGCGCGTTTTGTCTCGATTTTGAACGTAGAACCCGCCTCTTTTTCGATTAAGGAGAGAGCGGCGGCCCCGATTTCGCCGATGTCCTTCCCCGTCTTGGCGACTAGGGAAAGGCGCTGGATGCCCGAGACCTCGCGAAGCCTTTCTAGGATCGGGGTCGGGTCTTCTTCGCCTAGGTAGACGTAGATGTGGTCGCGGTCGGCCTTGGTGAGAAGGCCATACCTTTTTATGGCGACCCTCACGTTATGGAGAAGCTGCTGAATGAAGAGTTTGCGGTTGGCCCCTTTGGTGGAGAGCTCGCCGAAATGGATCATGACGGTATCGAATTTCATCGGGGGCGGACCTCCAGGAGCAATTTGTTCATAGCCGCGAGGAAGGCGTCGATGTCCTCTATGGTGGCCTCGGGCCCAGGGGAAACGCGGATCGAATTGGACGCGTCTTCTTTGGAACGGTTCATCGCCAAAAGGACATAGGAAATCGGCTCGCCTTTGCTATTGCAAGCTGAAATCGAGGATACGTAGAAGCCAGCTTCGGAAAGCCCTTCGACGATGACGCTCGCCTTATGCTTCCTTAAACTGAAGTTGACGACATAGGGGCTGCCATCAAGCGGGGAATTGACCACCACTTCATCGATTTTGGATAGCCCTTGGAGAAGATGCTCTTTGAGCATCGATGCGTGTTCTTTGTGCTCGGCGAATTTCTCCATGCTCTCTTTCAGGGCGAGATGCATGCAATAGGCGCCCGCCACGTCGACGGTGCCGCCGCGAAGGCCGAGCTCTTGATCGCCGCCAGAAAGCAAGGAGACCAGGCGGATGGTCTTCTTCATAACGAGGGCGCCATTCCCTTTGAGTCCGCCGACTTTGTGGGCAGAGAAGGAAAATAGGTCGATTTTGGAATAAGGGACCTTCACCTTGCCGATGCCCTGGGTGACGTCGCAATGGAAGAAGGCCTTGGGATAGCGATGGACGATGTCGGCAAGCGCGCCGATGTCGTTGAGGGCGCCCGTCTCGTTATTGACCGCCATGATGGAGACGAGGATGACCTCATTATCCATGACCGCTTCCAAAGAAGATGGTTCGACCGAGCCCGCCTCGTTGACGGGCAAGACGATGAGCTGGAAGCCGAATTCGTTCTTCAGTTGCTCAAAGGCGTTTTTGACGGAGGGGTGTTCGACCGCGGTGGTGATGATCTTCTTGCCGCGGTTCTTATACGAAAAAGAGACGCCTTTGATGGCGAGGTTGTTGGATTCGGTGGCGCCCGATAGGAAAACGCATTGATAGGAAGAGGGATTCAAACCAAAGCTACTAAGAATCCCTAGCCTGGCCTTCTCCAAAAGGCGACTCGCATCGCGTCCCACCGCGTGCTTGGAGGAGGCGTTTCCAAAGGAAACCTCGCTTAGGCGCTTGAATTCGGATAGTACCGCCGGGGAAGGCGGACACGTCGCGGCGTAGTCTAAATAAACCATGGTCATTCCCCGCGGAGGCGTTTGATGCAGGCGAGGGTCTCTTCGTAGGCGCGTTTGAAATCGCCGTCGAAATAAAGGCTTTCGCTTTGCTTGACCGCGTCGTTGATGGCGGCGAAGTTCTGACGGGGGCGGTTCGCGTATAGGATCGCCGAATCGGCAAGAAGGGCTTGCTCATAGTCGCGGATGACGTCGGTATAGAGTTTCTCGCCCTCGGTTTTGAGGCGGCGGACGATCTCGTTGACCGCACCGACGTCGATCGGCATCGTGCGGATCCTCGTGTAGAGGTCGGAAATCGCCTCGTAGAGCTCGTCGATGTGGGCGGCGTATTTCTCGGTCTCCTTCTCAACGCCTAGGTCGCGAAGCCTCATCTCGGCGACGCGAAGTTTGCCATAGTAGCCCTCAACGGTGGCCATGGCTTCCTCGGTGTCGGACTTGAGGGAGAAAAGATAACGGTCGAATTCCTCGATGGCCTCGGAAGCTTGGCTCGCCTCGTCGCGAAGCGAATGCATTTTGTCGACGAGGTGGGTGTAGGGTTGCTTGACCCCGGAATGGATCATCGTGTCGAGGGAACGCTTGGTGGCGCCGGCGATGTTGATGAGGTTCTTGATGCCGTCGATTTTCTGCTGCTCGTCGGGTGGGATGACGAAGATTTTCTTCACGTTAGGAAGCGCGTTGCAAAGGTGGATGTACTTCTTCTCGACCGCGGTGTCGCTCGCGTAGATGTCATCGCATTCGGACTCGAAGACCGTGCGGGCTTCCTTCTCCTTATCGAAAGCGGAGAAATAGTCGGAGATGCGGGCTTGCATCGCGTCGAGTTCCTGCGGAACCAAACGCAGATCGAAGTTCTGGACGCGTTCGGAGATGTTTTGGAGTTCTTCCCTCATCTGGTCGATGTCTTCTTGGGAGATGAGATGGAAGAGGGGGTAGCCGCCGGAAGTGAGTTCCAGGAAGCGGTTTTCGACCGAGGAGATCTTCTCGGGGATGATCGTGGAGATGGTGACGCAGAGATTGGGGAGTTCCTGAATGGACTTGCCAAGCTGGTGGATAACGTTTCCCAAATCGGGAAGCACGGCGTTAGCTTCCTCGTATTGGGCAGATTCGACAAAGCTTTCGAATTTCTCGAAGCCGTCGTCGATCTTCTTGAAGATCTTGTCGAAGGTCGCCGAAACTAGGCCCAAATCGGCCTGCTTCACGTAGTAATCCTGTTTGATGGTCCTTAATTCTTCCTTCAGGGCGACCGCCTTTTGACGGCATTCCTCTTCCGGCTTGATGACCACCATCAGGTCATTGGTCAGCGCGTTGACTTCCTCTTCGTAGTTCTCCAAGACGACCTTGGCGTTAGGAAGGGCCGCTTTGAGTCCTTTGTAATCGTGTTCGGCGACGAGGTCTTTGAGGTTGTTGATGACCGTCTGGGCCGAGGAGTCGGATTTGTCGCGGATGTCCTTGAACCTCTTGTTGAACGACATGTGGGTCTTCACGTAGAGGAGGTTGGTCCTAGAGATGTATTCGATGCGCTTGATGTATTGGCTATCCTGTCCGGAAAGGAGGGCGTGTAGATACTCAAAGCGTCTGGAATATTCCCTGACCTGCTTCTTATAACGGAGGTGGGAGAACACGGTGAAATAGAGCAAAACCCCGACCGCGGCGAGGCCGGCGAGGACGGAGACGACGATGATGATAGCCTGAGGGGCATCCAAAAGAACGGGAAGGTGGAAATTCATAACGTTGTAATGATAGCACGCGAATAGGGCGCGAATGCACGCATTTTCTACGCGCAGGAGAAAAACGCACGAAAAGGTTTGCTTTGGACTCCCTCCCTGCGTATAATCGACCTCGCGTGAAGAAGCAGCATGCCTCTACGCTTCCGTCAGACGTCGGAGAAAAAAACAAGTAAGCCTCGCTACTAGGCCGAACGGAAGTTCCGACACCCGGGAAGAAGGAAGAAGCACTCTGGACTTTGTGAGCGCAAAGAAAGGAGACATAGAATATGTCTAAGTACACTGGAAGCTCTTGGAAAAAGAGCCGTCACCTTGGTTTCTCCACTCTTGAGACGGGTGAAGAACTCAAGAAAAGGCCGTATGGCCCTGGCCAGCATGGCCAAGATAGGAAAAGGAAGCCGTCCGAATATGGCGTCCAGCTCCTCGAGAAGCAGAAGCTTCGCACCCTCTATGGCGTGAATGAGCGTCAGTTCCGTCGCTTGTTCATCCTCGCGAAGAAGGATCCCACCGTCACTGGTCTGGCCTTCTTCCGCATCCTCGAGTCCCGCCTCGACAACCTCGTCTACAGGATGGGCTTCGCCAGGACCCGCGCCGCAGCCAGGCAGCTCGTCAACCACGGCCACGTCCTCGTCAACGGCAAGAAAGTCGACATCGCTTCCTACCTCTGCAGCGTCGGCGACGTCATCTCCATGAAGGAAGAGACCGCCCTCAAGTGCGTCAAGGAATCCCTCGAGTCCCGTCCGGCCTCCGTTGGCTATGTCCAGGTCGACGCCGAGAAGTTCTCCGGAACCTTCCTCCGCGCCCCCGAGCGCAACGAGCTCCCCCTCGACATCCAGGAATCCCAGATCATCGAGTACTACAACCGCTTGCTCTGATCCTGCGAAAGCGAAAACAAGGGGCTGCCAAAAACTCCCCACAAAACAAATGCGCCAGGCTTACGACAAACTGGCGCTTTTGTTTTGCCTTGGACGATGAATGTGCCGAACCGATGGCATTTCCTCCAGCAGATCGCCGAAGGAACATGCAAAGCATGTTGCGAAACCTCCGATGGCATAGGAAAAAGGGGCTTTCGATAACCCATAGGTTTTTTAGCGGCCCCTTTTTGAATGTCTTATTCCGCAAACATGGCGGTGGAGAGATAGCGTTCGCCCGTATCGGGAAAGAGAACAACGATGGTCTTTCCTTTGTTTTCTTCGCGTTTAGCGAGCTTGATCGCGGCGGAAAGAGCGGCGCCGGAAGAAATGCCGATGAGCAAGCCTTCCGTGCGGGCGGATTCACGGCCCTTCTCAAACGCTTCTTCGTTGGAGATGGGAAGGATCTCATCATAAATGGATGTGTCGAGGGTCTCAGGCACGAACCCAGCGCCGATGCCCTGGATCTTATGCGGTCCGGCGATGCCCTTGGAGAGGACGGGAGAAGTCTCCGGCTCAACGGCGACGACGTAGACGCTAGGCTTCTTTTCCTTCAGGTATTTTCCCGTGCCCGAAAGCGTGCCGCCCGTGCCGACGCCTGCGACGAAGATGTCGACGGTTCCCTCGGTATCTTCGTAGATTTCGGGACCGGTGGTGCGGTAATGGACGCCGGGATTGGCGGGGTTGGTGAACTGCGAGGGGATGAAGGAGTTTGGAATCTCCTTGGCGAGTTCTTCGGCCTTTGCAATCGCGCCTTTCATGCCTTTGGCGCCTTCGGTAAGGACGAGTTCGGCCCCATAGGCCTTCAATAAGTTGCGGCGCTCCACCGACATGGTTTCCGGCATCGTCAGAATGATGCGCATCCCTTTGCTCGCGGCGACCATCGATAAACCGATGCCCGTGTTGCCGCTGGTGGGCTCGACGATGACGGTATCCTTGTTGATGAGGCCCTTCTCTTCAGCGTCTTCGATCATCGCTTTGGCGATGCGGTCCTTGACGCTTCCCGCGGGATTAAAGGACTCCACTTTGGCGAGGAGCCTGGCGTGTAGGTCGAACTTCTTTTCGATATTGTGCAGCTCCACCAATGGGGTATGGCCGACGGTATCGAGGATCTTGTCGTAAATTTTCATGGTTCTTCACTCCAAATTATTATTCCTATCGGTTTGATAGGTTTACAAGATTATACCGACCTGCTATAGTATCGTCAACTAGGAGGCATCCCAAATGAAGATCTCGTCCAAAGGCATCACGGCGGTAAAGCTCTTCTTGGATTTAGGGGAGCATTATGAAGAAGGGTTCGTCTCCTTAGTCGACGTCTCCAAGCGCAAAGACATATCGAAGAAATTCCTGGAGCAAATCGTTCCTATTTTCAAAAATAATGGGCTTTTGCAGGTAAAAGGCGGGAATCAGGGCGGATATCGCCTGGCGAAGGAACCTAAGGATATTTCCCTGCGGGATATCCTTTATCTCACGGAGTCTATTTTCGTTGCCGTTAGCAGTGGATGCTCCCCGCTTGATGAGGCCTTCTCAAGCGTCGACCGTGAACTCGAGAACTATCTATCCTCCATTACCCTGGAATCCCTTGTGGAAAAGCAAATCGAATCCTATGCAAACACGTGGTCGATATAGCTTCATGGTCGCGTAGGCGTTCCCTGAAAGACTTAAAGGCAAGAAAAGGGGCTGCTGAAAAACCTATGGGTTATCGACAGCCTCTTTTTTTCACCCCGAATCGCTATACTTAATTCATGTCCAAGATCCTCGTATGCGGCCTCCTCAATCTGGAGACCACGGTCAACGTAAGGGAATTCCCGGTCCACTACTCCCCCATCGAATACCCCTTCAACCAGGTCGGCGTGTTCGTCGGAGGGGTCGGTTTCAACGTGGCCAAGGCCCTCAAGGTTCTTGGGGACGACATCTGCCTATGCTCCTTCCTTGGCGATGACCTCGCCGGGAAAAGCGTGCGTCTCGCCCTCAAGGAGATCGGCATCGACGACTCCTTGGTAATCGATGGCTTAGCGTCCACCCCCACTTCCGTCGTCCTCTATGACGAAAAAGGCGACCGCAAGATCTACTGCGATTTGAAGGATTGCCAGGAGAAGGAATATCCCTCCGACCTCCCCTATCGGAATTTCGATATCGCCGTTTTGGCCAATGCCAATTTCTCGAGGCCCTTATTAAAGAAGGCGAAAGAGGCCGGGCTAAAAATCGCCACGGACGTGCAGGCTTTAGGCGATGCCCGCGATTCCTACAACGCCGACTTCATGGAAGCGGCCGACATCCTCTTCCTTTCCAATGTCTGCCATCAGGGCGATGAGGAAAAGTTCATTAGGGAAATCGAGGACACCTATCATAACGAGATCATCGCGATGGGCTTAGGCGAAAAAGGCGCGCTCCTATATCTAAAGAAAGAGGATTCCTTCACCTTCTTCCCCGCGGTCAACCCGCGTCTGGTGGTTTCCACCGTCGGAGCGGGCGATTCGCTCTTCTCTTGCTTCGTCCATTACCTAAGCAAGGGGGCAAATCCCAAAATAGCCATGCAAAAAGCCGTCTATTTCGCCGGATACAAAATCGGGGAAAAAGGCGCTAGCGTGGGCTTCCTAAGTGAAAAGGAACTGGACGAGAAAACAAAATAAAAAAGGGATTTGCGGGGAATTCCCGTGCAAATCCCTGTTTTTCTTAGAATTCGGCGAGGTAGTAGTTCTTCTTGCCCCTTCTCACGATGAGGTAACGCCCATAGAGGCCGTTTTCCTTGGAGAAGGTCGCGTCGAGGGAGGTGACTTTCTCGCCATTGACGAGCACCGAGTTGCCTTGGATGAAGGTCCTGGCTTCCCTTTTGCTGCTGGCGGCGCCTAGTTCGATGAGGAGATCCTCGAGTTTCTTTTCGCCTTCGATGTGCTTCTTGAATTCGCCGAAGACGTCGTCGATCTCCTCTTCGCTTAGCGAGGCGACGTTGCCGGAGAAGAGGGCTTCCGACATCGCGATGGCGCGCTTAGCGGCTTCTTCGCCATGGATGTCCTTGGTGACCTCATAGGCGACTTTCTTCTGTCCGATGCGGGCGCCGGGGTTGGCGAAGTGCTCCCTGGCCACGTCCTCGATTTCCTCTTTCGGAAGGAAGGAGAAGATCTTGAGGAAGCGGATCGCGTCCTCGTCGGGAACGTTCATGAAGTATTGGTAGAGGCGATAAGGCGAGGTGAGCTTCGGGTCGAGGAAGAGGGCGCCCTTCTCCGACTTGCCGAATTTCTTGCCGTCGGAGCGAAGGATCAAATGGGCGGTCATGACCTCGGCCTTTTCCTCCTCGCCGTCGATCTTGCGGATGAGTTCTAGGCCCGAGGTGAGGTTGCCCCACTGGTCGTTGCCACCGAGTTGGATGGTCACGCCCATCGCGTGATGGAGGTGGTAGAAGTCGATGGACTGGAGGATCTGATAGGAGAATTCCGTGAAGGAGATGCCGGATTCAAGGCGCGACTTCACGATTTCCTTGGAAAGCATGTAGTTGATGGAGAAGAACTTACCATAGTCCCTTAGGAAATCGATCATCGGCATGGAGCCTAACCAATCGTAATTGGAGACCAGGACGCCCTTTTCGGGATCGGAAAGGTCGATGAACCTCTCGAGCTGGGCCTTGATGGAGGCGGTGTTCTCCTCGAGTTTTTCCTTGGTTTGGAGGTTGCGTTCGCTGCTTTTGCCAGAGGGGTCGCCGATCATGCCGGTGGCACCGCCGACGACGGCCACGACCTTGTGGCCCGCGAGTTGGAACCTCTTGAGCAACGAAATCATGACGTAGTTGCCTAAGTGCATGCTGGAGGCGCTAGGATCGAAGCCGCAATAAACGGCCTGCTTCGAATCAAGAAGCTTCCTAACGGCTTCCTCGTTGGAGTATTGGGCGATGAGGCCCCTGTAATTCAGTTCTTCGATGATGTTTTGCATGGTGTTGGGGAATCTTTTCTTTAGAAAGATCAGCGTTTGATGGTCGATTCGGCCTGGATGAAGGTCGCTTCGAACTTGGTGGTTTTCTCAACGAGCTCGCGGTTAAGCAAGTCGGTGAGCATGTACATGGCCCTCTTGCCGACCTCGATCATGTCGATGTGCATCGTGGTGAGGGTCGGGCGGACGATGTAGGCGTATTTGGTGCCGATGAGGGAGAGGATTTCGACGTCTCTAGGAATGACGAGACCCGAATCCATCGCGGCGTTTTGCACCGCGCAGGCGATGGAGTCGCGGTAGCAGATGTAATAGCCGGTCTTTTCCTCGCCGCTAGTGAACATCCTGCGGAAGTCCTGGTAGGTCCTCGTGTAGGAGTCGTTGCAGTTGATGACCTTATAGGGACGGCCGAGTTCCTCGTGGGTCTTGATGAAGGTCTTCTCACAACGGGATAGGAGCCTACCGGCGTTATGGACGTGGAGGAAGACCATGGGCTTCTCGCCGCCTTTTTCGTAATAGTTGATGATCTGATCGCGAAGGACGGTGTCGTAAGAGAAGAGGATGTCCCCCACCCTGTCCGAGGAAATCTTGTTGTCGATGACGACGGCCGGGACGTTATAGGAGGAGATCTTCTTGATGTCGTCGGCGGAGAGCTGGTCGTCAAAGACGATGACGCCATCGACGTGGGTCGTGATGATCTTCTCAATCATCGCGAGGGCCTCATCGCGGGAATGGGAGGTGGAGAAGAGAGTTAGAACATAGTTCTTCTCCTTCGCGATTTCCGTGATGCCGGCGAGCAGGTTGGAAAGATAAACGTAGTTGGCTGAGGGGATGATGACGCCGATGTTCGTGGTCCTGTTGGTGGCGAGGGCCTGGGCGAGTCCCGAGGGCTTATAGCCCAAAGATTGGATCGTCGCCTCCACCTTTTTCCTGGTGGCGGGGGTGACGGAATCGGCTTTGTTGATGACGCGGCTCACGGTGGCAAGGGACACACCGGCGGCCTGCGCAACTTGGTAAATCGTTACACGGTCTTTGAGGTTTTTCATGAACAAGGGCCTCCTTGATGGGCCCTTATTATAAATAACGACCCGTTCTGGTCAATGAAAATTTTTACATTTCTTTCATGGAAATTTCCAAAAACAGGCAAAGCTTTTGAAAACGGAGAGAAAAGCGCCCTAGGATTCCCTAGCGCGCCCGTGCGTGTTTTCTAGAAGGATTAGGCCACGTCGACGAAGAAGTCGGCGCCGTCCTCATAGCCCTCGGGAACGAAGGCTTTCTTATATTCCTCGCCGATGCGGAGGTCCTTTTCGCAGCAGACCTCGGCTTCCACGGGGATGTTCTTGCTTACATAAGAAGAGAACTTCGTGCCGTCGAATTTGATGGTTCCGTCCACCGCCACGACGATCTTGGTCCCGACACACGCGTTTTGGTAGCGGGTGACGGTGCTGACCTTCCCTTCCCCTAGCGACACCTCGATGATCTTGGCGCGTTCATCCAAAGGATGTTCCTCCTCGGAAACGATGGTCCCGACCTTGTAGCCGCTAGACCTCACGTAGTCGAGTTTGGCTAGCCCAGCGTTTTCTAGTTCGGCATTCACCACGTCGATGAAGGCGTCGTTTGGGGCGACGATAAGGCCACTAGCCTTCACTTTCACCTTCTTGCTGAACTCGAGGAAATTGACGCCGACGAGGGAGTCCCCTTTATATAGGGCAACCACGTCGCCATGCTTTTCGGTCCTATCGGGATAGGCACTCGGTTCGATGACGAGGAAGAGGACGTCTCCCCCGGTTTCGTGTTGATAGAAGAATGCGCTCATGTCAGGCTCCTTTCCTAAGCTCGATGCGATGGATGTTCTTTCCCTGTCCGCGGAAATTGCGTTCGTATTCGCTCATCACGTCGTTGCTTTCGTCGAATTCATAATGGTCGGTCGCGTCAACGAGTTCAAGGCCGCAAGAGGGAATCTCCTCCATGGTGAAGGCATAGAGGATGTCGTTGTCGGTTTTGATGAGGATGCGACCCCCTTCTTTTAGAAGGGCGCCCATGGCCTTGAGCCTTCCCGAGGTCGTGAGGCGTCTTTTCGCGTGGCGCTTCTTGGGCCAGGGGTCGGAGAAATTGAGGAAAATCGCGTCGAAGCGGAGCTTGCTTAGCTGCTCGTAGACGAAGTCGAAGTCCTCCGCCATGACCTTGACGTTAGGCAAGGACTCGGCCTCGATCTTCTTCGCGGCCATGCCGATGATGGAGCGTTCCCTTTCTAACCCAAGGAAATTCCCATCGAGTTTTTTGGACATGCCGACGATGAAATCGCCTTTGCCGATCCCAATCTCCAAATAGAGCTTTTCGCAAGCGAAAAAGGGGTCGGTTTCGTCGATGGTTTTCAAGCAGATGTCGGGATGTTCCTCTAGATAAGGAACGGCCCAGGCCTTATGACGTCCCCTCATTTTTTGATGGTGCCCAAGGAGTAGATCGCGTCGGCGTAGATCGCGATTTGCTTATAGAAATCCTCGAGGTAGATGTATTCGTTGGGGGAATGGATGTCGCCTTCCCTACCCGCGAAAGCCGAACCGTAGGCGACGCAGTTCTTGGCCTCTTTGGCGTAGGTGCCACCGCCGATGGCGATGGGCTTATCGAAGAACTTGTGGGTCATCCTCTTGTAGGACTTCATCAAAGTGGAGACGAGCGGGGACTTCTGGTCGAAATGGAGGAGCCTAGACTCACCCATGACGTTGACGTTCATGCCAGTGGCTTCCGAGAAAGCCCTGAAGGATTTGTCCTTATCGCCCTTTTCGCCATAGCGATGGTCGATGGAGATGGTCAAAACCTTGCGGGAATCGTATTTGACGACCCCATAGTTGAACGAGGAATTGCCCTCTTTTCCAAAGTCTGGCGAATAGGAATCGCCGCCGAAGGTCTTGCCGGTGGGGTCGAAGACGACCGTGGCGAGTTTGGAAAGGAATTCGTTTTTGTAGAAGGCGCCCAGGGCCTCAAAGGCCTTGCCGGCGGCGTTGACGCCAAAGGAAGGAGTCGAGCCGTGGGCGGATTTGCCTTTGAAGGTGACGATGTCGATGGATCCTGCGGTGGAAACGTCGAAATCGTAGCCTTTTTCCTTAAGGAAAGCGGCGAATTTCTTATCGCTAGGAAGCGTGACGACCAAGCGGTCGCAGACGGCGTTGGCAACCGTGCCGCCATCCATGGCGAGCACGGGGGATAGGTCGATCATCTTGGAGGCGTTGGCCCTCGAGATGGCCTTTTCCGCGTAGATGAGGGGGAAGGAGGCATCGGGGGTGAAGCCATAATCGCAATGGGGTTTCTTGAGGACGCCGAAATAATGCTCGAGGCAGGAGCTTCCCCTTTCCTCGTCGCCACCGCTCACCAAACGGACGCGATAGCCCTTGATGAGGCCGTTGTCCTTGAGGAGCTTGATGGCCATGAGGGAGGCGATGAGCGGTCCTTTGTCGTCGCTAGTTCCCCTGCCGATCATCTTGGCTTCCTTGCCTTCGCCGACGATCTTGCCGCCAAAGGGAGGGTTGTCCCATTTGCCGGAGACGGGGACGACGTCGCTATGGGCATAGATGCCGATGAGCGGTCCATTCTCGCCATAGGAGATCTCGGTGGCGTAGCCTTCGCAGGTATCGACCGCGAAGCCATAGCTTTTGGCCAAAGACGCCAAATAGTCGAGGGCCTCTTTCACTTCCTTTCCATAAGGGGCCCCTTTTTCGATCGTCTTCTCATCGTAGACCGAGGGACGATGCACCATTTCCTGCAACGCCAAAACGCCGGTCTTCTCGTAGTTTTTCGCTAGTTTCTTGAAATTTGCCATGTGACTGCCTTTCTTACGCTTTCTTCGCTAATTCTCTAAGCGCTCTTACTGCCGCTATTCTTCTTGCTGCCTAACACTGCTCGCGGCCATGGCTAAGTATATTCCCTAGGCCGTCCCCTTGTGAAGTTTTCCTTAATAGGAAAAGGCCAGGCGATTGCTTCCTGGCCTTATCGTTAGTTCCTATCGTGGATCGCCGCTAAGCCCTCCAAACAGAGGGATGGGGCGTATTCGAATTCCTCGAATAAGGGGACCACGAACTTGGCATAGCCGCCCGTGAGGATTCGCTTCAGGGGATATCCGACTTCCTTTTCGATGGCGTCGCATAGCCCCTTGATGGAGAAAGCCGTGCCATAAGTGAGGGCGCTATTCATCGCGTCAATCGTGTTCTTCCCGACGATTTTATGGGGGATTTGCAGGGAAACCTCGGGTAAAACGGCCGTTTTGGATACCATTGCGTCGAGGCTAATTCCCATGCCCGCCCCAATGGTGCAGCCGCTAAAGGCGCCTTTAGAATCTAGAAGCAAGACCTTCGTCGCGGTGCCTAAATCGGCGATGACGCAGCTCGGCCCAAAGCGCTTTAATGCCCCGGCGCAGTCGGCGATGAGGTCCGCCCCTACTTCCTTAGGCTCCTCCACGTCGACCTTTATCCCGGTCTTAAGGCGAGGCCCAAGAACTTTGGCCTCAATCCCAAAAAGGGAAGTGACGATCGCTTGATAAACGGAAAGAAGGGAAGGCACCACCGAGGAGATGATGGCCCCGTCTATGGAAGAAGCCCCGATCCCCTTGTCCTTGAGGAGAAAGGAAAACGAGGCTTGGATTTCGTCTATGGTTTTATTTGGTTCGGATTCGATGGAGAATCTTTGCTTGAGTTCCCCGTTTTCGAAGAACCCAAAGTCGGTCAGCGTGTTGCCGACGTCGATGGCTAGTAGCATTGGGTCTGCCTCCGCTTCGGCCCGCGATGGGTGCCGAGCAACTTCAATATATCCTCGATGCTTGCTGGAAGCAAGGCCGCCATCAGGCGACGACGATGTTGAGGATTCTTCCCTTGACGAAGATGACCTTTTCGATCTGCTTGCCTTCGATGAAGGGCACGACCTTCTCGCTCTTTTTGGCGGCGGAAAGGGCCTCTTCCTCGCCGGCGTCGGTCGGGAGTTCGAGGACGTCGCGGGTTTTGCCGTTGACGGACACCGCGATCTTGACGGCGTCTTTGACGAGTTTGGAGGCGTCGACGCTAGGCCAGGGTTCGTAGGTGAGCAAGCCCTCGTGGCCAAGCAAGGACCACATCTCCTGCCCGACGAAGGGGCAGATGCAGGAGAAGGCCTTCACAAATCCCTCGACATAGGGACGATAAAGCGATTTGGCTTTATAGCAGTCGTTGATGAAGACCATCATGGCCGAGATCGCCGTGTTGAAGGCAAGGGACTCGAAGTCCTCGGTCACCTTCTTGATCATGAAGTTATAGGAATAGTCGAGCTCGCCGTCGTTGACCTCGGTGATCCTTTCCTTGAACACCGGTTCGTCGACGAGGCGGAACACGCGCTCGATGAACCTCTTCGCGCCATCAAGGCCGGTCGTGGACCAGGGTTTGACCTCATTTAGAGGTCCGGCGAACATTTCAAATAGCCTCAAGGAGTCGGCGCCATGGGAGAGGATGATGTCATCGGGATTGACGACGTTGCCCCTGGATTTGGACATCTTTTCGCCGTTTTCGCCAAGGATCATGCCCTGGTGATAGAGCCTCTTGAAGGGCTCTTTGCAGGAAACGACGCCGATGTCGTAGAGGAATTTGTGCCAGAAACGGGCATAGAGCAAATGGAGGACGGCGTGCTCGGAACCTCCGATGTAGAGGTCGACGGGGAGCCAGTGCTTCAGCAAGGCCTCGTCGCAGAGGACGTCATCGTTTTTGGGGTCGAGGTAGCGGATGTAATACCAGCAGGAGCCCGCCCATTGGGGCATCGTGTTGACTTCCCTTTTGCCTTTCCTTCCGTCGGGGGTGACATAGTCAAGCCAAGAAGAAGGGGCTAAGGATAAGGGAGGTTGTCCGTTGTTCGTGGGCTTATAGTCCGTCATTTCCGGAAGGACGACGGGGAGTTGGTCCTCGGGAACCGGGAATTCGGTCCCATCCTCGAGGGTGACCATCGGAATCGGCTCCCCCCAATACCTTTGACGGGAGAAAATCCAATCCCTGAGTTTGTAATTGACGATACGCTCGCCCTTGCCCATCTCGACGAGTTTGGCCGTGATGGCGGCTTTGGCTTGCTCGATGTTCATGCCATTGGCGAATTCAGAGGCGATGTGCTTTGCGTCGCCGGTGAAGGCCTCTTCGGAGATATCCCCTTCGAGGACCTGGACGATCGGAAGGCCGTGTTTCTTGGCGAAGGCATAGTCCCTGTCGTCGTGGGCGGGAACCGCCATGACGGCGCCAGAGCCATAGGAGCCGAGGACGTAATCGGCGACGTAGACGGGGATCTTCTTGCCGTTGATCGGGTTGATCGCGTAAACGCCGAGGAAAACGCCGGTCTTTTCTTTTTCTAGGCCGGTCCTAAGCAAATCGGATTTATGGGAAGCGGCCTCGACA
The DNA here is from genome assembly GCA_002472275.1 of Caryophanales bacterium UBA7278. Taxonomy (GTDB): domain Bacteria; phylum Bacillota_I; class Bacilli_A; order RFN20; family CAG-826; genus Alloenteromonas. The sequence continues at coordinate 110,100 of DKRQ01000026.1, read as the reverse complement.
TAGGCGTCCACCGCTTCCTTTTGTTCGGCGCTAGCGTATTTCTTAACGAAGGGATGCTCCGGGGCCAAGCAGCAATAGGTGCATCCAAAGAGGGTGTCGACGCGAGTCGTGAAGACCTTGAATTCCTCATCGAACCCATCGAGCTTGAACGAGATGGAAACGCCTTCGCTGCGACCGATCCAGTTGCGCTGCATTTCCAAAGTGGACTTAGGCCAATCCAAATCGGCCAAATCCTCGGAAAGGCGGTCCGCATAGGCGGTGATTTTGAGGATCCATTGCCTCATTGGCATGCGGATGACGGGATAGCCTCCCCTCTCCGACTTGCCGTCGATGACCTCTTCGTTAGCCAAAACGGTGCCTAGTTCCGGGCAATAGTTGACCGGGATGTCGGCCACGTAGGCGAGGTCGTGCTTGAACATTTGGAGGAAGATCCACTGCGTCCACTTGTAATAAGGGACGTCGATAGTGGCGACTTCCTTGCTCCAGTCATAGCTGAAGCCGAGGCTTTTGATCTGCTGCTTGAAGTGAGCGATGTTCTTCCTGGTGAAGCCTTCGGGATGCACGTTATTGGCGATCGCGAATTGCTCAGCGGGGAGGCCAAAGGCGTCCCAACCCATCGGGTGAAGGACGTTGAAGCCCTGCATCCTCTTCATGCGGCTTACGATGTCGGTCGCGGTGTAGCCTTCGGGGTGGCCGACGTGGAGACCCTGGCCAGAAGGATAGGGAAACATGTCCAAGGCGTAGAACTTGGGTTTGGAGAAGTCATGGGTGTCGCAAAAGAAGGCGGATTCCTCCTCCCAACGACGGGCCCATTTCGCTTCGATAGTCTTAAAATCGTAACTCATACCAGCGCATTATAGGGCAGAACGCTTTCTTAAGAAAGATGGAGATTAACGGCCGATCGCCGCGAGATAAAGGTTCAGGTATTCGCGGCAGGGTTTGGCCCAGGAATGGTCGGCTCGGAGGGCGTTTTTGACGAGGGCGCCAAAGGTCTTTTTGTCCTTCATCGTCTTTTCGGCGAGTTCGATCGCATAGGAGATGCCGCCCAAATCGAAATCGGCGAAGGAGAAGCCAGTCGCCTCGCTAGCGTTATTCCCGCGATAGGCGACGACGGTGTCCTTGAGTCCGCCGGTCTCCCTAACGATGGGAAGGGTGCCGTAGCGTTCCGCGATCATCTGCCCGATGCCGCAGGGTTCGAACAAAGAGGGCATCAGGAAGAAATCGGCGCCGGCATAGATGTCATGGGCGAGCTGGAAGGAATAGCCACGGTAATAGCCGACCTGTTTCGGGTATTGGCGGTGAAGCGATTCAAAAGCCTGCTCCAAGTCATATTCGCCCGAGCCTAGCACCACGAGGGCGCCGCCCCTTTTGACGATTCCCTCGACGCTAGACAAAACGAGGCCGAGGCCCTTTTGGCTCGTCAATCTGCTGACGATGCCATAGACGGGTTTGCTCTCGCTCACATCCATCCCAAACGAGGAAAGGAGGTGGGTTTTGCAGTCTTTTTTGGCGGTTTTGAAGGCATTTGGCCCATAATTTTTGACGATGAATGGATCGGAAGAAGGATCCCATTCGCCTTGGTCGATGCCGTTGACGATGCCAACGAAATCCTCGCCTTTTTGGGCCAAAACCTCATGAAGCCCTTTGCCGCCGACCTCGGTGAGGAGTTCTTTGGCGTGGGAGGGCGAAACGGTCGTGACCTTGTCGCAATAGACGATCGCGGCCTTGAGGGTGGACACCTGGTCGTAGAAGCGGACCGCGCCGCAATCGTAGAGGTAATCCGATAGGCAATAGAAATCGTTGAGGAAATAACGGTCGAGCATCCCTTGGAACGCTTCGTTATGGATGGTGAGGACAAACTTGGAATCCGCCACATAAGGGAAAAGGCCTTCCCTCACCACCACTGGCAACATGCCAGGCTGCCAATCGTGGATATGAATGACGTCGGGTTTGAAGCCGACGAATTCGAATAGGCCAGCCGCGGCCATTGTGAAGAAGGCGAACCTTTCGCCATCGTCGAAATAGCCATAGAGGGAATCGCGGCCGAAATAGGTCTCGTTGTCGATGAGGTAATAGAGGATGCCGTCGATGTAGGTTTTGTAGACGTTCGCGTCGACCCTACGCCAACCGACGTTCACCGTGAAGGTGCCGACCCTGGCGAATTTGAGGGTGGCCGCGTCCTTGATGGATTTGTAGAAGGGAAGGACGCAGATGACTTCCTCGCCGGAGACGACGAGTTCTTTCGATAGCGCGTAGACGACGTCGGCCAGGCCGCCGGATTTGCAAAGGGGATTGATTTCCGATGCGACCATCGCGATCTTCATAATCTGCCCCCTTGCTTGAGGTAGATCGGCGCGTTCTTGCTGCCTTTGATCGTGTGGCCCGCGGAAATCACCGCGTGCTTGTCGATGAGGGCGTTGGAAACCTTAGCCCCTTGCTCGATACGCGCCGAGGAGAAGATGATGGAGTCGCGGACCACCGCTCCTTTGGCGATGGTCACCTTACGGGAAATGATCGAGTTGATGACGGTCCCCTCGATGATCGCCCCGTTAGCAACGTAGGAATTCTGGACACGTGCCTCCTCGCCATAAACGGCGGGAATGGAATCGTGGGTAAGCGTGTAGATCGGCCAGTTCTTCTTGAAGATCTCGTCCGCATCCTTCTTTTGGAGGAAGGAAAGGCTATAGTCCATGTAATGCTGGAAGCTATCGATATAGCGGGCAAAGCCCTCGTAACGGCTCACAACGTAGCCACGTTTCTCGATGAGGCCGACTTCCAAAAGCTTGCTCTCTACGTCCATCCTGGCCCTGATGGCGGCTGGGTCATGGACGGCGTCGAAGAGGACCGAGCGGTTCACGATGAAAATGCCTAAGGAAGCTAAGGCCGGAGTGTGGGAAGAGCCATCGTTCCGCTTCGCGGAAAGGACGTTCCCCTCCTCATCGGTCTCGAATAGATAGGAACCTAGATAGCCCTCCGACGGATTATCGATCGGCTTGGCAATGAAGGTGACCTTCCTTTGTTTCTCGATGTGCTCCTTGATGTAAGGACGGAGATCAAGGGAGATGACGAGGTGGGCGGGCACGATCACGATGATCGAAGCCGGGGAATCGTAGATCAGCCAATCGTTGACGCGGATGTTATTGAGGTCGGTGTTGGTCTCGGGGGAGAAATGGGCCTCCTCGTTATACATGACGACGGTCTTGCCGATCTTGGTGTTGGTCAGCCAGAAGTCAAGGGAACCGAGGTGCTTCAAAATGGAGCGTTGGTGTTCCTTGACGAGGAGTCCGACCGTGGAAATCTCCGAGTTGCAGAGATTGGAGAGGGCGAAGTCGCAGAAAGCGTAACGTCCTAGGAAGGAGGTGGAGCCTAGCGCCCTCTGATCCGTCAGGGGCGGGATTTCTGGGGAGGAATGGAAATTGACCATTCCGATGACGTTTTTCATCGATAGATCCTTCCTTTCGCGTATAGGACGATTCCGTCTCTTTCTTCGTTGACCCTCACGTCGCCTTCGACGACGGTATCGGGGGCGATGACGCAGTCATAGATCTTGGCGCCTTTTTTGATGATGGCCCGTTCCATGATGACGGCGTTATGGCATTCCGCGCCTTCCTCGACGACGACGCCGGAGGAGATGACGCAATGGTTGACCGAGCCTAGGATGGTCGCGCCTTGGTTGATAAGGCAATCGGAGACGTTGGCCCTAGGACCGAGGTATTGGGGGTAATCCAAGGTGTCCTCTGAATAGATGTGGAGGTTGCCCTGCACCGTGTAGATGTTCGTGCCGGGGTCACCCGAAAGAAGCAAATCCATGTTGGCTTCGTGGAGCGAGGTGAGCGTTCCGACGTCCCTCCAATAGCCGATGAAGCGATGGACGGCGATGCGGCGGCCTGCCTCGAGCATTCCGGGGATGATGTTCTTGCCGAAGTCGTGGTCGGATTCGGGATCCTTGGCGTCGGCGATGAGCATGGACTTAAGTGACTTGTAGGTGAAGATGTAGATGCCCATCGAGGCGAGGTTGCTCTTGGGGTTCTTCGGTTTTTCCTTGAAGGCGGTGACCATGTCGTCCTTATCGACTTCGAGGATGCCAAAGCGGGAGGCTTCCTCCCAGGGGACCTCGATCACCGAGATGGTGAGTTCGGCCTTGGAGGAAATGTGCCTTTCGAGCATCGCGTCGAAGGTCTGGCAATAGATGTGGTCGCCAGAGAGGATAAGCACGTATTCGGGGGCGATGGAATCGAGCCAATCGAGGTTTTGGTAGATGGCGTCGGCGGTGCCTTTATACCAAGAAGAACCTTCTTCTGTCTCTTTTGGAGACAACACGGAGGTCAATGCGTTGACCCCGTTAAGGCCCCAGTTCTTGCCGTTGCCGATGTAGGAATTGAGCTCGCTCGATTCGTACTGGGTCAAGACGCCGACGTGGTTGATGCCCGAGTTGGCGCAGTTGGAAAGCGGGAAGTCGATAATACGATACTTCCCACCATAGGAAACCGCTGGTTTTGCTGTTTTGCGCGTCAAAGCCAAGAGGCGGGTTCCCTTACCCCCGGCCAGAATCATCGCTGCGATTTTAGTAGACATGGCTAAAGTGTAAAGCAATCATGAGGGCGGGGTAAACGCTTTTCGTTAGAAAAGCCTTTCATCCTCCTATAAGGGGCCTTTTTCATTGAAAAAGCGATGGGGATTTTGGGCCCCCGCGAAAACTATTTTCTTTTTTGTTTTACCCTCAGTGGGAAATATGGTATATTTCTCTCCGCGCTAAGAGCGCAAGAGGTGAAAACATGTCCAGATATTGCCCCATCACCGGTAAAGGACCGGTCAGCGGAAACGCTCGTAGCCACTCTCTGAGGGCCACCCGCCGTCGCTGGAACGTCAATCTCCAGAAGCGCAAAATCGAGATCGATGGCAAAACGGTCGTGGTCAAAATGTCTACCCGTGCCTATCGCACTTGGAACAAGACCGTCAAGGCCGCTTCTAAGAAAGAAGCCGAATAAGCAACGTTCAACTAGAAAAGACAGCCCGTCGAGGCTGTCTTTTTCTTCATAAGCTGATGATGACTAACCCTAATCCTAAGACATAGGTAAGGGCGATGAGCATGCCGACGAGGATGAAGGACCACTCGGCAAAGGCCAAGGGGAACGGTTTAGGCCGAATCGGGTTCATCGAACCGTCCTCCCCTACTTCGAGATTCATCTGCGTCCATTTGGATAGCTTGGGATTAAGCATCACGACGAGGCCAAAGGCGGCGAAGACGAAAAGGATCACCGCGAAAATCGTCGGGATGGTCTCCGACATCGCGTGTAGATTGAGGAACGCGCTCGCGCATGAGACCGAGGAAAGAACCGTGAGGGTCCCTAAGAAGACGAAGCAAAGCAGATGCGTCTTGAAATGGTAGGCGGGAACAAAGAAGATGCCAATCGTGGCAAGGGCCTTCGCCATGGCCAAGGCGAGGATGAGAATCAAAAGAGGGTTGATGACCAAAAAGCGATCGCCGCAAAGCAAGGGATAGGCAAAGCAAAGCGCGTCGACGGAGCTATAGGCAACCGCCAAGACCCTAAGCAAAGGAGAGGCCTGAACGCCCTCCCCCACGAGTTCGAAGGGGAAATGGGTCAGGATGCTATAACGTTCCTCGCTTCTTTTGCGGTAGACGATTTGCCCCGCTAGCCAAAGGGCGAGGAAAAGAATCACCTCGAGGATGAGTAGTCCCACCAGGAAAGCGGCTTCCTGCCCCTTCATAATTCAAGTAACCCCCTCACGCGTTCTTCATAATCCTCATGGCCATATAGATAAGAGCCAGCGACGAGCACATCGACGCCCGCTTCCACGGTCCTTTTCGCGGTTTCGGCGTTGATACCGCCATCGACCTCAATCAGGTAAGAATAGCCGCAAAAGTCCCGTTTTTTCTTGAAATAGGCGATTTTATCTAGGGAATTTTCCATGAATGCCTGGCCGCCCTTCCCGGGTTCGACGGACATCACGAGGACCAAGTCGAGTTTAGGCAAGAAGGCATCGATCGCCTCAGGGGCGGTCGCGGGTTTGATGGAAAGTCCTGCCTTAAGTCCATGACGATGGATCGAATCAATGGCCTCAAAGACCTCTTCTTCCCTATCGAAGGATTCAAGATGAACCGTGATCAAATCCGAACCCGCTTTGGCAAATTCAGGGATTTGCTTCAGGGGATCGACGATCATCAGATGCGTATCCTTGACGATATCGGAAAACTCGCTGCTAACGCGGGCCACCAGTTCGGGTCCGAAGGTGGTGTTAGGAACGAACTTCCCATCCATCACGTCGAGGTGGATGAAGGCGGCGCCCGCCTTTTTCATCTTCGCGACCTCAAAGGAGAGGTTGTTCCTATCGGCGGACAATATGGATGGAGCGACGATGACCTTACCCATCATTTGAAACCGAAAATCCTGGAGAGCAGGCCCTTTCTTTCCTTGAAGCCCTCGCGGTCACCCATGGCTTCTATGATGGCGTCATGCATCTCGGCCGCAGAACGATAACGTTCCTCGGGCCTTTTCCTACACGCCGTGATGATGATTTTCTCAATGGACTTAGGGATGGTCGGAAGCACCTTGGAAGGCTCGATCATCCTCCTTTTCATCACCTTGACGGCGACTTCGTCGACGCTCTTGCCATCAAAGGGCAATTGGCCAGTGAGGATTTCGTAGAATACGACGCCCATCGAATAGATGTCGCTAGCAATGGAAACGGGTTCGCCCATCAAGGCCTCGGGGGCAACGTAGTAGATGGTCCCCTGCACCGCGTCGGATTCTCCTTTGCTGCCGATTGGGGCGGCGATGCCGAAATCGGTGATTTTCAACGTGCCATCAGACATATAGAAGAGGTTATCCGGCTTGATGTCGCGATGGACGAGGCCGTGTTTATGCACGTAGTCGATGCCGGCGGTCAATTGGAGCATGACCTCGCAGGCGTCGGTAAGAGGAAGGGCGAAGGAAAAGTTCAGCTTATCGCGAAGGGTTTGGCCTTTGATGAATTCGTTGGCCATGTAAGGACGCCCGTCGACGACGCCGGAAGCGTAGACCTTAACGATGTTAGGATGGCTTAGGCTCGCCGCGGCGGCCGTTTCGTTTTTGAACCTTTCGAAGTTCTCGGGGTTCTTGAGGAGGTCTTCCTTCATGACCTTGAGGGAAACGATGCGCTTCAAAATGAGGTCATTGGCCTCATAAACGTCCGCCATACCCCCGGTCGCGATGCGGGAGACGATGCGAAAACGATCATCGATCTTATCGCCGATCTTAATCATTGATTGCCTCCCAATACGCGATGCCGACGTTGTCGCTGCCACCATTTGCGTTCGCTTCGTTGATGAGAGAGGAGACCTTTTGGTCGGCTCTTTCGTCGGTTAGCAAAACGGCGCGGATCTCCGGCTCCGAAACGTTGTTGTAAAGTCCGTCGGAGCAAAGCAGGATCGCTTCGCCTTCATAGGGCTGGACCTCGATATCCATGGAACAGGAAGGATAGATGCCTAGCGCGTTCATCAAGACGTGGCGTTCGGGGCTGGATTCCCTTTCCCTCTCGCTAATCTTGCCGGTCCTATAGAGATAGTCCACGTAGGTTTGGTCGGAGGTGAGCCTACGCAAACCGCGGATGCCAAAGGAATAGGCCCTGGAATCGCCGAGGTTCGCCACCACCATCTTGTCACCTTGGATGTAGACGGCGACGCAAGTCGTGCCCATATCCTTGTAAACGGGGTTGTCATAGGCTTGGTTGTAGATGAGGGAATTGACCGAGCGAATCGCTTTCCTAAGCCAGTATTTGGTCAAAATGAGCGGGGTTTTACGTTTGTTTTTGAAAGCATCGACGAGATAATCGATGGCTAGGCTCGAAGCGAAATCGCCTTTGTTTTGCCCGCCCATCCCATCGCAGACGCAAAGAAAAACGTCCCCGCTGGAATTAGTCAAAACGGTGGCCCTGTCCTCGTTGGACACCCTGACGCGGCCGACGTCGGTTTGGGCGGCGAATGTGCCTTTATAAACCTTAGGAGGCATGGTTCCCTCCTTTCACGTATTTGACGCGAAGCTGACCGCAGGCGGCGTCGATGTCGCCACCGAATTCTTTCCTAACGGTTGAATTGATGCCACGTTTCATAAGAACGTCCGAAAACGCCTTGATGGCGGGGTATTCGGTTCTCTTATAAGGCTTCTCCTTCACCTCGTTATAGGGGATCAGGTTGACGTAGGCGAATATCTCGTTGTCGTGGATGAGGTCGGCGAGCTCGTTGGCTTGGGCGAGAGAATCGTTAAGTCCCTTGAGCATGATGTATTCGAAGGTGACCCTTCTGCCGGCGTCTTTTTGGTATTCGCGAATCGCGTCCATGAGCTCGGGCATCGGGTAGGCGCCCGAAACGGGCATGATTTGTTTGCGCACTTCGTCATTAGGCGCGTGCAAAGAAATCGCGAGGTTGATCTGAAGGCCTTCTTTCCCGTATTTGCGGATACCCGGGCAAAGCCCGCAGGTGGAGACGGTGATGTGTCTGGCCCCCACGGCGAGGCCGAATTGCTCGTTGACGGTTTTGACGAAGGAAATGACGTTATCGTAGTTATCGAAGGGTTCGCCGGTCCCCATCACGACCACGTGGGTGATCGTGCGGCCTAAAGGCGCGAGGATGCCGTTCATCACCATGACCTGCCCCATGATTTCGGCGGCGGTTAGGTTGCGGTCCTTTTTGAGGATGCCCGAAGCGCAGAATCGGCAGCCCATGTTGCATCCGACTTGGCTGGAGACGCAGATGGAATCGCCATAGTCATAGGGCATCAAGACGGTTTCGACCTTGGCCCCGTCTTCCATTTCGAGGAGGAGTTTGACGGTCCCGTCCTCGGATTCCTGTTTGGTGACGATCTTGGGGAGGTCGAGGCAATAGTCGCGCTTCAAAACCTCGCGGAAGGATTTGGAGATATCGGTCATCGCATCGAAATCGAAGACCCTCTTTTGGTAAATCCACGAGAAAAGCTGCTTGGAGCGGTATTTGCTTTCTCCAAGCGAAACCATTTCCTCCGTTAGGGCCGGAAGAGTGTAGCCGAATAAGTTCTTCGGCATCTTAGTCCCCCATTGCCTCGCTGGATGAGGCTTGGCTGCAAGAGCAGACGGAAGAGATCGCGCCCAGTTCCCCTAAGGTGGGGGCGACGGTCAATTCCTTCTCCCCTTTTTGCAGCACGGCGACGTAGGCCGCGGTCATGTGTTCCTGGAAGGGGAAATACTGACGATGGCTCTCCAAATGGAATTCGGGATGCACCTTGAGGAATTCGGAGATGCGCATCGGCCCTTCCTTTTTGGAGATGGTGTAGATGATGTAGACGAGTTTGCCGGATTCGGAGACGTATTTGGCGGCGCCTTCGAGGACGTTTTTCTCCTGTTCGAAGAGGGCATCCATTTTGTCGCGGTCATAGCAGATCAGATAATCCGGGGAAGCCGGGATCAAATCGAAGTTCGTCGAATCGGGCGCGGCGATGACGAGATCCTGCATCCTGGAGATGGAGGCCTCCATCGAAAGCGGGTCGGGCGCCGAGAAGAAATTGACGTTATGGAGCCCTTTGGATTTGATGAGGCGGCTCACGTCGAGCTTGGCGTCGACATTCGGCGTGGCGAGGTTGATTCCGATCTTCTCGCCGTAGGTTTCGATGATTTCCTTTTCCAAGGAGGAATCGGCGTTGCCGTTATATAGGAGCAATTCGCAGGGTTCGGCGATCAGATGCTCTTCGATGATTTTCTTGGTGAGGGGCTTCTCCAAGAAGACCTTCTCCTCTTGGAAGGCGGGGACTTTGCGTAGCGGGGTCTTGCCATGGTAGGCCAAAACCGATTCGACTTCGGTCGCGACATAGTCGGGGTTCTCCAGAAGGGACTTCGAGGAGATCTCGCTTTCCCTGACGCGAAGGGTCGTCACCGGGGGTCTGCCGAATCTTTTTAGGGTCTTCAGGCAATCACCGAAGCCGAAATGCTTGAAGATCTTAAGAACCCATTCCGGGGTGTTATAACGGAGGGAGAGGTATTGGGCCGAGGAGCGGGAGACGCTTTCGGGGATGTGCTCTTCGCTAGAGGCGGCGTCGAGCAAAGGCCTGGCGCGGAGAAGTTTCTCCTCGCTTAGGTAGTCTTTGGCGGCCGCTTCCATATCCTCGGGGGAGAAATGGCGGAAATAGTAATCGTTGGCCAAGACCAGGGAGAGGACGAGCCTATCCTTTTCCTCATAGCCTTCTAGTTCCTTGGTTAGATAGGAGAAAAGGAGGTGATGACGGAGTTCGCATCCGACTAGGCCCGCGACATCCGCGCGCAAAGGACGGATCTCGAGGTCGTTTTTGAATTTGTCCTTAAGGGCAACGGCGAAGGTCTTCTTTCGTTCGAGGACCTCGGTGAGGATTTCCAATGAGAGATCGAGTTGTTTCATGTTGCCTCCTTATTTGGAACGTTTTTTCTCGGCTTCGGCCATCGCTTCTTCGAATCCTTCGAAAGCGTTGCCGGTGAAGACTTCTTCCTCGTCGTGATGGTGGTCGTGCCCGCAGTCGCAGGTGACGTCGCCTTCCATCTCGTCGGGTTCTTCCCCGAATTCAAAGGGCACGTCCTCCTCGCCTTTGTCGAGGTTGCTCTCGGCGATATAGCGGGGATATTCGCTGTTGATCTTCTCGTAGCGGCGTCCTTCCTCGAAATATTGGAAGGTCAGATCGATGTTGATTGAGAAATCGGAGAGGGTCTTGAGGAGGTAGTCGGCCAACTCCTTTTCAAAGGCCTGATACTTAAAGGGCGCGCGCACGATGACGATCGTGTTCCAGCTCGTTTGTTCGACGCCTTTGTGGAACACCATGGAGTTCGGCGCGTAGAAATTGACGAGGTCCTCGTCTGCTTCCAAAAGCTGGGCGATGTTGCCCGTGTGGACTTTGGAATAGTGGCCGACCACGAACTGGTCAAGGCCCAAAACGGAAATGGTGATCATAGAAACCCTCCTTAAGAAGGTTGTGATATTTTATCACAGGCCCATTCAGTAATCGAGGGGGTCGACATCATAAATGATATCGACGCCGTTTTTCCCGGAAAGCTTTTGTCCGAGCTCGCGCAAAAATGGTTTGATTTCTGCGGGGTTTTTGGTCTTCACGATGACGACGCGGCGATGGGATTCGCCCACGAATTCGTAATAGGGAGAAACCGGTCCGATCGCGGTCGCCTTGCCTTCATAGCGGCGCTCGATTTCCGTTTTCACCTCATAGCTCGCCTCGATGCATTTCTCCTCGCTCTTGCTGGAGAAATAGGCGGCGATCAAGTAATTGTATGGCGGGTAACCGGAGATCTTCCTTTGTTGCATTTCCTTTAGGAAAAAACCTTCGTAATCCTGCTTGGCCCCATAGGTAATCGCATAGTGGCGGCAGTTGTAGGCTTGGATGAGCGCCTCGCCTTGCTTTTCGCCCCTGCCGCTTCTTCCGACGGCTTGGGTGATGAGTTCGAAGGTCGATTCCGCGGCGCGATAACTCGCGAGCGAAAGCCCGATGTCGGCAAGGAGCACCCCCACAAGCGTCACGTCGGGGAAATCGTGACCCTTGGCGATCATCTGGGTTCCGACCAAAACATCGAACTCCTTGTTTCTAAAGCTTCTCAGCGTCTTGGCGATGTTGTTTTTGGCTTTGCCCACATCCGAATCAAGGCGCCCGATCCTTGCGTCGGGGAAGTATTCGCTCAGAACCTTGACCGCCCTTTCGGTTCCGAACCCGATCCTTTGGATTCGATCGCTTCCGCATTCGGGGCAAGTCTCGGGGTATTCCTCGACGTAGCCGCAATGATGGCACTTTAGCATCGAGTCCTCTTTGTGGTAAGTGAGATTGCCATGGCAAGTCGGGCAAGTGAAGTTATGGCCGCAGGCGGAACAAGCGACCAAAGAGGAATAACCTCTTCTATTAAGAAGGAGGATGACTTGCTCCTTCTTCTCTAAACGACTTTTGATGGCTTGGATAAGGGGTTTGGAGAACACCCTGTCGTTAGGCATCATGGCCGCGCGGTTGGTCAAATCTAGAATCCTGGTGACGGGGAGAATCTGCTTGTTGACGCGATGAGGCAGCAAAGCCAAGCCATAGACGCCTCTCATCGCTCGGGCTTTGGTTTCGAAAGAAGGCGTAGCCGACCCCAAAACGACCTTGGCCTCGTGGCGGTTGGCCCTCATGATGGCGACTTCCCTGGCGTGATAGAAAGGCAAGGAGTCCTGCTTGTAGGATTCAACGTGTTCCTCGTCGAGGATGATGAGGCCGATGTTGTCTAGCGGGGCGAAAACCGCGGAACGGGCCCCTACCACAACCCTGGCCTCGCCGCGGGCGATGCGGCGGTATTCGTCATATTTCTCGGCGGGGGTAAGCCCACTATGGAGAATCGCGACTTCCCCTTTGAAGCGGGAGGAGAAATACTCGACCATAACCGGGGTGAGGGAGATTTCGGGGACGAGCATCAAAATGTTCTTCCCTTCGGATAGGTATTTCTCGGAGAGCTTTAGGTAAACCTCGGTCTTGCCTGAGCCAGTGACCCCTTGGAGGAGGACGACCCTCTTCTTTGATTCGTAGATGGATTTCACCGCGGCAAGCTGGTCTTGGCTTAGTTCCTTAGGTTCCCTCTCCTTTTCGTTTTCGGGAATCTGATAACGAACCTTTTCCTTTTTGAAGAAGCGGATTTTTCCCTTGCCTGCCAAAGTCTTCAAAATGGCGGCGGAACCGGCTTCTTTTTTCAAAATTGGGGAGTTTTGCGCTAAATATCGGATGATTTCCTTTTGTTTTGCGGTGAGCCCTTCCTCGTTGGCGTCGAGGAGTTCCACCCAATCCTCATAGGCGATTTTCGGGCCATGGAGGGAAGAATAAGATGGCTTTAGGGATTGGGGCAGCATCGTTTGCAGGACGCTGATCCTAGGGCAGAGATAGTAATCAGAAACCTCGTCGACGAGGTCCATGAGTTCTTGGGAAAGAAGGGGTTCGGTATCGACGATCCTTTCGATTGGGCGAGCGGCAAATCCGTTCACACTGGAGAACTCCTCCATCGAGAGTTCGGTCTCTCCAACCGCCGTGACGTAGGCCATCAGAAGCTGGTTGTTGAAACGCACCAAAACGCGGCAACCGGGCACGACTTTCTCGGGGGTGGGATTTAGGTAAGTGAAAACGCGGTCCAAAGAAGTCTTCGCGTGTTGAATCAAAACCGAAAGAACCTGCACGATTTGATTATATCAAGTTATCGGGGTTTATTTGCGTGCGGAAAGGATGATTTCCCTGATTTCGTCCGCCGCCCTGTCGAGGTCGTCGTTTACGACCACGTGGCCGTATTTGCTTTGCATGGGAAGTTCGGATTTGGCTTCAGCCAAGCGTTGCTGGATGACTTCCTCGGTCTCGGTGGAACGGCCCCTGATGCGGGATTCAAGGGCCTCGAGGCTAGGCGGAACGAGGAAAATGGAGATCGCGTCGGGGCATTTAGAAAGGACGGTCATCGTGCCCTTCACCTCGATTTCAAGGAGCACATCCTTGCCTTGTTCCCTCATTTCCTCGACCTTGTCTTTGGGAGTGCCATAATAGTTGCCGACGAATTCGGCCCATTCGAGAAGGTTGCCGGATTCGATGTTCTTCTGGAATTCTTCTTTGCTTACAAAGTAATACTCACGTCCGTTTTCCTCCCCAGGGCGCATGCCGCGGGTCGTCATCGAGACGGAATAGAAAAGGTTCAGGTCGCCCTTTTCGAGTATCTTCTTTCGGACAGTCCCCTTCCCGACACCGGATGGGCCGGAGAGGATGATAAGCAATCCTTTTTCCATGTAGCGATTTTAATGAGTCCCCTTTCCCCTTTCAAGAACCTATTCCAAATGGAATGTGACCGAAAAATCGGTGGCCAAGAACTCGTCGAGGGCCTTTTTGAAGTCGGGGCAAAGCTCGCTGACGCGGCCCCTGCCCTTCACATATGGGTCGATGTAGCGGAGTTTGGCGGGCACCTTCAAGGCGATGCCGGTGCCATCCTCGCTGACGGCGCTTAGACTCGTGAAGGCGGTGAACGCCATCTCGGTTTCGGGGTTCGACATCAGCTTCTTAATTAGGGCGTTTTCCTTGCTCATCAAATCGCTTTCGTTGATGACACCTTTGGAAAGGGCGATCCGCAGAACGTGGGCCAAAACCTCCATCGATCCGCGGTCTTCCTCGCAAATGTAAACCTTGGAATTCTCCAAAGCCGCGAAGGCGAATTCCCTGGCCAAAATGAAGGATTGGAAGATGATTTCCCTGACTCCGTTATCTGCGACGTCAAATATCAAATCATCGTAGAAAGACTGCGCCTTTTCCAAAGGAACCACCCCGAAATTCACCATGTTGGACAAGGTGTATTCCAGACGGTCGCAGCTTAGCCGCGGCGACTCGTTGTCGCATAAGGGGAAACGATGGTAATCGGAAACGTCGTATGGGGAGATGCCGTATTTGCGGAGGACGGTCATGATGCCCTTGCGTTTCACGGTTCTAAGAACGCCCTTTTCGGTGCTTTCTTGCTTTTGATAATCGCCATTGAGGAAGTCGACCACATGGGCGAAGCAAGGTGAGGTTACGTCATGGAAAAGGCAAGCCAAAGCCTGGACCTCGTTGCCGCCGAAATGGAGGGCGATCCTCGCGCAGTCGAGGCTATGTTCGAAACGCGAATAAGGGGCGAGCGAGGCAAAACGAGGAAAAGAGGTGTATTCCACGCCGCAATTCATGCCGATTCCCTTGAGTCTTCTCAGGGGTCCGCTTTCCGCGGCCTCGGCCAAATAGGCGGGGTCATCCTCCAGCAAATAGGTCAGACGCTTTCTTTCCATAGACGGATTATAAACGAGGTAAAACCTCGCTCCAAGGCCATGATATAATCCTTGCCATGGGACTTAGGGCAGAAGAACTTCAGCAACTCGCCTCTTATCTTAACGGCCTGATCGCCAGGGAAAGGGTGTCCAAGATCGTCCAATACGACGACGACGTTTTTCTTTTCTCCCTCTCTAGGAAAGGGCGGCTCGCCATCGTGGTCAATAACCAAGACCCCTATGTCTACCTCACCGACTCAGGACGCGAAGGGAATTCGCTTTCCTCCACTTTCGCCGCCCAACTCCGGAAAAGGATCGGAGGCTCCGAAATCGTTTCGGTTTCGCCCATCAACGAAGACCGCATCCTCGATTTCCATCTTCGCGGCCTAAACGACGTCTTCAAAGAGGAAGACCTCCACCTCATCGTGGAACTAATCCCCACCAAGGCCAACCTGATCCTCACTGACGCGTCCTTTTCGATTCTAGGCTCCCTCAGGATCACCTACATCACCGACCCCCACCCCGTCTTCCGCGGGGCGGCCTACCTCCCCCCTGAGAAAGCCTTCCTCTTTTCTAGAAGCGGGCTCGAGCTGGACGTCCCCTCCTACATGGCCAAATGCCAAGAAAAGGAAGAGGAGCTTTCTAATAGAAGGCTAAGGACCAAATTCCAATCCGTTTACCGCCTCATCGCCACGAAGAGGAAATCCTCCAAACGCAAAATCGCGACGATCGAGGCCGACATTGAAAAGGCGAAGAAACACCTTCAAGACGGGGACTACGGTTCTTTCATCTATATGAACATGGAGACGGTCGACTCCTCCTCTGGCTCCATGGATTATTACGGCACCCCGATCGCCCTGGACAAAAGGAAGAGCAACGCTCAAAACGCGGAGGCTTTCTTCAAATCCGCCAAGAAAGCCAAAACCGCTTTGGCTCTCGGCGAAAAGAACCTGCAAAACGCCATAGAAGAGAGCAAATCCTACGAAAACCTCGCAAAAACCCTCTCTATTTGCGATGAAGCGGCTTTGGAAAAACTCGCTGAGGAATATGGCCTCAACCCCAAGGAAAAGGAAGTGAATTCCCCTTTGAAGAACGCGAATCTGCTTCCCTACAAAACCTCCATCCTCGGATTCGAGGTCCTATTCGGCAAGAATTCGAAGGAGAACGATTTCCTCTCCTTCCTCTATAAAACCGACAAAGACGCGATGTGGTTCCACGCCAAAGACCAAAAAGGCGCCCACCTGATCGCCACCAAAAAGGACCTCACCCCCAAGGAAAAGGAAGCCTGCTGCGAACTCGTTTTGCTCGCCTCGAATCTACTTGAGGGCGAAGTCATGTACACCGAGCATAAGAACATCCGCCGCGGAAGCGTTCCGGGGCTAGCTATCGTCAAGACCTACGAATCGGCATTGATTCGTCGCATCTCCCCCGAGGCCAAGAAGGCCTATGAGGAAGCGGAGAAGTTAAGGATCTGATATGAAAGACCCATTAGGCTTTGCGATCCGCTACTTCGAGCGCACCTCCCACACCAAGGTTTCCTCCATCCGCGAAATCGAAGGTGGGACGGGCAACAATCTTTTCCTCGTGAACTGGGATTACATCGTACGCGTCAAAAGGAAAAACGACGTGGATGGGGAATTCAACACGCCTAACACCGAGGTCGCGGCGATTAGCTTTGCCCAAAAGATCCCCTTCTCCCCCATCGCCCCGATTTGCCATTACGACTCTGTCAATGGCAACAAGATTGAAACGGCCATCAAGGACGTGGAGCCTTTAGTCAGCGACAACGAGCACGTCACTTTAGCTAACCTCAAAAGGGTGATCGACGCGATCAAGATTTTCCATCAGGCGCAACCCGTCTATTCCTTCTCCGCCGAGCACCGCTTCTATTCCTACAAGAAGAAATCGGGGGAGGCCCTGCCCGCCGGATATGAGAAGAAGGTCCTTCGCGATGCGCTGAGGATCATCGAAAGCGAGGATCTCGTCTTATCCCATAACGATCTTTGGGCAGGCAATATCCTTTTACCTTCCTCCGAGCCGAGCAAAGCCTATTTGATCGACCTGGAATTCGCTAGCGGCAACGCCGACATCTTTGACCTCGCATCGCTATTAGAGGAAAACGAGATCCCCGAGAACCTTTGCCTTGAAGCAATCCGCTATTACTATGGTTTGAACTTCGACGAGGAGAAGGTGGAACGCGTCAAAAAGATGATGCTTTTCCTTGATGCCCTTTGGTTCTATTGGGCGATGGCCCGTTACAAAGAGACGGGGAAAGAGGCGTTCCGATCCATCGCCAAAACGAAAAAAGAGCGGTTTCTCCGCTCTTTCAAGAAGTCGATTTCCGATTAACGGCCGTCCGGGAAGACCTCGTCATAACGAGCCTTGGCCCTTTCGATGCATTTCATCGCGGCGAGATGTCCTTTCACCTCGCCGATGATGGTCTCCTTTCCGTGTTCTAGTTCCTTATAGACGCGGAAGAAATGGGAGATTTCCTCGAATAGGTGGCGAGGCAAATCGGTGACGTCTTTGAAGTTGTTGTAGAAAGGGTCCTTCTCGCAGATCGCGATGATCTTTTCGTCGATCTTGCCACTATCCTTCATCTCGAGGACGCCAATTGGATAGCAATGGACGAGGGCCATCGGGACGATCGGCTCGGAGGAGACGACCAAAACGTCGAGCGGGTCGTCGTCGTTGCCCCAGGTCTTCGGGATGAAACCGTAGTTATGGGGATAGTGGGTTGCCGTGTAGAGAATGCGGTCGAGCACGAGCGCGCCCGATTCCTTGTCGAGCTCGTATTTGCAGCTGGAGCCGGCCGAGATTTCGATGCAGGCTAGGAAGCGGTCGGGTTTGATTCTGCTTTTGGATATTGCGTGGAGAACGTTCATTGGTAAAAACCTCCCTTCCATTATTCTCTTTCTCCTTTGGGTTAGGAAGCGTAAGAGTCCGTAAGCGCTTTTTTCCTATATAATGCGGTGGATGAAAAAACGAGGCTTCCTGACTCTTGCCGCCTTGCTACCCCTTTGTTTTTCCTGCGGGGTCGATTTCTCCCCCACCGATGACCCCTCCTATCCTTATCTTCATAGAAACGGGGACAAAAGGGGTCAAAGCTATGCAAGCCTACGGGAGGCGACGACCCCCCTTACCCTAGAACTGCTCTCTAGCCGCCTCGAACGGGGTTACGCCACTTTGTTCTTCTTGACCCAGGATGGTTGCCCTGGATGCGCCTCGAGTGAACACTCCTTTCTTTCCTATCTCAAGCAATCCGAGGTTGAGGCCTTCGACGTCTACCAAGACGCTTCCACGAAAGGGGCTTTGTTCACTTTCCTGACCTCGATGGTCGAGACTTATCCCAAATATTCGAAGACCATCCCTAGCGTATCCAAGATCACGACCCCTTCGATTTTCATCGCCTGCAGTGACACCAAGATCATCCATATCCCCGCATCCAATAACTTCGAGAACGCGAATGCTTTCGCTAACCAAATGAAGGACCTCGCCAACTATAGTTACGTTTATGAGTTCTCCTCTTTTGCTTCCTTCTCTTCTTTCTATAAAGGAGAAGGTTGCTTGCTTTGCCTAGAGAAAGAAGAAAACCCCTTCTATTCCGGCAAGGTCGAGCCTTACGCAAGAAGCTCCAGCAAGAAGACGGCGCACGTCTACTTGCCTTCCCTATCCGAAGCGGAAAGGAAGTCCTTCTTGGATTTTGCTAATGGCAAAGACATCCTCGAAATAGAAAAAGGAGGCAAGATCCTTACCTCCTTTGATTCGGAAATTGATGGGGATTCTGCGGAGAAATTCGCGAAATCCTGTCTGAAATCACTTCTTTAGGCGAACGAATTCGTCAAACTCCAAGCCCTTTTCGAAATCATCGAAGACGGCGAAGAAGTAACGGTTTCCCATGACCGCGGCGATGTGGTCGGGATAACGGCCATGCATCTTGATGGAGTCGGCGAACTTTTCCAGCACCTCCTCATCGCTATGGACGTATTGGTATTCGTCACGGCGATGGACGGCGAGGGAATAATGCTTCGGATAGCCCATGTACTGGCGGTTCTCGTTGAAGCAGATGATATCGGCGTAGATCTGATAGACGGAGGCGCTGTTGGCGTAGTCGATGAGGTCGACGGTGTATCCGCCGGGTGCCCTCATGTTGCATTCAAGGGCGACGAACTCGCCTTTTTTCGCAAAGCCGGGCTTATCGGCGTTGAGGACGAAGAACTCGATGTGGAACACCCTTTTGCGGATGCCGAAGGCCTTGACGACCGCTCTACCCGCCGCCTCGAAGGCGACTTGGTCGATGTCGCTCATCTTGAGTCCGAAGGGGACGTCATAATACATATGGTCTTCGTGCTCGTTCAGGATTTCGGCGACCGCGACCGGGAAATGGTCGGTCGTGCAGAAGACGACGTCGCCTTCGTCGTTGCAAACGCCATCGAAGGAGACGATCCTGCCGTCGATGTATTCCTCCATGATGTAGGGTTCGGGGAGGGTCTTCTCAAAGAAGGCATCGAATTCCTCTTGGTTATGGATGGAGTGGGAATCGGCGGCGCCGACGCCGATATTGGGTTTGACGAAGACGGGATAGCCGACCGATTTGACGAATTCGGTCGCCGCTTCCTTATCTTGCTTTCCGGAGACGACGAGGTAACGCATCGTTTTGACGCCGGCCTTCTGGAAGTATTCCTTCATGGCCGACTTGGCTTTGATGTGCTCCATGTCGGAAGGATGGAAGCCGGTTACGACGCCAAACCTCTCGCGAAGTCTCGCGTCCTCGGTGAGCCACCACTCGTTGTTGGATTCGATGAAATCGATTTTGCCGTATTTGCTTTGGTAGTACTCAACCGCTTTGTCCATGAGGCCATGGTTATTCATGTCCCAAACGTAGTAATACTCCGTAAGGGCCTTCTTGAGGCGATCGTGGATATTCCAAACGGGGGTATCGCCGATGCCCAAAACGTTGACGCCCCTCTCGCGAAGAGCTTCGACCCATTTGTAGTTCCTTTCGGGGAAGTTAGGAGAAACGAATATGAAGTTCACGGTTAGCCCCCTTTTTTAATTTCGTAGTTTATATTCATGTGCAAAAAAGAAAAGCATTTATCTACTGTTTTCCCTGTGAAAGCTCTTTCGCGGAGATGCGGGCGAGGGCTTTGGCTAGTTTTAGCCTCGCTTTCAGCACGTCGTCGGAGCTATTCTTGGTCTGGATGAGATCGAGGTTCCTATCCCTAGCCGCGATGGCGCGGGCCATGTCGATTTCATAGCCGTCGTTAGCCTCTTCCACGCAGACGAGGCAACCATGGTCGCGGCTATTCTCCACCACTCCGCCAAATATCGCGAAATAACGGGTTTTGCCGTCGATTTCCGCTTTCAAAACCCCGGCCTTCGACAAGGAGGCGATGATGTTCGTGTAGCCCGGGAGGATAGCCATAGGGCCATCGACGGTCGGCACTTCCACGGACGTGGCCTCGCCTTCTAAGGCGATGCCTTGGGGGGTTAGCAAGCGGAAAGGGAAGCCCATTTTATTTCATGGCCTCCGCTTTTTTGACGACGTCCTCGATCGTTCCGCAATAGAGGAAGGCGGATTCGGGGTAGGAATCGTAAGCACCCGAGAGGAGTTCCTTGAAGGAGCGGACCGTCTCGGAAAGGGGAACGTAAACGCCCTGATATCCGGAATAGGCCTCGGCGACGTGGAAGGGTTGGGAGAGGAAGTTCCTAACTCTCCTTGCCCTGGCGACGATCGCCTTATCCTCGTCGGAAAGCTCGTCAATGCCTAGGATCGCGATGATGTCCTGGAGTTCTTTGTAACGTTGCAAAAGCTTTTGCACCCCACGGGCGACCTCGTAATGCTCCTCCCCGATTAGGTTAGGATCCATGATGTTGGAGGAGGATTCGAGCGGGTCGACCGCCGGGAAGATGCCTAGGGCCGCGGTATTGCGGTCGAGGAGGGTCTTCGCGTCGAGGTGGGAGAAGGCCGTGGCCGGCGCGGGGTCGGTGAAGTCGTCGGCCGGAACGTAGATGGCCTGAACCGAGGTAATGGAGCCGTCCTTGGTGGAGGTGATCCTTTCCTGGAGTTGGCCCATTTCGGTGGCGAGGGTGGGCTGATAGCCGACCGCGGAAGGCATGCGGCCCAAAAGGGCCGAAACCTCGGAGCCAGCCTGGGTGAAACGGAAGATGTTATCGATGAACAAGAGGACGTCTTGGTGTTCTTTGTCGCGGAAATACTCGGCCATCGTAAGGGCGGAGAGGGCGACCCTCATACGGGCTCCCGGGGGTTCGTTCATCTGGCCAAAGCATAGGGCGGTGTTGTTCAAGACGCCGGTCTCTTTCATTTCGAAATAGAGGTCATTGCCCTCACGACTTCTTTCGCCGACGCCAGCGAAGACGGAGGTGCCGTTATGCTCTTTGGCGATGTTGAAGATGAGTTCCTGGATGAGGACGGTCTTGCCGACGCCCGCGCCTCCGAAAAGGCCGACTTTGCCGCCTTTGGAATATGGGCAAAGGAGGTCGATGACCTTGATGCCGGTCTCCAAGATCTCATGGGAGACGTTTTGCTCCGCGAAACTCGGGGCGAGACGGTGGATCGGCATGCGGGTGGCCTTGTCGAGTTCGGGGTCTTCGATGCCATCGATCGCATCGCCTAGGACGTTGAACATCCTGCCAAGGGTCTTCGGGCCGACGGGCACGGAAATCGGGGCCTCGGTGTTGATGACCTCCATTCCCCTCATGAGCCCATCGGTAGGACCCATGGCGACGCAGCGGACGACGTCGTCGCCGATGTGCTGCATGACCTCGATGGTGAGGGTCTTCCCCTCTTTTCCTAGGGGCACTTTCAGGGCGGTTAGGATCTCAGGGAGGTGCTTGTCCTCGAATTTGACGTCGATGACCGGCCCCACCGCTTGCACGATGATGCCGATCAGGCTTTCGTTTTTCTTCTCTTTCATGGGTGTTCCTCCCTTAGTTTCCTTGGTTTGAGCCCGAGACGACTTCCACGATTTCCTGGGTGATGGAAGCCTGTCTGGCTTTGTTGTATTCGATGGTGAGTTTGCTGAGCAACTCGTCGGCGTTGTCGTTGGCGTTTTCCATCGCCCTGCGCCTGCTCGCTTGCTCCGATAGTTGCGATTCGTTGAGCTTTGAGATCAATATCGAGGCGAGGTATTGGGGAAGCAGGAGATGGATTTGCTCCCTGGCGCTAGGCTCGAAGATGGGCGGCGCGTATTCCTCGTCGTTATAGGGCACGGGCTCGATGCTCACCGGGAGCAGCTGCGCCATGTCGGGGACGAAGGAGAGCGAATTCACGTAACGGGTGTAGACGAGGACCACCTTCTTCACGACGCGGTGGTTGAAGATGTCCTTGATGTTTTGGCATGCCTCGCCGATAAGACGGGGATCCATTGAGAGGTCGAGTTCGCTGAATTCGCTTTCGACGATCTTGTAACGGGGGTCGGCCGTGAAATGGGCTTTGCCCTTTTCCCCAATGGGGAAGATCATGTCCTTCTCAGGGTCGACGTGGGCATCGACGTATTTGAAGATCTCGTTGTTATAGCCCGCGCATAGGCCGAGGTTGGAGGTGATGACGATGTAGAGGGAACCCTCGACGTCCTCGTTTTCCTTCGAATAATGGGTCTTCGAGGAGGAATCGTAGGCGAAAAGATGCCCGATGATCCTCGCCAAGGCCACGGTATAGGCATCGCCGGTCTCGAACTCACGACGAAAACGCTTCAGCTTGACGCTTGCGACGAGTTCCATCGCCTTGGTGATCTTCTGCGTCGATTGGACGGAGTGGATCCTGCGTTTTGTCTTGGTGAGACCTAATGACATCTAGGGGTTACCTCTTCTGGAAAAAGTCCTCGATGGAATTCCTGACTTTAATCGTGAGGGCATCGTCGAAGGCCTTCTTATCGTTCAGTTCGTCGATGACGTCTTGATGGGTGGAAGTCAAAAAAGAGATGAGATTTGCGAGGGTTTCGCCCACTTTCGCGGGAGGAATCTCGTCCAAATAGCCGTTTTTGACGGCGAAGAGTTCGAGGATCTGCCTCCATTGCGGATAGGGGTTGTATTGCTTTTGCTTGAGGGTCTCCATGAGGACGGCGCCGTGAGCGAGGACCTTCTTGGTGGAGGCGTCGAGGTCGCTGCCAAACTGGGAGAAGGAAAGCATTTCCCTATAGTTGGCGAGCTCAATTTTGATGGAGGAGGCAACCTGCTTCATGGCCTTCACCTGCGCGGACGAGCCAACGCGGGAAACCGAGAAGCCGACGTCCACCGCGGGGCGCTGACCCGAGGCGAAGTAGTCGGTGATCAGGAAGATCTGTCCGTCGGTGATGGAGATGATGTTGGTCGGGATGTAGGCGGAGATGTCGCCAGCCTGCGTCTCGACGATCGGGAGCGCCGTGATAGAACCCCCGCCGAATTCTGGTGCCAAACGGCACGCCCTTTCGAGGAGTCTAGAATGCAGGTAGAAGATGTCGCCGGGATAGGCTTCGCGGCCCGGGGCCCTCTTCAATAGAAGAGAGAGGGTACGGTAGCTGACCGCGTGCTTGGAAAGGTCGTCCAAGACGATGAGGACGTCCTGCCCCTGCTCCATCCATTCCTCGGCGATCGCCATGCCGGCGAAGGGGGCGATGTATTGGTTGGGCGCGGATTCGGAGGCGCTAGAAGAGACGACAACCACGTAATCCATGCAATCGAGTTCGCGTAGCTTCTCGACGAGGGAGGCCACGGAGGAGTTCTTCTGGCCAATCGCGACGTAGACGCATTTCACGTCTTTGCCCTTTTGGTTGATGATCGCGTCGAGGGCGATCGCGGTTTTGCCCGTTTGCCTATCGCCGATGATGAGTTCCCTTTGGCCGCGGCCGATCGGGATGATCGCATCAACCGCCTTAAGTCCGGTTTCTAGAGGAACCGAGACCGATTTCCTGGTCATGACGCCCGGGGCGATACGCTCGATGGGGCGGGTTTTCTTGTAGGAGACGGGTCCTCTTTCGTCTAGAGGCTCGCCAAGGGCGTTGACCACCCTGCCTAGCAAACCGTCCCCAACGGGGACCTCGATGACCTTCTTGGTCCTTTTTACGGTGTCGCCTTCCTGAATTTTCTTATCGGGTCCTAACAAAACGGCGCCGACGTCATCGGTATCGAGGTTGAGGACCATGCCGTAGACGTCATTAGGGAAAACCAAAAGCTCGCCGAGCATGGCTTTTTGAAGGCCATAGCAAATCGCGATGCCGTCCCCTACCGAGATGACGGTACCAACGTCATCGGTCTCTAGGTCCGCCTCATAGCCTTTGATCTGCTCTTTGATGAGAGCGGAGATCTCGCTGGAATTGATTTTCATTGGACATGTCCTCCTCGAAGGTTCTTCGCTAATTCGTTCAGACGGCCTTTGAGGGTTCCGTCGAACACTTTGTCGTCGATGCTGACCTTCACCCCTCCTAATAGGGTGTGGTCAACCATGTTGGTGAGGGCCACCTTCGAGCCGAGCTTTTTCTCTAAAGCCTTCTCGATGGCGGTCATTTCGGCGGGGCTCAGTTTCTCCGCCGAGAACGCGATGCCTTCTTTGATCCCAAGTTCCTCGTTGCATAGGGAGTTATACGCATCGACGATCGCGTTGAAGCGATTGAATCGATGATGGGAGCAGATCACTTTGAGGGTCGGTAGCAAATGGGGAAGCTTCTCGTATTTCTTCCCATAGACCCTATCGAGTATCTTCTCCTTCTCCTCAAAGTCGAGCGACCTGGAGCAAAGCAGGCGAAGGAAATCCCCCTCGTTTGCCAAATCGGCGCGGATTTCCTTCAAAGCGGTTGCGTAAATCGGCCTGTCCTTGGATGAAAGCAAGGAGAAGAGGGCATTGGCGTAGTTTTCACTTAGTTCGTCCATGCTCACTCCTCCCCTTCCTTCTCATTCATCTGCTTGACGAAATCGGACACGAGCCTCTTGTTGTCGGAACTCGAGACTTCGCGGCCTAGGATCTTCTCCGAGGCGAGAAGAGCCACGTCCACGATCTCGGAACGGACTTCCTCCCTGGAGGCGACCTTGGCGGCCTCGATGTCTTGGTCGGCGCGCTTCTTCATGGCGGCGACCTCGTCTTGGGCGCTCGCGATCATCGCGGCGCGTTCCAAAGCGGCTTGTCGTTTGGCCTCCTCAACGATGGCGGCGGCTTGCTGCTTTCCTTCCTCGATGGTAACCGAGGCATTGTCGGCGGCGCGCTTGGCCACTTCCTGATTGGCTTTGGCGTCATCCACCATCTTCTGGACGCCCTCTTTCCTCTTGTTGAGCATCTTCTTGACCGGTTTGTAACCGATGAGGAAGACGAAGACCAGTAGGACGACGAAGGCGAGGAGCTGGATGACGAAGTCCCAGATGCCGTTAGGGAAGACCTTGTTGACGAAACTGTCCGTGGCGGCTTGCGAGTCGGGGCCGAAAGGATTCTCCTGGCAGGAGGCAAGCAGGAAAACACCCAAAACGATGGGCAGGAACCTTAACTTGCGTCTTCTATCCATGCGCTTTCCTCCTTTGGCGGCGACTTTGTCCGAATTTCGCTTGTAGCGAAACCAGGCTCATCTTCTTAGCCTACGAGCGGTGCCCCGAGGATGAAGATAAGCAGAATCGAAACGATGAGGGCGTAGATCGAGGTGGACTCGTCGAGAGCGATGGCCAAGATCATCGTCGAGCGGAGTTTCGACTCCATTTCCGGGTTGCGGGTCATGCCATCGAGGGCGTGGCACGCGATCCAGGATTCGCCTAACGCGGCGGCGGCGCCGACAAGGATGGAGATGGCGGCGGCCAAGGCGATCAGGCCAAGGTTGTTGTTGGCGACCGTTCCCGCTCCGGCGAAGACGGTCAAGACGTTGGAAATACCCATGAATTTACCTCCTTAGGTACTATTGGGCCTTGCTCGGGCCGGGCCTTGTGACCTGACGCTCGGTCCCCATCGCGTTGGTCTCGGGCATTTCTGCCGTGATCCAACACGCGTTAAGGGAAGCGAAAACCAGGGTCTGGATGAACCCGGAGAACAAGCCAAAGTAGAGATTGAGGACGCCAATCGGCAAAGGGCTAAGCCAAATCGCCGCCGGCGTATCCAATAGACGGGCTCCCCCGGTCGCGGCCATATAGGAAGAGGCCCACTCGGAGAAGATGGAGATGGAAACGTTTTTCAACGCCCAGTTGAGCAAGCCGATGACGACGGAACCCGAAAGGGCGTTGCCGAACATACGGAGGGCCGTGGAGATGATCGGGGTCCACATGGTGATCAGGTTGATCGGCAGGAAGATTGGAATCGGCTCGATGTAGCGATGGAAGTATTTCCATTTCTGGTAACGGACCGCGGTCGCGTGGATCAGGATGAACATGACCACGGATAGGGACAAGGGGAAGATCAGGGTATCGATGATCGAGGGAAGGCCCGTAAGCGACCAGGTGAACGCCATGAAGAGGTAGACGGCGAGGCAAAGGAAATAGGCGGGCCAGTTCCCCGGCTCGCGGCCACCCATCATCGCGCGAGTCCAATTCTGGAGTTTGTCCACGCCCATCTCGGCAAAAGCCAAAAGGCCGCGGCTAGGCTTCATCGGATCCTGGCGCTTGGCTTGGATGCCGACGATCGTGGCCAGAATCATGATGATGACCATGACGAGCAACGAGGACAGCAAAGTCCCGCTCATGCGGAAGTTGGTCCAATAGTCCTGCCAAGTGATCTTCTTGAAGGACTCGATCATGTCCTGAAGGGGGTTACCAGAGAGAAGAGGCATTTTCATTCGCCCTCCTTCTGCTGGTTTTCAAGAGCCTCGAGTTCGGCCTGCATCTTGGCAAGTTCGGCTTTCTTTTTCTCGATTTCCGCCGCTTTGTCGAGTTTGGCGGGCGTAGGCTGCTTCTTGCCACCGCGGATCAAGGCGACCACGACGAGTGTGATCCAAGTCGGCATGTAGGCAAGGGCGAGGGCGAGCAAGTTGCAATACCCATGCTCAAAGGTGCCCCAGCGGAAGGTGCAAAACGCCGCGAGCACAAGTCCGGCCGCGTAAAGGAAAAGGCGCATCAGGAAGAAAAGGGCGGCGAAAGAGGCGGTCTTGCCGCTTCCTTCACGGGCCGATTTGAGGAGGGATTTCGAACCCTTGACCATCGATACGTAGGCGATGATGTTGATGGCCGAGCCTAGCAGCCAGCCAAGGAGTACACCGACGTTATCGAGAAAGATGAAAACGACCGAGACCAGGGCCCCAAAAAGGGCGACGCAAATCAAAATGAAGAGGTTCTTGCCCTCATCGCTCCATCTTACATAACGTTCAGCCAGTCTCATAAAAAACCTATCACTTAGTGATACGACTATCATTTTAAGGACAAAGAACCGTTTTGGACAAGAGGAATAAGAAAACCCGCCTTAAGGCGATGCGCTTTGGCGGGTGTTCTTTGCGTTTTTAGCGGGCTTTGACCTTCTTGAGGACCGCGGTTTCGTAGATGCCGTTTTTGAAACGGGGGTAGACCTCGCCCTGGATGAGGGGGGCGAGATATTCGCGGAAGGAAGGATCCATGTGGGTCTTGCCGACGATCATCGAGGTCGGAACCTTCTTCTCGGCGTTGGCGACCTGGTCAACGGGAGCGAGGGCGAGCTCGGCTTTGTACGGGCTATTGGAGACGCGCTTGATGATGACCATCTTGGCGGTCTCGCCTTCGAGGGCCTTCTTGACGGCGAAGGCGCCGCAGGCGATGGCCTCGTCCTGGTCGACCTTGGAGATGAGGATCGGGTCGGCACGCTGGGGGAGCGAGAGCTCGACGGAGCGGGTCGGGAGACCGAGCTTCTTCTCGACGATGGTCGCAAGGGCGTCGGCGGCGCCACCGAGTTGGATGTGGCCGAAGGCGTCGATGCGGGCGGTCGAGGTGTCGCGTTCGAAGACGATGCCCTCGGAAATCGCGATGATGACGTGACCTTTTAGGTCATAGATGGACTTAAGGTCCTTGAGGAACGTATCCATCTCGAAGGAGTCCTCGGGGAGGTAGATGAGGTCGGGACGGTTCGTGTAGGGAAGCAGGTCGACCGCGGCGGTGAGCCAGCCGGCGTTGCGGCCCATGATCTCGATGATGAACACCTTGCCCTTTTTGTAGCACTTGGCGTCCATGCAGATGTCCTTGGTGATGTTGATGACGTACTTGGCCGCCGAACCATAGCCGTTGCAGTGGTCGGTGATGGCGAGGTCGTTATCGACGGTTTTGGGAACGCCCATGACCTTGCAATCGATCTTTTGCTGCGCGAAGAGCTTGGCCAGTTTGGCGCAGGTATCCATGGAATCGTTGCCGCCGTTGACGAAGACATAGCCGATATTGTGGTTGAGGATCGTCTGGCAGATGGCCTCGTAACGGAGGTCGCCGAGGTCGGAAGGCATCTTATAACGGGCGGTGCCGAGGATGGCGCCCGGGGTCTGCTTTAGCAGTTCGATGGTGTCTTCCTCTTCCTCGCGGAGGTCGATGAGTTCGTCTTGGATGAGGCCCTCGACGCCGTTAAGGGAGCCGTAGATGCCACTGATTTCAGAGTGCTTCTTGGCCTCGATGATCGCCCCATAGAGGGAGGAGTTGATGACGGCGGTCGGGCCGCCGGATTGCAGGTAAACCATTGCTTTTGCCATGGGTGAGTCTCCTTTCGCGGACTATAAGTCCCTGTGATTAGACGCCTAGAATTATCCTAGTTTCCCCTACTCCACTCAACTTATTTTTGTAAATACGCGCAGGAACGAGCGAAAACACTAGAAATATTGCCTGTTTTCAGCGAAACTTTTCTTGCTAATGTAAGGGCTTTCATATAAGATTGACTGCTTCTTCCTAAGGAGAAAGAACCAAATGTCGTTTACCGTCCACTGCATGGGTCGATCCAAGACGTTCGACCACAAAATCTCGATGCTCGAGGCCATCGGCGATCGCGATCCTGAAAGGAAATGCATCGCCGCCCGTATCAACAACCGCACCCGCGAACTCACCTATGAGTTTGCCTATGATGCGGTGATCGAACCCCTGACCCTAACCGACCGCGACGCGTGCAGGATCTACGAGGCCTCCCTCCGCTACATCGTGGCCATGGCCTTTTCCAGGGTCTACCCCGATCTTAAGATCCGCTTTTCCTACAACGTTTCCCGCGCTATCGGCGTCCATATCCTCAATAGCGGCGTGACCGCCACCACCGCGATGCTCATCCGCATCAACCACGAGATCGAGAACATCATCGCCGCCGACCTCCCCATGAAGAGGTTCCTCGTCAGCAAAGAGGAGGCCGCTAAGGTCTATGCCGAACGCGGTTTCGAGGACAAGGCCGCCTTGCTCCTCACCCGTCCCGAGAAGACGGTCCACTTCTATTCCTGCGCCGAATACCTCGACTACACCTATTCCCACATGGTGCCCTCGACCGGCTTCATCAAGGACTACAAGCTGAGGCTCTACGCCCCTGGCTTCATGCTTCAATACCCCCGCGCCGAGTGCAACGGCGAAATCCCTCCCTTCCAGGACGACCCGACCTTCAACCGCGCCCTGAAGGAAGCCCACGACTGGGCCGCCATCGTCGGCAGCGACAGCGTCGGCGGGATCAACGAAGCCATCCGCAAGCGCGGGCCGATTGAATTCATCAACCTTTGCGAAGCAAGGCATAACCGCATGCTCTGCGAACTCGGCCAGCTCATCGAAGACCAGATCGACGAGATCTCCCTCATCTGCATCGCCGGCCCCTCTTCCTCTGGCAAGACCACTTTCGCGAACCGTTTGAGGATTGAGCTGCTTTCCCGTGGCATCAACCCCGTCCGCATCTCCCTCGACGACTACTATCTTCCCAAGGACCAATGCCCCAAGGACGAAAAAGGCAATCCCGACCTCGAGCACATCGAGGCCCTCGACATCGAACTCTTCAACCAGAACATGCTCGACCTCATTAACGGCGAGGAGGTCACCCTCCCCAAATTCGACTTCCAGCTCGGCCATAGGGTGCCCGGCAGGACCCTTAAGGTCGGAAAGAACGAGCCCATCATCATCGAAGGCATTCACGCCCTCAACGACAGGATGACCGCCAATATCCCGAAGTCCGCCAAATTCAAGATCTTCATCTCGCCACAGGCCCAGCTCAACATCGACGACCACACCCCGGTCTCCCTCACCGATTTGCGCCTCATCCGCCGCATTGTGCGCGACTACAAGTTCCGCAACGCCTCGGCCGAGGAGACGATCAACATGTGGGGTTCTGTCCGCTATGGCGAATTCCGTTGGATCTACCCCTGCCAGGAAGGCTGCGACTACGTCTACAACTCGATGATCTCCTATGAGCTCCCCGTCTTGAAGAAATACGCGCT
This sequence comes from Caryophanales bacterium UBA7278, assembly GCA_002472275.1. Classification (GTDB taxonomy): domain Bacteria; phylum Bacillota_I; class Bacilli_A; order RFN20; family CAG-826; genus Alloenteromonas. Next base: position 80,022 of record DKRQ01000026.1, on the reverse strand, counting down.
TCCCTTGCTTCGCAGCATCGACTCCGAGAGCCCCTGGTTCCCCGTCTCGATGAGGTTGCAGAGGACGTTGAAGTTCTTCCTCGACATGGAAGACGATTGGGTCCCCTCCAACTCCTTGATGAGGGAATTCATCGGCGGCTCCTGCTACGCCGACGTTTGATTCGAAATCACGAAAATAGCCCCGATTTGCGGGGCTATTTTTGTTTTTCCCAGGCTTAATTCCTCGTGAATTCGGCCTTTTTCATGTTGTAGGAAGCGAGCAGCTCACCGGAGTAAAGGCTTCTCATCGAGAGGTATCTTTGCCTCTCTTCCTCCCCTACCGTCGACATATAGATGGAGGCGAATATCTTCTCCAGGCGGAAGAAGGATTCATAAAGGTTCAGGATCGTGATGTGGTAGAAATAGTTCTTTTCGGAATAGATAAGAAGCGGGGAGCTATGGGCGATCTCCGAGGACATCTCATAGACCTTGGAATAGTTGCTTAGCCCCGCGACGCGCTGGACGCCATCGCGGAAGTTCAGCTTGAAGCCTTCGATCTCGGTGACCTTGTCGATCGCTAGAAGCCAACCATATTCGATGAACCTCTTCATGTCCTTGGACTTAAGGTCGGCCTTCCTCATCTTCTCCTTGATCTCGACGAACACCTCGTCCGTCTTCTCCTTGCTCGAATAGCCGCCGCGGAAGGCGATGCCGTATCCGATGTGCTTCAAATAGGCGTCGATCACGGGTTTGCCGTGCTTGATTAGAACTTGCAGAATGCATTCGTTCTCATGGAGGGTCCTCCAGGTGGAGAAGGCCTCGGTCTCGAAGCCGCCCTCCAGAAGACGGCAAACGCAGTTGGCCATCTGAAATCCCTTCATCATGATGTCGGTGAGAAGGGTTTGTTCTGGTTCGTTTTTCTTATAACGAGAAAGCATCCCCAAGATGAAGTTCAGATAGAGGTCGATCGTCGATAGGGTCGGCGAGAAACGCGAGGTGAACGAACCCATTTGGTAGGCCAGGTGCTCGTTCGTGTAGTACTTATCTAAAGATACGGAGATCAAAATGTCACGATATCCATCCTTGGCGATCGCATCCGCCTCCTTCACTTCGGGATGGCAGGAAAGATAGAAGATGTGCTCGTTGATGAGATACATCGCTAAGAACGCCGGGTTGATCATGAAAGACGAGAACCTCGGGTTCACCGCCGAAAGGTTCTCCCCACCTTCCATCGCCGTCGCGAGGCAATCGAAAAGAAAATCGCGGTCCAACTCCCTGGGGAGCTGGAGCGAGTCCATGAACGAATAGAATTCCTCTTTGCTTGGGTTCATGCTCATAACTCTACCCTAACCTGACTTCCTTGTGAAATCGAAACGAGGTAAGCGAAAACGGGCCTCTTGAAGGATTTTTCCAGGAATTCCGCGTAGAAACGTAGCTGCGATGCGTAGGCGGGATCGTCGATTTGGGCGGCTTTGAAGTCGATCAAATCGACGTGGTCCTCGTAAAGGAGGAAGAGGTCGATGATGCCCTCTTGCCCTTCCGGTCCAAGGAAGGAGTACTCGTGGAATTGCCTCGCTTTGGCGGAGTCTTTGAAGCAAGGGAGCGCCAAAACCCGCTCGATCTTCGAACGGAGTTTTTCATCCTCGATCCAAGAAACGTCTTTGCTGGAGACATCGGTGAGTTCCATCAAGCGGTGGAGTTTTTCGCCATAGCGGAGTTTCCCTTGATCAACGGGTCCCTCAACTTCTTTGGAAGCGCGTTTGGCATCGACTTCTTTAGGAAGGGAAGATATGCGACGGAGGTCTTGCTCCAAGAAATGGAGGAGGCCTTCCTTTATCCTTGCCTCGTTTTCCGAATCTTCCCGTCCTGCTTCTTCCTCTTTTCTCTTAAGCGCGGTTTCTTTTAAGGCCGCCTTATTCACCGGTGGCAAAGTATCCGCGTCGAACTCGTGCCCTTTTTCGGCGTCGGCGAAAAGGAGGAAATGCTCAAAGGATTTTGGGAACGCGGGAAGGGAGATTTCCTTTTCTGGCTTCGGAAGAAGGAAAACGAGGTTCTCCTTGGCCCTAGTAAGGGCGACGTAGAATAGACGCATCATCTCGGAAAGGGATTCGTCGTATTCCTCGGATTGGGCCAAAACGTGGAACGGACCTTCCGCGATCAAATACGCCTCGTTTTGATTGGGCAGGAGAATCCCCCAGTTACGGGAAAAGGTAAAGTTGACCTTGTCCCTGCTGATTGGCTTGTCTAGTTGAGGCAAATAGACGATTGGGAATTCGAGGCCTTTGGAAGCGTGGATCGACATGAGGCGGACCGCTTCGGATTCGGACGGCGCTTGATCATCCTCTTCCTCGACGCCGGTCTTATCGAGGTCGTCGTAATACTGGATGACGTCCTGAAGGTCCCAGGTGAATTTGGATAGGGATTCCAGATAGGAAATCCACGATTGGATGACTTCGAAGTTCTCTTTCACGTCTCCGATTAGAGGCAATTTCCTTGCCAAATCAAAGGATTTCACGAGGTTTCTCGCGAGGTCTCCAATGGATTCCGATTTTTCCAAAACATCGTGGATTTGCTGGAAAATCGGGTCTTTTAGATATTCGCCAGAGGTCAAAGAGGCATAGATTGCTTCGTCTTTTTCCGCTTGGGCGAAACTCCTTTTTAGGGATACGTATAGGTGCCTTAAGGAGATGGAATCGGTCAATCCCGCCTTGACCTCAAGGGCCAAGCGAAGCAGGGTCTTCAAGACGATCTTGATGGTCTTTTCGTCCTTCTTCTTCGGATTGGCGATGGAGATGGGGATGCCATAGTCGCGGAACTTCCTTTCATAGATCGGGAAGTCGTCTTTCTTGCGGATCAAAATGGCGAAGTCGCCGTAATCGCATGGACGGTAGGGTTCGGGATCCCCTTTGGGTTTGCTCCAGTCTTGGACCTTATACCCGGAAACGATCTTGGAGGCGATGTCACGGGCGATGGCTTCGGCTTCGTCCTCGGCCTGCCCTTTCCCGCCGCGGGCATAGCGATAGACGCGGTAGCCATAAGGCTCCATATTCTTGGTTTGGTCATAGGCTTTGTTACCGTAAAGCAAAGCTTGATTCTTGGAATAGTCGACGCCGCCAAGCTCCTCCGTCATGATCTTCCCGAAAATCGCGTTGACCGCGTCGATGACCTGCTCCCTGGAACGGAAATTCTCCGCCATCGTGATGAGCTTTCCGCCTTGCTCTAAGGAATAGGCATCCATTTTGGCCTTGAAGTTCTTGGGGTTGGCGTTGCGGAAACGATAGATGGATTGTTTGATATCACCCACCATGAATAGGCATTTGTCGTTGATCCTCTCGATCAGCTGGTCCTGCAAGTCCGAGGTATCCTGATATTCATCGATCATGGCGAATTTGTATTTCGCCCTTAGTTCCGCGGCCACTTGGTCATCCTGGACGAGGTCCCTCGCCAAGGAAGCGATGTCGGCGAAGGAATAGGACGCATTCGCTTTCTTCCACTCGTCGAGGCGGCTATTCAATTCGCGGACGATCCCGAAAAGCAAATCCGCGTCGTCCTTGAGTTCCATGTGCTTCCGATACGATTCGGCTTTCGGGGCAACAAGATAGGACTTGGCCAAAGCGACCATTTCCTTGACCTTTGCCCTGGCGGATTTGTCCTGGTCGGTGAGGGCGTTCTTTTTCGCGGCCACGAACTGAATTCCGGCGCTATAAAGGTCGTCATAGGTTTTGCAGGAAAGCAGCCCTTGGAGCAATTGCCCATCAAGGTCGGCGTATTCGGTGTTTTCGTATTCGGAACGGATTAAGTCACAAGCCTTTTCGAGGATGGCGATCGCCTTTTGGTAGCAGGTCTGGATGCCGTTTTCAAAGAAAGCGTCGGAGAAATTTTCTTCCACAAAGGTTTTCAAGAAGGCTTTCTTGTCTTTCTTTAGGTCCGCTTCCTTGTCGATGGCGATGATCAGTTTGATGACGGAATCCGTGCTTTTCACGCAATAACGGCCGACGAATTCCTTGAATCTTTGGTCTTTCCCTTGATTGGCCAGCGCGCCCCTTTCCTCAAGGATTCGCTCTATCGTCAGTTTTTTCTGCGTGTCGATGAGGCTTTGCGGAACCAAGGAAATCTCCTTGTCGATGCCAAGCCGGTAATGGTAACGGGTCACCAAATCCAAGGCAAAGGAGTCGAAGGTGGTGATGGAGGCCCCTTCCACTTCCGGGCTTTGGGCGCGAACCTCGGGGAGAGGATGAGTGGCGATCGCGGTGCGAACCCTGTCCTTGATCTCGAACGCCGCCTTGTTGGTGAAGGTCAAAACCAAAAGCTCGCCAAGTTTGGCCTCCTTTTCTGCGACCAAACGGGAGATGCGCTGTGTCAAAACCTTGGTCTTGCCAGCGCCGGCTCCGGCCGAAACAAGGCAATTGCCTTCGTTATGGGCAATGGCTTTCAACTGATCTGGAGTTGGGCTATCAGCCATTTTTGTTCTCCTTTTTCGGAAGATGGACTTCGCGATTCATACGCGGATTATGGAAACAAACGTCGGCAAAGGGGCAATACGAGCATGCCCGATTGGCCCCGTCCACCACCAAAGGTGCGATTTCGAATTCCCCTCTTTCTATGCGCTCGAACGCCTCTTCGTATTTCTTTTTGGTAAGGTCCAAATAAGCAGCGAATTGTTCGTCGGATTTCGGGCGGCGGTTATTGGCGGCAAAGCCACCATCCTTTAGTTGCTTGAGGCCCTCGATGTAATCGGAACCGGCGACGTTAGGATCGAGGGTGGCCATCCTTTCGAGGTCGGCGGAGAAAATCCCGGCCAGTTTGACGTTGTCTTTGATCGTCTTCGTCTCGGATTGGTTGTCATCCCGCTTTGCCACCGGTGGAAGGATCGGGGCGATGAATAGACCCGCGAGCTTTTTGTCTTTCAGGTTCTTGTTGCCATGGCGGAGCAAATCGTAGGTCGGGAGTTGGAGGGAAAGCCCGAATTCCATCTCGTCTTCCTCAAATTTGGTTCCCCCGCTTTTGTAATCGACAATGGAGATAAACTCGTGGTTATCGCCCGTGAGGATAATCTTATCGGCTCGGCCGATGATCTCGCGGTTATCCCCGAGTTTATAGGTGAGCCACTCCTCGCAGATGAATTCGGGGTTCTTCATGCGGCTTTCCCCGCTTTTGGTGAATTCAAGTACCACGAGGAACCGCTCGCAAAGCCGATCGAGCAACAGGGTTTCCATCTCGGTGAAAGGCTTCTCTTCCTTGGCTATTTGGATTTGGTTTTGCAGGGATTTCCTGGGATCGGCCTTATTTTGGTAGATGTCCTGCAGCGCATCGTGGAACAAGGTGCCCACTCGCCCGCTAAAGGCGTAATCGGAATCGTCGATCTTCAGGACTTGGGCGCAGTAATAATGGAACGGGCACTGGAAAAAAGAGGTGACCGAGGACGCGCTTAGGTGGCCCGAAGTCTTCGGCTTGTCCCCTTCGAAGGGAACAAAGGATGGGTCAAGTTTGGGGGAAGCGGCCAATCCGGTTTTCCTTTTGATCAAATCGAGCCTTGGGTCGGAGGAAGAGTATTTTTCCTTCCTATCCTCAAGATGGGTAAGCCAAACGGAGATGAGGTCTTTGGAATATTCATAAGGAAGGTCGTTGGATGCGTTTGCCTTGATGTTGGCCTCTTTGTTTTTAAGTAATGGCGATAGATGGAAATCCTCTTGCCCATGTCTAGAGGAGAAAGTAACGGCTTCGAGCTCTTTTTTCCTAAGGAGCCCCAAAACCTCCGTTTCGTCCTGCAGGTTCAATTCGATGGAGGTCGGCAGCCCAAGCTCCTTCTTCTCCGAATCGCCGATGTATTCGTTGTCCCGATGGATCCTAGGGCATTTGCCTAAGGCGAAGGACATTAAAAACGCATGGCTTCCCTCAGGAACATACCTCGATGATGTGATCTGAACGGCGCCGGTTTTCTTCTTTTGGGCAACTTTGGAATCGCCTAAGACCGCCTCGAACACGGCGAGTTGCCTTTCTTTCGAAAGCTCTGGGATCGAATACGTTTTGCTTTTCAAATAGATGGAACGGTAATTGTCCGAATCCTCCTCGCATTCATTGAGGGCCTCGTCGAGATTTCCATTGCGGCCAAAAGCCCTTAGGAAGCGGATGCCAATTTCCGTGTCCTTGAGGGAAATCGAGGGTTCCGCGTCGATGCCGAAACCATAGGATTCCGCCATCAGGGAGAATTCGAAATAGGAGGGTTCGTCTAGGCCGATGAGGTAGATATCCTCGGGGTCCACCCCTTCATCGATGAGTTTGGCGACCCGGTTGCATACGTAGTGGAATTCGCCATGGACGTCCGCGAATGAATGGAGTTCGACCTTGTCTTCCCTAGGGGAAACCATCCCATCCCAAACGACTCCGATATTGGGCATTTCGGAAAGGGCGGCTGAGATTCGTTTCCCTGAGTAATACCCAAGGAGAACATATTGCCGATTCCCAAATGTTTTCTCTGGATATTCGAGTTTGAAAAGGTATTCGTTTCTCCTATATTCCTCGAATAACGGCTGCAAATCCCGCAGTTTTTTTGATTTATAGCCGTCCTTTTTCTCCTTCATATGGTCGAGGACGCTCGCAATTTCGGTGGCCTCCAAATGCCCATACCCCTTCTTGATGAGGTCGATGATCAGGCGGTCGTCATGATGGTAGGAAAAAGCCGATTCGATTTCCTCGACGGAGTAGATGGAGAAGTTTTGCTCAGGATATTCGGCCCGATAGGAAAGAAGGGCCCTCTTCATGGAAGGGGGCGCGATCAGGATAGCGTTGTCGTAAAGATCCTTCTTCCTCATCTTCCCTTCGGTTTCGGTTTGAAGCAACGGGCGGCCTCGACGGCGCAGATCCAACCTTCGTAAAGCTCGTCAGCTTCCTTCTTGGCCATCTTCGGCCTATAGGTCACCGCGATGCCATGGCATTCCTCGATGTCCTTCTTGCTCTTCCAGAACCCGCATCCTAGGCCGGCGAAGAAGCCAGCGCCCAAGGCGGTCGTCTCTAAGCATGAGGGAAGCTGCACTTTGCATTGGAGGATGTCGGCCTGGAACTGCATGAGGAGGCCGTTGGCGGAGGCGCCGCCATCGACTTTGAGGGAAGGCAGGCTGAGCCCCGCTTCCTTCTTCATGGATTCGATGACGTCCTTGCTTTGATAGGCGACGGATTCGAGGGCGGCCCTCGTGATATGGTGACGGTCAGAGCCACGGGTCAATCCGAAGATCGCGCCGCGGCATTCGTCGTCCCACCATGGGGTGCCTAGACCAACGAAGGCGGGGACGAAATAGACCCCTGCCGTGTCTTTGACTTTGCTCGCGTAGTATTCAGAGTCCACCGAGTCCTCGAACCAGCGGGTTTGGTCGCGGAGCCATTGGACGATGGCCCCGCCTACGAAGACCGAGCCTTCGAAGGCGTAGGTGGTAACTCCGTTTTCGCGCCAGGCGACCGTGGTGAGGAGCCCTTGTGAGGAGATGACGGGTTTATCGCCGATGTTCATGAGCATGAAGCAGCCGGTGCCATAGGTGTTCTTGGAATCGCCTTTGCGGAAGCAGCATTGGCCAAACAGGGCAGCCTGCTGGTCGCCCGCCACGCCATAGATATGGACGCCGCCAGGGAAGAAGGAGGCTTCGCCATAATCGGCGGAGTTATCCATGACCTTGGGGAGCATCTTCATCGGGATGTCCCAGATTTTGCAAAGGGACTCGTCGTATTTCATGGTGAAGATGTTGAAAAGCATCGTCCTGGACGCGTTGCTGACGTCGGTGCAATGGGAAGCCCCTTTGGTCATCTTGTAGATGAGCCAGGAATCGATCGTGCCAAAGGCAAGCTGTCCCTTCTCGGCCTTCTTCTGCCCATCGGGGACTTGGTCGAGGATGTAACGGATCTTGGAGGCGGAGAAATAAGGGTTCATCCTTAGGCCCGTCTTGGATTGGATGTAATCCATCTTGTGCATTCTGGCATCGCAAAGTTCCTGGGTCTGCTTGGATTGCCAGACGATGGCGTTGCAAACGGATTTGCCGGTCTTTCTATCCCAGACGACCGTGGTCTCACGTTGGTTGGTGATGCCGATCGCGGCCACCTCCTCCATGGAGGCACCCGAAACGACCATCAATTCGTTGATGACGTCGATGACGGAAATCCAGATGCGGTCGGGATCGACCTCAACCCAACCGGGTTTTGGGAAGAGACAGTCTACGGGGCGTTGCGCCTTGAAAAGGGCCTCCCCTTTTTTGGAAATCAAAATGGCACGTGTGGACGTCGTGCCTTGGTCAATGGCCAAGATGTATTTTTTCATGGCCTGAGTATAAGCCTTTTATCCCCTTGTTTAAACAAGGTTTCTCGGAAACGGCGCTTTATTTGGCGTGGGAATAGAAATCCTCGATCTCGGAGACTTCCTTGATGATGTCCTTGGTGAGAACCTCGGCCCCGTTCTCAGTGATGAGAAGGTCGTCTTCGATTCTCACGCCGATCTTGAGGTCCTTGAAATAGAGGCCGGGCTCGTCGGAGATCACGTTGCCGGGGGCAAGTGGCTCCTCGCGGCTGCCGACGTCATGAGTGTCAAGGCCGATGAAATGAGACACCCCGTGGAAATAGTAGTTCTTGATTTCCTCTTTGCTCGAGATGAGCTTCTTGGCAAGACATTCCGAGGCGAGGAATTCAACGGTAAAACTCTGCAAATCCTTGATGGTTAGGCCTGGTTTTGCGTAATTTGCGACCGCCTTATTGCAACTAAGGACGATTTCGTAGATGGTCTTTTGCAGGTCGGTGAATTTGCCGTTAGCTGGAACCGTCCTGCTCACGTCGGCGCAGTAATAGCCATGGCGGGAACCTAGGTCCATGAGAACCAAATCGCCGTTCTTGATGAGATCGGTCGGGGTCGGGTAATGGAGGCAGGTCGTGTGGACGCCAGAGGCGAGAATCGTCGGGAAAGCGGTCCCCTGATATCCGGAGACGTCGTTGATCACGTGGTGGAATTCGTCGGCCACCTCGTATTCCCTGACGCCCGGCCTGATGCGGGCCATGGCCGCCCCGATGCCGATCTTGGTGGCTTCGATCGCTTCGCGGAACTCCGCGATTTCGGCGTCGGATTTCACTTTCCTTAACGCGGCGATAATAGGATAGGCATCTAGGAACTTAAGGCCCTGATAGGCGACCTCAAGGGACTTCTTGTAGTCTTCGGGATAGGTGTCTTCGGCGACCTTGTTGCCCTTTTCCATGTCGAGGTAGACGGTGGAAAGGCGGCCGAAATCGGAATAGTTGCCGGTGAGGACGCTATCGACCCTCGCGGTGAGGGCGGAATTAAGCAGAACGTTGCGGATGCCAGATTTCTCGGAGGCCTCATCCACGGTCAGCTTCTTGCCATACCACTTCTCCTTGACGGGATCAAAGGGCGCGATGAGTAGGTATTCGCGTTCCTCGCCATCGCTTTTGACAAGGAGCAAGGAGGTGCCTTCCTGATCGATGCCAGTCAGGTAATAGAAGTTGCGGTTCACCTCGAAGGGATAACTTTCGTCCGCCGAGCAATGCACGGGGACGCCGGCGAAAAGGATCGCGACCGAGTCGTTCTCCATCTTGCTGAAAAACTTCTTTCTTCTTTCCCTATATTCTTCCGCTTTGATCATTGTCTAATCTCCTCAACGCAATCCTGGGTTTCTGGAACAGGGAGCTCCCTTATTGGGAGGCCCATCTTTTCCCAAGGCTCATCTATGCTAGCACCGCTAAGCAAAAATAGTTTCACATTTACATCGAAAACGACGTCTTTTAGCGAATATCCATACCTTGCCGCGTTGCTTTCCAAGGTGTGGTAAGTCGAATAGTCGACCTCGAGGCGGTAGGCTTTCTTGGTAACGATTTCGCCTAGGCCACCACCGCTTATCGCCTCTTCGGCCGCCGAAAGGAAGGCGCGGCGTAACCTAGGGATGCCGAGTTTGGTCCCGCCGAAATAACGGGCGACCACCACCGCTCCTTCGATGTCGTTCCTCTCCAAAAGGGTGAGCAAAGGCACCCCCGCCGTCGAACCGGGTTCCCCGTCATCGGAGCTCTTCGTGATTCCCCCAAGGCGATAGGCATAGGGGTAATGGTCGGCTTTTGGGTGTCTTTTCCGGAACGCTTCGTACTCCGCTTTGAAATCGGCTGGGTCCTTCAAAGGAAAAACCTCGGCTTGAAAGGAGGATCCAAGCACCTTGGACTCGCCCTCTAGGTTCCGAAGCGGGATTTTCGCCATGGCCAAATTCTATTTGCACGCGGCCGCACTTGCAATTATGGGTGCGAAACTAGGAAGTAAAAAACGGCGGCTATGGTATAGTTACCGACGATGAAAACCTACTTTGGAAGGAAAACCTGCCCCGAGTGCCGCATGAGCTACGATATCGCGGCCCCTGAATGCCCCAACTGCCATCACCGTAACGATGAGCCAGAACTCGATGCCCTCTTTGGCCATCACGTCCGCATCGGACCCATCCGCCAGCTCGTTTTCTTCGGCATCGGATTGGCCGGCCTTTTGCTTTTGAACCTCATCGCCACGATCATCTTCGAGGTGGTCGCCATTTCCAATAACCCCGGCATGAGCCAAGCCGAACTCATTGACTATATGTCGACTCCTGGCATCAACCTCGGGGTGTCCTCGATTAGTTACATAGCCCTCTTCGCTATTTTCGGGTTGCTCCTATGGGTGAATTGGAAGCAAGTCGGCAAGAGCTTCCTCGGCTGGAAACCCTACGTCGCCGCCCTCGTCGGGCTAGGCGTCCTCTATGGCTTTGGCGTCCTCTACAGCCTTTTGCTCCAGGGAATCTATGGGGCAGCGGGAAGGCCCTTGCCTGGGGTCAACGGCAACGAAAGGGCGCTTCGAGAGATGACCGTCATGAGCCCCGCCCTCGCCCTCATCGTCTTCGGCGTGGTCGGTCCCTTCTGCGAGGAGATGACCTACCGCGTCGGCCTATTCGGCTTCCTTTCTCGCCTAGGCAGGATCTGGGCCTATGTTTTGACCGCTTTGATTTTCGGCTTCATCCATTTCGGCTGGAGAACCATCGGCACCGATGCCTTCTTCGACGAGCTGGCCAACATCCCACCCTACATCTTTGCAGGCATCGCCTTCGGATTCCTTTATGACCGTTATGGATTCGCGGCCTCCTTCATGGCCCACACCGCCAACAACCTCATCTCCCTCGCCCTCACGGCAAGTGGCAAACAATGACCATGGAAGGGCAGAAATCCGCGCAAATCCTGTCTGGATTCGTCATCAAGGTCATGGCGATGATCTTCATGACGCTCGACCACATCGGCGTCTTTTTGATGTTCAACGTCCAGGAGTCGCCCCTATACACCACGGGCTACGTTTTCCGCGCCATCGGGCGCATCGCCTTCCCCCTATTCGCCTTCTTAATGGTGGAGGGATTCCGTTACACGCGCTCCCCGCTGAAGTATTTTCTGCGCATCGCCATCTTCTTCGTCTCCATCGCCTTGGTCGAGACCATCTACATCTACGCCGTTCCAGGGAATCGTTACCTCGCCTTTCAGCGAATCGAAAACGCCTTTGCCGACCTTCTTATCATCGCGGGCTTCTTCTATTGCCTTAGCCTCAAGGGCTGGAGGAAGGTATTCCTCATCATCCCCGTCGCGGTCGTCGGCCTTAGCTTTGGCGTCTACCTATATGAAAACGTGAATAGCATGAACGTCCTTTGGTGGCCGACCTATCTCCGCCCCGGATATTCGCTTCTAGGTCTAGCGATTGCCCTCGGCTTCTATTTGGCGAGGCCCCTATCGAAGCTTGCGAGTTCGCAATACCTTACCGCCATCGGGCAGGACTACGCTTCCTATGAGGACACTCCCCCCCACCGCAAACTCGTCAACATCCTCTCCTGCCTCACCTTTTTCGTGATCGTCCTTGCCTTCTGGGGCGCCTCCTATATCGGCGCTGGCGAAGGGAATAGGCCCTATGACCCCCTGCAGATGTCGTTTGAGTCCTATTGCCTATTGGCGATCATCCCGATCCTGCTCTATTCCGGAAAGAGGGGTTACGACGCGAAATGGTTCCGTGTTTTCTCCTACCTCTACTATCCGGTGCATATGCTTTTACTGATATTGATTTTCGGGCTATAGTTTCTACCGAAAGGAGGCAACGACATGCCGATCCACATCAAAACCGCCGAGGAATTCGAGAAGGAAATCGCCTCGGGCAAGGTCCTGCTAGACTTCTTCGCCACTTGGTGCGGGCCCTGCAACATGCTTAGCCCCGTCATCGAGGAACTGGAAAAGGAAATGCCCGACGTCAAGTTCATCAAAGTCGACGTCGACGAGCTCCCCGCGGTCGCGGCCAAATACCAGGTCTATTCCATCCCCACCCTCATCTACTTCGAAAACGGTCAGGAAATGAGGAAGAGGCTTGGCTATTCCCCCAAAGCCGCCCTCGCCAAATTCATCAACGAATGAAAGAAGCACCCTTAGGGGTGTTTTCTTTTGCCAAAAAGGTTTGGACACTCGCGCCGCCTATGATATAGTTATGTCCGCTCGGACCATTGGTGTAGCGGCCTAACATGCTTCCCTGTCACGGAAGAGATCACGAGTTCGAATCTCGTATGGTCCGCCAGCGCAGGTGTAGTTCAATGGTAGAACACCAGCCTTCCAAGCTGGTTACGCGGGTCCGATTCCCGTCACCTGCTCCATCCTAGAAGTGCCGATTGAGTCGGCATTTTTCTTTTTCCGGATCCCTTCTTTTGCTATAGTGGGCACCATGAACATCGAAATCTGCCTCGCCACCAATAACAAAGGGAAGCTCCGCGAGTACCGCGAGATCCTCGCCCCCATGGGCTTCCTCATCTATTCCCCTTCCGACATCGGCATCGAATCCGACCCCGAGGAGACCGCCGAGACCTACCGCGAGAACGCCTACATCAAGGCTCTCGCCTTATCAAAGAAAGTCCCCTACCCCGTCATCGCCGACGACTCGGGTTTGGAGGTGAACGCCCTCGGGGGATTCCCCGGATTGTTCTCCTCCCGCTTTGCCGATTCTTGCGGCGGCTACCCCGCGGCCTATGAGGAACTCAACCGCCGCCTAGAGGGTAAGGAAGACCGCTCGGCCCAGTTCCGTTGCTGCATCTGCTATTTGGAGAATTCCGCCGCAAAACCCCTCTATTTTGAAGGAATCTGCCCTGGATATCTCTTGGAAAAAGCCCATGGTTCCAACGGTTTTGGTTATGACCCCATTTTCCATTCGACCGAGGCCAATGCCGACTTCGGCACCGTCGACGAGGAAACAAAAAACGCCTTTTCCCATAGGAGCAAGGCGATCGCGAAACTGAAGATCTTCCTGGCGATCAACGGATCATCCAAGTAAGCAGGAAGCCCGAAACGATAAGCAGCTGCGCCAAAAGGTAAGTGGACATGATGAAGAAGTCCCTCCTTTTGAAGTTCCTGATGAAAGAGGATTTGGCGAGGAATAGGTCGCTTACGATGAAGCTGACCCCGCCAAAGGCCGCTAAGAGCATGTAATTGGAATAGCCTCTTGCGCAGGCCACTACCGCCGCGATGAAGGAAAGGACGATGAGTCCTAGATACACCGTGCCGCCAAAGGCCAGTTTCTTTTGATGCACGAATTTGCTGACGAAGTGGTAGCCGATGAAGGAGAAAAGAATCAGGAAGAGCGCCCCACCGACGTAATAGGGCCATTCCGGCTTGACAAGGATGCAGACCGAAGCGATGTTGAGGATGTGGTTGCCCATGAAGGCGAGCATGCCTAGCACGAAAGGCAGGACCTTATGCTTTTTCAATAGGAACACGTCCCCCAGGAAGCCGCAGAAAAGGGCCAGGTAAATCGTGACGGCCTGGATGTTCATGACCATCGCGGCGACGAGCAAAGCGCCGGTCGTCATCGGCTTGGTGATTTTCCTGGCGAGTTCGTTCTCGACGAAGCAGAAATAGAGGTGGATTCCGCTCACGACTACGAAAACGCCGAGAAAGACGTATGTGACGACGGGAATCGAAGCGAAATCGATCATCTTTCTTATTTTACGTCCGCCGAGTGCGTTATGACAAAAAAGCGTTACAATGCAAATATGGACAACGAAAAGAAACTCGGCGCTCGAAGGTGGGCGGCTTTCGTCTTGGTGGGTCTAATCGGGCAGGTAGCCTGGGCCATCGAGAACAATTACATCAACCTTTGGGTCTATTCCCAATCGCATAACTCAGACCATATCACCTGGATGACGATCGCCTCGGCGGTCGTTGCCACGCTCACGACCTTCTTCATGGGCGCGCTTTCGGATCGCCTTGGCAAAAGGAAGGTCTTCATCGCGGCCGGCTACTCCATTTGGGGCATCACGGTGTTCCTTTTCGGGGTCATGTCTCTTACCAATATGAAGAACCTGACCGGCGGCGACATCGGGAAAGCCGTGTTGCTCGTAGGCATCATGAACGTCGTGGTCGACTGCGTCATGACCTTCTTCGGCTCCACCGGAAACGACGCTTGCTTCAATGCCTTCGTCACGGACGAAACAAACCCGAAGAACCGCCCCTTTGTCGAATCGGTCCTCTCGATCATGCCGCTTCTAGCGATGGCGATGATGCTCGGCATCGGTTTAATCCTCGGCGTCCCCGAGAATAGCCTCTCCCCCGAAGAAGCCGCGCCCAGATGGTTCATCTTCTTCCTCGTTTTCGGCGCTTTGACCACCGCGGTTGGCATCATTGCTTTCTTCCTCCTTCCTAAGGACAAAGCCATCCCTAACCGCGAGGAGGCCTATCTCCGCCACATGGCCAAAGGCTTCACCCCGAAGTCGGTGAAGAGCAACCCCCTCTTCTATATCGCCTTGCTCGCCTTCCTCTTCTTCAACATCGCCGTCGATAGCTTCATGCCCTACATCATGGTCTACATCCAAGACATGCCGACCATGGGCGGCAACGGCTTCATCCTGGCGATGGCCGCGATCATGGGCACCGCCTCGCTCATCGTCCTCGGCATCGGGGCCTTCATGGAAAAGATCGGCAAATTCAAGGTGCTTTACCCAGCAATCGGCCTCATGATCGCCGGCTCCATTTGCTTCTACTTCCTAGGATCCGATTTCGGTTTGGTCATCCTTAGCGGCGCGCTTTTGATGACCGGTTATCTTTTAGGTACGGCCGCCCTCGGCGCCGAAATCAGGGATAGGACTCCTAAGGATGACGCCGGTGCCTATCAGGCCGTCAGGATGGTGTTCGTCGTCATGATCCCGATGATCCTAGGCTCCTCCATCTCGAGCGCCTTCTTCACCAAGACGAAAACCACGACCTATGGCCATGGGGCCGATGCCTACACGATCGTCGAGAAAGCGCCCGACCGCGTCATGTTCCTCGTCACTTTGGTGGCCGCGGCTTTGGCTTTGCTCCCCGTCATCTGGCTCCACGTCAAATCGAGGCAAATCGCCAAGAAACTCCCCCAGGTCTCCCAGGAATCCCAGGAATAACCCCACGTAGTGAGCGCCTAAATCCCTTATTGCCCATCGGTGCCCCTAAGGGTATATTTATCGCTGGTAGGTTTTAACCATGAATAGAAAAATCAATCTCATATTCGGCCTCCTCGTCTCCGCGGCGGCCCTCATCGCAATCCTCGTTCTCTTCTCCACCGCCTTCGGATCCGATAGCACCTATGGCGTCGCCTCCACCCGCGGCAATGGCTTCCAGGTCATGTTCGGTTATCAAGGCAGGGTCGTCGTCGTTCCCCTCGTGATCGCCTTCGTCCTCCAGGCCGTCGCCATCCTCTTGGCCCTCATCGCCTGCATCATGCCCGGCAAGATCTCCATGTTCGGCCTAGGCATCGCGGGCATCTGCCTCGCCGCCGGGTCCGTCCTGTTCCTCATGGCCCCCACCTTCTACGTGCAAGCCAACGCGATCACCACCGAAATCCCCACCAACGGCACCGGAACGATCCTCACCGCCGTGTTCGGATTCATCGGCGCCCTCCTCGGACTATATGGCGCCTACCGCGTCTCCAAGGCCTAAGGCATCAAGGTAAAAGAAAGGTCAGCCTGCGAATCGGCTGACCTTTTTTCTTTGTCTAATTAACGTCCCGTCCTGCTTGCTACGTAGGCCTTGGTGTCCTCCACGGACATGCCTAGGGCGAACCCTAATTCCCCATAGACGATCGGGGCGGCCCTATTGACGAATTGGGCGTCCATCGAGTTGAGGTGGCCATCCCTGGCCTTCCTTTGCATCGCCCCTTCTAGGAGCACGGCGAGATCCTCCACCATGCCCGAGCGAAGCGCGGTCTCATAGGAGAGCTTCCTCTTTTTCGAATCGGAGATATAGAGGTCGGTTTTCACGTCGGGCCAGTTCTCGATGAGCTCCTCGGCGAGGGCTTTGTCGAGGGGCCTTCTTAGCGAAGCGGGGTTATCGAAGGGGACGCGGACGATGTTGCTGCCATCGTCTCCATAGAGGGGTCGGAGGACATAATAAAGACTGCCGGAAGGGTCGCCGGAAAGAGGCGCCACGTCGACGACTTGGCAGACACCGCAATGGGTGTGAAACACATAAGAGTCTTTCGCGTACACTCCCCCTGTCCTCCTTTCTGTCTAGGATGTGAAAATAGGCTGACACTGATATTTTAACCACTTTGCAACGATCTTTCAAAAAACAAAATGGGAAATCAAAAAGGTCAATTAGTTTTTTACATATGAAATTCATTTGATTCCATCGAGGAAATTCAATCGAAAATGAAAATCCATGAAAATTTCAATGAAAATTTGCCATGGATGAATCGAATGATATATTGACAAGTCATTTACGCATAAAAAAGCAATGAGCCCCGGTATTTTTGCCCATTTTATCGGCAATTCTACGAATCGGAGAATGCCTATCTTCAAGAAATAGAGGTGCGTGTAGATAGGCCTATACGCACGTATTCGGTAGGATTAGCCCGGCCACAGGAGGAAGGAAATGGAACCTAGCGTCGCCAAAGCAAAAACGAAACGCCACTTCCAGGCAAACGCCTTCCTTTTGCCGACGCTTCTGGTGGTCGGGATGGGCGGAGGCATGTTCGCCGGCTTCCAAGTCGCGCAGATGCTCAAGCCCGACGCCTACCAATTCGTGGCGGGGCTCGACGATTACGCGCCTAACGTGGAAGCGGTCCTAGCCAAGGCCGCCAAAGCCGAGAAGGCGGGAACCCCCTTCGACAAGGCCCTCACCGTGGATGAGATCATCGTCGCCTCGTTCGCCCGCTTCGACCAAAGCGAGAACTGCTGGAGCATCGGGGTCGGGTTCACCCAGGCCGCGATGGTCAGGCAAGGCATCCAGACCCGTTCGGTCAAGATGGGGGAAAGGTTCTTCGAGGAATCCAACGCCTCCTCCTCCCTCATCAACATCCACGACCGCATGTTCCGCGAAGGGGACGTCACCACGACCTATTGGGGCGAACGCGACGATTACGAGAACCACACGAAGAAGACGATGAGCAACGACGAATACAAGACCATGATGGGTCGCAACGTCGCCGAATCGCTCGTCTACCTGGTCTCCCCCGCCACCATGCTTAGCGGAACCCCGCCCTCGGGAGATGGGGAATCGGCTATCAAGGAAGTGGATGGCCAATACGTCGTCGAGGCAGAGCTCAACCCCAAAACCGGGGTGCTCCGTTACCAATGCCAGATGCAAACCATCTCAAGCCTCAAATACAAACCGACCTTCGACTATTGCCACCTCACGGTGACGATGGACAAGGACCTGACCCTAAGAAAGCTCAAGAGCCACGAGAAATACTTCGCGACCACGAGCGCGGGAGTCGGGTCAAGCTGCGAGGGAACCCTCGTAACCGAATTCCACGTCGGGGCACCCGACTTCGGCTTCCCGGAAGTGGGAAGCAAACTACCGGCCTATCCGGAATCACTCGAATAATCAGGAGGAATCATCATGAAACTCTTCAAAAAACATAACGACGGCAAGAAACTCCGTTCATCCTCATGGCTGACCGGCCTCGCCTTCATCGGCATCTTCGGCGCCACCGCGGCCACTACTTATTTCGTCCTTCCCCAACACGTCATCATCGAAAAAGGCGGCGATTCCAACCTCGTCCCTAGTGACAACGTGTTGACCGGACGCGATAGGCTCATCGCCAATATGGCGGACTCCGCGACCAAAGGCATGGAGATCACGATCGACGGCCTCGAATTCCAATTCGCCGATAGCGAAGGCAATATCGAGGGCAACGTCATCAAGACCCCTAACGCCAAGGACGCTAACGGCGACTACATCACCGACGCCCAAGGCGGCTACGCCAACGGGGAAAGGGCCTTCGTCCAGTTCGCGATGAACGGCCTTTCGATCCACGATATCTCGATGGTGGCCAACCTCCCCGTCGAATATAACGGCAAGAAGAGGCAGGTCGCCCTTGGCCTATTCGATGAGCACGCCTACGTGAACCTCGTTAACCTCGATTCCACGGGCGACGCAGACAAATGGGACCTCAAGTACAAGGTTTCTTTGGAAAAGACCGACATCATCTCCGGCGTCGAGACCGCGATCGATCCGGTCACCGGCGGCGTCCCCTACTACGAATACGGCGACTTGGACTGGCTCCTCGACGACATGCTCGGCATCATCTCTGACGGCGGAATCAAGGGCCTGGATTTTGGCACCCTCATCGACACGGTCAAGGATTCCATCGCGAGCCCCTCCTCCTCCGAAGAAAGTGAAGCAGGCGGCATCGACCTCGATGGTATCACCGATTCCCTCGCCTCCATGGAGGAAGTTAGGGACCACTACTTTGTTTGGAATCTCCCCTTAGGCGAGACCACCTTGCCCTTAGGTTTCCGCGCGAAAGGTGATAATTATGATTTCGCGGGCGTGGATTTCCCCGCGGTCCTCTCCGAAACCCAGGATTACTTCAACTTCAAAGAAGACGAGCAAGGCAACCCGACCATGAGGATCAAAGCCTCTGCCTCGATCACCCCGCTCGTGGTCCCCGCTGAGCAAGAAAGCGTCGACTTCGCCTCCTTCATGCCCGGCGACCTCTCTTCCTATAAGGATCTTCGCAACTCGGCCGCCCTCTTCGAGTCCGTGGCCACCCTCTTTGCCAGGCCCGAAGCCTCCTTCGACCTAAGCCTCGACCTCATGAATCACCAAGATGGCGTCGAAGGCTCCCGTACCGTCCTCGCCAAAGACGAGGTCAACGATGGCATGAGGATCGCCGTTAACGGCGACTTCAAGTCCGATATGACCGCGAATTTCTCCAAGAAGGAAGAACTCCATCAGGACTTCAAGTTCGACTTCGAAGGCGTTTCCGCCGACGTGAACCTCTCGCAGATCCAGCCTAACGGCGGCGCCGAGTGGGAAGTCGTCCCCAACACCACCCATAGGATCCAAGCCAGATACGTCAAAGGCTCCGAGACCGAAAAAGGCGGCGAGCCTTTCCAGGACTATGACGCCTACGTCAACCTCAACGGCCTCGTCGAAGCCAAGACCAGCAGGCTCTATCTCGACGAGCTCATGGGCTCCCTCTTCGCCAAAGAGGAATCCGTGACCGCCGAAAAGACCGAGCAGGCCGAGGAAGCCAACACGGTCGATCAGATCGCCAAGTTCCTCCCCTCTTTGGGCAACGCGATCAAGTCCATCACCGACTCCGACTTCGTCAAAGGCCTAGGCAAAGGCGTCTACGACTCCGCGCTTGACTTTGTCAAAACCATCGAAGGCGGCGATTCGAGCCTCACCGTCGAGCTCACCTTCGCCCCGATCGGGCTTGAAGGCGGAGCCACCCTCTCCATTTCCAGCAACCAGTTGATCGGCATCGACTTCAACGATATCAAGTTCATGTCGTTCACTCTCCGCGGCCACCTCGGCCTTAACCTCGCCGAAATCGCCAATATCGCGATGCCCGCGGGCTTCGAGGACCTTAAGCCCCTCTCCCACGTCTATGGCCTGAAGGATCAAATCGGCGCGATCGTCGACGCGAAGTCCTTTGAAGCCAACATCGAAGGCCACGTCACCTCCACCAAGGACGGCGTCCTCGATGCGAATGGAGAGCCGACCACCGGCCTTGATATCAACGCCAAAGCGGCCTTCGACCTCTCCTCCGAGCAAGGTAAAGGCACGGTTAACGCCAAACTCCTCCAAAGGAGCGAAGGCTATTATCAGCAGCATAACATCGCCATGGATCTCTACGACGAACTCGATTCCGTCGCCCTCCATTACGACTCCATCAACGACGCGAACGTCCCCCACTCCAGCAACCCGAAGAACCAAAACGGCATCGGGGCGAAGCTAGGCGTTTCCACCTTGCTCGACCTCGTTAAGCCCTCCCTTAACGGCATCTTCGACGTGGACGATCGCTTCGGCAGGCTCATCTCTAGCCTCGCCAAGGAAGAATCCACCGGCGTCATCTCCGACATCACCTCCGGCAATTACTTCTCCTTGCTCTCCCTCCAGGCCAGCAAGTACGTGAACCCGATCGAACTCGGCAACGAGTCCATCGAGATCACTCTCAACGGCAGCGAACTCGGCCTCCCCGAAGGCGCGACCTTCCTCATCAGGGCCGAATTCGACGAAGCCTTGACGAGCACCGAGGAAAAGGGACTTTCTAGCCTTGTGATCGACATCGACTATGTCGGCGAGGACGAAACCGCCCACTCCATCGACTTCACGGTCTCCGGCATCAAAGCCAAACAGGAGAACACCGAACTTTCCTCCATCGAGGATAAGGATGCCCTTAGCGACATCTCCTCGATCGGCGAGCTCGCTTCCTATGCCGTCGGCACCGTTTCCGGCGTCCGCTTCATCGAGGAAGAGGATCCCGAAGATCCATCCAAGACCATCGAGACCCCGGTTACTGGCGTCTCCTACTACGGCATCGATGGCGACGTCTCCCTCAACATCGCCGGCTACGACATCGACGTCTATGGCTTCGATGCCTACGCCTCCGTCGAAGGGGCCGAGACCAAAGCCTACGCCCGCCTCCATGACATCCCCGTCATCCGCGGCGTGAACGCGCCCGATAGCAGCGCCTATTTCCGTCCGAGCGAAGCCGAAGGCGTCCGTGATACCGACATCTATTACTACGCCAACGGCATCGACCCGACCGGCGAATACCTCATCACCCGCGACTCCTCCTACGGCAAAGTCCGCAACGTCTACGACGCGATGCGCTTCACCGGAAAGCAGATGAACGCCAACCCGCTAGGCTACCTCGTCCAGTATGGACTAGGCGTCCTCGACGAATTCTTCGAGGAATCCGAAACCCCGGCGGCAAGCTCTTCTTCCTCTACCGCTACCAAGGCCATCCATTTCGACGACGCTTGCCTCCACTACGCCTATAATGGCAACTCCAACGCCCCCGTCTGGGACATCACGATGAACCTAGGCGAACTCCTTGGCATCTCCCCGCTAGGCGAGGTCGGCGTGAGCATCTCCGGCGAAAAGGTCACCCAGGACGATGGCCATGGCAACTCCACCTCCTTCAAGACCCTCACCTCCCTTGAGGCGGGACTTAAGATCGGCTTGGTCGGCCATGACTCCGAAGGAGCGGTCACCAACACGATGAACGTCGCCTCCGCCAAGGTAAGGCTCGCCCTCAACAACATCGATGGCGGCGTTATGAAGAACGTCTGGCTCGATGCGCCCGAATACGCGGCGAACTTCGTCGGCGACGTCGACGATTCCGGTGTGATCGGACAATCCGCCAAAGGCGCCCTCTACGATGCGACCCGTTCTAGCAACGCCTCCGTCAACCAGACCGCCGCGGATGCTACCAACTACTTCGTCGACTGGAAGGTTGAGACCCTAAACGTCAAGGTCAACGAGGAAGTGCAGCAACAGCAGTTCGTCAGGCAGATGATGTACTACTCCCTCGCCTACGAGGGTCCGGTCGGCTGCCTCTACCTCTAAAACCAAAGGCACTCGCGCAAGCGGGTGTCTTTTTCTTTTGCCCGATTTGCGAAAAGCGCATAATAGCCTCATGGAAAACCTAGCGGAAATCGTCGGTAAGAACCTCGCGAGCCTTCGCAAAGCGCGCGGGCTCACCCAGCAGGACCTCGCCGAGAAGATCAACTATTCGGACAAATCCATCTCCAAATGGGAGCTTGGCTATTCCGTCCCCGGCGTCGACGTCCTTAAGGACTTCGCCGAGTTCTATGGGGTCAGCATCGATTACCTCGTGGCCGAGCAAAAGCAAGAGGACCTAGAGACCGTCGCTAGCAAAGGGACGAGGCAAAAGAATGTCAACCGCGGCCTCATCATCGCGATGACCGTGGCCTTCGTCCTGCTCGTCGTCATCTGCGTCTTCTTCTCTGGCTACTATAGCCCCTTCGCCCATAATCCCGCGCCCGAGCAAAACCGCAAATCGCTGTGGGTTCTCTTTGTGTGGATGGTGCCCGTCACCCTGCTACTAGTCTTCTTCGAGGTGCGCCACTTCTGGCACAACAAGATCGCTAACGTATCCATCGCCTCCTGCTTCATATGGACGATCCTCATATCCTTCGCGATTCAGTTCCAATATTGGAACGACCCAAGCGAGAACATCTGGTACATCCTCGTGGTCGGCATCCCCATCCAGGTCATTCTGATCCTGATGCTAGGAATGAACCTAAAACCCAAGAAGAAATTCCCTCGATAACAAGAGGGTTTTTTCTTCGATTCTACGAATCGGAGAATGGTTTCCCCACTTTGGAAAGCGGCCTTTTGGTTGTACTGCATATAATGCAGTAGCCCTTTACGGGTATGCACACACGATGAAAAAGAACAGCGCTTTCAGGAAATCGATGTTGACCGGAGCTCTATTGAGCCTGCTTTTCTCGTGCTCCTTCGCCCCTGTTCACGCCGAAGGGAAAAAGGAGGAGGAATCCACTTCCTCTTACGTCCCTCTCGACGAGAAGCCGACCAACAGAACCCCCATCAAGGAACAACTCCTCGAGGGCATCCGCGGCGGACTCCGCCTCGATTTCGACGCCCTTGAAATCGCGATTCCCGCAAAGGAGGAAGGCAAGGTCGATAACGTGTTCGACCTTAGCGGTTCCCATGGCCAATTCAAGGTGGATGGGCTTTCGCTTCATTCTTTGTCTTTCGCCCTTAACGCCCCCCTTTCCTATAACGGGGTTTCGCGTTCCCTTTCGCTAAATCTACAAAACGACGCCCTTTATGTCTCCCTTGGCGATGGCGGCACCGCCGGGGTCGATTACGACGTGAACTACAAAGCCTCCCTTTCCTCTTTCGACGACGGGGAAGGCATCGATTCGAGGACCGGCGGCGTCTCCTATTTCGAATACGGCCAGCTCGATCACTTCCTCTCCGTGATTTTGTCCACCCTTGGGATCAACGCAATTTCCCTAGGCAAGGAGACCGATGTCTCCAAGACTGAAATCGATTGGGATTCCGTTTTGGATTCGGTCAATAGCATCGAATGCCTCAACGGCCTTGATTACCGCTGGGACCTCCCGATCGGCGAGGATATCTTCCCAATCGGCATCCACGCGGATGGCCATAATAACCTCAGTGGCATCTCCTTCCCCGCCGATTCGTCTTCCCGTTTCGCGGTTAACGACAACGTGGAGCTAAAGATCGTCGCCTCGATCAGTTCTCAGGAAGGCGATTTGGATTGGAACCTCCCCCTACCCGAAGCCTCCTACATCGAAATCGAGGATTCGCTCGACCTTTACCGCGAAATCGCCTCGATGGCGAACACGAAATCCTTCGGGTTGGACGGCTCCTTTACCCTCACCCATAGCGAGGCCGCGGTCGAAGGAAGCGACACCCAGTTCGAGAAGGAAGCGGTCTATGAGGAGGCCACGATCGGCGTCGCCGCCGACTGCGACTTCTCCTCCTCCCTCTTTGGCGAGGTGGACGCGAGGCTAAACTTCGCCTCCGGCTCCACGAGCCAGGATTTGAGGCTTCGCATCGAAAAGGAAGCCGAGGAAGCCGAGGACGGCTCCTTGGTGAACGCCTATTTGAACCTCAATGACATCTTGAAGGTTCATACCCCGGTCGACGTGGTGTCGGCCCTTTTGGCTTCTTTGATCGACGCGTTGTCGGATCCGACCATCCAAAACGAGCTCATCATAAAGCTCATCCAAAGCGTCCTTTCCACGATCGAGGCCATCGCCAATGCGATCGAGGTCATCAAGAGCTCGAGCATCTACCGCGACATCTCCGAATCCCATTACGAGGACATCGTCTCCACGATCTGCGAGCTTAAGGCGGAAGATAACAAGCTTATCGCCAAACTCGACCTTTCCTTCGCTTCGATGGATGGGTATGCGACCATCGTCCTCGATGGACGTGGCGGCAACATCGCCCTCGCCTCCTTGAGCCTAGATAACGTCGGCATCACCGGCTCCAACTCCACCGAGACCGCCTTCCATCTTTCCGGGCACCTTGACCTAAGGCATTACGAGCAGCCCGAATTCGACCGTTCCGGCTACATCACGATGACCCACCTCCCCCACTGGACCGAGGAAATCGACGCGATCGCCGAACGCGACCAGCTCCAGGTGCAACTCGATGGCTATGCGCTTAAGGAAGGGACCGTGTCCAAGGTTTCCACCAAAACCGCGAACGCCTACGTCTACGATCCCGTCGCCAAAGTCGGCAGGAAGGAACAGGGCATGGCGTTCCATGGCTCCCTCGCCTTCGATTTGAAGAACAAACTCGGCACGGGCCAAATGACCTTCCTCGACCTCAAGGAGAATTACGTCAACGACCATAGCCTCAAGATCGACGTAACCGGCGAGGCGGGCGAAGACGATAGCGACGAAAACGACATGAAGGGCAGCGGCAACCACAACGCGATGTACTTCGAATACAACTCGAAGAACACCACGGTCACCAAAAGCGGCGACAGTTCCACCTATAACGCCGAAAACCGTTCCGAGCCGAGCAATAACCCCTTGAAGGGTTCTTTCTCCGTCCACTCCCTTAACGGCGTCATCGACGTCATCAGGCAGCTCACCGATTCGACCGACCCCCGTTTCAAAAGGATCACGAACCTCATCTCGTCGATCACCGCGGAGACGTTGCTCATGAAGCTTCTTTCCGGCCAATATTTCGAGCTTTTGGCCACAAAATTGATCACTTCTGCGGAGATTTTGGACAATTCCACCACTTTCGAAATCGCACCTGGATTCCTCCAGCCGACCACCGGACTCACCATCAAAATCGGTTACCTTAACGACGGCAAACCCTCCACGATCGAGGTGTGGCTCACCCTAGAAGGGGAGACCAATACGGACGTCTACGCCAAGATCACCCTCGGCTCCACTTCCTTCGATAGCTTCCCCTTTGTCTTCGCTAGCCATAGCAGCGGCTTCGTCGACTATTCCTCTTTGAAGACCTTGCTCCAATTCGCCCTTGATACCATCACCCTTGGCGCGACCGACCTAAGGTCCGACACCACCTACCATATCCATGGCAGCGTCACCCTCGAGATCAAACTCGGCAGCAAGTGGACCGTCAAAGACGTCCACATCACCCTCGACATCTACCTTTTGATGTCGGGCACCAACCTCAAGATCATCGGGCGCGTCTTCTCGCCGAAGACCACCGCGCTGGCTGGCCTCGTCAAGGTCATCCCAGAGGACACGATGACGAACATCTTCTACGAGACCGACGGCAGCGATACCTCCGGCACCCTCTATCTCACCCGTTTGACGGGCATCAACCCCTATAACAACCGCAGCAAGGATACGCCTAACGTCGACCACAGGAAGGTAACGGGCAAGGATTTCGGCGCGAACATGGTCGATTGGCTTGCGAAATATATCCTCAACCTCGGTTCCATCGTCACCGATAACCTCGATGGCGCGACTTCCAGTGCGGGTCAGGCATTCCACGGCGAGGACATCGTCGAAGGCGTCTCGGTCACCAACTCCTCTTTGAACGCGCCCAAATGGAAGCTCGACATCGGGTTAGGCGCCTTGGCGCACACGAGCCTTTTGGGCACCTTGACCGCCAATATCGAGGGCAAGAAGGTCACTTATACGGACGAGGCCAACAAAACCTATTCCAAGAACACCCTCTATCGCCTCACCGGCGGCACGACCATCTCGATCGCCATCCTCAACATCGTCGCCTCCCTCGACTTCAGCATCCAAAACGTCAGCGACGGCACCTATTACAATGCCTGGAACAAGGCCAATGGCGCTTCCATCTACCGCGCTAATAGCGTCCAGGTTGAGGAAGAGGAATGGTCTTGGTTCCATACCATCACCGTGACGAACACCTACTATTACTACGAAGACCTCGTCGGCTCGGCCGAAGGCTTATGGAACGGGGCGTGGGGAAAAACCAGCGCGAACTCCGCGTATACGAATGCTGGTTGGTACGCCAAACCCTAATCGGCGTCCTGACCGATGGATTTCAGATAACGGCTTAAGATGACCGCCGCGGCGGCGGAATCGATGTTCTTCCTTTGCTTCTTGGCTTTCTTTCCGCCTTCATGCATCAAGGAAGCGGCCTCGACCGTGCTATTCCTCTCGTCTTGCTTTTTGACGGGAATCGAGGGGAAGGAATCGTTAAGCATCTTGATGAAGCGTTCGACGATCGGGGTCATCTCGCAGGGATCCCCCGATGGGAAAAGAGGGTAGCCAATGACGAATGTCTCGACCTTTTCCTCCTCCATCGTCTTCTTGATGGCGAGGATCGCAGCCTCGTAATGGCCCGCTTCGAAACGGGCTTCGGGAAGAGGGGTCACGAACATGCCCGAACGGGAAATCGCGAGTCCGACGGACCCTTTTCCCAAATCGATCGCGAGCAGGTTCTTTTCCATAGGCACCACTATAGCATATCCCACAAAACCACGTCCCCTCCTTTCTTTTTGCTAAAAAGGAAGGAATAATTTAGCCATGAAGCAAGGACTCGCGTTATGTGGCGGCGGTTCCCTCGGGGCCTATGAGATGGGCGTTTGGGCCTATCTTAGGGAAAGGGATTTTCGTTTCGACGTCATCACGGGTACCTCGATCGGGGCCATTAACGGGACGATGATCGCCGCCGACGGCTACGAGGTCGCCAAGAAGATGTGGGACCACGTCACCGTGGAAGACATCATGAAAAACGGCATCAACTTCGATAGGGATCTGATCGGGGAGATCGATTTAAAGAAGGGCTCCAAATGGAAGACCTTCGTCAATAGCTACATCAAGAACAAGGGGGCGAACACCGAACCCCTTGAGAAGATGCTTCAGGAATATATCCCTCCCCTAAGGGTCAACCACCTCAAAAAGCCGAAGCTAGGCATCATCAAATGCACCTTCCCCGGCATGAAGGAGGTCAAGGTCCTCGTCAACAAACTCAAAGACGATGAGGTCGTGGAGGAACTTATTTGCTCCGCCTCCTGCTGGCCCGTCTTCCCGGTCAGGCATAACAAAAAGGGTTCCTTCGTCGATGGCGGGTGGCGGAATAACCTGCCGATCGACTATTGCCTCGAACTCGGCGCCGAGCAAGTCATCGCCGTCATGCTCAACTCCCTCCCCGTCGCCCAAAAGCAAGAGCTCTTCGATTTGCCTAACGTCACCCTGATCCGCCCCTCTTTGCCCGAAGGCAGCTTCCTCTCCTTCAAGCAGAACGCGATTCAGATGAACATCCTCCTAGGCTATATGGACGCGAAAAAGCGTTTTGGCGAATACCGCGGCATCCGTTCCTTCCTTAAGGAAGACGCCTTCTTTAGGAAAACCACGCGCGCCTTCTATAAAAGCTTTGTCCAGAAAGACCCCGTCCTTTACGCCAAGACGGTTGAGAAGAAGAAAAAGGACATCGTGATCCAAGGGGTGAAAGAGGACGAAAGCCTCCTCTATCTCCTTTTGATGGAAGACGTGATGGAGGAGTGCGAGATCCCCTTCCTCGAGGAAAGGACCTTGAAGGATACCCTCGACCTGATCAAGAAAGCCCTGCCAAGCCTCAAAGGGAAGACAGGCTTCTCCGCCTTCCTCCGCGAGGCCTATAAAGGTTCCCCGAAGAAAGTGAACGAGAAGCATCTCCCCTATCTCCGTTTCATCGAATCCCTTTAACCCTTTCTTTACAGAAAGCTCCTAGCCGATACACTATTCGGGTTAGGAGTTTTTTATGGCAATCACCAAATGGGACCTCACCCCCCTATATTCAAACGAAGAGGACTTCAACAAAGACCTCGAATCATTCAAGTCTCTATCCAAGGAAGCTGCTTCCTATGAAGGGAAACTTTCCGAAGAAGGCAAGTTAGCCGACTATCTTAGGCTAGACAAAAAGAGCACCGATCTTCTTGTCCGCCTCTACTACTTCGCCTCGATGAGAAGCGACCTCAACAAGAAGGACGTGGCCAACGCGACCGCCCTTTCCAAAGTTCAGCTCGCGATGCACGAAGCCAGCGAGGCAACCTCTTTCTTCTATCCGGAAATCATCGGGATCGGTAAGGATAAAATCGACACTTTTTTGGCAAATAACCCCGAATTTGCGGAGTATTCCTTCATTTTTGAGAAGCTTTTCCGCGGGCAAAGCCATGTTCTTAGCGCCGATAAGGAAGCCCTCCTTTCCGCCTATTCGCCAATCCTAGGCGAGGCTGGGAAGATGTATAGCGCCCTCACCGTAGCCGATTTAAACCCTAGCAAAGTCACCTTAAGCGATGGCAAGGAAGTCGTGGTCACGCAGTCGAACTGGACCTCCCTCATCGCCAAGACCAAATCCCCCGAGGACAGGCAGGCGATCTTCGAATGCCTCTATGAGTATTACGACAAGCATAAGTCCACCTATGGCGAAATCTATTCGATGGGGCTCCAAAGCCAGCTCGCGGTGAAAAAGAGCCGCGGCTATTCCTCGATCCTCGAATCGCACCTTTACGACAACGCGATCCCCGAGGAGGTCTTCCATAACCTCATCGAGGTCGCCTCCACCCACAGCGAGCCCCTAAAGAAATACTATAGGGTTCGCGCGAAGGCCCTCGGCCTAGCCAAGCACCGTTCCTACGATAGGTTCCTCCAAATCGCGAAGTCCGATAAGAAATACACCTACGAGGAAGCCAGGGAGATCTTCTATAAATCCGTGGAACGTTTCCCCGCCTACTTCCAGGAAAAGGCCCACGAGGCCACCAAAGACGGCTATGTGGATGTCTACCCCGCGGAAGGTAAGCGCACCGGCGCCTATTCCAATGGGGGAAATGACCTCCACCCCTACATCCTGCTTAACTTCAATGGAGAACTAGACGACGTCTTCACCCTCGCCCACGAAGCCGGCCATTCTGGCCATACCCTCTTCGCCGAGGAGTCTCAGCCTTCCTTAAAGCAGGACTACACGATCTTCGTCGCAGAAATCGCCTCCACCTTCAACGAGCATAACCTGCTCGACTATCTCCTAGGTTCGGGCAAGCTCGAGAAGAACGACCGCATTTTCCTTCTACAAAAAGCCATCGATGAAATCGTCGGCACCTTCTACCGTCAAACGCTCTTTGGCCATTACGAGTACATCCTCGCCCAAAAGGCCGAGGCAGGCGAACCGATCAACCACGAGGTGTCCTCCTCCGTCATGGTGGACCTCTATAAGCAGTACTATGGCATCGACATCACCGAGGAGAAACTCAAACCCCTAGTCTGGGCCTACATCCCCCACCTCTTCTATTCGCCCTTCTACGTTTACCAATACGCGACGAGCTTCACTTCCTCTATGCTCATCTACGAAAGGGTCAACAAAGGCGAACCCGGCGCGTTCGATTCCTACGTGGAATTGCTCCGTTCCGGCGGCTCCGACTTCCCGGTAAATCAGGTCAAGAAAGCCGGCGTCGACCTAACGAGCAAGGAGCCCTTCCTCGCCGTCGTAAGGCGCATGGAAGAACTCGTCGATAAACTCGAGGCCGAGTTGGAATAAAGAATAAGAAAAAGGCACGGATTCAAGTTCCGTGCCTTTTAAATATCCTCGGGTCTCCACTTTGTGGAGGTTGGGTCTTTCTGACGCGATTCTTCCGCGGGACGAAGGGGAGGCACATAAGGGGAGGGATAGGTCCTCACGGGCTTGACGGGCTCGGGGAGAGGGGTGATCTCGTCGGGGAAGACGATCTTGGCGCCGCCCTCCACGGCTTCTTTGGCCTTGAGGGTCCTCATGAAGTCCTCGCGGGCCTCGCGGAATTGGCCTCTCTTGCAATAGGCGTTGAAGGCCGCCCTCTTGATCTTGGATTCGCCATATCCGCCGTATTCGGCCATGAATAGCATCGTCTCTTCGCTGATCGGCGCGTCCTTGTCGAGAAGGTCGACATAGAAGAGGTCGAGCATCATCTGCTCCCAGTTGCCATCCCTATAGTTCTCGTAGAAGCGGGCCTTATAGGCATCCTTGTCCTTGTAGTTAGGATAGGCTTTGAGCCTGGCTTTCCTGCGGGCGTAGATCTCCTCGTATTTGGCGGGATAGTTCACGTTATAGAAGATGCCGAAGATGGCACCGATTAGAAGCAACGCATCGTAACCTAGGGGCACGAAGATGTAGATGTTCAGGGTCAGGTAGTAATAATCGACCGGAACGTATTTGAAGAGCAGGTCGCCGACGCCGGGGACGAACATGACGACGTAGATGGCGATCATCGCGATGATATAAAGGACGAAGACGAACCAAACGGGAATCGATAGCCATAAATAGGGATGGCGGAATTTGGCCATGCGGTTAATGAGGACGAAGGGCACGATTCCGAAAAGGAAGGCGATGACGGGTCCGCCGATATAGACCATGAACGTGGCGAGGTTCATGTCAGGGATGAACGAGCCATGGATGGACCATTCCTCGAAAAGGGCGGAATTAGGAAGCACCAAAAGGCCCTGCAACCCGGCGGTGAGTAGCACGATGACGAGCGAAATCCAACCTAGCGCGACAATCGAATAACGCGGGCGGGAGTCCTGCGACCTTTGGAGCAATTCCTTGGTGATCATGGCCTTATTATAGGCGAGCGCGCTTGTGGGTAGGTAGCGAAAACCGAAAATAAAAATCGCTCTTTTGGAAAACAAACGGGTTTTGCGGGCCAAATTGAGCGATTATGCCGATTTCGAAGATTAGGCGATGTGTTCGGAATATTTTATCTCGATGAGGTTATAGGCTTTCCTAAGCTCCTCGATTTCCTTATCGAGATTCACGTCGTCGCTATGACGGGTTGCCTCGGTGATGGCGCTTGCTAGTTCATATAGCGGGGTCAAGGCCAAATTGCCGGCGACGCCTTTAAGGGCATGGGAGGCGGCGAAAACGGCGCGGTAATCCTTTTGCTCATAACTAGAAACGATCTGCGCATAGGAATTGGCGGTCATGAACTTGCCTAGCATCCTGGCGATGAGGGCGTCGTTCATCATGATGGCGACCGCGTTTTGGTAGCTGCCGCCGATTTCCTCGTAAAACTTCTTAACGTCCATGTTCGACAAACTCCTTTTGGATCTTTTCCTCGAATTCGCCTAAAGGCAAGGGCTTGGAGAAATAGTAGCCCTGGATGACGTCGCATCCGCTTTCCTTTAGGAAGAGATATTGTTCCATGGTCTCCACCCCTTCCGTCACGATGACCGCGTCGAGGGTCTTGCCGAGTTGGATGATCATCTTAATGATGTCCTTCACCTTGGGGTTCTTATCCATCGCGCGGATGAAGGCCATGTCGATCTTGAGCACGTCGAAGGGAAGATCCGCCAAAGCGCCGAAGGAGGAATAACCGCTGCCGAAATCATCGATCTCGATTTTGAAGCCCGCGTCGCGGATCTTTTGGATGACGGGGATGACCTCGCCCGCGTCTAGGACGAAGGCCGACTCGGTGATTTCAACGTAGTATTTGTCCCTAGGGATGCCATTAGAATCGACGTAGCCGATGATTTCCTCGACGAGGTTAGGACGGTAGATGTCGACTCTAGAGAGGTTGAGCGACAAAGGAAGGTAGAAGCCGTATCTTTCCTTCCAGCAACGCATATACCCTGCCGCCTTTTCGAAGATATAGGCGTCGAGTTTTCCGATGAGCCCGTTTTCTTCGAAAAGGGGGATAAAATCCCCGGGGGATACGAAACCGAATTCGGGACTGATCCAACGGATCAAAACCTCGGCGCTAGAAAGGACGGGATTATCCCCGACGATGTTGTATTTAGGCTGGAAGAAGAGTTTGAATTCCCCGTTTTCAAGCGCCGCGGGGAACGCCTCGATGAGTTTTTCCTTGTGGAGGGTCTTCTCTTGGTTCTCCTGGCTATAAATGGCGATTTCCTTAGCGTAGTCCTCGCCTAGGGAATCCGCGGTGGCCCTGGTCCTGCCCAAGACGATTTCCTTATCTAGAGATGGATCGACGAAGGGATAGACGGCGATACGGAAGGAAACATTGGCGCTCCCCACCGCTTTCTTGGCCGCCTCCTTAAGTTTGCTAAGAAGAGAGGCATAATCCTCATGATGGGCGCAATAGAGGAAGAAGGAACTGCCTCCCCCGTTTCTTCCGACTAGGCCCCCGCATTCGGAGACGAATTCGCTTAGTTCTGCGGCGATGGCAAGGAGGATCTTGTCGCCGTAGTCCCTGCCATAGAGCTCGTTGATGAGCCTGAGCCTATTGGGGGAAACCAAAAGCATGTCCTTTTGGACATCGGGGAAGTTCGCGTCGTATTGCTTGGCGTACTTTTTGAAGAATTCGACGTTATATAGATTGGTGAGTTTGTCCCTTTCGACTTCCTTGAGGATGGACCTATCCTCGTAGAGTTCGATCATCCTCTTGGCCCTGGCCACGATGATGTCGGGGTTTTCATAGGGCTTCTTGATGAAGTCGTTGACGCCAAGGCGGAAGCACTCCTCCTCGATGTTCTTGTCGCTAGTGCAGACGATGAAGGGGATGCGCTTCAAACTCGGATTCGCGTTCCTGACCTTCAACACCTCACGCCCATCAAAGGGCATGAAGACGTCCAGAAGGACCAAATCGATTTTCTGCTCGCCCGAAATGAGGATATCCAGCGCTTCCTTGCCGTCGTAAGCCTTGAGGATGTGGAAATCGTCTTCGAGGATGGAGGAAAGGATCTCGACGTTGATCTCTTCATCGTCGACGATGAGGACGGTCTTCTTGATGCGGAAGATGCCTTTTGAAGAATTGGAAATCCCTTTGTTCATAGCCATCGAATTCCTTGGTTGTTTATTTTATAAAGTCTTTGTCATTTTTTCCAAGGCTAAGGGGAAGGGAAAAGCCACCTGTTTCCAAGTGGCTTCATCTAGCAAGAAGAGCTATCGGGCGAAGGTTCCGTATTTGGCGAGGGCTTCCTCGACGGTCTTCTCTCCCCTACTAGCAAAGTAGTTTTTTATCGTTTGGATTCCTCTTTTATTCTGCGGATCTCCTTGATGACGAGCTTGATGTCGATGGGTTTGGCGATATGGCCGTTCATGCCGGCTTCGAGGCACTCGGTGATGTTTTCCGAGAACGCGTCGGCCGTCATGGCGACGATGGGGATGGTAGAGGCCCAAGGGTCGTCTAGGGCGCGAATGGCCCTGGTCGCATCGAGACCGTTCATCTCCGGCATCTGGATATCCATGAAAACGAGCAGGTATTTGCCTTTCTCCGCCTCCTTGATCTTTTCGAGGGCGACGCGGCCGTTTTCGGCACGTTCGGTCGAGATTCCATAGGAATCAAGAAGGGTGGAGATGATTTCCCAGTTGATGTCGTTATCCTCAGCGATGAGGATGTTTAGACCCTGCAAATCGGAATAGTCGCTTTCGGCTTCCGCCACGGAGACGTTATTCCCAATGATCTCGTTGATTTTTTGATAGAGGGTGGAGCGGAACAAGGGTTTGCTAAGGAATCCGTTGACCCCCGCGTCCTTGGCTTCTTTTTCCACATCGGACCAATCGTAAGAGGAAATGAGAAGGATCGGCAAAGCCGAATCCACTTCCTTTCGGATGCGGCGGATCGTCTCCACGCCATCGAGGTCGGGCATCTTCAAATCGACGATCACAACGCGATAGTCTTTCCCTTCCTGGTGACGTTTCTTGATCATCTCGATGGCGTCGATGCCATTACGAGCTATTTCAACACGGGGCCCAAGGGACTCAAGCGTTTCAGAGGCGGTTTTCAATAGGATTTCGTCGTCATCAGCGATCAAAACGTCCATCGACTCAAGCTTCATTTCGGAAGGCTGCTGCTCGGCGAGGGGGATATCAAGAGACACGGTGAAGGTCGTGCCCTTGCCTAGCTCGCTTTGGCAATCGATGGTGCCTTCCATGAGGTCGACCATTTTCTTGGTGATCGTAAGTCCTAAGCCCGTGCCTTGAATGCTATTGACGCGGCTATCGGTTTGGCGGGAGAAGGGCTGGTAAAGCATGGTCTCCATGAATTCGGGCGACATGCCAATGCCCGTGTCGGAAACGATGTAAGTCAGCTTCACGCACCCAGGCTTCTGGCTAGGCTCTTCCTTCATGTCCACGCTCACGGAGCCGCCGGGCTCGGTGTATTTGATCGCGTTGGAAAGGAGGTTGATGTAGATCTGGTTGAGGCGGAGTTGGTCGGCATAGAGGTATTCCTTGTCCATGCCGCTGATGCGGAAAGCGAAGTCGAGGTTCTTCTCCTTGACCATCGGCTGCGAGAGATTCATGAGGTTATCCACCGTCTCGACGATGGAGAAGGTCTGCGGGGAAAGGGTCAACTTGCCGCTTTCGACCTTGGAGATATCGAGGATGTCGTTGATGAGGGTCAATAGGTGATTGCTCGCCAGAGACACCTTACGGAGGCACTCTTTGACCGATTTCGTGTCTTCGAGGTTTTGCTCCGCGACGGTCGTGAGGCCGATGATCGCGTTCATCGGGGTTCGGATGTCGTGCGACATGGTGGAGAGGAAATCGGTCTTGGCCTTGTTGGCGGATTCGGCTTCCTTGGCGGCGAGTTGCAGCTTCTTGTTGAAGTACATCATGAAGATCATGTCAAAGACGAACAAGACGAATAGACCCGCGGAAACGACCCCGATGAGAAGCCAGTTTTGGGAACTCGCCTTTAGATAGGTCGTCGGCAACATGTTTAGCAGCGTCCACCCACCCGCCACATCAAATGGCGTGTGTGCAAGGATACATTCCTTACCAGAGGAATCGTTCATGTTGAAAGAGCCCGTGGTGGAGGTGATTTTGGCGAAGAAGGCCGTCGCCTCGGTGGGGTCGATTTTGTTATAGGAACGATAGAATTCAAAGAAATTCGAGTTTTGGTAGGAATTGCCCCTGACGATGTAGTTGCCGTTGTGGTCGATGATGGAAAGTTCGGCGGCTTGGAACTCCTCCTGAGGGAAAACCCATGTTCTCGTGAGTTCGGCCACGGGCATGACGCGGAGCAAGAGGGCGCTTTTTGAGGCAGTCCCGTCACGGACGTTGATGAAGTTGCAGAAGGCGATGGAATCCTCGCCGTTTAAGGGATTCGTGTATGCGTGAGAGATGTTGATCGACTTGCCAATCGGGTCAATCCAACTCGTGTCGCTAAGGAAATCCATGCCCTTGTAAGTGACGGTGAAATCGGTCGGGTCATCGACCCTAGGCCTCGTGGATAACCCGGTAAGCGTGTCGGCATAGAGGAGGTGGGCAGAGGCGTTAGGGAGAACGTGGGAGACGCGGACGAAGGAGGTCGCCTCCTCGATCGTGAGGTTCTTGTTGTTGATGTAATGGGCCCAGACGTCGCAGATGCGCTGCTCGCCTTCGAGGTAATTCTCGGTCACGCGTTCCATGGTGATGGTCGTGCTCTCAAAGTGCTCGACCTGGAGCTTAGAGGAAGCTCTGGCTTCGAGGGTCGAATAGACCGCGACGAAAGACATGATGCCGAGCGCGATGGCAACGTTAGCGAAGATTATCCAGCCTTTTTTCATCTGCATCGAAAAAACACCTTTGGCATATTTTGGGACATTAACGCCTTTATTATCAAATAGATAAAGCGAGGATACACCCCCGTTTCCGTCCTAAGTGGCAAAAAATAAGGATTGTCCTCCCTTCCTTAAAAAGGCGGCGTTCGATAGAATTGTCCACGTTGAGGTAACCCAAATGTCACATAAAATCCTGATTGCCTATTTCTCCCACGGAGGCGAAAACCTCGTCGATGACCAAATCGTCGACCTCGGGGAAGAAGGTAACACCAAGAAGGCCGCGAAGTGCCTTTCCGAGAAACTCCTTCAGAAGGAAATCAAAAGCAACCTGTTCGAAATCGAGCCGCTCATCCCCTATGGCCACGGCTATGAGGAAACGCTCGCCCGTTCCCGCGAGGAATACCAAAGCGGCGCTGCCCCGCTCATCAATGATGGTCCTAATGGCTACGAAGCCTATGACACCATCTTCCTAGGCTATCCGAACTGGTGGGGAACTCTTCCCGCCCCCATCGTCTCGTTCCTTCGCGACCACGACACAGCGGGAAAGACGATCATCCCCTTTGTCACCCACGGCGGGCAGATCTTCCTCTACTCCCTGGAGGCCATCAAGAAAGAGGCGCCCGAAGCCATCATCAAGGAAGGCTTTGCCATCGCGGCCCCCTACATGTCCTCGGCTCCCTACGTCATCGACGAATGGCTGCAAAAGAACGAGGAATTGGTCAAATAAGACCGCAAAACCCCTACAAAAGAGAAAAACCGTACCCTTAGGAAAACCCTTGGATACGGTTTTGTTTTTAGGCTTCGGTGACCTTGTTCACGACAAGGCCTTTTTCCTTATCGAATTCGCAACGATACTTGGTCATCGTCTCGAGCTCGCCCTTTAGGATTAGGTCGGCAAACGAGGTCTCGACCTTATCCTGGATGAACCTCTTTAGCGGTCTGGCGCCGAATTCCGGGGTGAAGGCGTTTTCGATGACATAGTCCACGACGCTTTCCCCGAAGGTAACGTTGAAGTAGTTCTCCTCGAGCCTTTCGCTAAGTTCGCGTAGCAGCTTCGCGGCGATCTTCTTCTGCGTCTCCAGGTCAAGCGGATTGAAGTAGATGATCTCGTCGATACGGTTGAGGAACTCGGGTTTGAAGGTCTTCCTTAAGAGCCCTTCGACCCTATCCTTGGCGCCACCTAGAAGGAACTCGGACCCAAGGTTGCTCGTCATGATTATGACGGTGTTCTTGAAGTCGACGACATGCCCTTGTGAGTCGGTGAGCCTGCCTTCGTCTAGAACCTGCAAGAGCAAGTTGAAGACCTCGGGGTCGGCCTTTTCGATTTCATCGAACAAAACGATGGAATAGGGGTTGCGCCTTACTTTCTCGGTAAGTTGCCCTCCTTCTTCATATCCGACATAGCCAGGAGCCGCGCCGATAAGGCGGGAGACGGAATATTTCTCCATGTATTCGGACATGTCGATGCGGATGATGTTGTTCTCGTTGTCGAAGAGGGCTTCGGCAAGAGCCTTGGATACCTCGGTTTTGCCTACGCCGGTCGGGCCGAGGAAGAGGAACGAGCCAATCGGCCGATTCGGGTTTTTGATGCCTGACCTCTGCCTTTTGATGGCGTTGCTGACGAGTCGGACCGCTTCGTCTTGGCCGATGACGCGGCGACGAAGTGTGTCTTCTAGCATTAGGACCTTCTCTTTGTCGCCCTTTTCGATGCGGGAGACGGGGATGCCGGTCATCTTAGCGACGATGGAGGCGATTTCTTCCTCCCCCACCACTTCGTTGACGAGGCGGTTGCCCTTCTTGGAAGCGGCGAGCAGCTTCGCCTCCAAATCAGGGATTACCTTATATTGGAGTTCGCTCGCGTGCTGGTAGTCGGCTTTGGAGAAATAGACGGAGAGGTCGAATTTGGCCTTTTCGAGTTCGGCTTTTAGCTGTTTTTCTTCGCCTAATCCCTTCTTTTCCTCCTTCCATCTCTTGTCGAGTTCGTCAAAACGGCCTTTCTCCAAAGAGAGTTCCTTCTCCAAGTCCGTTAGACGGCGAATGGAGGATTCGTCTTTTTCTTTAGAAAGGGCCACTTTCTCGATTTCGAGTTGGCGGATCTTGCGGCTAGATTCATCGAGTTCGGTCGGCATCGATTCGATTTCGACCTTGATGTGGGCGCAGGCCTCGTCGAGGAGGTCGATCGCCTTGTCGGGAAGGAAGCGGTTTGTGATGTAGCGGTTGGAAAGCGTGGCCGCGGCGATGAGAGCGCCGTCGGTGATCTTGACGCCATGGAAGGATTCGAACCTTTCCTTTAGGCCGCGTAGGATGGAGATGGTCTCGGACACGCTAGGTTCGCCGACTAGAATCGGTTGGAACCTTCTTTCGAGGGCCCTGTCCTTTTCGATGTATTCGCGATACTCGTTAAGCGTGGTCGCGCCGATGCAATCGATGTCGCCCCTGGCCAATAGAGGCTTCAGCAAGTTGCCCGCGTCCATCGCCCCATCGGCTTTGCCAGCGCCGACGATAAGGTGAATCTCGTCAATGAACAGGATGATCTTCCCGTTGCTTTCCTTGATTTTATTGAGGACGGCTTTGAGCCTTTCCTCGAACTCGCCTCGATATTTCGCCCCGGCCACGAGCGCGCCCATGTCGAGCTCGTAAATCGTCTTGTCCTTAAGGGTTGCGGGCACGTCGTTTTTGACGATACGTTCCGCCAAACCCTCGATGATCGCGGTCTTGCCAACGCCGGGTTCTCCCAGCAAAACCACGTTATTTTTGGTTTTTCGCGCCAAAACCTGGATGACTTTTCTGATTTCGTCATCCCTGCCGATGACCGGGTCCACCTTGCCGGCTTTCACGGTCTCGTTTATATCTCTTCCGAACTTGGAAAGAACTTCCGGGTCGGAACTGTAGTCAATCGGTCCTTCTTGAATGTTCATAAAGGTTACCTCCTTTCGAAAACCCTCTTTCGGGGGCAACCTTATTCTAAACGAAATTTTAGCACTCGCAAGTGTTGACTGCTAAAATGGGAATCAACCGATGATTTCTTGGGCGCACTGCCGCCCTTCTTTGATGGCGGTAGCGATGTTCTTCGCGCCGAGCCTAGCATCGCCTAGAAGATAGATTCCGGGCTTGGAGGTTTGATACCCCTCCTCTATGCTTGCATCGATGAGGAGGTCGAGGACGGGCTTCTCCCCTAACGCATAGACCAGGGCCTCACAAGGAACCGTTTCCTCGCTTCCCTCGATTTCGTGGAAGGAGGCACGCCCCGATTCGTCAGGCTCCCCTAACCTCATCTTGATAAGGGTCATTGAATCGATTCTGCCATTTAAGAGGTGAACGTCTTTGATGTTGGTGAGTTCGCAAAGCTCCACCCCCTCGGATAGGGCTTCTTCGATTTCAGCTTTCGCCGCGGGCATCTCCGCCCTGGAACGACGGTAGATAAGAATCGTCCTCTTCCCTTTTCTAATTAATGTACGCGCGCAATCCATGGCGACGTTGCCCCCACCCCAAACATAGGCGGTTTTGGCATCCCCCGCTTTTTCTGGATTTCTTAGGTAATCCAAACCGCCGACGATTCCTTCGGCTTGGGGGAGGAAGGCTTTGTTTTCTTTTTCAGCGCCAACCGCGACAAGGACGTAATCGTGGCTCTTTTTTAGTTCGAGGGCGTTTTCGACCTTCGTCCCTAGATGGAACTTGACCCCCATCTTCCTTAAGTCGGCTTCGATGCTAGAAAGCGCGGATTTATTGAAACGGAAATCGGGAATGCCGGTGAGGATCGCCCCTCCGATTCCCTGCTCCTTTTCAAATACCTCGACGGAATATCCCTCCTTGGCGAGGAAATAAGAGGCGGAAAGGGAGGCAGGACCGGCGCCGATAATGGCGACGGATTTGCCATTAATTCCTTTGACCGCGGTCGGCCTAGGGAAGGCTTTTCCCAAAGCGGCCTCCATGGAGGGGATTTCCACGGGGGCGCCCATCCTATTTTTGACGCAATGGCCGCGACACTGCCTTTCGTGATCGCATAGGGCGGAGGTAAGTTCGGGGAAAGGGTTCACCGAATACAGGATCGAGGCCGCTAATTCGTAGTCGCCGGATTTCGCCGCTAGGAAGAAATCCCTGATGTGATTGCCGCACGGGCAAAAAGGCTCGCATTTAGGCATCGGGCAGGAAAGGCAATTCGATGAAATCTCGGCTAAGTTTTTCATTTTCTTATTCTACTTCCGGAAGGCCATTGGGCAAAAGGAGAAAACCGCTTGATTAGAGCCCCGAAAAATGGAAACTGGCCCTTTCGCCAAGAAGAAACATTCCGTTGCATATTTGTCTCAAATCAAAGCCCTTTTTTCCTATGGCCTCCTTTTGATTGCCAATAACAAGGAAACCGGACACCGGCCCTTCACGCCGAAATCATCGTCTCCCCTTTCCTTAGGCAAATTCCCTGATTGAGGAAAAGCTCCAAGCAAAAGATGAAAACTGCCTAAAAGTGCCAAATAACCACCTAAAAAAGGAAATAGTTTTGAGTTTTGGCGGTTTTGCTCACATTCCACGGAATTAGTTGCTACATTGAAAAATTGATGAACCTAGAAGCGGTCGGACACTACATCTCCCAAGCTAGAAAAGCCAAGAAAATGACCCAAGCTCAGCTCGCGGCCATGGTTTGCTACACCCCGCAAGCCATCTCCCTGATTGAGCAAGGAAAATCCATCTTGCTTATCTCTACCCTTTATCCCCTATCCGCCGCGATCGGCCTTTCCCCAGAGGACATTTTGTCTCTTTCTGAGGAAACTCATCCTCAAATTGAACCCCGCACTTTCGATGCGACCACCTTCGCGATCAAGCTTAGGTTCCACCGCAAAAAAAGGCACATTACCCAGACCGAGGCCGCGGAGCCCCTCGGGGTCACGAGCAGGACCCTCCG
Source organism: Caryophanales bacterium UBA7278 (assembly GCA_002472275.1). Taxonomy (GTDB): domain Bacteria; phylum Bacillota_I; class Bacilli_A; order RFN20; family CAG-826; genus Alloenteromonas. The sequence continues at coordinate 39,435 of DKRQ01000026.1, read as the reverse complement.
CTCGTATGAAAAAGGGAAGGCCATCCCGAACATCGAATTCGTTCAGGCCTTCCTCGATTTCTACAAAGTCGATTTGGCTGACCTAGAAAGTGAATAGCGCTCCGGCGCTTTTCTTTTATTCAGGCTTCTCCTCGTCGGAAGGGGCCTCTTTTTCTTCCACCGCTTCCGGGGTTTCCTCTTTTGGTTCTTTGCCCTCGGGCTCACCTTCTGCGACCTCAAGGGCCTCCATGAGGGCGGGCACGGGTTTATACCAGTGATAGATGGATTCGAATAGATAGACGGCGGCGAGGTAATAGAAGTCGATCGCTAACGCGTAGTTGAAGATGATGTCGGTCGGCTGTCCTTCGGGGATGTGGACGAGGTTTTGCGAGAAGGCATAGATATCAAAGGCGATGAGACCGATGGCCCCGGGCAAAAGAGCGACTTTGTCCACCAAAGAGGATTTGACTCTCTTCTTGGGGGATTTCAGAGTCCAGAAGAAATCGATGATGATCCAAACGCCTCCGATCAGGGTCGCGTAGGAGAAGAGATATCTCTTCCAATCCGCGACGAGGATGACCTTCGCCACGAGAAGGGAAGCCAAAACGCTGAACAAAACGACGAAAATGAGCAGTTCGATCAGGTAGACGAGTTTGAGTTTGGTCAATGGATCAAGTTTTTTTGCCATGGAAAGGTCCTCCAAGGGTCCGAATCATCATATACAAGAAGAGGCTTTGTTTCCATGATTTACCCCCAACTTTTCCATTAATGTATTTGCGGGCGCGCGGATTAGGGTTAAAATCAACTGGCTTATGAAGAACTACGAAAAATGCATCAGGGTCATCGAGGACTTCCCCAAAAAGGGAATCTCCTTCAAGGACATCTGTCCTTTGCTCATGGACCCCAAAGCCTTCGACGAATCGATCGAAGACATGGCCAAAATCGTCCGTAAATGGGACTGTGACATCCTCGCGGGACCCGAAGCCCGTGGCTTCATCTTCGCCCTTCCTCTCGCCCAGAAGCTAGGCAAAGGCTTCGTCATGGCCAGGAAGAAAGGCAAACTCCCGGGCAAGACCCTCTCGAAGACCTACGACATCGAATACGGGACCGACACCATCGAAGTCCCCGCCTTCGCGATCAAGCCGGGCACCAGGGTCGTTTTGGTCGATGATCTTCTCGCCACCGGCGGAACGATCGAGGCCCTTATCGAACTCTTCGAGGAAGTCGGAGCCAAGGTCGTCGGGGTCATCACCCTCATCGAGCTCACCGACCTCAACGGGAAGGAAGCTATTTCCGCCCCCTACGAATCGCTTATCAAATACCCCCATTGAGGGGTTTCTTTTTTAAGGAGAAGCATATGAGCAACGTCGTCTACATCAACAACCCACTCCTCACCCACAAGATCTCCTCGATCCGCGGGAAAGAGGTCCCCTGCGCCACCTTCCGCCAGTACGTCAAGCAGATCGCGGTCATGGAAACCTACGAAGCCATGAAGGATTTCAAAACGGTCGATAAGGAAATCGAGACCCCCATCCAAAAGACCACGAAGCCCTTCATCGAGGAGGATAAGATCGTCATCGTCCCGATCCTCCGCGCGGGCATTGGCATGCAGGAAGGCGTCTCCGCCGTTCTTCCCGGCGCGAAGGTTCACCACATCGGCATGAGGCGTGATGAGGTCACCCATCTAGCAAGCGCCTACTATTGCAACCTTCCCGCTTCGCTAGAAAACGACATCGTCTTGCTCGTTGACCCGATGCTTGCCACCGGCGGTTCCGCCCTCGACGCGATCAAGCTTCTGAAGGAACATGGCGCCAAGGATATTCGCTTCCTCTCCATCATCGCCGCCCCCGAAGGCGTCAAAGCGGTTTCGGAAGCCTATCCCGACGTGAAGATCTATATCGGCGCCCTCGATGAAAAGCTCAACGAAAACTGCTACATCATCCCTGGGCTTGGCGATGCCGGCGATAGGATCTTCGGAACCTTATAAGATTCGATCAAATCACAAAAAAATCCGCGTTTTGCGGATTTTTATTTCATTTTGGCAAGTTCGTCAAAGGAAGCGATTTCCTCTTCCGTTGGCACATATACGTAAGGGACGTTCCTTAGGAGTCCTTTGTAATCGAGACCATAGCCAACCAAGAACTTGTTCTCGGTGAGCCTCATGCCCACGAAGTCCACCTGGACCGGGACCTTCCTGGCCACCGCTTTATCGAAGAGGGTGGCGACGAGGATTCTTTTGGGCTTCCTGGTTTTATTGATATGTTCAAGCAGCGCGTGCATGGACAAACCCGTGTCGACGATGTCCTCGACGATGACGAGGGTCCTGCCCGTGATATCGAGGGAGAGGTCTTTGATGAATTTCACTTCCCCCGTGGAGGAGGTGCCTTCCCATGAGGAGACCTGCACGTAATCGAAAAGGACGGGGACGTCGATTTCCCTCATGAGGTCCACCATGAAATTGACCGCGCCGTTCATGACGCAGCAAAGAACGGGGGCTTCTTTATCCGAGGCGAGGGCTTGGGTGATTTCCTTGCCGAGCCTTTTGCAGATAGCGGAAATCTCTTGTTGGCTAAGAACGATCTCTTTCATGTTTTCGCTATTATATAGCCTTATAGTGGTCAGGAAAAAATGTTATTTTTTAAAACGGAATTTTCCCTTCTCGTCTTCGTTGTATAATGGAGCGGTAACAGGAGTTGGCCCATGATCGAAAACACCGTAATTTTCTCCTTATCAGCCAATAAACAGCTCACCGCGGACATCGCCAAGCGCCTCGGCGTCGAAGTGTCCGAAAACGTCATCAAGCGTTTCCCCTCTGGGGAAATCCTTTGCGAGCCCGTCGAAACGGTCCGCGGCAAGGTGGTCTTCATCATCCAATCCACCTGCCCGCCCGTTAATGACAACCTCATGGAGGTCCTGATCTTCGCCGACGCCTGCCGCAGGGCATCCGCCAAGGAAATCAACTTGATCGTCCCCTACTTCGGTTACGCCAGGCAAGACCGCAAGTCCAAACCAAGGGAACCGATCACCTCCGCTTTGGTGGCCCATCTTATCTCCACCGCCGGCATCGACCGCGTCGTGACCGTCAATCTCCACGCCGCCCAGATTCAGGGCTTCTTCTCCTGCCTCGTTGATGACCTCTCGGCCGTCCCTCTTCTAGGCTCTGCCATACTCGAAGAGGAAAAGGACCTAAGCAATGTGGTCGTCGTCTCGCCTGACCATGGCGGCGTCAATCGCGCACGCGACTTAGCCGTCATCTTAGGCAACTGCCCCATCGCCATCATCGACAAACGCCGCAAATCCACCCTCGAACCCGAGGTCATGAACATCATCGGTGAAGTCGCTGGCAAGGATTGTTATATGATCGACGACATAATCGACACCGGTCGTAGCGCCTGTGTCGGCGCCAAAGCACTTAAGGATGCCGGTGCCAAATCGGTCAAGATGGCCGCGGTCCACCCCACCTTCTCCGACCCCTGCTACGACTTGATCAAGGAAAGCGCCTTCGACCGCATCCTCGTCACCGACTCGATTCCCCTAGACGAAAGATTCCAAAAGCTAGGGAAGGTCAAGGTCATCAGCCTGGCCGAGATGCTCTCCGAGTGCATCTACCGCATCGTCCACGACGCACCTTTGTCCTCTATCTTCAAGATCTATCAGAAGAAACAATAATCAATCGTCAAGGAAAGCGCCTAGCCATTTGGCAAAGCGCTTTTTTGCTACCCTGCTCTTTTTGGTGAAGGGAGTCCATTGATCGAAGGCGTGTATCCTTCCTTTATATACGTCCAAATCCACGTGCACGCCCGCTTCCCGCATCTTTTCCACGTATTCGAGCGTTTCCTCGTAGAAGAGCTCTTCGTCGAGCACGAAGGCGTAGGTCGGCGGGAGGGAAGAGAAATCCTCCCTCAAAGAGGGAGAAGCATAGGCGTCAGGTTCTTTATCGCCTAAATAAGCTTTCCATGCCTTCTGGTTCATCTTGTCGGTCCAAAACAAGGGATGAACCTTCTTATGGGCCTCTCTATGTCGGCAATCTAGCATCGGGTAGGCGAGAATCTGCCCCATGAGGCGAATCCCTTCATCGGTTGCCTTAAGGACCGTGGCGGCAGCAAGATTGCCACCCGCGGATTCCCCACCTACGATGATGCGACTAGGATCGATCCCTAGTTCTTTCGCGTGCTCCTTCACGTAGCAAAGGCAAGCGTAGCAATCCTCCAACTGGTTAGGATATCCGCTCCCCTCCCCCTTCATCAGGCGATAAGAGGGGGAAATGAGGACCAAGGGAATCCTTTTGGAGGAATAGGCCGGCATGCTCCTAAAAAGGAAAGCGATGGAGCCAGAAGAAAACCCTCCCCCGTGAATCCAAATTATGGCGGGGAGAGGGTTAACGCTCTTTTTCGGCTTCCAGTATCCGCACCTCATCTCGCCCCATGGACGGGCGATGCGAAACGAGGTTTTCGAATACGGGATGGACGACATGTTACTCGGCTTCGGCCTCAACGACCTTGGCTTGGTCGATGAAGTTGCGGGCGGAGGTGGCGGCACTGACGGCGCCATCCTTGCTCGGATAGGTCTCGCCCATCAATAGGAGCATGCCGTTGTCGCTATAGACGCGGAACTGATAGCGGTTCTGTTTGTCCCTGGCGACGGTGATGTTGCCATCGTCGATCCTAGCTTTGACTTTGTCGTAGCCAGCAAGGAGGGCGGCCTTGGAGGAATAGGACGAGGTGGTGAAGAGGACCTCGCCGTTAGAGGCGATCAAGCGGCCCTGGACTTTGTCCTTTTCCTCGCTTTCGAAGATTTCGAACTTGCCGTTAGGAAGCGGGTTGACTTCGCCTAGTTCAGCCGGCCATTCCCTGTGTTCGCTTTCGGGGATGTCGTCGAGCATGACGATCTTCTCGGCTTCGTAGAACTTGATGACGGAGTTTAGGGCGCTTTGGGCACGGGCGACGCTCGGATAGATTTCACCAGCGGCAACGAGCCTCGTGTCATTGGCGGTCCAGATACGGAACTGGCCATAGCCGTTCTTGTCCTCGACGACCTTGTGGTTGCCAAGGGGAACGTTCTTCTTGAGGGTATCGATACCAGCGCGAGCGGATTCCTTGGTCTTGTAGCCGTTGGAGACGATGAGGATTTCGCCGTTATTGGCTTTCAGACGATATTTGAAGAATCCGGCTTCGGGGTAGATTTCGTATTTGCCAACGACCTTGGCTTCCTTTGGAGCGGCAGCCGGGGCAGCGGCGGCGACGGGGGCAGCAGCAGCGACGGGGGCAGCCTTCGGCGCAGGAGCGGCCTTAGGTGCGGGAGCGGCTTTAGGCGCAGGGGCGACTTTCGGCGCGGGCTTAACAGCTTTTGGAGCCGGTTTTGCGGCGTTTTCGGCCTTTTTCTCTTTCTTGACGAGAAGAACTTTCTTCTTGGCGGGTTTTTGCTCAGCGGGTTTCTCCTCAACGGGTTCTTCCGCGGGTTTCTCCTCTTCGGGAGCAGGTTCTTCTTCGGGCTTCTCTTCTTCGACGGGGGCAGCGGCCACAGCAGCGGCAGCGACGGGAGCGGGCTCTTCTTCGGGCTTGGCTTCTTCCGCGGGAGCTTCTTCCACGGCGGGAGCGGCTTCTTCTTCCTTAGGAGCGGCAACCGCAGCAGCGGCGGCCTTCTTCAGGTTCTTGGGGAAGACGAGGGAGAGGATAAGGCAGATGAGGCCAAGCAAGGCGATCACGCCGATGAGGATGAGGGGGACGGTCTTATCGCCCGCGTTGGGGATGAGGGTCCAGGCATAGTAGAAGGCGATGCCGGCGACGGCGAGGTCGATGAGGGTGAGGAACGGGAGGATTAGGAACCTCGGCGACTTCTTCGCGATGATCAAGATGATGCCGATCAGGAAGAAGAGGGCGCCACCATAGACGCCACCGAGCGTTAGGTAGGCGGGCCAGCCCAAGGTGCTAAGGCCCTGGAAGGTCAGAATCTGAACTAATTCGCCCTTGCCGAGCGCGTCCATGAAGGGCTGCAAATATTTGAAGGCGGCTAGGAGGCCAATGAAGCCGCCGATCGCAGCTGCGGAGAGGACGAACATAATCCAGGCGCAGGCGATTTTTCCTTTTTGTTTTTTAACCATTGTTTTGTTTCCTTTCAAATGAAAAGGGGCGTGGAAACCCCTAAATCAAACTTTTTATTCCTTCCTGATCTTGCCTTTGACGGAGTGGACCCTGACGGAACCACCGCGGGATTCGACTAGACCCTTGGCGTAAGCAATGGCCTCGGCCTGAGTCGGAAGGACCTTGATGACCTTGTCGCTCGTGGCGAGTTTGATCTGCCACTGGCCGGAAGAATGCTTGGAGATGTGATAAACACGGGCACCGCCATTAAAGGTAGCGGCCTTGGCGGCTTTGGGGGCCGGGGCAGCGGCGGGCTGGTTCTTCTTGACGACGAGGACCTTGCGCTGGGCAGGCTTCTTGGCAGCGGGCGCGGGCTTCTCCGGAGCGGGAGCGGGCTCCTCTTCGGGTTTGGCCTCTTCGGCGGGAGCCGCAACGGCAGCGGCGGGTTCATATTGATAGCCACTTTCGACGGGCTTCTCGGCAGGCTTTTCTTCTTCGGGAGCGGGCTTCTCTTCGGGTTTGGCTTCCTCGATGGGGGCTTCTTCGGCGACGGGAGCGGGCTCTTCCGCTTTGGGTTCAGTGATTTCTTCAGCAGCTTCTTTCTTGAGTTTCTTGGGGAAAGCAAACTGGAAGACGCAGCAGACAATGGCAAGCACGACCAAAGCGGGGACGAGAATCACGGGGAGGGTGTGGTTGACGTTGGCGAAGGTCCTTTCGGCGGCGGGCACGGCGTTCTCATAGACGATGAAGCCATACGCGGCGGCAACGAAAGCGAGCAAAACGACAAAGGGGAGGATCAAAAACCTCGGGGACTTCTTCACGATGATGACGATGAGGCCGATCAGGAAGAGCAAACCTCCAAGATAGACCGCGATGGCCGCCGCAAGGGGAAGCAGCGAACCAGGAAATGCGAATCCTTGGATGAATTTGAAGGTCAAACCTCCAAGCACGGCGCTGAGAACCGGGCCTTCGGGCGTGAAATCGGATGCGACGCCTTTCAGTCCAGCGGAGAGGAGCGCAAACACGACGAGGCCTGCGATTGCCGCGATGGACAAGATGGCGAAGATCCAAGTGACAGCCACTTTTTTCTTTTCGTTTTTCTTCATAGGAATCTCCTAATTTATCAAATGATAATATACGCGCGTAGGAAAATAAAGAAAGCACTTTGTGAAAGTTGTCTCGTTATGTTTGAGTTATTCAAAAAAACGTGCAAAACGAGGTCAAATCCAACCGTTGACCGAGTCGACGACGATCATGATGACGGTCACGATTTCCATGAGTAGGGTCGGCAAATAGAACAAGAATCCCGCCACCTTGCTCCTGTCTTTGTAGAAGAGGATTCCCCATAGGCCCTCGATGGCCGCGGCGGCGGCGAGGGCATAGCCGAATTCGCCAACCGGGGCCAATACCTTAGGAGCGAGGAAGAAGGCCATCGCGAGCACCGCTTTCCAAAACGCGTCGAAGCCGATCACGCGGCGGACTATTTCAGACTTCCTCTCATCGCGTCCATAACGGTAGACGATGGCGAGGTCGACGGTGAGGAAGACGATGGCAAACGGGGCTAGATAAAGAAGTCTGCCGGGGCTTGGGAACTTCGAGAAAAAGATCAGGACGAAAAGGAAGACCGCGACGATGATCGGGGTGGCAACCGCCAAGGCGATGTAGAGGAATTTATCGAGGGAATCCCAAGAAGAGACCTTCGGATTTTTGATGGGTTTTCCTAGCGGTTTTGGGAAATCAGCGGGGTTTTGCGATAGTAATTGATGGGCACTCGGGTTCGTCGATTTGTCACAAACCTTCTTGGAATGGGGCGAGCGCATTAGGTCGCGGATGATATCGGACATCCGCTTCTTCCCTTCCTCGGCAAGCGAGGATTCGATGCAAATAAGATGCTCCGCCATGACCTCGATGTTGCCCTTTTTCTTTTTGTGGGCGACAAGAAGATCAAGACCAGCCGCCTTCCTCGCTTCATCGGCGCCTAACGCATAGGCCTTGCCGACGACCACCACCAATCTTTCAAAAGAGAGGGCCTTCAATTCGGCGAGGAGGATCTGAAACTTGGTTTGATCTAAAGCGCGCAACGCGAAATAGTGAGCCAAGACGGTGAGGTCGAATTCGTCTTCTCCAATCTCTCCGCTGGCCAAGGCGCGGGAATCGATGCGGAATTGCTCGGCCCCGTTTTTGATGGCTTCGGATTCGAGGAAGAAGAGTTTGAACTGCCTTTCGTCGTTGGCCTCGCGATAGGCCATGTGGACGATGTCGTCATGGGCGACGATGTCCTTATTGCGGAAATAGAAAAGGCATTCTTCGAAATCCCTCGTCTCCTCAAAGGAGCGATAGGAAAGCTCGTTGAATTCCTCGATGGCACATTGTTTGAGGACGTCGGCCCTGCTTTCGGTGAGGGAGGACATCTTCCCTTCGAGGGCGTAAATCGGGTCGATCTTGGCAAGAAGATCTTCAAACGTTTGCCTGGTATGGGGCTTCTCGCTTTCTTCCTTGGCGTAAAGGAGGAAGGCGAAACCGTTGGCTTTGTCGATGTGGTAGTTTTTGGCGTGCTCACCGCGAATCGATAAAGGTAAGGAGCCGGCGAGTTCGATGTATTCCTTCTCTTCCTCGGGGGTCAGGGGCGGTAGATCTTGCTCGATGTTGGCTTCGCCTTTATGGGCGAATAGGGCCGCTTTGGTCCAAAGATAGACGTCATGAGCGTCTTCCTTGATGGGGAGGTCGATGCCGTAATCGAAATCCAGGATGGGCTGGAGGATGGCTTCAAGCAAATCGAAAGCCTCATCATAATGTCCGCGTTTATCCAGGTGGCGGACGCCGCGCAAAACGGCTTCCACCTGTGCCGCGAAGTTGGCGATCGCGTCAACCCCTTGGTTCACCGCTTCCGCAGAGCTAAGGAGGGCCTCCATCTCGTTGCGGTAGGCCTCCATCTTCTTTTGGTTCTCCACGATTTTGACGAGGACCGCCTCGGTGAGGGGGAAGGATTCGTCGATGGATAAGGAAACATTGGCGACTTTAGCGAGCCTAGTTTTGCTATCGTCGACCTTTTCCTTGGCGGCGGAAGTCTGTTTCTTCGCCTGCTCGATCTGCGCTTTTAGGGCGAGTGCTTCGTTACTTTCCATCGTCGTTGGCCTCGTCTAAAGTCACGGTCACCGCCTTCGCCAAAGAGGCTTCGAAGGAGAGGGCCGTTTGGTTAAAGCCGCTAAGCGCATAGGAGAACCTCGCCATGGATCTAGCTTCCGTGGCGGTGTTTTCCTTGGCTATGGCGTTAAGTTGCTCGATTTTCTTGTTGAAATCGTTTTGAAGCGCCGCGGATTTCTGCGTGGCGAGAGAAGGGGCCGACATCACGAGGCGGATGTTCTCGGATTCGGTCTTGCTTAGTTCGATGAGCTGATTGTCTAGCTCGGCCTTAAGGGCGGTAAGGTCGAGGGTTTTCTGTTCCTCCATCTCACTCCTCCTTTAGGCCATATTGCTCATAGGCGGACAAAATGCGCCTACTCGCTTTCTCCCCGGCCGCGTTCATGGCGCGTTCGGTGATCTTAGTCAGGCTCTTTTTGTAGGTAGCCAAAAGCGCTTCGGTCTTATCCAAGGTCGTTTGCTGCGATTCCAAATAAGCCTTCATTTTGGAGGCTTGCTCGCTGTCGGCGGCTTTTGCTAGGGCGTTTCCTCTCTTAGAGAGGTCCACGCTTAACTGAGCCACTTTTTGGTAACCAAAGTCGTTTTCCATTTTGCTTATTCTAGCTTTGCGGGCGCGAAAGATAAAGCCTTGCTAGGCTTTGGGAATATCGGGTCCCAAGCCCATCTGGCGCAGGGCTTCCTTCCTCATCGATTCGATATCGGCCTCCTTGAATACCCCCACGAGGATCAAATAGTCGTAAACGCAAAGCAGCAAAAGGAACGGGGCGCTCGCCTTGACCCTTTCGGGATAAGCAAGCGAGGGCGAGGCCATCAAAGAGGATTTCTGGACCAAGTCAAAGAGGGTTTCGTACTCGGAGGTTGCCCTGCCGTTTTGCCTGACGAAGGAATCCACGAGCGAAATGACGGCCATGTGGTCGGTGAGTTCGAGCTTGTCCGTGTCGAATCTGTTGCGGACTACCTCGATTTGGGCTTCGGAGAGATATTCCCCTTCCCCTAAAGGTTCGCAATACTTGATTTCGCCTTCCATAGATTCGATTTTATCGAAAAAGACGGAAAAACTAAAGGATTCGTGAAATAGCCTTCGGGAGTTCCTCGAAAGAAGCGGCGATGACATCGGGGTCTTTCGCCTGCCCAAATCCATAGGAGGCAAAAACGAATGGGAGGCCGGCGTCCCTAGTGGCTTTCTCATCGCCCGCGGTGTCGCCGACATAAATGGCGGATTCGATTCCGTTTCGTTTCATTAGCTGACGAATCGTTCCATCCTTGCTTAATCCGGTGTCCCCAAAGCACATGTAGTCAAGGAACAAACCAACGGGAACTAGAGGCAGGAAGGTCTCAATATATCCTTTTTGGCAATTGGAAACGATATAGAGCGGATACCCCTGCTCTTTTAAGGCAAAAAGGGTCTCCAATTCCTTCGGGAAAAGTTGGCCAGGATGTTTGGTCAAATAAAGGACTTCATAGTCGAAGCAATCCTTGGAGAAAGCGGGAATGTCCTTGGGGTCCAAGCCAACGGGACAAAGCCTTTTCGCGATGTCGGTCATGGTAAGGCCCATCAGCGATTTGGCGTCGTCCGCGGTGAAAATGAAGGAGGGATTCCCCCATTTTCTACCGACTTCCTGCCAGGCTTCCCCGACGGGTATCGTGGCATCCCACAAGGTGCCGTCCAAATCGAATATCAAAGCGGGTTTTTGCATAATTTCTTCGCAAAATCCCTCTTTTTTAGCCAAGATAATGCTCTTTTAGGAGCGCGACCATCCTATTGATATCCTCGATTCCGCATAGCTCAACGGAGGAATGCATCGCAAGCTGAGGCAGGCCGATATCGGCGGTCGGGATGGAGACTTGGGTATTGGAAATGTTACCCAAGGTGGAACCACCACGCAGATCGGAGCGATTGGTGAATTCTTGGATGGGCTGTTTCAATTTGGCGGCGAGCATTTTGACATAGGCAGAGGTCTGCGCATCGGTCGTGTAATGTCCGCCGGCGTTGTATTTGATGACGACGCCACCGTTTAGTTTCACGCTCGTGGTCGGATCGGCGACCGCGGGGAAATTGGGATGGTTCGCGTGGCCGTTGTCCACCGAGAGGATTGTTGAGGAAGCAAAGGCCTCGTAACGTTGGGCCTCGTCTTTTCCTAGGGCGAGAAGAATTCTCGACAAAGTGGCGACGAGGAAATCGCTCATCGCGCCTTGCCTGCTCATGGAGCCGACTTCTTCGTTATCGAAAGAGGCAAAAACGGGAATCTTCCCCTCTTTCTTTTCTATAGAAAGGATCGCCTCAAGAGAAGAATAGGCGGAGGATAGGTCGTCTAAGCGCGGACAAAGAAGCAAATCTTTGTCCAACCCGACGATCCTCGGTTCTTCCCTTATATATAGGAATAGGTCATGGGCTAGAACTTTTTCGCCAGTCCCAAGCTTCTCGGATAGGAAGTCGTTGAAGGCCCCTTCTTTTTTGTCCAAGGAGATAAGGGGAATGGTATCGACCGCGGCGTTGAAGGCATGACCCGAATTGATGTCGCGGTTCTGATGGATGGCCAGGCTAGGAATAACCAAAGCGTCTTCTTCGAGGTCGAAAAGCTTCTCCTCAGGCCCTTTTTTGCCCTCGACGACAACCCTGCCAGCGAAGGAAAGGGGTCTATCGAGCCAGGAATACATGATCATTCCGCCATAAGGTTCCACGTTTAGCCTGGTCCCATAGGGGCCGGGAAGGAAAGCGGAAGGCTTCACTTTGAAGGACGGGGAATCATTATGAGTGGAAACGATCTGGAAGCCCTGAATTGGGGATTCAGGAATGGCGAATCCGATGATGCTGGTCCCGTTACGGGTGACGAAATACTTACCGCCAGGGACGAGAATCCAAGGTTCGGATTCTTCCAACTTTTGGTAGCCTTTGCCCTTAAAGGCGGCCTTCATTAGGGCGACCGCGTGGTATTGGGAATGGGACTTTGCGAGATTCGCGATGACTCTTTCAGACGGTTTCATAGGGTTCCTCCGCCCAAAAATCATATGCCCAGGCGCGCACTTTGACACCACCGAATATATAAGAAAATCTATGAAAAATTTTTCAAGAATGTGAAAACGAATGCCACGAAAAGGCCAAAAACAAACATAGTATTAAAAACCACTTGCGCATTTTTCGTCACTTTATGCCTTACTTTTCTTGGCTTCAATTCTCGCGAAAAACCGCGTTTTTTTATTCGATGCCATGCCGTTTCTCTATTTTTTGGAGAATAATTCTTTGACTTCTAATTTCGCGAGATATAATTTGTGTGGCCACTTTCCAAACGAGAGAGTGACAAACAACCTAGAAAAATCTAACAATGAGTGCACCTCGAAAGGAGGTACGATCATGCCAAATAACAGCAAATCGAAAAAACAACCCGTCGCCGTCTTCTTCGGCTGCGACAACAAATACGTGAAATTTCTTTCCGTGGCGCTTGTTTCCCTTATCGCGAACGCATCTGCCCGCCGTCATTATGAGATTCACGTCCTGCACACCGATATCACCGAAGAGAACCAGCGCACCATCCAGGCGATGGCCACCGAGAACATCTCCATCGCCTTCGATAACGTCGAAGCCGACCTCCACCACATCGTCGACCAACTCCCGGTTCGTGACTACTATTCTCTTTCCACCTATTTCCGCTTCGTCATCGCTGACAAGTTCAAGCAATACGACAAAGCCATCTACGTCGACTCCGACACCGCGATCGTCGCTGACATCGCCAAACTCTTCGACATCAACATCGGCAACAAGTACCTCGCCGCTGTCCAAGATGCCGTCGTCGCGACCGTCCCTGTCGCTTCCGCCTATGTTCAAAAGGTCCTTGGCGTCCGTCCCGAGTACTACTTCAACGCCGGAATGATCGTCATCAACTGCAAACAATGGAGGGAGCATGACGTTCTCGGTCAGTTCATCCAACTCGTTGGCTTCTACAACTTTGTCGTCGCCCAAGATCAGGACTACCTCAACGTCATCTGCAAGAACAAGACTTACCCCCTCTCCAAGAGGTGGAACTGCCAGTCCCTCAAGCTTTGGGGCATTAACCCGAATGACCTCGGTATCATCCACTACAACTTCGGATTGAAACCCTGGCATGACATCAACTGCCTCTACAGCGAGTATTTCTGGAAATACGCTCCCCTTTCCCCCTACTTTATGGAGATCAAAGCCGAATTCGCCCGCATTACCCCCGAAGAGATGGAGAGCAAGAGGGCCGTCGGCGCCAAAGTCATCACCATGTGCCAAGAGGAAATCGACCGCAAGGACAATTTCATGGCGCTCGTTTCTAAGAAACGTACCGCTCAGCCTCTTATCAGCCAGCACCAAGAGATGGTTGACCTCGTCTCCCGCATCCGCTACGTTAATGCCTAAGAGAGGCATTTCATTTAGACATGTCCAAAAGCCAATTGCCGGACACTATTGAATACAGCGACCTTTTGCATGACGAGTTTTCGCCCACGAAGGTCGAAACGCCCCGAATCGGGGAAGACTACCGCTACATACGCGATGCCTCCCTTTGGGGCAAGATGAAGCGGTTTTTCTTTTTCTTTTGCATAGCAAAACCAATCGCCAAAATCTATTTGAAGGCCAAATTCCACCACGAAATCGTGGGTAAGTGGAAGCTAAAGCGCTATCGCCATAACGCGATTCTGCTCTATGGCAACCACACCCAGGATATCGGCGACGCGGTCATCCCCGCCTTCTTTGCGAATCGCTATATCAATACGATCGTCCATCCCAATAACACGGCCATCCCGGGTATCGGTAAGTTCGTCCCCCTATTAGGAGGCATCCCCCTACCCAACGATCCAAAAGCCAAGCCGAACTTCGACGCCGCCCTCGAAAGGCGCTTCAAGAAGCAGCAGGCCGTGATCATCTATCCGGAAGCCCATATCTGGCCCTATTACACCTCGATCCGCCCCTTCCCTAGCGATTCCTTCTCCTACGCGCTCCACTATGGCTCGCCCGTCTTCTGTTTCGTGAACACCTACCATCGAACCAAGAAGGAAGGAAAAGTCAGAATCAGGACCTATATCGACGGGCCTTTCTTCCCCAATCCGAACCTTTCGATGAAGGAAGCGCGCGAAGAACTGCGCAACGAGGTCTATAATCAAATGTGCGAAAGGGCCGCCTTATCCGACATCGAGGTGATCCACTACATAAAGAAAGAGGGCAAATGATCAATTTACTCTATTGTGGGAACGACAAGGTCTATGACGGCGTCCTAACGTCGCTTTTGTCGATTCTCAAAAGAGACCCCTCCCTCGACGAGTACACGGTTTACGTCTTCACGATGAACCTGACCCGCCTTAACGATGCCTACACCCCGATTTCGGAGGAAAGGATCGCCAGCCTTGACCGTTTGGTCAAGAAATATAACCCCGCCTCCAAGGTCATCAAAGTCGACGTCACCGATTTGTATGAGAGCCAACTCGGCCATTCCCCCAACGAAGGCTGCTATTGCTCGCCCTACACTTTGCTAAGGCTATTCGCCGACGAAATCGATTCGATTCAGGGCAATTTGCTCTATCTCGACGCCGACATCATGTTCAACCGCGACATCCACCTTCTGACGGGTCATAACCTAGAAGGCTACGAACTCGCGGGCGCCCCGGACCATTACGGGAAGTATTTCTTCCTCCACCCCTATATCAACGCCGGTGTCCTCTATTTCAACATGGACGAATGCCGTAAGAGGAAGACCTTTGAGAAGGCCAGGGCTTGGATCAACAAGAAGAAGCTCATCTTCGCCGATCAAAGCGCCATCGCGAGGTCCGCCAAAAGGAAAAAGGTCCTACCTCAGCGCTTTAACGACCAGAAATTCCTCCATAGGCACACCGTCGTGCGCCATTTCTCCAAGCGCCTCTTTTGGCTTCCTTACCCCCACACCGACAATATCAAGCAATGGCATATCGATAAGGTTCACGCCGTCTTCAAATACCACGCTTTCGACGATATCTACGAAGAATACATCCAATGGAAGAAGGACGATCTCGGGGAATGAAAGAGAAATCGCGTGAAAGAATAGAGGTCATCGAGGCCTATGAGGAACTCGAACGTCAGGGCATTTTCGACCAGGACGTCGAGGAAGACCCCGAAGGCAGGATGATCCTGCCCGGAACCGTTGACTACAAGCAATGGAGCTGGACCACGCGCATTAAGTCCAAACTCGCCTTCGCCGCGGCTAGGAAATACATGAAGAAAATCATGGCGGCGGGCATCCTCCGCATCAAAGACGTCAAAGGAATCGAGAACATGAACGCCCTGAATTCGGGCGCCGTCCTCACCTGCAACCATTTCTCCGCGATGGATTCTTTCGCCACCCAAGTGGCCTACGAAAAGAGCAATCAGACCAAGAAAAGGAAGCTTTTCCGCGTCATCAAGGAAGGCAACTACACTTCCTTCCCCGGCTTCTATGGCCGTTTGATGCGTAACTGCAACACGCTGCCCCTCTCCTCCAACATGGCCACCATGAAGGAATTCCTGGACGGGGTGCATTATCAGCTGGAAAAAGGCAATTTCGTCTTGGTCTATCCCGAGCAATCCCTTTGGTGGAATTACCGTAAACCCAAGCCACTAAAAAACGGGGCCTTCACCTTTGCCGTTAAGGCAAACGTGCCCGTCCTTCCCATTTTCATCTGCCTTGAGGACAGCGACGTCATCGGCGACGATGGCTTCCCCATCCAAGACTTGACGGTCTTCGTGGACAAACCGATCTATCCTGACCCCAACAAGGAGACAATGGAAAACGTCCGCACGATGGCCGAGGCCAATTACCAATGCTGGAAGAGAATCTACGAGGACTTCTATAAAATCCCCCTCACTTATACCTGCGACACCAAAAAGGAAAGGGGTCAGGCCTAATGAAACTCGTTTCCTTCAACGTCAACGGGCTTCGCGCCATCCTCGGAAAGGGATTCGTCGAATCCATCGCCTCCCTCGATCCCGACGTTTTGGTTTTGCAGGAGACCAAATACTGCGACCCCTTGCACGTCTCCTTTCCTTTGGAACTCCCCGGATATCATCTCTATTGGACCGATTCCAAGCTCCGCAAGGGATATTCCGGCGTCGCGATCTACACCAGAATCGAACCTCTTAACGTCACCTATGGTTTGCTAGAAGGCAAATACGACGAGGAAGGGCGCGTCATCACCCTTGAATTCCCTTCCTTCTACCTCGTTGGGGCCTACGTCCCCAATTCGGGAGACGGCCTAAAAAGGCTCGATTTCCGCATGGGGTACGAAAAGGATTTGGTCGAATACTTCCACTACCTAGAAAAGACCAAGCCGATCGTCTATTGCGGCGACCTTAACGTAGCCCATAAGGAAATCGACTTGAAGAACCCAAAGGCCAACGAGCATAATCCCGGTTACACGATTGAGGAGAGGACCGCGTTCAGCCATCTTCTTGAGCAAGGCTATGTCGATACCTTCCGCCTCCTTCATCCTGACGAGGTCAAATATTCCTGGTGGAGCTATCGCTTCAACGCCAGGGCCAATAACGCGGGTTGGCGCATCGACTACTTCCTCGTTTCGGAGTCTCTTAAGGACAAAGTCGAGGCCGCCGAAATCCATAACGAAATCATGGGCTCGGACCATTGCCCCGTGTCCCTAATCATAAATTCGTAGGCTTTTTGCGGTTGTTTTCCGCGCTTTTCCTGGGCTTAGTCCCAGTTTTTCATTGTCTCTAGAAGCAAGTCGACCATGCCGCGGCGGATGTCCGTCCTCTTGTTCCATAGCCTCTTGTCGTATTCGTCTTTGGACAAATCGTCGCCCGCATAAAGCAAGGCCCCATATTCCACCGCGCGATAAGTGCACATCGCGATGAGCCCGGCCTGTTCCATCTCGACGAGTTCCGCCCCTTGTGATTTCCTTAGGGCCACCATCTCCTTGGATTCGCGGTAGAAGGCATCGGTCGTCCAGCTGCGGCATCTTTTGGAAGGGATGCCCTTTTCCTCAAGAGTCTTCTCGATCCGCTTCATGACCGAACGGTTGGCCTTGGCTTTGATACCAGAAGGGAGGTAATGGTAGGAATAACCTTCGTGCCGGATGGCCTCCTCCTCGACGAAGAGGGCGCCGACCGGATAATCGAACAAGGTGCCCGCCCCACCGGCGAAAAGGATCTTCTTCACCCCTTGTTGGATGCATTCTTCGGCATAGCCTCCCGCCGCGGGACCGCCGACGATGCCTGGCATCAAGCAAACGTCCGTGCCCTTGAAGTGATAAATCGGCACGTCGGTCTCGCCATGGAGAGTCAGCAAAAACTCGATGGACCCTTCTTCTAGCAGGGATTTGATGACGTCGGCGAAGAAGCAAATGATCATCTTGGGAGGCAAAAGGGTCCCCCTCGTATCCATAGTCGTGAAACTATTGCTTTCCGGCTTGAAATCTAAAATCGGAGCGGTCTCGTCTTCCTCAAGGGGGAACATGACGAAGTTCTCCCCGTTTTCGACTTTGAATAGTCTTCCCCCGCAGGCAAGCTGCGTCTTAAGGGAGGCGATATTGGTTTCGCGGCATCCCAAAAGGATGAATTCGTCGTCGAAATCGGGCATGGCCTTTAGTTTCTCTAGAGCAAGCCTTAGCCCCACCTTCCCGTAGCCATGGCCGCGATGGTCCCTGTCGATCATGTAGCCGATATGCCCGGCCGCGGAAGCCCTTAGGGCTGGGGTGAGGCTATGGCGGATCTTGAAATAGCCGATGACCTCCTTCCCCTCGACGAGGAAGCAATGGGTCTGGGCGATATGGCCTGGCTTCAAACCGATACCTAGGGATTCGTTGATCATCGAGGCGATGCCATAGGCAAAGAAGGATTCGTAGTTCCAATCCTCGAATCCGTTCTCAAAACCGTTCTCGGAGTGGTTTTTCTTCAAAAAGGCGAAGATCTCCGGCGCGAATTCCTTGCTGGCCTCGATGAGTTCCATGCCCCTTATTATCGGCTAACCCCATCAAAAGCAAAGGAAAAAGAACGAAGCATGATGCGGGTCGCCAACCCTATATTTGCTTCTCATTTTTTAAGCAGATAATTGACTTTTTAAGCAAATAGATACCATATTTTAGCCAATTTTATCATTTATTGGCTTGTATATGGCTTTTCTAATAGAGATGGGTTACAATAAGGCCATGGCAGCAACACTAACGAAAAAGCAATTGTCGAAAGCGATCCAAATGGAGGCTGGAAAGCCCATAAACGACTCCTCCTTCTTCGCTCGCGTCAGGAAGAAGACAGAATCGGGTGAACTCGTACGCATCGGAAAAGGCGTGTATGCGAAATCCAACCTTCCGGTATTCGATTACGAGCTCTTTTCACAAGCGGCAAAGGATGTCCACGTCTTTTTGATGGGAGAGTACCTCGGAAGGATCGAGTTCGCCGTCTATGAGGTCACAATACTCAATCGTTTCCTCAATCACCTCATCGCCGGCAGCACAACCATCGTCGACGTGCCTAAGGAGTTTTGCGAGAACATCTTCTACGCACTTCAGGACCGCGGCTTCCGAAATGTCCTCCTAAACCCAACCGAGGACGAGAACTACCGCTACAACCATAACGACGGGGAGACCATCATCGTCAAAGGGACTTCCTCGAGATCGCCCATCGACAGGAAAATGGGCAAAGTACTCCTTGAAAAGCTGCTCGTCGACATCGTCTCGGACAAGAGATTGCGCTACTTCTTTGAGGGGGCGGAGACCGGTCCGGCCGTCGAGGAGATCGTCACGAGCTATTCGTTGGACTACGCCAAGGTCCGCACCTACGCCAAAAGGCGGGGGTGCTATGAGAAGCTTCTCCAATACATCCCCGAGGAGGTCCGGAGGAAATACCTATGATCGATAAGAGAACCTACACCGACGAGAACATCCAAAGGATCGTCGTAACGTACAAGGTCGACTATGAGCTTGCCCAACGGGCCGTTTTCGCCTTGGGACTTGTGGAAGCACTCGTTCGAAGCGGACTCCGGTTCACCTTCAAGGGAGGGAGTTCGGCAATGCTCCTATTCCCCGCGCCAAAGCGGTTAAGCACGGACGTCGACATCCTCGTGGAGCCCGGGACCGACGTGGAGAAGGCAATCAAAGACGCATCCGTCATCTTCCCTTTCCTTTCCTACGAGGAATCCATCCGCAAAACGAGCAAGTCCATTTCCAAGAAACATTTCAAAATAAAATACCAATCCCCACGAACCGGATATCCCGTCAATGTCATCGTTGACGTTCTCTTCGCGGAGAATCGGTATCCAAAACGGATCGCGTTGCCGTTGAAGAATGATTTCCTAATCGATGACGGAGGAGAGCCCGTCAAGGTCAATGTCCCCTGCCCCGAATGCCTCCTCGGTGACAAGCTGACCGCCTTCGCCCCGCATACGATCGGCATCAACTTCTTCAACGAGGATTTCAGCAACGACAAGCGTCTTGAGGTGATCAAGCAATTCTTCGACGTCGCCACGATATTTGACGCATGCGGTGACTTTTCCTTGGTGCGAGAAACATACATTGCCACGGCCAAGGACGAAATCGCGTATCGTAGCTTATCCGCTTCCTATGAGGATTGCTTAGACGATTCCTTCCGCGCCGCTTTATGCATCCTCACGTGGGGAAAATTCGAGACCGAAGACTATCCGAATTACGTTCAGGGATTCAAAAGCATCTCCGGTCATATCGTCGGGATGAAGCTCAACCCCAACAACGCCTACCTTCCCGCGGCGAAGATCATGCTCTTATGCGCTTGCATCAAGAAGAACATCAATCCATTCGACCTTTCTATCGAAAAACAAGCCCTCTTTGAAGAGCTGCCATATTCGATGGTCAATCGGCTAGCCAAGCAAATGCCCCAAGCCTTTGACCTGGCCGCGACCGCCGTTCGCATCTACAACGGTTCCGAGCAATGAAACCCCATGCAGAAAAACGCCTTCAAAAAAGAATTCTATTCCGTCGATGGCAGCGTTCTTTCCCTTCGCCTCATCGAAACCGTAGAAGGCGGCGAGAACGAGCTCCCCTTCTATTGGTGGTCCATTGTGGAAAAAGCCAGCGGCGCTATCGTCGGGAAGATCAGCCTTCGCCTCGGCCATAACTACCATTCCTACTGGAACGGCAACGTCGGTTATGAGGTCGACGAGCCTTATCGTGGCCATCATTACGCCGCCATTGCTTTGAAGATGATCCTTTCTTTGGCCCGGGCTCATGACATGGATCATCTCATTATTTCTTGTGATGAGGACAACGCCGCTTCGTACAAAACCATCGAACGTTGCGGCGGCCACCTTCTCGAAATCTCATATCCGCCCAAAGATTGGGTTTATTTCAGGCCCGGCCTTCCTTTGAAACGGATCTATCGAATCGAGCTTTGATTTGTTGGAAGATGATTTATCTTGCTTGGTTTCGAAGCAGAAAAATTTAGCGAGTTTTTGTAACCCAAATGTAACCCATGAAAATGAAAATCCCCTGATGGTGTCGAGGGAATTTAGGCATATAGAGCGCGATGCGGGTCGAGCGCCCAATGTACTGCCTGGGATACAAAACCCCACGTCAGTACAGGACCGACGTGGGGCATTGAGGCCTTTTTATGGATTGCCTTGACTAGCCCAGGCGGTAGCGGCCTTGTGAGATTGCTATTGCAGGCTGAATTCGACGGAAGCGACTAGGTTAAGGTCGATGTAGTCGTTTTGGTCGTCGTAGCCGTGTCCCTCAAGCCAGAAGGAGACGATGAAGTAAGAGGTGTTCTCGGTCTCCGCGGCGTAGCTAAGGGTGGACGCGGTGGACGCCTGGCCCATCGGGCAGACGTCGCCCGCGACGTAATTGTAGGTTGCCCCGGAGGCGTTGGAGACGACGGACTTGCCCGTGAGGGAATTGCCAAACGCCGTCTTCATCCCACCGATGACGGGGGTCGCGAAGTCGTCTTGGGTTTGGATGATGCCAACCCTTAACTGGTCGTTGATGTCGCCGGCTTCTTGATTGCCCTGGGCAACGAAATTAGGCGTGATTCGAAGGGATTTCGCGTATTTTTCCTTCTTGCTATGCGCGGCAACGTTGAAGGCAAGGAACATGTTCTGCCTATTGGAGACGTCCGTATAACCGCCTCCACTCGCGGCCGAGGCGAAATAGGTGTGGCCGAACTTAGAGGAAACGGGGGAGATATATCCAACCGTGTCGGTCGAATAGACGCCGTCCTCCTCCTCGAAGGTCGCGACGTTTTGGGTGGCGCTCGTGACGGTTAGATCGAGTGAGGAACCGACCGCCATGACCTTGACGTTAGGATAACTTAGGGTCGCGGTCGAGCGCAGATTGATGTAGGCGAAGGTCGCCGTGGCGAATACGCCCGCGGTTAAAGAGGCCATGGATAAGCCAAGGAGGGCGATTTTTGATTTCTTGTGCATGAAAACCTTTCTGGCGGGGTTCTCCTCCCGTTAAGGCGGTTCGTGGCGGCGAGTAACGGGATCGACACGGATATTATAAATCCTTTTTGTCATCGCGATTTCTCGCTAAGGAAAACAAAAATGCCGATGCCATCGATGTTTTTGTTGATAGGATACAAAACTTTTTCGGCACTACGGGGATGCGCGTATGTAAAGTCAAATCACTTTTTGGGCCGCTTCCACCCTATATAAGGGGAAAGGACCGATTCGCATGGACGAAACAAGAAAACGAGCCTACCTGGAGATGCCCCTATTGATATCGATTGCTTTGACTTCCACTTCGGGGGCCCTGCTCACCATCTTAGGAACCTTCATCGAAAATATCTTCTTCTATGGGCTAGGATGCCTCGTGGCCGCCATCATCCTCTTCTGCGTATACCTCGCCTTAACGCGCATAAGGGTGGAAAGGATGGACGGCTCACTGGAAGCGATCGAAAAGAAAATAGACGCGCTTGCCTTAGGCGATTTCAGGGAGAGCGACTTCTCCTGCTTCCCCAAACTGGCGAAGCGGATCGGAGGAAAGCTTAACGCCTTGCCCTTCCGTGAATTCTCCTTCCCTAGACCTACCGACTTGCCTGACGAAAAGGCGTTTTTCTCTTATCTAGAATCCGCCCTTCCTTCCCTAAGCAGAGGGTGTTCTTTGGTTGGGTTCTATCGTTTCGACAAGAGGGAATCCTTGCAGCCAATTGCCGATAAAATCGTCGGAATTCATCGCAAAACCGCGTTTATTTTTGTTTCGGGCATCCATTGCAAAGCCGAATTGGAACGTTCCTTCTTAGGCCTGCCTGGGCGAATCGCCGCCGCTTATTACCCTGACTTTGGCCTAGGCGAAATTAGGGACATTCTCCTTAGCGAGGAAGGAAGCAAACCGGGTCTTTTCGTCCACCGCAAAGGGCCCAAGGCAATGGAGGAGAAAGTCCAAGATTTCCTCTTCGAAGTCGCCCCGTTACGAGTTGGGGTCATCCACCTCAAAAAGGAAAAAGGGACCCTTATGAAAGAATGGACGGGAGGCGAGGAAAGCCAAACTTTGGAGAACCTTCCTTTTGAATCGAGCAAGGTCGCCCGGCTCCTATCTCTAGCCAAGAAAGAGCCCCTGCTATCCCTAAGCGATGTTTCCTTGCTCGACCCTTTGCTAGGAAACGCCTTAACCGAAATCTCTGCTTCCTCGATTTGCCTAAAACTAAACGAAATCGAAGAGGACGAATCCGTATTGGCATACCTCGTCTATGGCAAAGGCAAGAAAAAGGAGGTCACCCCTTATGAGGAGAACCTCCTATCCGATTTGGTTGAATTCGCTTTGACTTGCTTGCTTAAGGAACACTTCCTCATCCCCTCGACGGGCGGAAGCTCATTTCCACTTGAAAGCATTCGCGGCCGTCTACCTCGCCCTTGATGTAGGTGCGGTCCTCGGACATGAAGAGGGACACCTTCTCGCCAGGCCTAATTTCGGAATCGTAGTTGATGAGGAGGGTGGCCACCTCGTTTTGGGAGAGGAACTCGTCGCCCAGGCAATCGACGATCATCTCGATGTACCTGGTGTTATTCAAATGGCGGTTAAGGTCGACGTCGCTATAGCAGACGATATGCTCGCGGACGAGTTTGCATTCCTTGGCGGCGACTTTCTTCGGCGCGGGCAATTCGCTGCCATCGCGGAAGTCAGGTGTCTCTAGTTCGGTCTTGAAGATGGCGCGCCTGGTCTTCTCGTCGAGTAGCGCCCAATAGGAGCTGCCTTTGATGAGGAGTTCGCCCTCTTTGGAACGCAATTCGTCATGTCGGGGGAAGACGAATAGGTTCTTCGGCGCCGAATAGGTCCTGAACTCGGCCTCTTCTAGGTAGGTCGGGTATTTGTAGAACTCGAAATAGACGCGGGTGAAAACCCATAGCCTGCCTTGGTCCATCGTGACCTTCTTGCCGATGCCTAGTTTTTCGGCATCGACCGTGTCGAAATCCTCGACCATCCTGAAGAAGGCGGGAAGGGACAATTTGCGCGTCGCGTCGACGCAGGAGCAATTGATGAGAACGGGGAACTTTTCCATGATGGTTACTATACTCTTTTCTTTAGAAAAACTCATTGGTTTCGACTAGGGTCGGTTTAGGGAACTCCCCCTGGCCCTTCTTGGCCATCGCAATCGCGTATCCTTTCCAAAGGAAAGCCTCCACGCGGTAGGCCTTTCCCTCGTATTCGTAGACGCCCTCCTCGATATGCCTTAGCGATTGTTTCTTAGGATCTAATAGGCCCAGGCCTTCGCATTTGGCGCAGGCCTCCTTTTTGGCCCAGGCAAGGGCAAAGGATTCGGGTCCATCGATGCCTTTCCTCTCTTCTTCGCAGAAGCAAGCTTTGACGTATTCGTAGTCCTTGTGGTCGACCTTTTGGATATCCACCCCGACGTCCTCTTCGGAGGCATAGAGGCAGGAATAATGGCCGGAATGGGACAAGCAGAACCTAGGCCCGTCCTCAAAATAAGGCTTCCCGGTCTTGGTGACTTTGAGGCCCTTGCCCTTAAGCAAAGTCAAAAGGAGGGAGGCCGCGACGCTTAGTCGGGTATCGCTCTCCTTGACGTAACGAAGGGCTTTCTCTCTTCGCGCCGGGTCGATGAGGGAAAGGGCCTTCTCAAGGCTATTTCCCTTAAGGGAGTCGGCGTCCATTAGATAAAGGGCTTCTGCCATGTGCCTAAATCTAGCATTTGCAGCGTCTATTTTCCATTTTTAGGCACCGCCATCCCCTATTTCTGCACCCTAGGCGCGCTCGTAAATTGGGGGTATAATTTCCGTACTTTTGTTCAACACATCCAAAACAAGGAGAACACCATGCCAGAACAGGTAACAAAGCCCGAGGTAGTCAGCAAATACCAAGGCGAGGCAGATTTCAAAAAGAAATACGCCAAGCTCGGGAAAAAGATCACGGACGTCGTCGTCCACAAACTCAAAGGCGTCAAAGCCGACGATCCCGAGTATTGGGGCCTAAGGGAGATGCTCACCGAAGAGCACGTCGACATCCTGCTCAAGATGAAGCAGAGGAAGTGCTACACCTTCGAGGATCTTCGCAAGAAGTTCCCGAAGATCGAGCCCATCCAGCTTCAGAAGTACCTCGATGAAATGTCCGTCAGCGGCATCATCGAATACGACTATGGCGATTATTATGACGATAATGGCCCCATCAAGGACGCCCCGAAGGTCAAGCGCTATAAGCTCTCCTACTTCGTCCCTGGCTCGGCCGAGCTATTCAACTCCTCCAAGGACCGCATCGAGCGCAACCCCGCAGTTGCCAACTTCTTCGAAAGGATGACCTTCATCCCCCTCGCGGGCGTCACCGAGATGATTCCCCCTGGCGGCGATGGCGTCGGTATGCACGTCATCCCCGTCGAGAAGGCCATCTCCGCCGAACAGCAGGCCATCAAGCTCGAGAAGATCTCCTATTGGCTCAAGAAATACGACGGCCACATCTCGGCCGGTATCTGCTCTTGCCGTTATAGCCGCGCCAAACTAGGCGATGGCTGCGCGGACGATCCCGACGATTGGTGCGTCCAGGTCGGCGACATGGCCGACTACACCGTCGAAACCGGCAGGGCCCACTACATCACCAAGGAGCAAGCCCTCGAGATCATGAAGAAAGCCGAGGACAACGGCTTCGTCCACCAGATCACCAACATCGACGGCGAAAACAAGATCTTCGACATCTGCAACTGCGACGTGAAGATCTGCAACGCTCTGCGTACCTCCCTTTTGTTCAACACCCCGAACCTTTCCCGTTCGGCTTATACCGCCAAGGTCGATCCCTCGAAGTGCGTGGCTTGCGGCTATTGCGTCGAGATCTGCCCCGCCGGCGCTCCTAAACTAGGCCAGAGGCTCTGCAAGAAGGATGGCCAAGCCGTCACCTATCCCAAGGCTCCGCTCCCCGACAAACTCAAATGGGGCAGATACGCTTGGGACGAGAACTACCGCGACACCGCGAGGATGTCCAACACCTACGCTAGCGGCACCGCGCCCTGCAAGGCCGCCTGCCCTGCCCACGTCCCCGTCCAGGCCTATCTAAAGAAAGCCAAAGAAGGCGACTACATGGGCGCCCTCGAGCTCATCAAGAGAGAGAACCCGCTTCCCGCCGTCTGCGGCCGCGTTTGCAACAAGCGCTGCGAGCAGGCCTGCACCCGTGGCACCATCGACGCCCCGGTCTCCATCGACGCCGTCAAGAAGTTCGTCGCCGATTGGGAAATCAAGCAGGAACATCGCTACATCCCCGAAAAGAAGATTCCCTCCGTCCATGGCGAATGGAAGGAGAAGATCGCCATCATCGGCGCCGGCCCCGCTGGCCTAAGCGCGGCCTATTATCTCGCCGAGATGGGCTATCGTCCGACCGTCTTCGAAAAGAACGAGCGCCCCGGCGGCATGCTCACCTATGGCATCCCGACCTATAAGCTCGAGAAGGACGTCATCGACGCCGAAATCGAGGTCATCAAGGCCCTAGGCGCCGAAATCAAGTGCGGCGTCGAGGTCGGCAAAGACATCACCATCGAAGAACTCAAGAAGCAAGGCTATAAAGCCTTCTACATCGCGATTGGCTGCCAGGGTGGCCGTCGTCCTGGCGTCCCCAACGACAATGCCAAGGGCACTGAGATCGCCGTCGAATATCTCAAGAAGGCGTTCGAGGACCAGTCCAAGAAGTTCAAGGGCAACGTGGTTGTCATCGGTGGCGGCAACGTCGCCGTCGACTGCGCCCGTACCGCCAAGCGCCTCGAGGCCGCCTCCGTCAAGATGGTCGCCCTCGAAGACCGCGAGACCATGCCAGCTTCCAAAGAAGAAATCGCCGAGACCCTCGACGAGAACATCGAGATCATGAACTCCTGGGGACCCAAGGAAGTCAAGGTCGACGAGAAGGGCAACGTCAAGGGCATCGTCCTCAAGAAGTGCCTCCGCACCATCGACCCCGAAACCGGCAAGTTCTCCCCCGTCTATGACGAGAACGAAGTCATCGAGCTCGAAGCCGACCAGATCGTCTTCGCGATCGGCCAGGCCATCGAATGGGGCAAACTCCTCGAAGGCAGTAAAGTCACCTTCTGGAGGGGCAACTACCCGATCGCCGACAAACTCACCTACCAGACCGCCGATCCGGACATTTACGTCGGTGGCGACGTCTTCACCGGTCCTAAGTTCGTAATCGACGCCATCGCCGCCGGCCACGCGGTCGCCGAGAGCCTCCACCGCCACGTCCAGCCCATGGCCCACCCGACCATCGGCCTCAACAGGCGTTCCTTCACCCCGCTCAACAAAGACGACATCACCTTCCCCTCCTATGACACCGCCGGTCGTCAGGAAGAAGGCATGGACGAGAAGGTCGACCACAAGAAGTCCTTCCGCGACGCCCACCTCACCCTCACCGAGGAGCAGGTCAAGATCGAGACCAGCCGCTGCCTCTCCTGCGGCGTCTCCGTCGTCGACCCCAACAAGTGCATCGGCTGCGGCCTCTGCACCACCCGCTGCGAATTCGACGCCATCCACCTCGTCCGCGATCACCCCAAGTGCTCCACGATGAGGAGGGCCGAAGACAAAGTCGGCGGTTTGCTCAAATACGCCATCAAGCGCGAGTTCCGCATCATCGGCCATAGCTTCTCCAAGGAAGCCAGGGAGATGAGGGCTAAGAGGAAAGCCTGGAAGAAATACGCCAAGGAAAACCTCAAGGGCCAGAAGTTCACCGGCAACGGCAGCGACCTGCACGTGACCGACTGAGCATGCACGAACTCGGTATCGTCGTCCACACGATCGACGCCGTCGAGGAAGTCGCGAAGAAAAACGCCGTCAAGGAGGTGACCAAGATCACCCTCGAGGTCGGCGAGGTCTCAGGGGTCGTCCCCGAGTACTTCCGCGATTGCTTCGAATGGGCCAAGAAGAAGACGGAGCATTTGCAGAACTGCGTCCTCGACCTGGTCGTGCTGGAAGCCATCACCTATTGCCGCGATTGCGATTCCACCTACCCCACCGTCAAATACGGCAGGGAATGCCCCCATTGCCACTCCGGCAACACCTACCTCGTGACGGGGCAGGAAATCAACATCCGCGACATCGAGGTCAAGCAAGAGGAATCACCCTCGGAGTAATCCGGGGGTTTTCTCTTTTTCGTGCCGTTTTTGCATAGGTTTTCGCTTTATTTCGATGCCTATTTGGACAAAAATATGCTCATGAAGAAAAATCTGCTCTTAGCTTTGCTACCCCTCACTCTGGCCCCCATGGCCATCGCGGTTTCGACCGCTCCCGAATTCACCCCCGTTTTAGCCGCGGGTTCGGGCTATAAAAAAGCCGCCCTTCCCACCAATATCGACCTTAACCCCGTCGAGGAGGCCGACGTCAGGGCCTACTACTCCGCCCTTAATGGTAAGAACCTTAACGGCGAAAACCTCCTCAAGGCCCTTAAACCCATCCTCAAAAACGGACAGGAATACCATAGCTACGACTCCGGCGGAGGCGACATCTGGAAGGCATACGAAATCACCGACCGCGACTGGAATCTTTCCCCCGCCTCGGAAATCACCAACGGGGTCTATGACGCGACCACGAACAAAATCACCGGCTATAAGTACGGCAGCAACGCCAACAAACTCGATAACCCCTATCTCCACGTCCTCTATCGCAACCCCGGCGTAGAAAAAGGACGCCTGCGTGCCTGGGACCACCATGGCGATAACAAAGGCATCGATAGGGAACACATCTGGGCCAAGTCCCGCGGCTTTGGCAAAGACGGCACCACCGAATTCACCGGGCCTGGGGCCAGGGGCGATTTGCATCACCTCCTTCCTGGCGACTCCTATGTCAATTCCTCTAGTCACAGCAACTACTACTATGGCTTCGTCGATCCCGCGAAGATCGCCGATGACGCAGGTTCCGCCTATATGATCGATGGCGTTAAGGTCGTCGACGGCAACTATAGGGGCGTCTCCTCCACGATCGGTTCGGGCACGGTTTTCGAACCGCAGGACTCCGATAAAGGTGACATCGCGAGGGCCTGCTTCTACATGGTGGCCCGTTATAACAACCTAGCGGGCGATGACGACACGATCGACGGAGGTAACCCTAACCTCTTCCTCAATGACGTGATTGACGACGCGACCATCTATAGCACCCCCACCAAGGCGGTCTCCTATGGCTTGCTTAGCGACCTCCTCGCCTGGCATAAGATGGACCCGGTCGACGAATACGAAATCCACCGTAACGACATCGTCTACCGCAACTTTGAAAAGAACCGCAACCCCTTCGTCGACTTCCCCGAATGGGTCGACGCGATTTGGGGCACCGCCGAATATGACGAGGCCAATCACAAATCCAAGAATAGGGACACCACCCTCAGTAAGACCGCGAATCCCTCGACCGACGCCCTTCACGAAGGCAGCGAGCCTAGCCCCGCCTCCCCGATCAAGTCGATTACGGTCCAGAATCCAAAAACCGAATACACCGTGGGTGACCAATTCGTTCCCGCGACGGTCCTCGGCACCGATGAAGATGGCAAGACCAGGACGGTCGCCTGCTCCTTCACCGGTTATGATATGAGCAAGGAAGGGAAGCAAACCGTCACGGTAAGCTATCAAGGCCTGATCACGACAACCTATGAGATCACCGTGAAGGCGAAACCCGCCCCGGCCTCAGTCCCCTTGTGGGTCTATATCGCCGTCGGCGCGGCCGCTTTGGTGATCGTCATCCTCGTCGCGGTTTGGGCCTCTAAGTCCAAATCCAGGCAGAAGAAGGTCAAAAAGGCCGTGAAGAAGATCGCGGGGTCCTCGGGTAAGAAGAGTTCCTCGAAATCGAAGAAAAAGTAAATTGCCAAAGGCAAAGAAAGGAGGCTTAGGCCATGAAGGATAAATCCAAAAGGCACATCACCGTCAGGATCAGCAATGCTGACAAAGAAACCCTTCGCTATGCCGCGGCCTCGAAAGGGATGTCTTTGTCGGCCTATGTTCTATCCGCCGCGGTGGAACGGGCCGCCGATGACTTGGAGAAGGAGAGGAAACTCACCTTGTCCCAAGATGGGTGGAATCAGATTATGGATTTGCTAGAGAATCCCCCAAAGGCAAGCCAGGCGTTGGCCACCCTAATGAAGGCCTAAAAAGAGCAGAAAGCCAGGCGAAATCGACTCGCCTGGCTTTTTTCTTTGAACCAATACTTTGGTTCTCTTTGGCCGTCTTTTGCCTAATTCCCTTTCTTTTTATCGCTTGATACGATAAAAATAGGCCCATGAAAAAAGCGTTGCTGCTAATCCCATCCGCCTTCCTTCTCCTTGCGGGAATGGCTCTTTCCGGCGTCCATTCGCCAGTCGAAGTTGATGCGGATTGCCAATATTCGAACGGAGGCCTTCCCTCGGAAATCGACCTTAACGACGCTTCGGACTCTGACATCAAATCCTACTACTCGGGAGTTAACGGCCTCCATGGAAATGACCTTCTGGCCAAACTAAAGACCATCCTATCCAATGGCCAGAAATATTTGAGTTACGATGATCCGAGTGGCGCCAAGAACAATATCTGGAAAGCATATGAAATCACCGATCGCGACTGGAGCCTAAGCCCTGCCAGCCAAATCACAAGCGGCACATACAATTCCTCAACGAACAAAATCACCGGTTATTCATACCACTCGTCCGACGACCCTTATCTCCACGTCCTTTATCGCAACCGTGGTGACTCGACCGGTCGGATAACGGCCTGGGCCGACCATAACAACACAACAGGCATTAACCGCGAGCACGTTTGGCCGAAATGCAGGGGATTCGATGATGATGTCACAGGCAAATACGGCGCTCGTGGCGACTTGCATCATCTTATGGCAGGCGACGGCTGGGTGAATATCACGCCACACAACAACAATCCATACGCCTTTATCGATAAAACAAAGTCCTATTATGACTCGGGAGTTAAACATTCCTTTGACACGGGGAACTATTCCGGCACGGCTTTGAACGTCAACTCCAGCCAGACTGTCTTCGAACCGCAGGATTGCGACAAAGGCGACATCGCGAGGGCCTGTTTCTACATGGTCGCCCGTTATAACAACGTCGCCGGAACCGATTCCAACATCGACTCTGCAAACCCCAATTTGACCTTGGATGATTCCACGGATATCGCCACGGAAACCTCGACTTCGAGCCACGCTGTTTCGCTTGGCGTCCTCCGCGACCTTCTCGCCTGGCATAAGCTCGACCCCGTCGATGAATACGAAATCCACCGTAACAACATCATTTACAATTCCTTCACCAAGAACCGCAACCCCTTCATCGATTACCCCCAATGGGTTGACTACATTTGGGGCAGCGTCACGGTGGCTGGCGACGGCAGGACCATCACGAACTATTCCTCTAACCCCACCGGAACCGTCTCTTTGGTCGATGACGTGATAAACGGCTACCGCGATTCGGGCGAAACGCCCTCCACGATTTCCTATTTGACCGTCACCAACGCGAAAACGGTTTATGAGATAAACGATAGTTTCGTCGCCCCCACCGTGACCGCCCATTGGAGCACGGGGGGAGAAACTGACGTGACGGCCGAATGCACGTTCACCGGGTTCTCCTCTGCCGCGGCTGGCGTCTATCAAATCACCGTTAGCCATACCCTTGGAAAATCCACCACCTATTCCATCACCGTCAACCCCGATACCTCTGACTTAGTGACCGATGTCTTAAATAAAGAATTCACCGGTGTTTCCAGCGGATATACCGACTGGTCTGGCAAATCCGACCCTTCCGGCAGCAGCGCCGTCTACGCGGGCAATAGCAGCGTGTACAACAGCAGCAGCATCCAAATCAGGACCACCAATAGCAATTCCGGCATCGTCACCACCGCTTCCGGCGGCAATATCCGCAAAGTCCAGGTCACTTGGAACGCGGCCACCACCGCCCCGAGAACGCTTCAGGTGTATGGGAAAAATACACCCTATGAATCCGCGGCAGACCTTTATGATGAGAACACGCAGGGCGAACTCATCAAAACGTTCCTCTACGATGGATCCGAGGCGACCCTGAGTTCCCTCATCGACGGGGATTACGCTTACGTGGGAATCCGCTCGCTTAACTATGCTCAGTACATCTCCGAGATAAGGCTATCTTATGAGGAACCAACCCCTGTCACCCTCACCGTGACCGACACGCTAAACAACGCAACAACCGGCATCAGCGGAACCAAATACAACGACTGGTCTGCCGAAGTTGAATCCTCCTCCGCGACTTATGTAGGGAATTCCGCGGGCAACTACTCCAGCATCCAACTCAGAACTGATAATAACAATTCCGGCATCGTCACAACCTCTTCCGGAGGCAAAATCAAATCCATCCAAATCACCTGGAATAGCAATACCACCACGGGACGAGTTCTAGAAATCTATGGCAAATCAACCGCTTATGCGGCACCCACGGATCTCTATTCCGCCGACGCAGCGACCCAAGGCACCCTGATTGCGACATTCACCAAAGTGGCAAACGAAACCGAAACGGAAGAGATAGCGATAGCAGAAGCGAAACAATACCCCTTTATCGGGATCCGTTCTAGATCCGGGGCTCTATACGTGGAGGAAATCCTCATCACCTATGAAAGCGCCGAGGTTGCCGCCGAAAAATATTCCGCCGACTTCCTCGACGTTTATACCGAGGGTTGTGACCCCGATGGCGTTGCTTCCACCATCGATTGGGACGGCGCGAAAGCCAGTGCCTCGATCCTATCTAAGGCCGCCAAGACGATTCTACGCGAAGCCAACCATTCCTATGCTGGCAGGGTCGGCCCCGCCATGGCCCGTTACGATTACATCGTCATCACCCATGGAACCGATGCTTACGAGGACTTCCTCTCCCGCGATCCTGGGGCTGGGGCGAAAACCGTCCTTGCCTTGAATAACAACAAGACCTCCTGGATCGTGCCCTTGCTCGTCCTTGCTGGAGTGGGCGCGGGGATAATCCTGCTGGTCTGCCGCAAGAAAAAGCGCGAAGCGTAATCATCAAAACGGGCCAGGGATTCCTTAGGCTCGTTTTCCTTTGCCAAAGAAAAATGCGATCAAATGACTAGTCGACTAGGCATTTAATCGGAAATGGTTAGGAAAGCAGGAACGCGAGGTCCTCTTCGCTTAAGCTTCTACTTAAAGAAGCCTCATCGGTCAATTCGCCTAAAAGGCCCTTCTTTTTCTGCAGGGCGAGCACCTTCTCCTCTATGGTGTCCTTGCATACGAGCTTATAGACGGTGACCTTGTTCTTTTGGCCGATGCGGTGCGTCCTATCCTCGGCTTGCCTTTCGGCGGCTAGGTTCCACCAGGGATCCAGGTGGAAGACCGTGTCCGCCCCCACGAGGTTAAGGCCCGTGCCCCCTGCCTTAAGGGAGACTAGAAGCACGTGGATATCATCGGATTCGTTGAATCTTTTGGCGAGGTTCACCCTGATCTTGGCGGGCGTGTCCCCCTCGATGGTCGCCGAGACTAGCCCCGCCTTCTTGATGGGCTTCTCTAATAGATGAAGCGCGGAAGCGAATGATGAGAAGACCACCGCCTTACGGGAGGAGGAATGCAGATCGGCTAGGTTTTGGACCAGGAAATCCATCTTATCGGATTCGTAGTCCCCTTCTAGATAAAGCGAGGGGGATACGCAGATCTGGCGTAGCCTTGTAAGCGCGCCTAGAAGCACCATCGCCCCGTTGCCTTGCTTAAGGAGTTCCCTCGCGTGGCTTAGCTCGGCTTCATACGCCTTCCTTTGCTCTTCCCCTAAGGGAAGGGTCACCACGAGGTTTTCCTTGTCGGGGAGTTCCTTGAGGACGTCTACTTTCTTCCTTCCTAGCATGAAGGGTTTGATTTTGGCCAGTAACCTCTTCCTAGCCTCCCCCCCTTTTATTTCCAAGGAGCCATAAAGCGACTTGAACTTAGCAAAGGGAGGGAAATACCCTGGCATAAGGAAATCGAAGATGGACCATAGGTCTAGAAGCGAGTTCTGGATCGGGGTGCCCGTTAAGGCGAGCCTATAATCGGAACGAAGCGATTTCACTGCCTGGCTCTTCTTGGCGAGGGCGTTAGCGATATATTGGGCCTCGTCCAAGATAAGATAGGAAAAGCCGACCTTAGATAAAGGCTCGACGTCATTACGAACCGAATCGTAGGAGATGAAATAGACCGCCTTGCCCTTAGATTCCATTTGGGCATAAATCGCTTCCCTTTCGGCTTTGGAACCTACTAGAGGGAGACAAGGAAGAGAAGGATCCCACCTAGAAAGTTCGTCCGCCCAGTTATAGAGTAGCGACTTAGGGCAGATCACGAGGATCGGCTTATCCTCTTTTACTTGCCCTAATAGGGCCACGGTTTGAAGCGACTTACCTAACCCCATCTCATCGGAGAGGATGCCAGGCATCTTTAGGTTATATAGATTCAGCAGGAAACGGATGCCTTCCTTTTGGTAAGGACGCGCGGATTCTTCAATAAAAGAGGATAGCTTAGGCAAAGGAAGTTCCTTAAAGGAAGTCAAACTCTCGATGAGTTTTTTGACCCCCGCTTCGCTTGAGCCTAGTTCCGGTAACTTCAAAGCCTGATATAAAGGTAGCTCTTTCCCTAGTTCCTCTAATTCGAAGGACTCGGATAGCTTCTCTAAGGATTCGTTACCTTCTAGATAGACGAGTTTGCCGGAGACCCTAACGTATTTCTTCTTCCTTTTATAGGCCTTATAGATCGACAAAAGCTCCTCATGGGAGAAAAGGTCGCTATGGAGGGTAAGGGAAAGCCAGGAGGAGGAAGTGTCCGCCTCGAGGTGGAAGCCGCTTAAACTCCCCCCTGGGTTCTTAGCCAAGGCCTCGTCTAGATATAGGGTGCAGGTAGAACTAAGAGAGGATAGGTCGCTACGAAGGACATTTAGTAACGCCTCTTCATCCGAGAATATCCCTTCGCTCCCTAACCCTAGCTCACTTAACGCGGCTTCATAGCTTCCCTTCATCCTCCTTCCGATCGGATTAAGGGAGAAAGAAGAAGGAGATACCTCCTCGCTTCCTAATAGATAAGAGGAAGTCACTTTGATGCCCTGTCCTTCCTCATAGGAGAGATGAGCTTCGATATGAGGCTTCTTGCTTGAGGCTTCCCCTAATAAAGAAGGATCGACCTTAACGTCATCTTCCTCAAGTAAGGGCAACAAACTTAAGGAGAGTTCCTTCTTGGACTCGGCGAAGGGGAAGTCTTGATGTTCATAGACAAACTTATATAGCTCGGCCGCCCTAGGCGAGGTAAAGCGAAGAGGCTCAACGGCTTCGCTTCCTAGGAATAGCCCCTTATCTTCATGAAGCAAAAGGTAGCCTTTCCCTTCGGGGATATAGGATAAGGAGAATTCGCC
The DNA here is from genome assembly GCA_002472275.1 of Caryophanales bacterium UBA7278. Taxonomy (GTDB): domain Bacteria; phylum Bacillota_I; class Bacilli_A; order RFN20; family CAG-826; genus Alloenteromonas. Next base: position 4,510 of record DKRQ01000026.1, on the reverse strand, counting down.
CGATTCCTTTAGGGAAAGGGTGATGTCGATTGGGGAAGTGACGATGACCTGACGTTCCTCTAGCCTTACCTTCTCTCCGATTAAAAGGAAGGCGAAATCCACCATGAAGGGAGAAGGGATGGAGGCATAGGGCTCATAACGGTGGCCCGACATCCCCATGAGCCTAGATAGCAACGATAACCCCTCTTCGTTGACCTTGGAGAAAGAGCCCCTAGGGAGATTGATATATTGCGACCCCACCTTGGCCATCCTGCCCCCATAATAGGAGGAGAGGAAATCCGCCATGTTGCGGTTCATATATAGCTTGCCGCCACTGCCGATCCTAGCGTCCACCCTGAATTCGTCATAACGGTTGGAGAAGACCCATTCTAATTCGTAGCTAGGGGCAACCATGCCCGGCTTCTTCGCGGATAGCTTATCTAGTAACGCGTTATAGGATGCCTTGGCCTTAAGGTAGCTTTCCGCGACTTCCGAATCGACGGAGGCCGCGTCAAGGAGGCTATCATAGAGTTCACCATAAATGGCCCTAAGGCCATCTTCCCCTAGCCCCTTTTCCTTTTGGTACACCCACATGGCTAGAAGTAGGCCTTTTGGGGTAAGGGGCTCCACTTCCTTCCATTTGCTTAGGCAAAAGGCTTCGTAGCCATCTTTAAGCAACGCCTCATAGATAAGAGATCCATCTTCGCTAAGCCTAAAGTAAATCTCGGCCTCATCGAATATCCTCTTTTCTATTGGCCCATAGGAAAGGAGAGCCTTATTAAGGAGAGAAAGAAGGCTCTTCTCGTCCTTATTTAGGAAATACATGGATACCTCCTATAGCCTAGCTCCTCTAAGCAGCCCCACTTCTTGGCGATCCTCGCTCTTTCGGGGAATCTTTCCTCTGCCCTTAATCGCTCCACTAATAGAGGACGGAACGCCTCTAGATAAGGAATGGAGGCTAACAAATAGACTTCCTTCACGGAGGCTTTCTTCATAAAGGAAGAGATGGAAGAGAAAACCTCTTGTCTACCTAAATCCAAATAGGGAAGAAGGGCCACTAAATCCCTGGCCTCCACGTTAACTAATTCCTTAGGGTCCCCTTCTTGGTATAGGAAGGACAGTAGCCTTTCATACCCTCTTTTGGAGGCGGCTTCCATTAACCTCTCCTTATGTTCTTGCTTCCCTAATAAGGAAGAGGCGTTATCCAAGAATGATGGGAAGTCGCGGCTACTTTCAATCTTGCCCCAGAATAGCCTCTCGTCGATTTCTTCCTTTAACCCCTCTTCGACCTCGATTCCCTTTAAGGCAACTAAAGGGAAGGAGGGATTGGAATATACCGCCTCCAGGAAGTCAGCGTCGATACCAGAGGACAAGTAACGGCATAGATAGGTGAATTCGGCTTCTGAGCCCTTATAGAAAGAAAGGAAACGAAGCAAAGAGCCTCTTTCCACTTCCTTCATTTGCCTCCACGAGAAATTGGGGCAATAGGATAAAGCCTTCTTACTTAGCGATTCATCATGATCATAATAATCGGCGAACATGCTCGATATCGCCTTATTGGTGGAAGGCTCCTTAAGGAGGAAGGAAGCTAGTTCATCCCTCCTTTCCATCCCGGCGATATCGACGTAACGGCAGAAATACTCCTTGATGCCGCTTTCCTCTTCTTCTTGCTCCCCAATAAGGGAGGCAAGGCAAGTTAGGATTTCCTTTCTTTTGTCTTCCCCTACTTCTAGATACCCTTGATAGGCGGCCTGACAAAAGAAGGTTCTCCTATCGTTAGGGTTAGTTAGTATCTCTTCATTGGACTTAGCCAATAGTTCCACGAGGGCCATGTAACGGATCCCTCCTAAGGTAGGAGAGAATTCGCGACATGCGTATCTAAGGGAAGCTAGGCTTTTCTTTCCTCCGGACCTAGCAAGCTTAAAGTCGCGCTTCTCCACTTCTTCGGCAAGAAGGAAGGTCGCGATTAGATGGGGGCATAAGGAGTCGTCCCTACATTTGCCGCAGGTGCAGGTTGGATTCACTATCTTCCCCTCCTCGGAAATGGAGGCGGAACATAAAAACACCTTATGCGAGGAAAAGGAGGTGATCGAGGCGGAAATCCTCTCTCTTCCTAGCGACTCGAGCTTAATCGGGTCAATGGCCCTTAGCTTCCTCCCTAGTGCGATTTGCTCGGGGGTAGCCGAAGAATCAAGAAGAGCTTTATATGGTTCTAATTCCAAGTAGGCAATCATCGCTTAGAATAACCCGATTGTTAAATCGATACTAGAGGTCAATCTATTTATGCCTTATAGGCATAGGAAAGGGGAGGCCATGCGCCTCCCCTATATCTAGACTTCCTTTATAAGGAGAGCACGTCCGCCCAACTAGAGACGATGGCCTTCCTCCTATTGATCAGTTCCTCTTTGCTTTCTTTGCCCTTTAAGCAGGCATCGATTAGCCTAGCGACTCCCTTGGCGTCCTCTAGGCTTGCCCCCCTGGAGGTTGCGGCGGCAAACCCAATCCTGATCCCCGAGCATTTAGACGGGGGAAGGGTGTCATCGTGGATCATGTTCTTATTCACCGTGACCCCGATTTCGCCTAGTTTAGTTTCCGCTTCCTTGCCATTGAGGCCATAGGAAGAAAGGACGTCTAATAGGAACAAATGGTTCTCGGTGCCCGAGACCCTGCATCCAAGTCTAGATAATTCGTCGTTACAGGCCTTGGTATTTTCCAAAACCCTAGCCATATAGTCCTTGAACTCGGGTTTGGAGTCCTCTAGGAAGCAGATGGCCTTGCCGGCGATGATATGCTCCAAAGGTCCCCCTTGGGTATAAGGGAATACCGCCGAGTTGATCTTCTTACCTAACTCTAAGTCATTAGATAGGATCAGCCCTCCCCTAGGGCCTCTAAGGGTCTTATGGGTCGTGGAGGTGACGATATCCGCGTAGTCGCATGGATTTTGAGTTAACCCCGCGGCGACGATGCCGGCGATATGGGCCATGTCCACCATGAAGAAGCAATGCTTGTTCTTATCTAGGTTGAACTTATCGACGATGCTTCTCATCCTCTTGAAGTCGATGGAGAAGGGATAAGCGCTATATCCGGCCAAAAGGAGGTCAGGCTCTTCTTCGTATAGCCTTCTTTGCAATCCCTCATAGTCGATACGGCCGTCTTCCCCTAGGGAATAGAAGCAGAATCGATAGGTCGCGGAAGAGAAGGATACGGGTGAGCCATGGGTCAAATGTCCCCCGTCATTTAGGGTTAACGCCATGATCTTGGACCCATTGGGGATCAAGGCATGGTAGGCCGCGTAATTGGCCTGCGAGCCCGAATGAGGCTGAACATTCGCGTAATTACAATGAAACAAAGCCTTGGCCCTCTCGATCGCGAGGGTCTCGACTTCGTCGACGTATTCGCATCCCCCATAGTAACGCTTATAAGGATAGCCTTCCGCGTATTTAGCCATGAGGATGGAGCCGCATGCTTCCCTAACGTCCCTAGAAGGATAGTTCTCGGAGGCGATGAGCTCGATGTTATCGTTTTGCCTTTGCTCTTCTTTTTTGATTAAAAAAGCGATTTCCTGGTCCATAGCCGTTTCAGTATAAAGGAAGGCCCTCCTCTTTTATAGAGCGCGCGTAAGCTAACTCCTTCTTTTTTATAGCGACAAAGGCAAACGGAAAGAGTAGAATAACCCTCGCCGAAGTAGCATTGCCTCGGCAAATGGCCCCCTGGTGGAATGGTAGACGCGGTGGACTCAAAATCCACTCTGTGATGAGCAGGTGTCGGTTCGAGTCCGACGGGGGCCACCATCTGAATGAATTCCCCCCAACCATTGGACTGAATCGGTTCAATGAAACGGGGATTTTATTATGAAACCCCCATCAAACCGTAAACGTCGCTGATTAACACCCCGGCGTTTTAAAAGGCCCGTTTTGGGCCTGGCGGTCGAATCCCGTTTTGGTGGAAATTAGCGGATTTCGAGGTCCTTCGAGTACGGGAGGATGGCCTCGATCGGCTTTTTGCCGACGTTCTCGATGGCGTACTCGAGGTAGCGGTACGGGTCGAGCCCGTTGATGATCGCCGTCCGGATTATCGAGAACAGCTTGGTCGTGTGCCTGGCTCCGGCCTCGCTTCCCGACGTCTGGAAGACCTTCCTGGCGACGACGAATGGCTTGACGCACCGTTCCGCGAGGTTGTTCGAAAGCTCCAGATACGGCTCGGAAAGGTACGGAAGGAGGTCGCCCCATACCTTCCTCACGTAGTTCAGCGCGCCCTCGAGGGCGCTTCCCCTTTTCGCCTCCGTGCCGAAAACGAGGGCCTTTATCCGGTCGATTATGGGCGCTTCCTCGCGTTCCCTGACGTCGATGAGGGCCTTTCCGAACAGCTTGGATTCGTGGGCCCTCCCCTCGATCTCGAAGAGGCGGTCCATCTCGGACATTATCGCGAACGCGACGGACTTCGGCCTCGCCTTCCGCGGCATGCCCTTGACGATGTCCGCGAACTTCCTCCTGGCGTGGGCCCAGCACCTCTGGAGCCTTACCTTCGGCCT
>DKRQ01000002.1:20668-58430 GCA_002472275.1 Caryophanales bacterium UBA7278 | reverse complement strand
CCCCAAGGACCCGGCCTCCGTAGACGGGTTCGTCGTAGCGGCCAACAACGACGAATACGCCTTCTACCATTCGGGCACCTCGCAGGACGCCGCGTTGCTGAACGGCCTTCCCAGGCCCGCATGCCCTTACTGCGGATCGGCCAGAGCCGAATCCAAAGGCGTTACCGGATCCGGCGCGAGAAGGTGGATCTGCCGGACCTGCGGGAAGACCTTCACCCCCGCGACCGGAAGCCTGCTTTCCTGTCATAAGCTTCCCGTCAAAGCGCTCGTCCGGTTCCTCGTGAACGTCCTCACCGACGCATCGATCAACGAGGCCAGCAAAGTCGCGAAGATATCGATGAGAACGGCGGTTTACTGGCTGGATAAGGCCTTCCTCGCCCTTCGCGGCTACCAGGATTCCCTCCTGCTTTCGGGCACCGTGTACCTCGACGACAAGCTCATCGATGTCGAAGCGTCGAAGAAGCTGAAGGACGGCCGGGGGAACGTTCTGAAGGGCAAAAACCAATGGTTCGTCGGCATAGGGAAGGCCGGCAGGACCAGAATCCTGATTTTGCAGGGGAAGTCCAAGTCCTCGGACAAGCGCCTCAGGAAGACGTGGGCCGGGAGGATCTCGAAGGGATGCCTCCTCGTCACGGACGGCGAACGGGCCTACCACCTCGTCGCGGAGGACTGCCGCGCGAGGGAATGGAGGAGGGTCGTGTTCAAATACGGCCACGGAAACCAATGCGAGGAGCTTCGGCCCATCAACACCTTGTCCTCCAACGTGGAGGCTTGGTTCCGCCTCCATTGCGGGCTGAAGAAGACCGCGTCGAGGATTCAGGATTACCTTAATCTCCTTTCGTTCAAGCTATCCTGCCCCGGGAACGCGTTGAAGAAGGCGGAAACCTTGCTGAAAATGATGCTCGAGAGCAAGGAAATCCTCCGATTCAGGGCAGTATTCCCGACCAATGCTGAGTTTTAGCCCCCACACGGTGCTTCTAACTCATTATTATTTTTTCATCGGCGTTCGGTTTTGGTGGCGGGTCCCCCGAACCGGGCTATAATATAGGTGCAATACTAGGGCGGGGGTTACCCGCCTTTTCTTTGCCTAACGGGTTCAATCTCAAATCTGCTTTGTTGTATGCGCTTTCTTGATATTGCGCCATAAGGCGGGTATATTAATCGGGCATCGCTATATGAAAGATACCTACGTCAGCGCCAAACTCGTCGCGCCCGATCTTATCCGTCTCGTCGTTTTTTCCTCGCTCCCTTGGGAGAGGATCGAGCCCCAGCTCGTAACCGACGGCGTCCCCGGAAAGAAGATGGCCCCGACGAAGCTTAGCACCATGCCCAACATCGCAATCGCCGACTTCAGGCTCCCCAAAGAGCTTGAGCTCGGCCATTCCTACTTCCTCGTCATGCCCCAATACGGGGCGCTCCCGCTTAACGTCGACGAGGCGACCACCTTCCCCGATTTCGACCGCAAATACTTCTATGGCGGCAACGATTTGGGCGCCATCTACTCGAAGGAATCCACCTGTTTCAACCTTTGGGCGCCCTTGGCCTCGAAAGTGGTGCTCGTCTTCCGCAAGGACACGCAGAGCCCGTGGAGGATCCTCGACATGAAGAGGGAGCCTACCGGCGTCTTCCGCCTTGAGATAGGAGGGGACCTCGAGGGCTGGATCTACCATTATTGGATCACCAATTCCGAAACCGCCCGCAAGGCGACCGACCCCTATGCGAAGGGCTCCACCCAAAACGGCGAGGAATCCGTGGTCGTCAATTTTGACAAGCTGAAAACGGACTTCAAACGCGACCATCTGCCCGTCATGCAATCCCCGACGGACGCGGTCATCTACGAAGCCCATGTCCGCGACATGACGATCGACCCCTCGACCGACATCGTCCATAAAGGCCGTTTCCTCGGCATGATCGAGAAGGGGAGGAAGACCGAAAAGGGCCATCCCGCTGGATTCGATTACCTGAAAGGCCTTGGATTCACCCACATCCAGTTGCTTCCGATCTACGACTACATCACGGTCGACGAGACCGATCCCTCCACCAAATACAACTGGGGCTATGATCCAGCCCAATATTTCGTGCCCGAAGGCTCCTATGCCTCGGACCTAGAAGACCCCCTCTCCCGCATCAAAGACTGCAAGAGGATGGTCCAAGCCTTCCACGAGGAGGGCATCCGCGTCGTCATGGACGTCGTCTTCAACCACGTCTTCGAATACGAGAAATCCGTCTTCGAGAAGGTCGTCCCCAATTTCTATTTCCGTAAGAGGAATAACGGCAAGATGGCCTCCACCTCGGGTTGCGGAAACGACTTGGCCTCCGAGAGGCCGATGGTCCGCAAGATGATCGTCGACGCGTGCCGTCATTGGATCGAGGAATACGGCATCGACGGCTTCAGGTTCGATTTGATGGGCATCATCGACATCGAAACCCTCCAGCAGATTCAAAGGATGGCCCGTTCCCACGACAAATCCTTCCTTCTCTATGGCGAAGGATGGAACATGGGCGGCGAGGTGAAGACGCCTCTAGGCCACATGGGCAACTATTCCCTCATGCCGGAATACGCCTTCTTCAACGATTTCTACCGCGAAACCGGCAAAGCCTATTTTAGCGAGGACATCGGGGCTAAGAACCCCTTCAAAAACGCCTATCTAGGTTCCTGCCTCGACTTCGAGGGCTCCAAGAGGTTCCTCGACGCCAGGCAGACCATCAACTATGTCGAATGCCACGATAACGGCACCTTCTTCGACATCCTCGCCCAAAGGAGGCCCGACCTCCCCGAGCAGGAGAGGTTGAAACTCGTCCAATTGGCCACCGCGGGCGTCCTTTGCTCCTTTGGCATCCCCCTCATCCACATGGGCCAGGAAATCGGCCAGTCCAAGTGGGGGGACGAAAACACCTACAATAAAGGCGACGGGTACAACAAATTCTCCTACCGCCTGCTCGATGAGAGGTTCGAAATGGCCGAATTCGCTAAGGAAGCCATTTCCTTACGCCGAAAGAACCGCTTCTTCCACCTCTTCGACCCAAGGGTCCTCCTCGACGTCGTCGACGTGGTGGAACTAGGCAACGCGATCAGGGTCAAATACATCGACCGTAACCTCATCGCCCCCTATAAGCAATTCGAGGTCATCCTGAACCCGACCTACGAAACGTTGACCCTTCCCGAGGACGCCCCGAAGGAAGTCGTACTCAGCTCTTTCATCCATGATAAAGGGCCAGGAAGCATCAGGGAGATCCCGCCCCGTAGCTTCGTCGTTTTGAAGGCTTAGTGAAGAAGCCTTCCCAAAGGGAACTTATTGCGCCGCACATTAAACAAGGAGTTTTTTCCGATGCTTTCAAGCGTTTCCATCACCGGCGTTTTGGGCCGCCCTCACGACACCCGTTCCAACGTCCGTTACCTCAATTACGAATCGACGATCCCTAGCCTGGCTGGCAAAACCAAGTCCTTCGAGATCCCCGTCATCGCCCCATGCGGCCCCGGCAGCTATTTCATGGCGGCGGAGCAGGGGGCCTACGTCTTCCTTAAGGGCCGCCTTGACTTCGACGAGGAACTCGGGCTCGCCTTGATCCATGAGTTCGACGAATTCCTCTCCTTCCCAAGCCCCAAGAAAAAGCAAAAAGCCGAAAAGTAGGGGATTTCCCTTCCTAGTATTCAAAACTAGGTGTATGCTTTTTGCATGGCAAAGGTTTTGAAATGGCTTCGTCTCGCCCTGATCGTTGGGCCCGCCATCCTTTTCGCGTATTTCGCCTGGATGGTCCGCTATTCCAACCATCCCGAGAAATACCCCCTGGAACTCCGTTATAGAAGGGTCAGGAAGCTTTTGTTCAAAATCCTGCGCCACCTTAGGCTCTCCCTTACCCTTGAAGGGGTAGAGAAGCTTAACGATGGCAAGCAGAAGATCGTCGTCGCCAATCACCTTGGCATCTTCGAGCCTTTGATGCTCATCGTGCTTTCGCAAAAGCCGATTTCCTTCATCGCCAAGAAAGAGAACAAGAAGAAACCCTTCGTCGGGCGCATCATCACCGCGATCGACGGGGTCTACATCGATAGGAAAGACCCCCTTTCCACTCTCCGCGAATTCAGGCGCCTCGCCAAGAGGATGCCAGAAACCGGCTGCTCCTACGTGATCTTCCCCGAAGGCACCAGGAACCGCCATAGCGACAGCGTCGATCTCCTTCCCACCCACCCGGGTTCCCTAAAACTCGCCACGATGACCAAGCTCCCGATCCTCACCTTGGCCCATTTCGGCTCGGAGAGGACCCTGGAGGGCAAATCCAATTGGCGTTCCTACCCCGTTCAGTTCTCCTTTTTGACCATGACCCCATCCATTGAGGACAAGGACACCGTCCCCTTCATGGGCGAGGTCGAGAAGGAACTCATCGCCAAGGTGCGTAAGATGCGCCAAATCGACAAAGAATACCTTGAGCAAGGCAAAAACCGCCATAAAGCCGATAAGTGGTGGAGGCGCGAGGGCCTTTGCTCTATACTTGCTTCCATATGAGAGGCATGAGGCAAAGGAAACCGGGCGGGGGCTCCCTCGTCAAGACCGTCGGCACGGCGATGATCATCGCCGGGCTCATTTCTTTCGCCGCCATGTTCTTCCCTTTGCAGAAGGCATTCCCCCAAGGAGGGGACGCCCTTTCCTACTATCTTCCCTGGTGCCTTGCCTATGGCATCGTCTCCGTTATGATGGCGGGCTACGGGATGGCCGCGCTTCTATATTCGGAGGAACAAAAAAGGAGGTTCAATTTCGCCTCCTGCGTGGTTGGCATCGTTTCGGGCGGTCTACTAATCGCCGAGAGCCTGCCGATCGTCATCGTTTTGCGTGAGGTCGAGTTCTTCATCTGCCTCGCCCTCATCGGGGTTTGCCTCATCGTGATCGCGGTGATGGGCGTCCTTTCCTATAAGGAAGCGTCCGAATAATCCCTTCTTAGTCCTTTGGGGTAGTGGTTCTTGCCTCTTCCCCCCGATACCTTGACCATCCCTAGCGCGAGCCCATGGTAGAAAACCGGGTAGGCGCCTTTTTCTTTATCGAGGGGGATTTCCTCGCCCCTAAGATAGGCAAGGGCCTGCTCTTTGGTCAGCTCGATTCCTTCTTTTTGGGCACGGGCGTAGGCAAAAGAAGGCATGAAGGGTTCCTTGTCCGAGCCTAGATGAAGGCCATATCGGAGCAAAGAAAGGCCCTTAACGGGAATTTGCAGGGGGAGAGAGTAAAACTCCCCGTCCTTCTCCAAAAAGTCGCAGGAAGGGTCGTAATAGGGCCCCAAAAGGGCTTTTGCCTTCGGCTTAGGCTCTTCCTTCCTTTCCCTTTTGGCTTCTTTGATCCCCGGCTTTTCGAGCAGGCAAAGGAATTGTCCCTCCCCTTCGTAACGCGAGGGGAATAGGTGCGCGGCGCCTTCTAAATCGGGATGAGAGTAGAAACTAGGATGGCGGATTGGGATGAGCTTCGCCTCAGGGTGGTTGCTTAGCAAATCCAAGACGACTTCCTCATCTTCCTCATAGGAGAAGGAGCAGGTCGAATAGAGGAGCCTTCCCCCGGGGGAAAGGATCGAATAGGCCGTCTCGATGAGCTCTTTTTGCAAGGCGGAAAGCCTCTTCACCTTCTCAATCGACCAATCCGCCTTGGCCTCGCTGTTTTTCCTAAACATGGCCGAGCCGGAGCAAGGCGCATCCAAAATGACCGCGTCAAAATAGTTTTTGTAATGGCTTTGGCTTAAGGCTAAGTCGCCCGAGGTGACGACGATGTTGCGCCTGCCCATCCTTTCGACGTTGCCGGAGAGCTCCTTCGCCCTAGGATAGGAGATGTCATTGGAAAGGATCGCCCCTAAGTTCTCCATTAAGATGGAGCAGTGGATCGATTTCCCACCTGGGGCCGCGGCGATGTCGCATACCCTCATGCCGGGTTTTGGGTCTAGATAATGAGCAACCGCCATCGAGGAGGGGTCCATGATGTAGAAAGCCCCTAGGTCGAAGGGCAGGGATTTGCCTAGGTCGTACTCCTTCTTGTCGTAGAGGAAGGCGTGGGGGATGAAAGAATGTTTCCGCAAATGGGGATAAAGGGAAAGGAGCGTGTCCTCCTCCATTTTCTCGGGGTTAAGGAGCAAAGCGTGGACGCTTTCTTCCTTTTCCAAGGCAAGAAGCAGGTCATCGACCTCCTTTTCGGGGAAATGGGCGAGAAGATGCTCTCTGAAATCCATGGGGTCATCTTAGGGAAAGAAGGAAAGGATGTCAATTTTTCCTACGGAAGGGTATGATTTTCCCATGAGAACCGTAGACATAATCGAAGCTAAGCGCGACGGCCGCGCGCTAACGAAGGAGGAAATCGACTTCTTCGTCAAAGGATACACGGCCGATGAGATCCCCGATTACCAAGCCGCCGCCCTCGCCATGGCCATCCTTTTCCGTGGCATGAACAAGGACGAAATCGCCTATCTCACCGATGCGATGATGCATTCGGGCGACACGATCGACCTATCCGCGATCAAAGGCATCAAGGTGGATAAGCATTCCACCGGCGGCGTCGGCGACAAGACCTCGCTCGTCCTAGGACCCCTCGTCTCCGCTTGCGGAGCCAAGCTCGCCAAGATGAGCGGCAGGGGGCTAGGCCATACCGGCGGCACCCTCGACAAGATGGAATCCGTCCCCGGGATGAGGATCGGACTAAGCGAGAAGGAATTCGTCGACCAGGTCAACCGCATCGGCATCTCGATCATCGGCCAAACCGCCAAGATCGACCCCGCCGACAAGAAGCTCTACGCCCTCCGCGACGTCACGGGAACCGTCGAATCGATCCCGCTTATCGCCTCCTCCATCATGTCCAAGAAACTCGCCTCGGGAAGCGACGCCATTTTGCTCGACGTCAAATTCGGTTCGGGCGCCTTCATGAAGAACATCGATTCGGCCCGCGAACTTGCCAAAACCATGGTTGAGATCGGCGATTCGCTCCATCGCGACACGCGCGCCATCTTGACCGATATGGACGAGCCCTTGGGCAGGGCCGTCGGCAACTCCCTCGAAGTAAAGGAAGCCATCGCCACCCTCAAGGGTGAAGGTCCCGAGGACCTCGTCGAACTCGTCAAAAGGGCCGGCGGCATCATGCTAAGCCAAGCCAAGGTCGCTTCCTCCGTCGAAGAGGGCGAGAAGATCATCCTTAAGGCCATCGACGACCGTTCGGGCTTCGAGAAGCTTTGCGCTTTGTTCGAGGCGCAGGGAGGGGACGTCTCCTATATCCGCGATCCCTCCAAGTTCCCTCTCGCCTCCCACATCGAGGAAATCAGGGCCAAAAAAGGCGGCTATGTCGAGAGGATCGATTCCTTCGGCATCGGCGTCGCGGCCATGAAACTCGGCGCAGGACGCGCTAAGATGACCGACACCATCGACATGGCGGCCGGCATCATCCTCTGCAAGAAGGTGGGGGACAAGGTCAAGGAAGGCGAGGTTTTGGCCTACGCCCACACGAACAAGACCGATGTCGAGGAGGTCTATAAGGAGATCTCGGATTCCTTCATCGTCTGCAAGGAGAAAGTCCCCGCCCACACCGTCGTCCACGAATACATCGCCAAATGAAAGTCGTCGTCCAAAGGGTCCTAAGCGCCTCCGTCCTCGTCGAGGGGAAGGAGGTTTCCTCCATCGGGAAAGGGGTCCTTTTACTCGTGGGCCTAACGCCCGGGGATACCCCGGAAATCGCCGATAAAATGGCAGAAAAGATCGCCAAGATGCGCATTTTCGAGGATGCCGAGGGCAAGACGAACCTTTCCTTGTCCGCGGTGAATGGGGAAATCCTTTCGGTCTCCCAGTTCACGCTTTATGGGTCCCTCAAAGAAGGCAATCGCCCTAGTTTCGTCGAGGCGATGAAAGCCGATGAGGCGAGGACCCTCTACGCCTATTTCCTCCAAAAGATGCAATCGGTTTACCCCAAGACCCAAAACGGGGTCTTCCAGGCCGACATGAAGGTAAGTCTCGTTAACGACGGCCCCTTCACCCTCGTCCTCGATTCCAAGGAGCTATGGCCATGAAGGTGCTCGTCGGGCTTAGCGGCGGGGTCGATTCGGCGGTCGCCGCCTATTTGCTGCAGCAGGAGGGCCACGAGGTCTCCGGCGGTTTCATGCGCAACTGGGACGCCCTCGCCAATAACGACACCCTAGGCAACCCAACCCTAGGTCAGGCCCAGTGCCCCCAGGAAGTCGACTATTACGATGCGGTTGAGGTCGCAAAAGCCCTCAACATCCCATTATTGCGCCAGGATTTCGTCAAGGAATACTGGGACAACGTCTTCTCCTTCTTCCTAAGCGAATACAAAAAGGGAAGGACCCCAAACCCCGACGTCTTCTGCAACAAATACATCAAGTTCGACGCCTTCCTCGATTTCGCTAAGAAAAACGGCTTCGAGGCCATCGCGATGGGACACTATGCGAAGAGAGGAACCGACGATAAGGGGAATCCGCGTTTATTCAAGGCGGACGACCGCAACAAGGACCAGACCTATTTCCTTTGCCAAATCTCGAAAGAGCAACTTTCCTCCTGCTTGTTTCCTTTAGGAAACATCGATAAACCAAAAGTCAGGGAAATCGCCCATTCGCTCGGCTTAAAATCGGTCATGGACAAGAAGGATTCGACCGGTGTTTGCTTCATCGGGGAACGCCATTTCAAGCAGTTCCTCCAAAACTACATGCCCGCTAAACCCGGCAAAGTCGTCCTTCTCCCTAAAGGCAAGGAAATCGGCACCCATTCGGGCGTCTATTTCTACACGATCGGCCAGCATAAGGGCCTAGGAATCGGCGGCATCAAAGGCGAGGAGGAAGGCGGGTATTGGGTCGTAAGGAAAGACGTCCCGAACAACATCCTCTACGTTTGCCAGCCTAAGGACCGTTACCTTCTGACCTCGACTAGCTGCAACCTCTCCCATTTGAACCTGCAGGGGGAAGTGGAGGGCAATGACATCGAAGTGGGGGTCAAGTTCCGTTACCGTCAGGCCGATCAGCCCTGCGTCCTCCATATCAACGAAGACGGCTCGGCCACCCTCCATTACGAAGACCATCCCGTCGAGGCGGTCACGCCTGGGCAAATCGCTGCGATATACGTCGGCGATATGCTTTTAGGCGGGGGCATCATCGAAGAGGTCTACCGCGAAGGCAAGCGCGTCGACGCGGGGTGATCTTTTCCCCACTTTTATTTATATAAAACGAGCCCTATAATTAGGCCCATCGGGAACCTGCCACTCCCCCTTATGCGGGCAATGCCGCCGTGGTAACGCGTTAAGTTAGCAACTAAGAGCACCCGTTTCGGTGAAGAAGGATGGTACCGCGCCCCAAGGCGTTCCTTCGTCGGGGGTGTTTTATTTTTTTGGAGGTAACCCACATGAAACCGTTAAAAGGAAGGGAGATCCGCAGGAGATGGATCGAGTTCTTCGAATCGAAGGGACATCGCTACATCCCAGGCGTGAACCTGATCCCGCAGGGCGATAAGTCCTTGCTTTGGGTCAACGCCGGCGTCACCGGACTCAAGAAATATTTCGACGGGAGCGAGATCCCGCCTTGCCGCAGGATCGTCAACGTCCAGAAATCGATCCGCACTAACGACATCGAAAACGTCGGGTTCACCGCCCGTCACCACACGTTCTTCGAGATGCTCGGCAATTTCTCGATCGGCGACTATTTCCGCGACGAGGTCATCCCCTGGGCATTCGAGATCCTCACTAGTGAGGATAAGGGCTTCGGGCTTGATCCCAATAAGCTCTACATCACCTATCAGCCGGATGACAAAGCGACCCTCGAACTCTGGGTCAAATGCGGGATGGCCCGCGACCACATGATCCCCATGGAAAGCAACTTCTGGGAGATCGGCGAAGGCCCCTGCGGCCCCGACACCGAGATGTTCTACGATAGGGGTGAGGAATATGACCCCAAGGGCCTAGGCGTCAAAATGCTCCGCGAGGACATGGAGAACGACCGTTACATCGAGATCTGGAACATCGTCTTCAGCCAATATAACTCTGTCTCCGGGGTGGCGAGGAAGGACTACAAGGAGCTTCCCTCCAAAAACATCGACACCGGCTCGGGCCTAGAGAGGATCGCCTGCATCCTCCAAGGCACCAAAACCAATTTCGAAACCGACCTCTTCATGCCGATTATCGAGGCCACGAAGGCCCTCTGCGGCAAACCATATGAAGGGGAGAACCTCAAATCCTACAGGGTCATCGCCGACCACGCGAGGTGCCTTACCTTCGCTTTGTCCGACGGAGCCTATTTCTCCAACGAGGGCAGGGGTTACGTCTTAAGACGTATCATCCGCCGCGCGATGCGCTATGGCAGGAAACTAGGCGTCGAAAAGCCCTTCATGCACGAACTGATCGGCGTCGTCGCCAAGGAATACAGCGATTTCTATCCCGAGCTCCTTTCCAAGAAGGAACTCGTCTCCAAGATGGTCCTCGCCGAGGAGGAGAAGTTCATCAAGACCCTATCCTCGGGCGAAGAGATCCTCCGCGAGGCGATCGAGGGCAAAAAGGTCCTCGAAGGGCCCCTTGCCTTCAAACTCTACGATACCTTCGGCTTCCCCCTCGATCTCACCGTCGAGATCTGCCAAGAAGCCGGCGTCGAAGTCGACGTCGAGGGCTTCAAGGCCAAGATGGAGGAACAAAGGGAGAGGGCCAGAAACGCCAGGGGCGAGGCGCAAAGCTTCGCCAAGCAATCCAAGGACCTCATGGAATTCAAGGAACCCTCGACCTTCGATTACGAGCGCCTCGACCTTGAAAGCGAGGTCATCGGCACCTTCGTCGACGGCGAAAAGGCCGAGGAGATCACCGAAGAGGGCGAAGTTGCCTTTAGGCAAACCCCTTTCTACGCCGAATCCGGCGGCCAGGTCAGCGACCTAGGAAGGATCGAGAACGATAACTTCTCCGCCCAGGTCATCGGGGTCAGGAAAGCCCCCTCTGGCCAGCACCTAATGCATGTCAGAGTGGAATTTGGAAGTCTGAAAGTAGGGGATAAGGCCGTCCAAAAGGTCGACCCCCTCAAGAGGACACTCACCGCGAGGAACCACTCCGCGACCCATTTGCTTCACGCCGCAATCGGCGAGGTGCTTGGCACCCACGTCGACCAAAAGGGCTCCTTCGTCAACCAGGATTACCTCCGTTTCGACTTCTCTAGCCTTTCCAAGATCTCCAAGGAAGACCTAAGGAAGATCGAGGACAAGGTGAACCTCCTTATCGCCGAGGGCATCGAGGAAGAGACAAAGGTCCTCCCCATCGAGGAAGCCAAAAAGCTAGGCGCCGAGATGGAATTCTCCGAGAAGTACGGGGACGTCGTCCGCGTCGTCTGCTTTGGCGACTATTCCCGCGAATTCTGCGGCGGCACCCACGTGAAGAACACCTCTGAAATCGGGGTGTTCGCGATCGTGAGCGAAGGTGCCGTCTCTAGCGGCGTGCGCCGCATCGAGGCCAGGACCTCCTTAGGGGCCTATTCTTACCTAAGGGACCGTTCCTTCGTCCTTTCCTCCGTTTCGGAGGAAGTCGGCAACCCCGCGGATAGCCAACTCACCGCGAGGGTCAAGGGCCTTAAGGGCGAAATTGCCGCCAAAAACAAGGAACTAGAGGCCGTCAAAGCCAAACTCGCCTCCGCCTCCGCCAAGGCGATGGACGAGGAGTTCGTCGAGGTCGGCGGGGTCAAACTCCTCGCCAAGATCATCGAAGGGGCCGGCAGGAACGACCTCATGAAGATCGGCGATAGCCTCAAGGTCAAATACCCCGATTGCCTCCTCTTCCTCGTCGGGAAGGGGGAGGGCAAATCCTCCGTCGTCGCCTTCGCCTCCGGCCTAGGCGCGAGCAAACTTGGCGCCAACGGGGCGCTAAAGGAAGCCGGACCCTACCTTCAGGGCTCTGGCGGCGGCCGTCCCGAGATGAGCCAAGGCTCCGCCTCCGATTTGAGCCGCTTCTCCGAGGCCGTCGAGGCCATCAAGGCGAAACTCGCCTAAGAAAGGACCCACCATGATCGAAATCAAGAACGAAAACGACTTTGTCGTTACCGACGAATCCGGCAAAGAGAAGTTGATGAAAATCCTCTTCTATTTCCATAACGACGAGAGGAACCGCGACTACTATTTCATCTACGAGGAATCTAACCCGGACGAGCTCGTCGTCGTCGCCACCGAGGATGGCAAGTCCATGGCCAGCATGAGCGATGAGGAATACGACGAATGCGAACAGGTGCTCGCCGCCTACGACGAAGACCCCAAAATCGCGGAAGCCAAATAAGAACCCGCTCTTGTTAGGCACTAGCCTAAAGAATATAATCATCACCGCCAAGAGGAATAAACCATGCCCGAGAAGAAAATCATCCTAACCAAAGAGGAACGCGCCCAACTTGAGAAGGAATACCGCGACCTCATCGACGTCCAACGTCCCGACGTCATCGAGAAACTCCAACTCGCCCGTAGCCAAGGCGACCTTTCCGAAAACGCCGACTACGACGCGGCCAGGGACCGCCAGGCCCAGATCGAAGGCCGTATCGCCGAGATCGAGCAGATCTTCAATAACTCCGTCGCCGCGGAGGAAAGCTCCAGCAACCGTTCGAAGAAGATCTCCATCGGCGACGTCGTCACCTTCGTAAACCGCGATACCGGTGAGGAAGTCACCGTCAAGATCGCCGGTAACATCGGCGCGGACCCGATGGCCGACCTCCCGACTGTCTCCAACGAATCCCCGATCGGCAAGGCCCTTCTAGGCGCCGAACCCGGCAAGATCGTCCTCATCGAGTCGGTCGAACCCTACGAAGTCGAAATCCTCAAATCGAGCCGTAAGTAAGATACCATCGAAAGAATTTGGCCCTTCGCGGGCCTTTTTCTTTGCCCAAAGCAAAACTCAAATCACTTTTTGGCCCCTTTCCTCCCTATAAAAGGCAGGAGGTATCGATATGAAGATGATACTGATAATCGTCGCCATCACGGCGGCGTGCCTGCTTGGGTTTGGCATCGTCAACGGGGTACTCACGACCCCGCAGGCGGTGGCTTCCTCTAGCAGTTCTTTGGCCGTGGACTCCATCACGGTCACGGTACAAGGGGAAGTGATCCGGCCAGGGACCTTCGTCCTAGGAAAAGGGGCGACCATGTACGACCTCATCATGGCCGCCTCGGGCACGACGAGCAACGCGGACGTCCTTTCCTTCAACACGGACTACGTCCTGCAAGCCAAGGGCAGCTATTACATCGCCCCGCTTTACGACAATTCCTCGACTTGCTCGGCCGCCCCGATCACCAAGGTCAACATCAACAAGGCCGAGGCGGAGCAGCTTCAAGCGGTCGCGGGGTTCACCAAGACCGTCGCCACGGCGATCGTGAGCTACCGCGTTTCCAAAAGCTTCGAGGCAATCGAAGAAATCAAAAACGTCTCCGGGATCGGCGCGGCCACCTATCTTTCCTGCCGCGACAAAATCACCCTTAGGGATGCTTCCTAAGCCATGAAGGCCTTCTTGGCCTTATGCGGACTCGCCGTTGGGCTTTGGCTAGGTCTTTTCCCTAGCGTCGGGGAAGGGGTGTTCGCCGCGATAGTTGGCCTTCTTTTCCTTTGGCTTTCCTTTAGGAAAAGTTGCTTGTCCCTATATCTAGGCTTCCTCGTCATCGGGGTAGCCTTCGCCTTACTAGGAAGAATCCCAATCCAAGGGGAAACCTTCACCGGGGTCGTCGTTAGGAGCAAGGAGAACTATTTCTTGCTCCAGGTTGGCCTTAGCCGCGTCTACGTCGCCAAAAAGGGAAATCCCTACGAGTTGTTTGACATCGTGAGCGTGAATGGCAAAGTGGGGGATATAAAGGTCAATACCTACGAAAGCCAGTTCGACTTCAAAGAATACCTTAGGAAACTAGGGGCCTTGGGGATGGTGGAGCAACCTCTATGCAAAGCCGAGTTCCTTTTTCCCATAAGGATTCGGGGGGCCGAGCAGGCTTTCCTAGGGAAGCTAGAGAAGAACGCTTCCTCGCTTTTAGCGGCGAGTTTATTCAACCTGAAGGACTACGACGCGCCGGCGATCGAATACGCAAGCGGGCTTTCTCTTCTATTTCTTTTCTCCGCCTCGGGTTTCGTCCTTGGGTCGCTACTAAGGGTCATCGATAGACTTTTCCTAAAGGGGGCGAAAAGGAAAAACGCCTATTTGATCCTCTTTTTGATTGGCCTATGTTTCACCCCATTATCCCCCTATAAAGCAGGGGTGTGGCGCGTAGTTTCCCTATATGGCCTTCGGTTCTTCTTCGAGATGAAAAAGAAGGAGCCATCGACTCTTTTTCTCCATTCCTTATCCGGGATTATCGTTTTGATCCTCGATTTCCGCTTTGCCTATGACCAAGGATTTCTGATCGGATTCGGGCTATGCTTCCTCTTCGATTTCTCTCTTCCCGTCTTCCAGCGGATAAGGAAAAATCTTCTCCCCATCGCGAGGTTAGTCTTCCTAAGGGTTTTCTTACTCCCCGTTTCCCTATCCTCTGGGCAGGGGTTCGCCCTTTTTTCGCTTCCTTTTTCCTTGCTCCTCACCCCGTTTACCTTCCTCTTTTCATTCCTCGGGCTCATCGGGTTCCTCGGGATCCCGATGGAGGCTCTCCTTAACCCATACGGGGATTTTCTTTACGAGACCTTGGCGCTCATGTCCAGAATCAACCCGATTCTGCCTCTTCCCGCGTTAAGCTATCTCGGGGTGGGTCTATTCTTGCTTTGCCTCCTTCTCTTCCTAATAGGAAAGGAGATTGGGGTGAAGAGAATCTATCGGGGCGCCCTCGTCTCCTTTTTGTCCATCTATTCGATTTCCTTAGTCCCCATCGTACCTTTTTTCACCCAAGAAGTGACCTTCATCAACGTGGGGCAGGGGGATGCCGCGCTAATTAGGGATGGCCTTCACGCGGTTTTGATCGATACGGGTGGAAGGAAGGACGTGGATTTGGCGAGACAAAGTCTCATCCCCCTTTTAAGAAGGAAAAGGATATATAGGCTCGACGCGGTCATCGCCTCCCACCATGACTTCGATCACATCGGGGCCAAGGATTCCCTTTTGCAGAATTTCGATGTGGGGCGCTTCATCGACGACCCCTCGGATTTCCCTTTGACGATAGGGGGATTGACCTTCCAAAACCACAATGTCTATTCCTGGGGCGAGGAAAACGAGGATTCCTTGGTTTTGTCATTTTCCCTTCTTGGTGAAACCTTTCTTTTCACCGGGGACGCCGGCGTAGCGGTGGAGAAAAGGATCATCGAGGATAACCCCGGCCTTAGGTGCACCATCCTCAAAGTCGGGCATCATGGCTCGAAAACATCGACGTCATCGGAGTTTTTGCAAACCTTGAAGCCTAGGGAGGCCATCGTTTCGGTGGGGGCGAAAAACACCTACGGCCATCCTGATCCCGGGGTCATGGGACGCCTAAAAAACGCGGGGATAAGGATAAGAAGAACGGATGAGGAAGGCTCGATTTGTTATATGAAACCCAAGTTGTCTGACTTCGGTTTTTGAGACCTCTTGAAAGAAACGGGCACGCATTTATGATGAATCCATGGTGCTCACGTTATTGCTCGGGTTCGGCATCGAACTCATCGGATATATCCTCACAGGAGTCATGACCGGGGTTATTTTCGCTTCGGAAAACGACAAGTCCGCCTTTTTGTCCGGGAACGGCCTCATCGACCTTTCCCAAGCGGGTCAGAATCCAATCGGCTTGGTTGGCCTAGGCATCGGGCTTTTCGTGCTCATTGGAATCCCACTTATCATGTTCATCCTCAACGCGATTGGCCAAGCGGGGTTAAGCGCTGGGCCAGTGAGCCGCGTTGGCAACAGGATCAAGATGGTCGTCTGCGTGGTGCTTTTCTTCGCCGCGCTCATCGAGCTCATTGTTCTCCTGGTCAACGGCATGGCCGCGAGAATGCCGGGAGGACCCGCGCTCATCGTGTTCTGGTTCATCGGCTTCATATTGATCGGGGCGGGCGGCTTCCTCAATTCCCTATTCGGACAGGCCAGGTAAGGCGTTTCCTCTTATTCCCTAAGCCCTTATTGGGCTTTTTCTTTTCCAAAAGGGGTCAAACCAGTGGGGAAAGAAGGTATAATCTTCCTTAGATGATCACGATTCTTTCCTCCGCAGACCCCGAAATGGCCCTTTCCAGAGCCAAAAAGATGATCGCCAAAGATTTTCCCGTGCGCGACGAGACGAACTACGTGAGCTTCAACATGACGATGACTCCGGTCCGCGAGCTCGCCGAGGAATGCGAGTTCCTGCCTCTAGGCGCCGACAAAAAATGCGTCCTGGCGGAGAATTGCTTTTTCCTGGCCAAAAGCAAGACCAAGCCGAAACTCCAGAAGGACGATTCCCTCGATGGTCTCTTGGCTTTTTGCAAGAACCCAAGCGAATTCGTCGATCTATATCTCCTCGTCTATGACGAGCTCGACCCCAAAAACGAGATCGTCCACGCGGTCGCCAGCACGGGCTCCGTGAAGGAAATCCCGATCCCCGAGCCCAAGGACTGGATCGAATACGCCCAAAAATACCTAAAAGCCAAGTCGGGCGGGATCGATGGCGACGCCGCAAATGAGCTCGTCCGCCGCGTTGGCGGGGACTATGGGCGCTTCATGGGCGAACTCCATAAGCTCGAGAATTATGGAAACGGGGAGCCGATCTCCCTCAAGGCCATCCGCATGCTCGTCGCCCCCAAGCTAGAAGACAACGCCTTTGAGCTCTCCAATCACCTCCTAAAGGGGAACGTTGGTTGGGCGTTGCGCGTCTACCGCGAAGTCAAAATCCGGGGCACGGACGAGATCAGGCTCATCAACATGCTCGCCAATCAGTTCCGCTTCCTGGACATGGTCCGCTTCCTGGACGCCAAGGGATATACTTCCCGCGATATCACCGCCGAGCTAAAGGAAAAGCCTTGGCGCGTCGAGTTCGGATTAAGGAACCTATATTCCCTAAAACCCGACTCCATCCCGCGGATTTTGGAGGAACTCTACCTCTGCGAAAAATCCATCCTAAGCGGGGAAGTGGACGCCGGATTCGCCTTCGAATCGTTCATCGTCAACTACCAAGCGTAAGAAAAAAGGCCCGATTGGGCCTTTGTTTTTTGGTTTTCGTTACCTTATTTGATTTCGGCGACGACGCGCTGGAGGTGGGCTTTCTTCCTATCCGCGTTGTTGGCGGGGATGACACCGGCCTGAGCGGCTTTGTCGAGGGCGCTGATCGCGGCCTTGAGGGCGGCGGCGGCTTCCTCTTTCTTGCCTTCGGCGGCAAGGGTCTCGACCTTCTTCATCGCGGTGCGGACGGCGGCCTTCTCGGAGGCGTTCTTCTGCCTGGCGGCTTCGTTGGTCTCAACGCGTTTGATCTGGGATTTGATATTGGGCATGTTTTTCTTTCCTTTTCGTGCGGTGTTTATATTAGCCAATAGGCTAAGACAAAACAACTAGTTTTTCGATTTGCCTTTCTTGGCGGCGGCCTCCTCGGCTTTGAGGTCGAGGATCTCCTTGGTGAAGTCGTTGGCGGTCCCTAGGATGCCATAGAGGGATTCGGGGATCGTGACCTTAAATTCCTTGTCGAGGTTCTGGCACATCTCGATGTAGCTCATGGAGTCGCCTCCGAGGTCGCTATTCCAGATGGCATCGGGTTCGATCTTGAACTCGGGGAGGAGCAAAGTCTTGGAGAAGACCTTGATGACCCTCTTGAGGGTCGCTTCAACCTCGGCGGGGTCATAACCCTCGAAGGAGACGGTCTTTTTGCCATTTTCCTCGTCCTGTCCGATGAAATCGCCTGAGCCTTCCTCGATGGCCTTCTTGACCTGGAAGCGCTTGACCTTCATGGAGGAGGACATCGGTAGGGGACGGCGGTCGATAAGGATGCGTTGCACCTTCTTTTCGCTCGCGAGCGTGTCATTGATGGCCTTGATGTCGTCGTATAGCCTTTGTAGCCCTGCCTCGTCGATCGAGTTCTCGACTTCGCAGACGAGCGTGATCTTCTCCTCGTCGTCGCCTTTGGCCTTGGCGCCAAGGCAGACCGCGTTGCGGAGATTGGGCACGTCCTTGAAGTAATACTCGATTTCGTCGGGGAAGACGTTCTCGCCGTTGCTAAGGATGATGGTGTCCTTAATCCTACCTTTCAGGTAGAAGTTGCCGTTTTTGTCTTTGGCGGCGATGTCGCCGGTGCGGAAGAAGCCATCCTCGAGGGGGGTCTTCCTGCGGACGCCGCCGATGATCTCCTCCTCGTGGATGATCGGGGATTTGACCATGAGCTCGCCCTGGGTTTCCCCGGGCTTGCAATCGATCTTGTATTCGATGCCGCGGAAGGTTTTGCCGATCGAGCCTTTGAGTCGCGTTTCGACGCGCGGGGATTGGTCGACCGAGGCGACGCCGATTTCGGTCATGCCGAAGCCGTTGTAGAGGTTATAGCCTAAGCCGTTGATGAGCGATTGGGTCTTAGGCGAGAGGAATCCGCCGCCTGAGATGCAGTAACGGACGTACTTGCCTAGGACCTTCTTCTGGAATTTCTTCCTGGCGATGCCGCTAGCGGCAAGGCCCGCTTCGCGCTTTGAGATCTTGTGGGTGTTGTAGGCGATCATCTTGGAGACGAGGTCGCTCTTGCTCGGCTTGAGGTTGGCGACCGTCCTAGAGACGGTCTGGGCGACGCCGTCCCAGAACAAAGGCACCGAGAAGATATGGGTGCATTTGCCCTTTTGGCAGGCATAGAGGATGTCGCTTGTGGCCAAAGAGGAGGGATAGACGAGCGTTTTGCCGTAGTAGGTGAACCAAAGGAACACCGCGACGAACCCAAAGATATGGTGGAAGGGCAGCATCGCGAGGTTGCGGATGGGGCTAGGATACATGAGGTCGACGGTCCTTTCGGGGATCGAAAGGGAGGCCGTGATCTGGGCGACGAGGTTGCGGCCCGAGAAGATCATCATCTTGGCGTCGCCGGTCGTGCCGGATGAGCAGAAGATGACGTTATCGGCCCAGTCGGGGTTGAACGAATAGTCGGTCTCGACGTTATAAACTTCGTTTATCCTATGCTTTGGGACGATGAATTCCTCCTCGTCGTTGCAAATGAGGGCGACCGCGCCGGACTGCTTGAGGAGGTTGTTGGTGTTTTCCTTAGGTAGCCTCGCGTCGATGAGCAGGGGGATGTGCCCGGTCATGAGGATGGCCCAGAAGAAGACCGGCCAGCGGTGGGAGTTCTTGAGTTTGAGGCCCACGACGGTGCGCGGGGCGCAGCCCGAGAGCAAGTGCGAAAGCTTGGACGCGGTCATGAAGACGGCGTTTTTGACTTCGTCATAGGTCTTGGTTTGGATACCGCCCGATTCGTCGAAATATAGCGACATGACGGCGGAAGGATCCCTTTCCATGGTGGCGGAGTAAATGTCCTCCATGGTCTGGGGGGTGGATTCGAGTTTTATGGTCTCGCCCATGAATTTGGCGACGGATTCTTGGCTATCGATTCTCATATTGCTTATGTGATGCGTGAGTAAAACACTGCTAAACATTATTCGCAATCGCGCGCCTTTTTTCAAGGGCGCCTATACGCGTGGGCTTAGGGCTCGGGCACGCCCCAGGTGATTTTGGCCCCGCTGAAAATCCAATCGGAGTCCCAACCATCGGGTTTGGAGGCGGCCCCGCAAGAGCAAAGCAGGGCTCTAGCGTGGATCTCCGTGAACGCGTCTTTGCCAATGGAGAGGACGGAAACGGGGACGTAGATTTCGCCAAGGTAGGTTTGGTTGAACGCGTATTGCCCGATCGAAACCAAAGAGGAGGGGAATGAGACGTTTTCTAAAGACGACTTGTAGAAGGCATAAGTCCCGATGGTCTCCAAAGGAGAGGGCAAAGCGATGGACTTAAGCGCGTAAGTATAGGCGAAGGCATAGACCCCGATTTCCCTTAGCCCTTTCCCGAATTGGACGGTCCCTAATTTTTGGCAGGAATAGAAGCCGCGCTCTTTGATTTCCGCGAGGCTATCGGGAAGGGTAATCGAGGTCAATTTGGAACAGAACTCAAAGGAATATTCCCCGATGGTGGTTAGGGTGCTAGGAAAATGGACGGTTTCCAGCGATGAGCAGTGACTGAAAAGGTAATCCGGAATCGATGTCATGCCTTCGGGAAGGAAGACTTCCTTTAGGTTCGAACACTGTTTCAAGCCATAGGGCTTTCCCTCCATGGAGGCCCAGATATCCATGACGGTGGAAGGGATGGTGAGCGAGGTGATTTCATTTCCGCTTTGGTCGGTCAGCTTCCATGAGGGTATCCCCTGCCAGGAAGCCGTCGAATGGGACAAAAGGCTTTCGGGGGAAACCATCCTGATGGAGAGGTTTTGGCAATTGGAAAGGACCTCCACGGTCGAGGGCACGGAAACCTCGGTGACACT
Source organism: Caryophanales bacterium UBA7278 (assembly GCA_002472275.1). Taxonomy (GTDB): domain Bacteria; phylum Bacillota_I; class Bacilli_A; order RFN20; family CAG-826; genus Alloenteromonas. The sequence goes on along the minus strand of DKRQ01000002.1, from coordinate 38,077 downwards.
GGGGCAATTCCCAAATAGGAAAGAGGCGCTTTTGAGTGAATCGGGCAGAACGATCTTCCCGGAAAGACCAGAGCAGTAACCGAATGCAAACATGCCGATTTCCTCGATGCCTTCTGAAAAAGTCACCGATTTGAGGTCGCGGCATCGATAGAACTGATAAGCGGAGATGGATTTGACCGAGGAGGGGATTTCCAGGTCTACCAATACCTTGCCGCCTGGCATTAGGAAGCTTTTGTCAAAATAGCGGAGGGCTTGGTAATAGTCGCGGGAGGCGAAAAGTTCCTCGGTTGTGGAATAGCGAATTCCGACCTTCATGGTGGTGGGGCAGTCCATGAAAGCGGCGTTGTTGACCTCCTCGAGCCCGATCGGAAGGAAAACCTGCTGCAACGAGGCCGAGGATAAGGAGCGATCCGGAAGCGTCTTCACCTTAGAGGGGATGGTAATCTGCTTAAGCCCGGTGGATGCAAACGCGGCGCCGCCAATCGATTCGACACCCTCGGGTATTTCGATTTCCTCTAAGGAAGTGCACCCCTGGAAGGCAGAGTTTCCGATTTTCCTGAGGGTGGAAGGCAGTTTGACGGCTTTCAGGGAAACGCAATTCCTGCAGAAATAGGAAGGAAGCTCGGTGACGCCTTCGGGAACGGTGATTTCGGTGATGGAGGAGCAGCCCAAAAAGGAGCCTAAAGGCTCCCGAAGCTCGGGGAAAGCAATGAGATTGGTGAGCCAGGAGTAATCCGGGGCCCCGTCGAAGTCGCAATCAATCGTGGCAAGCGAGAAAGAACTAAGCGCCTTTGAACCGAAAAGGTCTTTTTTGAAGGTGGGCCCGTTTATACGAAGGCCGGTTATCGAGAGGCTCGAAAGGGAGGAACAGCCCTCAAACGGCGCCTCGCCGATCTTGTTCGCGGCTAAAGAGAGAGAAAGGAGGCTTTTGCAACCGCTGAAGGCGCGGGTCCCAATAGAAATCGCCTTATCACGATCGCCAACAGTTTCAAAAACCTCAAGGCTTTCGCATTCATAAAACGCATAATCGCCCAGTGGCAGTGACTTCGGGAGGCGAACATGGGTCAAGCCCTTGCACTTAGCGAATTCATAGGCACCAAGCTCGGAGACGGAATCAGGCACTTCAAAGCGGGTTTTCATCGCTTCGAAAGGCGATTTGACGCTTTCGGGGAAAGAAACGTCTACATTGGAATCGCCAATAGCCTTTTTCCCTCGCGTATCGAACCAATGGGCGGGGTCGAAGGAGAGGTGAACCGGTGTCCCATCGCGGGAACTAATCGAGGAAAAAGCGCCGACGGATAGGTAGTTTTCCTCGCCGAGAAAGCCGATTTGGGGCTCTTCGGTGACACACTTGTAGAAGCTCTTGCCAACATAGGTACGCTTCCCGCTTAGCGTGAGGGCACCTTCGCCTTGAAGGGCATTAGCGCCAACATGGACGAGCCCGTTGAAGCGGTTACCGAGGTTAAACCTCTGTTCATCCTTTCTTTCGACGTCCCCGATGGCGACTATCCGATTAGATAGCTGCGGCAAATAAAGGGCTTCGTCAAAAGCATGGTCGGCGATGGTTTCAACATTGCCCAAGGAGTTGGCGTTGATTGAGGAAAAATGGGGGGCGGATATGGCGACGCATTCCTCGTTCTCAAAAGAGGGGATGCAAAAGATTCCCCTGGAGTTTCTATGGAACTCGATTTGGCTATTGAGGAATGCGTCCTTATGGATGCGAACGAGGGAAGGAGTCGCGTATATCCTCTTCACCCCGGAATCCAGGAAAGCGCCTTCCCCTAGATAGGAAACGTTTTTGCCAAAGGCAATCGCCTCGAGGCCGACACGTTTCGAGAAGGCGTATTTTTCCACGCCGAGGATGGGGGCGGTCCTCCCGTCGACCGTCGCTTCGTCGGGAATCATAATCTTTGCTTCCTTCCCTTTGTAGTCGGCGACGAAATAGCCAGGGAAAGGGTACTCCTCAAAATCCTCTTGATAGACGAGGACCAAATCCTTGGTCGCGTCGACGAACCCGCTTTTCTCGCCGCTACTGGAAGCGGAAGGAACGAGAGAGGATTCTTCGGAGGAGGAGGGGAGTGAGGAGGATTCGGCGGACTTACCACAAGAAAAAAGAAGCGTCGCCGCAGCCAAAATCAGAAGCCCCCGTTTTTTCATAGGCCAATCTTAGCATGGGGCTAGCAGGGGAACGAAAGAAAACTTTCGTGGGCTATCAATGGAAGGCCGCTATTGTGCTACAATTTCCGCCGAGGTCCGAATCGATGAAAAAAGAGCAAATCAAGATTCTTTACATGGGCACCCCGGAAATCTCGGCGCGTGTCCTTTCTTCCGTTTTGGACGCTGGCTTCAACGTCATCGGGGTCGTCTGCAACGAGGATCGGCCGATGGGCAGGAAGAAAGTCATGACGCCACCCCCGACCAAAGTGGTGGCCTTGCAGCGCGGAATCCCCGTCTACCAGCCCCATCGAATCAAGGAGGACCATGCCTTTTTGGACGCCCTCGACGTCGATTTGATCCTCACCATGGCCTATGGTCAGATCGTGCCTGCTGCCGTCCTCGACAAACCGAAATTCGGATGCCTGAATCTCCATGGCTCCATCCTCCCCAAATATAGGGGCGCCGCCCCTATGCAAAGGGCGATCATCGACGGTCAGGAAAAGACCGGATGCACCCTCATGGAAATGGTCGACAAAATGGACGCCGGAAGGATGTTCGACGTGGAGGAATTCCCCATCGAAAACGGCGATAACTATACTTCCGTTTCGGAAAAAATGGCCGAAGCAGCGGCAAAACTCGCCATCAAGGATATTTTGCCCTATATCAACGGGGAATTGCCTGGCCTAGAGCAAGACGAGGACGAAGTTACCTTCGCCAACAAGATCAAGCCCGAGGACGAACACCTCAATCTTTCCCTGCCCTGCGAGGCCTTCAGAAACTGGGTCCGCGGGCTCGCCAACACCCCCGGCGGATACGCTCTCCTCGATGGCAAGAAACTAAAGGTTTTCGAGGTGGAAATCGAAGGGGTCCGTTTCGGCGAGACGGGTTCGTTGCACTTCGATAAGCAGGGCTGCCATCTAACCCTCTCCGACGGATGCCTTCTTTTACTTAGGGTCCAACCCGAGGGGAAAGCCGTCATGGACGGGAAAAGCTTTGCCAACGGTTACCGCCACCTTGAGGGGAAGACCCTCGAATGAGTCAAGAAAAAAGACGTTACTATTCCCTTTCCGTCCACGAGCTTGTGGACGTTTTGCTTCGTGCGGGCGACATCGATAACCGCATCTATAACCAAGAGACCATGTCGATGGGCTCGATCATGCACGCCGCATTCCAAAAGAAGCAGGGCAACGAATACCTTTCCGAATTTCCTTTGACGGGGTCGATTGAACTCGAGGATGCCACCTTTGTCCTTCAGGGAAGGGCCGACGGCATCATCGTGGGCGGCCCGTATCCAATCATCGACGAAATCAAGTCCACCGTGATGGACCTAGAGGAATTCCACCTCTCCCAAAAGAAATGGCATCTAGGGCAAGCGATCGTCTACGCCTATCTTTTCCTGAAGCAAAAAGGAGGGGAGAAAGCCGGAATCAGGCTCACTTACCTCTCCCAAATCGATTCCTCCAAGGCCATCAAGGAGTTCACCTACACCTATGAGGAACTGGAGGCCGAGGTCCTTTCCTATTGTCGGGATTATCACGCGATGCGGCAGGAAAGATTCGATCACCTCGCAAAGCGAGACGCCTCCGCGAAGTCCCTCACATTCCCTTTCGATAAGTTCAGGAAAGGGCAAAGGGACCTCGCCAAATACGTCTTCGGAACCATCAAAAGCGGCGGGCTATTCCTCGCCGAGGCCCCAACGGGCACGGGTAAGACCATCTCGACCCTTTTCCCCGCTGTCAAATCCCTTTCGGAAGGGAAGGTCGACCGCATCTTCTACCTAACTGCGAAAAACACCGGCTCGATGGCGGCCTACGAAGCCGTCGGGGCCTTGCGGGAAAAAGGCCTCGTGGCCCGCGATTCCTACCTGACCTCGAAAGAGAAAATCTGCTTTTGCCCAGGGAAGGCCTGCAACCCCGACGAATGCCCTTACGCGAAGAATTACTATAGTAAACTACGAGAATGCATCAACAAGGCGGTCAAAAAACTCAAACGGTACGACCCCCTTTCGGTGGAGGAATTCTGCAAGAAGGAAGCGATTTGCCCCTTCGAATTCCAGCTCGACCTGTCCTTAGAATCCGACATCATCATCGGGGACTACAACTATTTCATCGACCCGATCGTCTACCTCCAACGTTATTTCTCCGAGGAGGTGGATTCGAGCAAGAACGTAGTCCTCATCGACGAGGCCCATAACCTGATCGACAGGACCAGGGATTCCTATTCGGCCTCCTTGTCCCTATCGATGTTCACCAAGGCCGCGAAATCCCTAAAAGGGGACACCGCGAAAACCCTCCGTCAAGCCGTCAAGAAACTAAGGAAGGCCGTTGAGGAGGTAATAGGGGAGGAAGAGGAGAGGATTTTGCCTAATCCCACCGAGGCTTTGCCAAAGGCAATCGAGAGCTTCCGCCGCTCGGAGAAGACCTTCTTCAAGAAGCATCCGCGTTTCCCTTTGCCTCCCGAAGTGAAGGATTTGTCCAGGGAAGCGGGACGTTACCTACGCATCGCCGCGGAACACTATGACGCCTCTTACAAGGCCTATGCGAAAAGGGACGACAAAGATCCGCTTGTGAAACTCTATTGCATCGACCCCTCGAGCAAACTACGGGCCTGCTTCAACAAGGTTAAGGCGGTCGTCGCCTTCTCCGCGACCCTTTCCCCCTTCGACTATTTCGAGTCCGCCATCACCGGGGCCAATGAATCGCCATCCCTGCTTTTGCCGTCTCCTTTTCCAAAGGAAAACTTCCGCCTTTTGATCGCCCCGGGCGTCTCGACCCGCTTCAAGGATAGAAGGAAGACGATGCCCGAGGTGGCCGCCTACCTAGAGGCTTTCGTAAGCGGGTCGGTTGGCAATTACTTCATCTATTTCCCTTCTTACGAATACCTCGAGACCATCCTGCCCATGCTTAGCTTCGGCGAGGCCGAGGTGGTCATGCAGGAGAAATCGATGGACCGCGCTTCCAGGGAGGAGTTCCTCTCCCGCTTCGAAAGGAACCCGAAGAAGACCACGATCGGTCTTTTGGTCCTCGGCGGCCCTTTCTCCGAGGGCATCGACATGACCGACGACCGCCTTATCGGGGTGGCCGTGGTGGGGGTGGGCATGCCCCAAATCGGCTTTGATAACGACCTCATCCGTTCCTATTACGACGAGAATGGGTCGGACGGCTTCTCCTTTGCCTACAAAAACCCCGGCATGAACAAGGTCCTCCAAGCCGTTGGGAGGCTCATCCGCAGCGAAACCGACCGCGGGGTGGCATTGCTGATCGACGACCGTTACCTCCAGGAGGAATACCGAAGTCTCATGCAGAGGGTCTACCCCGATTACGAGGTGGTCCTAAACCATAAGCAAATCGCCAAAGAGGTCAAAATCTTCTTCGAGAAGAAGGGCGTCTAGGATATAATCGAGCCCGTAACCATGGCCAAAGACCTATCGTTAATCCGGAATTTCTCCATCATCGCCCACATCGACCACGGCAAAAGCACCCTGGCCGACCGCATTTTGGAACAGACCGGCGCGGTCGCAAGCCGCGACATGAAGGAACAGCTCCTCGACTCCATGGACTTGGAGAGGGAGAGGGGCATCACGATCAAACTCAACGCCGTCTCCCTCTCCTATAAGGCCAAAGACGGTAAGGAATACCTTTTCAATCTGATCGACACCCCGGGGCACGTCGACTTCACCTACGAGGTCTCCCGTTCCCTTGCGGCCTGCGAAGGCGCGCTTTTGGTGGTGGACGCCACCCAAGGCGTGCAGGCGCAGACCCTCGCAAACGTCTACCTCGCGATCGATAACGACCTCGCCATCCTCCCCGTCATCAACAAGGTGGATCTGCCTAGCGCGATGCCCGACCTCGTCCAAGACGAAATCGAGAAGAGGGTCGGCATCTCCTGCGAGGACGCATGCCTAGTCTCGGCCAAGACCGGCCTAGGCGTCGACGAGGTCCTCGAGAAGATCGTCAAGGACATCCCCGCGCCTAAGGGCGACCCCGAAAAACCGCTTCAGGCCCTTATTTTCGACTCCTATTACGATCCCTATCGCGGGGTCGTCATCATGATGTCCGTCAAAAACGGCTCGGTGAAAGTGGGGGACACGATTCTGCTCATGCAATCGGGCAAGGAATACCTCGTCACCGAAGTCGGCATCCGCACGCCATCGGAAATGAAGGTCGATTCCCTTTCCGCCGGCGAGGTCGGCTACCTCGCGGCCCAGATCAAGGACATCCGCGACGTCTTCCCCGGCGAAACCGTCACCCTTAAGGGGAATCCCTGCGAGGCGCCTCTTCCCGGCTATCGCCGCATCAACCCCATGGTCTATTGCGGCCTTTACCCCGTCGATTCCAAGGAATACGGGGATTTGAAGGACGCCTTGGAGAAGCTTTGCCTTAACGACGCTAGCCTCCATTTCGTGCCCGAGACCTCGCAAGCCCTCGGATTCGGCTTCCGCGCTGGGTTCCTTGGCCTCCTCCATATGGACGTCATCCAGGAGAGGCTAGAAAGGGAATACGGACTCAACCTCATTTTGACCGCCCCTTCGGTCATCTACAAAATCGTGATGACCAATGGCGAAGTCCTCACCATCGATAACCCCTCGCAGCTCCCAGACCTTTCAAAGGTCAGCCGCATCGAGGAGCCTTTCGTCGAGGCCTCGATCATGGCCCCCTCCGAATACGTCGGCCCCATCATGGAGCTTTGCCAGCAGAGGAGGGGTACCTACCGCGACCTCGTCTACTTCGACGACACGAGGGTCATCGTCAAATACGACCTGCCCCTAAGCGAGATCATCTACAACTTCTTCGACAAGCTCAAATCCAACACGAGAGGCTACGCCTCCCTCGACTACGAGTTCAAGGACTATAGGCCGAGCGACCTCGTCAAGATGGATATCCTCCTCAATGGCGAGCAAATCGACGCGCTTTCCTCGATCGTCTATAGGCCCGGCGCCTACAAGAGGGGCCTATCCATCGTAAGCCGCCTCAAAAACATCATCCCCAGACAGCAATTCGAAGTGCCCATCCAGGCCGCGATCGGGGGCAAGGTCATCGCCAGGGCCGACATCAAATCGATGAGGAAGGACGTCCTCGCCAAGTGCTATGGCGGTGACATCTCCAGGAAGAAGAAGCTCCTCGAGAAGCAAAAGGAAGGCAAGAAGAGGATGAAGGCGGTCGGCTCCGTCGAGGTCCCCCAGGAAGCCTTCATGTCCGTTTTGTCGATTGAGGAAGATAACTGAAAAGATTAGAACCCATCGAGACAAATCGGTGGGTTTTTCATTTTTGTTAGTAGTTTTTTGGTTGTTTTGCATTACGCGTGTGCCTATAATTGGCCTTACAAGGAAAGACACATGGCACCCGCCGATTTAGTATCCCGTTTCACAGACCAGGACTACGCGACCAAAAAAGGCGTCGCGACCACTTTGGGGGTCTCTTTGATCGACTCCCTTTGGAGGCAGATCCTCAATTACCGCCTCCAGAATTCGAGGCGCCTGCTCCTAAAGACCATCCCGCAGGTCCCTTTCTCGCTGACCGCGACCCCAACCCTTGCCCAGCGTTATTCGGCATTTGAGCAAAAGCTCGCCTCCTTCGCCGCGGAATACCGTTCCGTCTGCGAGTCGCCTTCTTGGAAGGAAGCCGCCGACAAGGATTGCAAGCTGAGCGTCCTCAAAGCCATCTGCGAGGCCGAGGGGAAGAAGATCCCCGAGCTCACCTTGAAGGCCATGCTCACCGGCATGTACCGCCAAAACGAGCCCGACCATGCGCCCGTCTTGGCCTATCGCGACCTCCTCACCGACCTAGGCGCCAACCCGGGACAACCCTATGACGAGGATTTCCTCGGCAAGGGATACGCCGCGCTACTAGGGACGGAGGAACTCACCGTCTTCTATAGGACGAGCGACGCCAAGAACACCTACAATTCGCAGGTCGTCCGCACCTACGAAAGGGCGCCCGCGGAAGACATCGACAAGCTCATGAGCAGCCTCGCCGACTTCATTTCCCGCGACCCGTGCCGCCCCTTCGTCAAAGCCTTGGCGGCTGTCTATTTCTTCGATTACATCGAACCCTTCGACTTCCATAACCGCATGATGGGCGTACTCGTCGGCAAGGCGATCCTAGCTCATGGAGGGTTGGGGGAGGCCGCGGCGATGCTGCCCCTAGAGGCCTTCTTCGAGGAAGGGCCTAGGTACGACGCCTTGGCCTTGGAGACCCAGAAGGAAGCCGACCTGACCTACCTCGTCCTACACGCGATCAAGAGGATCAGCGCCCGCGTCGACGAGCTCCTCAACCGCTTCGTCGCCATCAAGAAGGAAACCTACCGCAGCGAATTCGTCGGCAACGCCGAAAGAAGCGACGAGCCGGTGGAAGTGGAGGTGCCTCGCAGCGAGGAAAAACCCGTCGAGGTTGAAGCCCCCGCCAAGATCGAGGTCGTCGAGGAGGAACCCCTTCGCAAAGGACCTACTTTCGAGAAGGTGGATTCGCTCCCGATCGGACCCCAAGGGCTCGCGATCGTGCCCCCACGCAAGACGCTTAGCGACAAGGAAATCAAGGAGGCGGCCCGCTACATCCGCGAGACGAACCCCACGATCCGCCCCGCGCAGGCCAAATTCTTCGCCTCCCATTGCGCCGTCGGTTCCTACTACACGATCAACGACTTCAAAAAGAGCGCTCGCTGCGCCTATGAAACGGCCCGCACCTCGATGGACAACCTGGCCGCCGAAGGCTTCTACAAGAAGCTCAAGATCAAGAACAAATTCGTCTACACGCCCATCGCCCAAAACAAGAAGGAGAACTGAACATGTACCCAATTCTAGCCGGTATGCCGGATTGGCTGATCCCCGTATTACTCGTCGGTGGCTTCGGAGTCATCGTCGTCATCGTCATTTTGCTTCGCAAATACGCGCCGATGTTCAAAAACGACGAACAACCCCCGAGTCCGAAGGACGTCGCCAAGGAAGAACTTGACCGCCTCCTTCAGCCGATGGAGGAAGATAAGCCCAAGGAAGACGAAGAAGAGTGAACGAAGCCCCGTCCTCCCTTTACGTCCATATCCCTTTTTGCCGGGAAATCTGCGCTTATTGCGATTTCCCTAAGGTCATCTATGACAAACAGTGGGTCAAGCCCTATCTTGACTCACTTTTTCTTGAGATTTCCTCCTATGGGGGCTCCAAGTACAAGACGATCTACGTCGGTGGGGGCACCCCGACGAGCCTGGAGGACGGGGATTTCAAAACCCTCCTGTCCTTTCTTTCGCCTCTACTAGAAAAAGGAGGGGAGTTTTCCGTCGAGGCAAATCCTGAATCCTTGACGCGGGAAAAGGCCTCTATGATGAAGGAAGCGGGGGTAAACCGCGTTTCAATTGGAATGCAAACCTCCTCCAAGAGGCTTTTAAGCCTCCTAGGCAGGAAACACGCCTATGAGGAAGTCGAAAAGGCCGTGTCCGTCCTAAGGGAGGTGGGCATCGAAAACATCAACGTCGACTGGATGTACGCCTTGCCAAAAGAAAGCGACGAGGAGTTCGAGGAAGACGCGAAAGCAATCCTCGCCTTGGGCGTTCCCCATATCTCGGCCTATTCCTTGATCCTCGAGGAGGGGACCCTTTTCAAAAGCAAAGGGATCGAGGAAGAACCCGAGGATAGGCAAGCCGAGCTTTACGAAAGGATCCTGAAAATCCTAAGAGGCGCCGGATATAGGCGTTACGAGGTGTCCAATTTCGCAAAAATTGGGCACGAATGCGCCCATAACATGGTTTATTGGAGGGACGAACGCTACGTCGGCTGCGGCTTAGGCGCGGCCGGGTATATCGCAAACACCCGTTATAAGAACACGAGGAACCTCAAATCCTATATCGAGGGGAATTGGCTTTCCGAGAAGGAAGAAGTGGGGCCTAAGGACGACATGGAATACTTCCTGATCACGAATCTGCGCCTAGAGGAAGGCTTTGCCTTGGACGCGTTCCAAAGTCGGTTTGGGAAGGATTTCCTTTCGGTCAAGAAGGGTTATTACGAACCCTTGGTCGGCAAAGGCCTATTGCTAATCGAAGGCGGTAGGGTTAAACCGAGCGAGAAGGGAATGCTTCTACTGGACTCGATCCTAAGGAATTTGATTTAGGCCGGGACGCCTTCCTTTTCGATCGCCTCGGCCTCGTAGATCCCGTTGACGATGATCTTGAGGCTCCTGACGTCGAGGTAGGGGACGTCGACGTCTTCCATCATGGTCACCAGGGCGGCCACGACGCCCGCGATGGCCTTGGCGGCGAACTCCTCGCCACCGGCTTCCACAAGGGCCGCCACGGCTCTTTTTAGATTCTTCTTCATTGCCTCCTCCTTAGGAGGATATTCTATCATAAAAAGGTCGCGCGCACGCGCGCATAATGCGAGGAATTGTAAGCTTTTCCTTTAGGCGTTTCCCTCTTGAGGGGCCTCGTCTTTTTTCTGGAGTTGGCCCTTTTTGAGGATGTAGATTTCGGCGTAGACGTCGAGGAAACAGGAGGTGTAGACGAATAGGGGCAAGGCGAAGGAAAGGATGAGAAAGATGTTTTTGGGCAGCACGGACATAAGCACGACGAACACGGTGCCGAAAATCAGATAGATGCCCCAGGTAAGCAGAAGGAACATGAAGGCGTCGGCGGGGGTGATCGTGCGGAACATTCCTAGCGTTTTCTTAAGCCCCATCTGAACCATATATGCCCTCCAAAGGGCGAAGAGAGACTGGAAGAAGGGGATGAGAACGATGGAGACGATGGCGGAGGCCCAAGGGAGGTAATTGAAAAGGTAGGTAAGACCCGTGAGGAGGGCGGAGAAGACCACGACCTTCAAAATGAGCGAGATGATCGTGTATTTGAGGCCGTAGGTGACGTTATTGGCCTTTTTGATCTTCTTGCCGCACATGGCGCTAGCAAGGAAAAGGGAAATCAGCAAAATGCTAAGACCGAGGAAGCTGCAGACGTTATTGGCGGCGACCGAGTGCTTGATCTGTTCCACGAGGGAGTCCTTAAGGCCGCCATCGGACAAGCCCATCGTGGTGACCATCTGGTTGAGGTCGGCGTCGATCGTCAATCCCTCGAAGGTCTTGGTCCAAAGGTAGGCGAAGGTGGGGGTGGGGACCCTCGTTGCCTCGCCCGATGCCTCTAGGGCGGCATTGGCTTGGTTCGCGAAATCGTTCTCGGAGATGTATAGGCCCAGGAAGCGGAGTGCGAAGAAGGCGGTGACGGCGATCGCGAAGACGACGACCGGGACCAGGACGTACTTGGCGTTGACGAAATAGGCCTTGAAACCGTCCCTTTCCGTTTGGAAAAGGGTGCGGAATGGGTGCCGCTTTTTCTTTATCGGTTTCTCTTCGTTTTCCATAACCCTATCAGCATACAGGATTAAATTGTCTTTTGCTTACCCGCTTTCGCAAATCTTGGCGCGCTCCCGCGCAAAAAAGTTGAAAAAGGCGCGGGCCACGCTAATATTTGGGGCGTATGGTCACATTCTTCATCGCCCTCGCCTTGCTGATCGGGGGATATTTCCTTTATAGCCGCGTCGCCGAAAGGGCCTTCAAGGTCGACGGGAGGAAGACTCCCGCGATCGCGAACCCTGACGGCATCGACATCACCCCGATGCCCAAATGGAAGACGTTCCTCATCGAACTGCTCAACATCGCCGGCACGGGACCGATCTTCGGCGCGATCAGCGGCGCCCTTTTCGGCCCGATCGTCTTCCTTTGGATCGTCTTTGGCTGCATTTTGGGCGGCGCCGTGCACGATTTCTTCTGCGGAATGATCTCCTCCCGCCATAACGGGGCCTCAATCGTCTCTTTGTCGGGCATTTACTTAGGCAAGGTCGCCAAAATCGCGATGCGCGTGTTCTCGGTCATCCTGCTGATCCTCGTCACTGCGGTCTTCGTGGTGTCCCCGGCGTCTCTATTAGAGACCCTTACTAGCGGCAACGTGCACGCCTGGATCTGGATGGTAATCATCCTGGCCTACTATTTGCTAAGCGCCATCGTCCCGATCGACAAGGTCATCGGCAAGATCTACCCCGTCTTCGGCATCATCCTGATCGTCATGGCGGTCGCGGTCATCGTCGGGGTCATGGTCAACCATGGAACCTACCCGATGATCGAGCTCATCGGAAACCTCAGGGACTTCTCGGCCGCTAACGGCGGGCTTCCCTGGTGGCCTTTCATGCTCACAACCGTCGCCTGCGGGGCCGTAAGCGGCTTCCACGCCACCCAATCCCCCATGATGGCCAAGTGCATCAAAAGCGAAAAGGAGGGCCGTCAGGTCTTCTACGGCGCGATGGTCGCCGAAGGCGTCATCGCCCTCATCTGGGCCGCGGCCGCCATGGCGTTCTTCCGCGTCGATACCCCCGCGGGATGGGCCGCTCTTTCCGACATCGGCGGCAATTCCGCCTCGGTCAAGCAAATCTCGGAAGGCGTTTTGGGCCCGGTTGGCACGGTACTAGCCATCATCGGCGTCGTCATATGCCCAATCACGAGCGGGGACACGGCGCTAAGAAGTTGCCGTTTGATCGTGGGGGAAGCCATCCACCTCGACCAAAAGAAATTGAAGAACCGCTTGATATTGACCCTGCCTCTATTCGTCTTGGTGATAGGCCTGAGCCTTTGGAACTTCATGAACGAAGAGAACTTCAACGTCCTGTGGCGGTGGTTCGCCTGGTCCAATCAAGTCCTTGCTGCTATCGCCCTATGGGTCGCGACCGCGTATCTACTTAAGAAACGGCCGAAGCGGTGGATATCCCTCATCACCGGCATCCCCGCGATTTTGCTCACGATGGTGGTGGCCACCTACATCTTCGCCGAGCCTAGGATCGCCCTAGGAAGATGGGTTCCCTATATGTGGGCGTGCTTAATCGGGGCGGGTCTCACCCTCATCCCCGTTGGCTTCTACCTCTATTTCCTCTTCCGCAAAAAGCCCCTCTACGTCGAGGAACCGCCCGTTGAAGAAGAGAAAGAGGAAACGCCCGAAGCGGCGAATTGACCTAGCGAAAAAGCGAAATGACCTTGGCAAAACCGAGGTCTTTTCTTTCTCCTGGTCTCATGCATGGGCGCATTACGCGAAAAAAATTGCGAAAAAAACGTCTTTTTAGCAGAAACGAGTTGACAGTGCTAACGAGTGGGATATACTTTCGTTGGCACTCAAAAAGTAAGACTGCCAAGAAAGGAGGCGACCATGACCCGTAGCGAGCAGATGCTGAAGCTCATCGTCGAGCACTTCATTAAGACCGCCCAACCCGTCGGAAGCCATACCCTCATTGAGGAATACGGCCTCGATTGGTCGTCCGCGACGATCCGAAACGAGATGAACGCCCTCGAGAAGGAGGGCTACCTCGAGAAGACCCACGTATCCTCCGGCAGAGTGCCATCCCAAAAAGGCTACCAATACTACGTCGAGCACCTTCGTCAGGACCGCTCCGACGAGAAGATCCGTTACGCCCTCCAATCCGTCTTGGAGAAAAGGAGCAAATCGGTGGAGGAGGTCATCCGCGAATCGTGCGAGATCCTCGCCTCGATGACGAACCTCGCCTCCGTCGTCCTAGGACCCCAGGTGAGCGAGGAACGCCTCGTCTCCGTCCAGTTCATCCCCCTCTCCGGCAAGGCCGCGACCGCGGTGTTCGTCACCGACCAAGGCTACGTCGAGAACAAGACGTTCATGATCGAAGGGGAATCTAGCCTCGAGGAAATCGAGAAGGCCGTGAAGCTCCTCAACGAGCGACTCAAGGGCACCCCGATCGTCGACATCGTTCCCAAGATGGAATCCATGAAGCCCTTGCTTCAGGACTACATGGTGGGGCAGGACGTCATCTACCAAGCTTTGCTTGGCGCGTTCCTGAAGTTCGCCGAATCGAGGATGGACCTCTATGGAAAGGAAAACCTCCTCGACCAACCCGAATTCGCCGAGGACGCCAAGAAGCTCCGCAAGGTGCTTGGGCTCCTAGACGATCCTAAGGCCCTTAGGGAAGCCATGGAGGCGGCCACCGTCACCGAGAAAGGCAACGTCAACGTCCGCATCGGCGGGCAGGACGACCTAAGCGACATGACGATCCTGACCGCCGAGGTCAAGATGCCTAGCGGCAAAAACGCGTCCATATCCCTATTAGGACCCACCCGCATGGACTACGAGAAAGCGATGTCCATGCTCGAAACCGTGTCGGAGACCCTCGATGAGTACTTCGGCAGCCAGAAAGGAGAGCAAGAAGAATGTCCGAACAACAAGAAGAGCTCGGCCTAGAAGAAGAGAAAGCCACCGAGGAAGAAGAGGAGGAGGCGAAAGGGAAAAAGGTCCCTTACAAGAAATACGCCGCCCTCCAGGAAAGGCTAGAGAAAGCCGAATCCGACGTGGCCCACTGGAAAAACGAATACTACAAGGCCTACGCGGACACGCAGAACCTAAGGAAGGGTCTTGAGGAAGATAACAGGAGGGCGATCCGCTACAGGGCGGAAGGGTTCCTCACCGAACTCCTCCCGGCCCTAGACGCCTTCCATCTGGCTCTAGATAACCCCGCGCCCACCAAGGAAGCCGCCAACTACCAAATCGGCTTCTCCTACATCTACAACCAAATCGTCTCGGCCCTCGTGAGCGAAGGCCTCACCGAACTCGCCCCGAAAGTGGGGGAAGGATTCGACGAGTCCTACATGCACGCGGTCGACACGGTCGAACCAGACGAAGAACACCAGGAGGGGACCATCGCCAAGGTCTACGCCAAAGGCTACCGCCTCCACGATAGGCTGATCCGCCCCGCGATGGTGTCCGTCGTCAAAAAGAAAGAAGAAAAGAAAGAGGAGGCCCCCGCTGAAGAGACCCCCCAAGCATAAAAAAGGAGATAAACAATTATGGCAAAAGAAATCATCGTCGGTATCGACTTAGGTACCACCAACTCCGTCATCAGCTACCGTCAGGCCGACGGCAAGGTCAAGGTCATCCCTAACCCGGAGGGCCCGAACACCACCCCGTCCGTCGTCGCCTTCAAGGGCAGCGGTGAGGAAATCGTCGGCAACGCCGCCAAGCGTCAGGCCGTCACCAACCCCGACACCATCTCCTCCGCCAAGAGGAAGATGGGCACCTCCGAGAAATTCCACGTCGGATCCATCAACAAGGACTTCACCCCGCAGGAAATCTCGGCCAAGGTCCTAGCCTATATGAAATCCTACGCCGAGAAGAACATCGGCCAGCCCGTCTCCAAGGCGGTCATCACCGTCCCGGCCTACTTCAATGACGCGCAGCGTCAGGCCACCAAGGACGCCGGCACGATCGCCGGACTCGAGGTCGTCCGTATCATCAACGAGCCGACCGCGGCCTGCTTGGCCTATGGCCTAGAATCCGACAAATCCGAGAAGGTCCTCGTCTTCGACTTAGGCGGCGGCACCCTCGACGTCTCGATCCTCGACATCGGCGACGGCACCTTCGAGGTCCTCTCCACCTCAGGCGACACCAACCTCGGTGGCGACGACTGGGACCACGTGATCGCGGATTGGATCCAGGCCCAGATCAAGATCGAGACCGGTTCCGACCTCACCGACAAGATGGCCCGTCAGCGCTTCATCGAAGCGGCCGAAAAGGCCAAGATCGAACTCTCTTCCTCCTTGGAAGCGACGATCTCCCTTCCCTTCATCGGCATGGGCCCCAACGGTCCTATCAACTTCGAGACCACCCTCACCAGGGCCAAATTCCAGGATTTGACCCGTTCCCTCTTGGAACGCTGCAAAGGCCCGATGGAAAAGGCCCTCAGGGACTCCGGCCTCTCCTATAGCGACCTTGGCGACATCCTCATGATCGGCGGCTCCACCCGTATGCCCGCCGTCCAGGAACTCGTCAAGAACGTGACCGGCAGGAACATCAACCTCTCCATCAACCCCGACGAAGCCGTCTCCATCGGCGCCGCCATCCAAGGCGCGGTCATCGCCGGTGACGTCAAAGACGTCGTCTTGCTCGACGTCACCCCGCTCACCCTCGGCATCGAGACCCTCGGCGGCATCATGACCCCGCTCATTCCTAGAAACACGACCATCCCGACCACCAAGAGCCAGATCTTCTCCACCGCGGAGGACAATCAGCCCGCCGTCGAGATCATGGTCTATCAGGGCGAGCGTCAGATGGCCCACGACAATAAGCTCCTCGGCCACTTCACCCTCTCCGGCATCAAACCAGCCAGGAAAGGCCAGCCTAGGATCGAGGTCACCTTCAACATCGACGTCAACGGCATCGTCAAGGTCTCCGCGAAGGACCTAGACACCCAGCAGGCCGCCGACATCACCATCTCCGGCAGCAACGGCCTCTCCAAAGAGGACATCGACAGGATGATCCGCGAAGCGGAGGAGAACAAGGCCGCCGACGAGAAGAGGAAAGGCGACATCGAGGTCAAGAACAAGGCCCAGACCTACGTCGACGAGATCAACCGCACCCTCTCCGAGCAGGGCGACAAGATCGACGCGGCCCAGAAGGAGCAGCTCACCAAGCTCCGCGACGAGGCCCAAGGCGCGATCCAGGCCGACGACATCGAGAAACTCCGCGAAATCGTCGGACGTTTGGAAGACGCGGCCCGGGCCGCATCCGCGCAGCAAAGCGCCCCGCAAGGCGGACCCGCCCCCGAGCAGCCTAAGGAAGGCAACGAGACGGCCGACGACGTCGTCGACGCGGACTTCACCGACAACAAGTAACCAAAAAATCCGAAGGAGCGTCGCCCCCAAAAAGGCGGCGCTGCTTCTTGCTTAAAGAAAGGAGGTACCCATGGCAAGCAACAAACGCGACCTCTATGAGGTCCTTGGCCTTAGCAAAAGCGCCACCAAGGACGAAATCAAATCGGCCTATCGAAAGCTGGCCAAAAAATACCACCCGGACGTCAACCACGAACCGGACGCCGCTGACAAATTTAAAGAGGTCCAGGAGGCCTATGACATCCTCTATGACGACAACAAGAGGAAGGCTTACGACCAATTCGGCTTTGCCGCCTTCGAACAAGGCGGTTCGACCGGTGGCGCCGGCAACCCCTTCGGCGGGGGATTCTCCTCGCAGGGATTCGGCGACATCGACCTAAGCGACATCTTCTCTTCTTTCTTCGGGGGAGGAGCCAGGCAAAGGCAAACCGCGCAGGGACCCCAAAAGGGCGACAATAGCCTCACTAGGATCCGCATCTCCTTCATGGACGCGGTAAACGGCACCAAGGTCTCCATCCCCGTCACCTACGACGAGCCTTGCCCCCATTGCCAGGGGACCGGGGCCGAAAGCCCCTCGGACATCGAGACCTGCCCCCATTGCGGAGGC
>DKRQ01000002.1:0-20605 GCA_002472275.1 Caryophanales bacterium UBA7278 | reverse complement strand
AGACCTGCCCCCATTGCGGAGGCCAGGGAAAGGTCATCCGCAACAAATGCCGAACCTGCCAAGGCGCGGGTTATACCCGCGTGAAGAAGGAAATCACCGTCAACGTCCCGGCTGGCATCAACTCGGGTCAGCAAATCCGCGTGACCGGAAAAGGCGGCAGGGGATATAACGGCGGTCCCAATGGCGACCTCTACGTCGAGGTGCTCGTGGCCCCCCACGAATACTTTAAGCGCGACGGCAACGACATCCACCTCGAGGTGCCCCTAAGCTTCGTCGACTGCGCCCTCGGGTGCTCGATCGACGTGCCGACGGTCTATGGCGAGGTATCCGTCAAGATCGCGGAGGGGACGCAACCCGACCAAATCCTCAAGATCAAGGAACGGGGCATCAAGGACCTCCGCACCGGAAAACCCGGCAACCAATACCTTCACATCAAGGTCAAGACCCCTGTCAAGTTGACCAAAGGTCAAAGGGAGCTTCTTGAGGAGTTCCAAAAGCAAACCAACAAGAAGGAATCGTTCTTCTCCCGTTGGAAGGAAGGGTTCAACAAATGAGCGCGCTGAGTCACGAAGAATACATGAAAATCGCCATTGAGGAAGCCCGCAAGGGCATCCACGAAGGCCATGGCGGCCCGTTTGGGGCCGTGGTCGTCGATAAGGACGGCAAGGTCGTCGGCAGGGGTCATAATCAGGTCCTCAAGAACCAAGACCCGACCTGCCATGGCGAAGTCATGGCAATCCGTGACGCGTGCAAGAACCTAGGGACCTTCGACCTCTCCGGTTGCAGGATCTACACGACCGGCGACCCGTGCCCTATGTGCATGGGCGCGATCTTATGGGCCAATATCGAGGAGATCTTCTATGGATGCACCGTGGAGGACACCAACCTCATCGGCTTCCGCGATGGGAAGTTCTATGAACTCAGCAAACCCGAGAACCGCGTCAAATTCGTCCACGAGGTCTCTAGGAAACAGTGCCTGGAGCTCTACCGCGAATACCTGAAGCTAAGCGGTGGCGCCAACTACTAGGGAAATCAGCCGGCAACCCGAGGGGACCGGCTTTTTTCACGGGGTATGGATTTCCGCTTTCCCCTTGCTACAATTACCTAGACTTAGATCTTGGGGGAGATCGCCTATGCACAAATTCATGATCGCCGGTTTCATCGTGATCGGCCTTGCCTTCGTCGGGTATTTCACGTTTTACCCCGTTTATTGCCACCTCTATAACGCGGCCCACGACGCGGAAATCTTCCTTATGGGGGTAAGCGTCGCCAAAAAAGTGCAATTCTATGAGAGAATCGCGCTTATCGGCGGACTTTATATCCTGGCCGTGGGACTATTGATGCTGCCTTTCATCCTCGGCTTCGTCCGTTACGTGAAGCGTGGCCGTTGCGACGGCAAACTCGCCGGGTTCCTCAGGGTGTACCGTTGGATCATCGGGCTCATCTGCGCTTACGAGATTATCGTCGAAGGCATTGTCGGCGCCGCTCGTGCCGGCATCGAGCACGCGCATGTTTGGCTCATGCTTGCAATCGGTTGCCTTGGCGCCTTGCTTTGCTGCATCGGAACCAAGGGAATGCTCGATTGAGCTTCGGGGCTTGCTCCAACTCGACTTGGAACAAGTCCTTTTCTTTTGCGCGAATGGCCCATTTTCCTTGTTGTTGGCTCCCGAAGCGGGGTTATACTTACGTATTGGTAATCGAATATGCCTTATTGCAAGTCCTGTCATCAAGAAATCTCGAAGTTCGACACGGACGTCTGCCCCCATTGTGGCACGCCGAACCCGATCGATTCCTCTTACCGCACGATGGACATCACGCGCGACTTCGCCTCGGTCAAGGGTTCCCTTGAGGACCTGCCGAGGACAAAGAGCCACAAGACCTTCGTGACTTTGTGCATGACCCTCGGCGCCTTCGGGGCCCATAACTTCTACATTTCCCGTCCTAAGCGCGCATTATGCGACATTTTGGCCACTCTCATGATGGTTCTAGGCTTAGGGACCGCCTTCTATTTTATCTTCCCCGCCCTTGCTAACGCGGGAGCCTATTTCATCCCCCTCGGGGTCATGATGCTCCTATACGTCCTGCAGGGGGTTTTCTACTTAAAGCAAGACAGCCTCAAAGACGGCAGAGGGGAGTTCCTCCGTTAATGCAACACTATTTCGGAACGATCGCCGCCGGCAAAGCCATCCTCGAGGGCGGCGAGGTGCATCATCTACTCAACGTGAAGCGCTCGCTTCCCGGGGAGCAAATCGAGGTAAGTGATAACAATGAGGTCTATCTTTGCGTCATCCGCTCGATCGACCCGCTTCAAATCGACGTCCTTTCCAAGGTCGAGGAGAAGAGGGAGCCGGACATCGACCTCACGATCGCCTTTGGCGTCCTTAAGGGCGACCATAACGACCTAATTGTCCTCAAAGGGACCGAGTTAGGCGTCTCCAAATTCATTCCGTTCACCTGCGAAAGAACCGTCGTTGTCCCAAAGGGACAAGAAGATAACCGCATCGCAAGATTGCGCAAGATCGCGGTCGAAGGCGCGGCCCAGTGCCGTCGCGCGGCCGTCCCTAGCGTCTCCTCCTACAAAACCCTTCAGGAGGTGCTCGCGATGCCCGCCGACGTGAAGATCTTCGCCTTCGAGGCCCTTTCTGGCGGCGGAGACTCCATCTTCAAGATCGCCAAGTCGATCGAAAAGAGGAAAAGCGTCCTCGTCGTAATCGGCCCAGAAGGCGGATTCACCCACGAGGAGGCGCGCCTGGCCTTGGACTACGACTTCCAGTTCGTCTCGCTCGGACGCCGGATCCTGCGCGCTGAGACCGCGGCCCTGCAAGTGGCCGCCATCCTCTGCGCCGCCAGCGAAGAGGAGTAGGGATGGAACTTTTCGAAACCCTCAAGAAAAAACAAAGGTTCACCGAGTGGAACTCCTCCAGGGAAAACCGCTTTTTCCTCGATAACGTCGGCATGCTCCAGAAAGTGCCGATGTTTTCCCACTTCGTGAAGGCCGAGGAACCCTTCGACATCATCAGGGCCAACATCATCATCCGCGCCATCAAGAACAAGGAGAGGATGGAGAAGGCCTATCTTAGCCTCGCCAAACCCCTTAGGAAGGCGGAAACGCTTAAGGAAGGGGACCTTTCCATGGAGAAGCTAGAGGAGATCCGCAAGGACCTTCCTTGCTTTGGGAAAGGGGAGGAGAGGATTTTCATCCCGATCCTGCCTAGGACCGTCAACCGCATCTACGCGGGCGACATGTGGAAACTCGAGGAAAAACCATATAGCTCTTTGCTAGGGAAAAACGTATACGAGTCGCTCGTCTGCGATCCTTTCGACACCTATGGTCCTGACGTCTACGATTCGGGGTTCACCAACCTCATCCCCTTAGGCAAATCACCCACCACGGCGGCCTTCTATTCCTTCGATTCCTTCTCTGTCTATTTCGTCGATAGGAAGCAGGGGAGGCTCGAGGTGGAACTATGCCTTTTCGACAAGTATTTGAAGCCCAGATACCTCAATCATATCCTCGAAAGGCTCGAGCCTGTCGTCGCGGCCTACTTCAACGACGACAAAGAGGGAATGATGAAAGCATTAGTAGAAAATCAGTTAGTTTCTGGTAGATTGATTGCTAAGAATATATCCGATGAGAAGGCGCTTTTTGCCAAATTCGTCCAAAAGGCCTCTAAATGAACCGCTCATTCTTCACCCACACCCTTGGATGCAAGGTAAACGCCTATGAATCTGAGGCTTTGGCGACCGAGCTGATCGCCAAGGGATGGCATAGGGCCGATAAGGATGAGGCCCCCGGCCTAATCGTCCTAAACACCTGCTCCGTCACGGGAAAAGCCGACCAAAAGTCCCGTCAGCATATATCCTCGTTCCGCAAAAGGTACCCCGATGCGGTTTTGCTCGTGATGGGCTGCTATAGCCAAACCCACGAGCAGGAAGCCGCTAGCCTTGGGGCCGATATCGTTTTGGGCGCGTCCAAGCGTGCTTTGGCCACCGGCTACATCGACTCCTTTTTGGAAACTGGGGTCAAAATCATCGACGTGAAGCCGAACCTCCGCCACGAGAAATACGAGGCGCTTTCCTCCATTTCACTTACGGACAAAACTAGGGCCTATCTCAAAATCCAGGACGGATGCGACAATTTCTGCTCCTATTGCTTCATCCCGCAGCTACGCGGGAATTCCAGGAGCCGCGATCCCCGCGAAGTGGTGGAGGAAGCCAAAGCCCTCGTCGAGGCGGGGAACAAGGAAATCGTCCTCACGGGCATCCACATCGGGGGCTATGGCAAGGATCTCGCCGACGGCAGCTTCCGTTTGTCCGACCTCATCGCCTCCATTCTCAATAAGGTCCCGAATCTATGGAGCCTTCGCATCTCTTCTATAGAAGAAAGCGAGATTGACGATCGCCTCCTTTCCCTTTTGGCCACCCAAAAGAGGATCGCCAACCATCTCCATATCCCTTTGCAGTCGGGCTCGAGCTCTGTCTTGCAGAGGATGAAGCGCCATTATGACACCGAGGCCTTCCTAAAAAAGCTCGATGCCATCCGCGCGGTTAGGCCCGATATCGCCATCACGACCGACGTCATCGCCGGATTTCCTTTGGAAAGCGAGGAAGAATGGGCCGAGACCCTTTCCTTCTGCAAGAAGGCGAACTTCGCGGAGATCCACGTTTTCCCTTTCTCTTCCCGCCCGAAGACCTACGCGGCCACGTTGCCTGACACCAAGCCCGAGATCAAAAAGCGCAGGGTGGCCGAACTCCTGGCGCTAAGCAAAAAGCAGCGACGCGCCTACGAGGAGCGGTTTTATGGCAAGGAGCTCGAGGTCCTGATCGAAGAAATCGATGAAGGCAGGGGGATCGCCAAAGGACACACCTCAAATTACTTCTTAGTGAGCGTGCCCGCAGGCGATTTGCAAAAAGGCGACATAATCAATGTAGTTTATGAAAGTTCGATTGCATCGGACTAATTCTCATTTTTTGTTACATGTTCTCACTTTTTTCCTTGCGGCGAGGGCCTAGACCCATATAATTGTCGAGGTCCAATCCAAGGAGGAATCGAAAAATGGCAGTCCCACAGAGACGTATCTCCAAAACCAGGAAGAGACTCCGCCGTTCCCACTTCAAGCTCGAAGTCACCGGCCTAGTTCCCTGCAAGCATTGCGGTGCTATGATCCGTTCCCATCGCGTTTGCCCTAGCTGCGGCTACTACGATGGCAAGGAAGTTCTTCACGTTTCCAAAAACGAGAAGTAATCCATCATGACGAAGACAAGGGACTCTTCAAACGGGTCCCTTTTCGTTTCATAATAAAGAAACGAGGAAAACCCAATGGAACTGAACAAATACTTTGACCACACCATCCTGAAACCCGAGGCGACCGAAGAAGACGTCAAGCGCGTTTGCGCCGAGGCCAGGAAATACGATTTCGCATCCGTTTGCATCAACCCTTGCTACGTGCCCCTTGCCGCGAAAGAGCTCAAGGGCACCGACGTCAAGGTCTGCACCGTCATCGGCTTCCCCTTAGGGGCCAACTCGACCAAGATCAAGGCCCTCGAGGCCAAGGACGTCGTCGCTAACGGCGCCCAAGAGGTCGACATGGTGCTTAACGTCGGCAAGGTGAAGGAAGGCGATTACGACTACATTGCCAAGGAAGTAGCCGCGGTCAAGGAAGCCTGCGAAGGAAGGCTGCTCAAGGTTATCCTTGAGACCTGCCTGCTCACCGACGAGGAAATCGCCCTCGCCTCCAAGGCCTGCGTGAAAGGTCACGCCGACTACGTCAAGACCTCGACCGGCTTCTCCAAAGGAGGGGCCACCCCGCACGCCGTCAAGATCATGAGGGAAGCGGTGGGACCCCACATCGGCGTCAAAGCCTCCGGCGGCGTCCATAATCTGGAGGAAGCCAAGGCCATGATCGAGGCCGGCGCATCCCGCATCGGCGCCTCCGCCTCCGTCAAGGTCATGGAGGAATACGAGAAGTGCTGAGCTTCGCGGATATCGAACGCGCCTATAAGGCGAAAAGCATCACCCCAAGCGTCATCGAGGCGCTTAGGTACTATTGCGGCCAGAATAACGGCAGGGCGTGGATGATCCTCGGCAATTGCTATCGCAACGGGTGGGTCGTCCCCAAGGACAACGCCAAAGGGGCCGAATGCATCATGAAGGGCGTGAACCTCGGTGACATTTCCGCGATGGGCGCGGCCGCTTCTTCCCTAAAGCACGGCAGTGGGGGCTTCGTCAAAAACGAGGGCCTGGCCATCCAACTCGAGGCCCAGGCGTTCCGCCTCGCCCTACCCAAAGCCTATAGCGACGCCTCCTGCGCCTATACCGTCGGCAGGGCCTATTACTACGCGGAAGGCGGCATCTCCAAAGACTACCCAAAGGCCTACGAATACCTGACCGTCTCGGCCAGGCTTGGCAGCAGCGACGCGCTCGTGCTCTTCGCCAGCATGTACCAATACGGCCAATACGTGAGGAAGGACATCTCTGAGGCCAGAAGGCTCCTGGAGAAGGCCGTCGCGATGGGCAACGACATCGCCAAGATCGACATCAAATACCTCTGATTCGAACACACCCGACCCCTAAGAAACACGGATGGGGCGGGTGTTTTTCTATAAAGAAACGGTTTTTGTTGAAATCGAAAGGGGAAGCGCCTATCATTTTCCTCGGCTCTCTTGAGAGGAGGTGAATCAGCATGGCAGTCAAAACCGTCGTCCGCGAAGGCGAATCCCTTGACGAAGCGCTCCGTCGCTTCAAGCGTGGCGTCAACAAGTCTGGCATCCTCCTCGAGACCCGTAAACGCGAGGCTTACCTCAAGCCGGCGCTCAAGAGGAAGATGAAATCCAAACTTGCCCGCCGCAAGAAATGGTAATCTCGCTAAATCGTTAGCGGATTCAACCCTCCTCTGGAGGGTTTTCTTTTTTTTGCTCAACTCGAATCACTTTTTGCCCCGTTTCACCCCTATATAAGGCGTGGACAACGTGGCTTATCAAACGACTGACCATGGCTGCGGATTCGCCGCGGTCAAGACGCTTCTAGTCCTCCTAAGCGGGGACAAGCGGTACCGTTACGCGAGCGAACCCCTCGTAGCCGAAGCGCCTAGCCTTGCGGAACTACTGGACTACGCAAGGGGATTTGGGCTTTCCCTCGAGGGATACGCGGTCACCGACAAGGACTCCTTTTTGTCGGCGGTCAAGCCACCCGTCCTCCTCCTCCTAAGGGAAGACGGAGCCCTTCACGCCGTCGTCCTTTCCAAAGTGGGGGGCCGCAAGGCGCGTTTGCTCGATCCCGGCCGCGGCGCAAGGTCGGTCGAAAAAGCGACCCTTTCGGCCCTCATGGAGGGGATCTACCTCAAACCGATAGGGTTCCTTGAAGAGGGAACACCGGCAAAGAAATCACCCCCTTTTCCATTTTTATGCTTCCTCCTTTGCCTCTGTTCCCTCCTCCAGGCGCCCTTGCTGCTAGGCGGTTTCGTCCTCCATCAGAGGTTCCCTGGCGGCGGTTTCCTTCTCCCGACCCTCCTCCTATCCTGCCTCCTCTCGGGGATAAGGAAGGTCCTTAGCCTTTGGCTACTTTCCAAATTCGACCGGGATTGCGAACTCTCCCTATATATGGGGGGAGAAAAAGAAAGGAGGATCCGCTATTCCCACCATTGTTCTTACAAGAGGGTTTTGCTCTTAGATCTGCCTGGTTTCGCCTTCGTTCTAACCGAGATCATGGCGCTTCTGGCGGGGCTACTTTACCTTAACCTCGCCTTAGGCCTGACGGCCCTGATTTGCCTCTTCTTGGCCTCGCTGTCCTACCTAGGATTAGGCGTATACCGCCTCAAGCTGGAAGCAAGGGTAGCCGTGAGGGAGCGTTCCTTCTATAAGGGAAACGATGACCTAGCCCCCTTATTCAAGGATTCGAGGAAATTCGGGACGGTGCTGCTCTTCGAATCGACCCTCGCCCAGACTCTTGCGGTCATCGGGGCGGTCTTCCGCTGCCTTTACGAAGGCCTAGGGGTAGGGGAGCTCGTCTTCTCTTGGCTAGTCATCGCCTTCGCCCTCGCCGAGGCCCGCCATCTCGTCGACTTCCTCCTCTTCGCCCCGAATAGGCGCAAGGAAGAGGCCTTTTATCAGGTCCATTTGAGGGGAAAGGGCAAGTAATCGTTTCCCCTTTATGGGGGAAGGGTGGTAGAGTTAGACCATGGAACTTTGCTTCGAAGACCTCACCGGCGGCTCCTACGCCCATTTGGAAGAACTCTACCTAGGCCTGATGGAGACCGCCTTCTCCTTGCTTAAAGTCAAGGAAAACTACGAGGTCGACGTCTCGCTCGTGGATGAGAAGACGATTCAAGACATCAACCGGGACTACCGCGGCATCGACCGCGTGACCGACGTGATCTCCTTCGCCTTCAATGACGATAAAAGCGAGCTAGGGGCCATCATAGGGGACGCGCCGCGCCTACTAGGCGAGATATTCATTTGCGTGCCCCGCGCCTTGGAGCAGGCCAAGGAGATCGGCAATAGCGATAGACGGGAGCTCCTCTTCCTCTTCGTGCACGGTTTGCTCCATCTTCTAGGCTACGACCACATGAAAAAGGAGGACGAGGAAGTGATGTTCCCCCTCCAGGAAAAGATACTGTCCGCCTTCGAGGCGAAAGGAGAATGACCATGGAACCCAATGAACTGATCCAAATCGCGAAGAACGCCCGCGCCAAATCGTACTCGCCCTATTCCCATTTCGCGGTGGGGGCGGCCTTGCTTTGCCGCGACGGCACCGTCTACGAGGGGGCCAACGTCGAAAACGCCTCTTATCCCCTTTGCATGTGCGCCGAAAGGAACGCGATCTACCACGCCCTCATGGAGGGCAAGACCAGCGAGGACTTCGAGGCCCTCGCCGTCGTCGGCGACACCGACGCCCCGATTTCCCCCTGCGGCGCCTGCCGTCAGGTCATCTCCGAGCTTTTCCCCCATGACAAGCCGATCTACCTCGCCAACCTAAAAGGCGACGTCATGACGACCGATTCGGAGGAGCTATTGCCCTTCGCCTTCGACGGGGAATCCCTATGAAGAGCGGTTTCGTCGCGATATTAGGCAGGCCTAACGCCGGCAAATCGACCCTTTTGAACGCCCTTTTGTCCAAGAAGGTGTCCATTGTCTCGCCTAAGGCGCAGACCACGAGGGACTCCGTGATCGGCATCCTTAACGAAAAGGACCTCCAAGTCGTCTTCGTCGACACCCCGGGCATCCACCAAGGGGAGAGGAAGTTAGACAGCCATATGCGCAAAAGCGCGTTCGCAAGCAGCAGGGACGTCGACGCGATCGTCTACATCTTCGACGCCTCTAGCCGCGATTTGGCCCCGGATTTCCGCATCCTCGACTCCATCAAGACCGAGTGCAAGCGGGTCCTCGTCCTCAACAAAATCGATTTGATCCCCCCGGTGGTGGGCGAAGCCAAGCAACAGGAGATCAAGGAGCATTATCCCGACATAGAGCTGATCCTCGCCTCCTTTAAGGAGAATTTCGGCATCAAGGAGATCAAGGAGGCCGTCTTGCCTTCCCTTTCCTCCGAGGTCGCCTTCTATCCCGAGGAGATGATCACCGACAAGAGCAAGGAGTTCCAAGCCAAGGAGATCATCCGCGAGAAGATGCTTCACTTCCTTAAGGAAGAAGTGCCCCATAGCTCCGCGGTCAGCATCCGTTCCTTCGAGGATAAGCGCGGCGCCTATTACATCGAGGCCGCGATCATCGTCGACAAGCCCGCCCACAAGGCCATCGTGATCGGCAAGGGCGGCTCCATGATCAAACGCATTTCCATGTCCGCCCGTCAGCAGATGGAGAAGGACTGGCATAAGAGGGTGGGGGACCTCACAATCGAGGTCGTCCTCCTCCCGGGCTGGCGCGATTCGCCCAAAGCCCTATCCGAACTAGGCTATGGCGACGAGTAGCGTGGAATCTAGACGCGGCATCGTCCTGCGCCTCGTCCCCCAAAAGGAATCCGACGCGATGGTCACCTGCCTTGGGCAGGATGGGTATTTCTCCTTCTATGCCCGCGGGGCCAGGAAAAGCGCCTCCAGCGCGCTTTCCTCGACGATGGAAGGGAGTCTAAGCGACTTCACCCTCACCGTCTCCTCAGGCGGCTCTATGACGCTTAAGGAGGGATCTATGCTCCAAAGCTACCTCGTTTTGGATAGCTACGAGGCCTCGATGGCCGTCTCGGGCCTATTCGAGATCACCCTCTCCCTCATCATGGCCGAGGATGCGCCCAAGGCCTATTCGCGCCTACTGGCGACCCTAAACGCGATCAAAAAGGGGCGCGATCCCTACTCGATGCTCTTCCTCTACCTTTGCTTCGCCTTGCGCCTAAGCGGCTATGGCCTAGACGTGGACGGCTGCGCCTTGTGTGGCAGCAAGACCGGCATCGTCACCTTCTCCCCGGAAGCGGGGGGCTACGTTTGCCGGGAATGCTTCGACGAGGCCTCGATGCCAAAACTCGACCCATTCGCCCTCAAGATGTACCGTTTCGCCTTCCGTTGCGGCGACGCGGACATCGAACGCGTGAGCTTTGGGAAGGAGCATCTATTGCCCGCTTTTTCCTCCCTTTGCGAGTTCGCCTAC
The DNA here is from genome assembly GCA_002472275.1 of Caryophanales bacterium UBA7278. Taxonomy (GTDB): domain Bacteria; phylum Bacillota_I; class Bacilli_A; order RFN20; family CAG-826; genus Alloenteromonas. Next base: position 10,015 of record DKRQ01000002.1, on the reverse strand, counting down.
GACATGACGGGCGTCAAACTCGCCTCAATCGGCCAAATCCTTCGATACTGACAGGGTTGAAGTTCCCTTAAAAAGGGTTGACAATTACACCGAAAACCATCTTAATTCTTTCATTGTGCTTCTTAGAAGCAATGCCTATCAATAGGGCAAGGAGTATATGATGTCTAGCAACAAGTCGTTTGAAGAACTGACGCAGCATTTTATCAATACCGGCTACGTCTTCCCGAGCTCGCAGATCTACGGCGGGCTTTCCAATACCTGGGACTACGGTCCCCTAGGTTCCCTCATCAAGAGGAACGTCCGCGACCTATGGTGGAAGAGGTTCGTCCAGGAAAGCAGCCTGAACGTCGGCATCGACTCCGCCATCCTCATGAACCCGAAGGTCTGGGAGGCCACCGGCCACGTCTCGACCTTCAACGACCCGATGGTCGACTGCAAGTCTTGCAAAGCAAGGCATAGGGCCGATAGCCTCATCAAGAGCCAATATCCGGACGTCGACGTCGACGGCATGGACTTCGCCGCGATGGACGAGTTCATCAAGACCCATAAGGTCGTTTGCTCCGTTTGCGGCAAAAGCGATCTAACCCCGATTCGCAAGTTTAACATGATGTTCAAGACGTCCATCGGCGTCACCGAGGACGCTTCCAGCATCGTCTACCTCCGTCCCGAGACCGCCCAAGGCGTTTTCGTCAACTTCAAAAACGTCCAACGCGTCACCAGGAAGAAACTTCCCTTCGGCATCTGCAACACCGGCAAGAGCTTCCGCAACGAGATCACCCCGGGGAACTTCACGTTCCGCACCCGCGAGTTCGACCAACTCGAGATGGAATTCTTCTGCAAACCGGGCACCGACCTCGAATGGTTCGCCTATTGGAAGCAGCAGTGTCTCGATTTCATCGAGGACCTCGGCGTAAAGGGCGACAAGCTCCGTTACCGCGACCACGAGCCGGCCGAGCTCGCGTTCTATTCGAAGGCCACGACCGACATCGAATATAACTTCCCGTCCCTAGGCTGGGGCGAGATCCTCGGCATCGCCGATAGGACCGACTACGACCTCAAGAGGCACATGGACTATTCCAAGGAAGACCTTTCCTATTTCGATCCCGAGACCAACGAGAAGTACGTTCCCTATTGCATCGAGCCCTCCATGGGCCTCGACCGCCTCGTTCTCATGGCCCTCGTCGACTCCTATGACGTCGAAAAGGGCGAAGAAGGAGGGGAGGATAGGGTCGTCATGCGCCTCCATCCCGCGCTCGCGCCTTACAAGGTCGCCGTTTTGCCTCTTTCCAAGAAGCTAAGCGAGAAGGCCGCGGCCATCGAGCAAAGCCTCGCCAAGGAGTTCTCCGTCACCTACGACGAGACGGCCTCCATCGGCAAGAGATACCGCCGCCAGGACGAGATCGGAACCCCCTTCTGCGTGACCTATGACTTCGATAGCGAAAACGATGGCTGCGTCACCGTGAGGGAAAGGGATTCCATGCAGCAGGTCCGCATCAAAATCGAGGACTTGCCCTCATATATCCGCAAGGCAATCGCCTTCTAAACACTGGTAGATAGTCAGTAAAAACCTAGTAGAAGTATATCTATTGATATAGAAAGGGGGACGAATGTATAGTCAGGACCTAATCGATTCCGTTCTTAAGAACAGCGACATCGTGTCGGTCATTTCCTCGTTCATCCCCGTTACGAAAAAAGGCAGGAGCTACGTGGCCCTTTGCCCGTTCCACGACGACAAGAACCCGTCACTAAGCATCTCCAAGGAGAAGCAGATCTTCAAATGCTTCGTCTGCGGGACCGGCGGCAACGCGATCGGCTTCGTGGAGAAGTATCTAAAGATTCCATTTATGGAAGCGGTGCGGAAGGTCGCCGAAATCAGCGGCTACCACGACCCGCGCCTCACCTCCGAAGCCCCGCAGATCAAGGTGGACGAGGGAAGGAAGAGGCTCCTCGATTGCATCAACGACCTCGCCGCCTTCTACCGTTATAGTCTCTCCATCCCCGAAGGGGAAAAGGCGAGGGAATACCTCAAGAAGAGGAACCTGGACGCCCAGCAGCAGGCCAAATACCAAATCGGTTACGCGCCCCTAGACGGGCAGACCACCATCAAGTTCCTGCAGGCGAAGGGCCATTCCCTCAAGGCGATCGACGACATCGGCATCGCCCTCGCCAAGACCGAAGGGACCTCCGACCATAACGCTGGGAGGCTCATCTTCCCCCTATGGGACCCAAAGGGTCAGGTAGTGGGGTTCTCGGCCAGACAACTAGAAAAAGACGGCACCAGCAAATACATCAACACCTCGGAGACGCCCTTATTCCACAAGGGGTCGATCCTCTATAACTACCATAACGTGGCGGTCTCCGCCAGGCGCGACGGGTATTGCTACCTCCTCGAGGGCTTCATGGACGTCATGGCCCTGGAGAAAGCGGGCCTTCCTAACGCGGTTGCCCTTATGGGCACATCGCTTACGCCCGACCAGGTGAACCTATTAAGAAGATTAGGATGCGAGATCCGCATCGGCCTAGACGGGGATAACCCGGGGCAAGTCGCCTCGATGAAGGCGGCCACCATGCTCTCCAAAGCGGGGCTCCCGGTCAGGATCGTCGATTACCAAGGCGACCTACGCGACCCAGACGACATCCTCCAACAGGAGGGGAGCGAGGCCCTCAAGGCCAGGATGGAAAGACTCCTGGACCCCATCGACTTCGCGTTAGCCTACTACACGGTCACCAAGCGATTAGAAAGCAGCAAGGAACGGCAAGCTTTGCTTGAGAGGTTCCTCCCATACCTAAGGAGCAAGCCGGCCGGCATCGAATTCGAGGACACCCTCGTCAAGGTGGCGGAGGCGACCTCCTATAAACCGGAGGCCATCCGCGAACTCCTAAGGCAAAACGAGGGTAACATCGAACCCGCCGAAGGCGAGGAGAAAACCCTCTATCGCAGGAAGGCAGGACGCGGAAGGAGCAAGGAAGCCTACATGCTCGATCGGCTCTACGCCGCCGAAAGGATGCTCCTCTTCTACATGATGCATGAGCCGGAAGCCATCGAATTCTATAACCAGTCGGTCGGGAACTTCCATCACTCCCTCTATGAGGAAGCCGCCAATTACATCATCGAATACCGGCAAAGCAAAGGCCAAGACACCCCCGACATCGACGTAAGCGCACTCCTAGGCTTCGTCGACGGCTATGGAGGGGAGGAGGCCGAGCCGGTGGAGAAGGCGCTATCGTCGCTGGCCTTCGAGAAAAGCTATCCCCCTTACGACAAAGAAGTCCTCGAGTCGTGCCTGCGCACGATAAAAGAGGAATCCGACCTCGCGGCCGACAAGATGAAGGCCAAACGCGAGGTGGATCAGGGCAGCCTCCACGACGGGGCCGCCGCCAACAAAGAGCTCGCGGACAAGATCCGTGAGAAATGGAACAAGAAAGGAGCCTAAAACCATGGCCAAGAAGAAAACCCAAGACGAAGAAACCGAACTCGAGGATCTCCCCGTCGAAGACGAAGGCGAGGAAGTCACTTCCCTCGAATCGATCAAGAAGCAGTTCCTAAAAAAAGGCAAAGAACAAGGCTACATCAACACCGGCGACATCATGGACGCCACGAGCCACCTCGACCTTACCGACGAGGAATTCGACGACCTCATCGAGTATTTCCGCTCCAACAAGATCCAAATCGAATCCGATGACATGGATGAAGAACCCTCCGACATGGACTTCGAAGGACCCGAGTCCCTCGAAGACGTCGAGAAGGAGATGGAGGAAGACGAGGTCGAGGCCGAGGAAGACGATGACCTCACCTTCTCCGACGAAGACAAGGAAGCGGTGGCCATCACCGACCTCTCCAAGATCGGCATCGGCGACGTCAAGGTCAACGACTCGGTCAAGATGTACCTCAAGGAAATCGGTAAGGTCAACTTGTTGACCGCCAAGGAAGAGACCGAACTCGCCAAGCGCATCGTCGCCGGCACCGCGCCTAACGCCACCCCGGCCGAAGTCGAGGACGGCATCGAGGCCAAGAACCAACTGATCAACGCCAACCTCCGCCTCGTCATCTCAATCGCCAAGCACTATGTGGGTAGGGGCATGCACTTCCTCGACCTCATCCAGGAAGGCAACATGGGCCTTATCAAGGCCGTCGAGAAATTCGACTACACCAAAGGCTTCAAGTTCTCCACCTACGCGACCTGGTGGATCCGCCAGGCCATCACCCGCGCGATCGCTGACCAAGCCAGGACCATCCGCATCCCGGTCCACATGGTCGAGACCATCAATAAGATGACCCGCGTCCAGCGCCAGCTCGTCCAGGAGCTCGGCCGCGACCCGACCGCCGAGGAAATCTCGGCCAAGATGGAAGGGGCCCTCTCCCCCGAGAGGATCCGCGAGATCCAACGCATCGCCCTCGAACCCGTCTCTTTGGAGACCCCGATCGGCGAGGAGGACGATTCCCACCTCGGCGACTTCATCGAGGACAAGGAAGCCCAGTCCCCGGCCGAATACACGACCAAATCACTCCTTAAGGACGAACTATACGAGATCATGAAGGACCTCACCGACCGCGAGGAAAGGGTCCTCCGCCTCCGTTATGGCCTCGACGACAACCGCCCGAGAACCCTAGAGGAAGTCGGACGCGAGTTCGGCGTCACCCGTGAGCGTATCCGTCAAATCGAAGCCAAGGCCATCCGCAAGCTCCGCCACCCGACCAGGGCCAAGAAGCTAGGCGACTACCGCGATGCGGTCTTCGCCGCCGACGGGAAACCCCGCCGCTAAGAAAGGCAATGGGCAAGAAACTAAGCAAAAGACTACAGGCCATCGCCGATTTGGTCCCCGCTGGCGCCTTTTTGGCGGACGTGGGGAGCGATCACGCCTACCTCCCGATTTCCCTCATCGAGTCGGGGAAGATTTCCTATGCCCAGGCCATCGACAACAAGATGGGGCCCTTCCTCCGCATGAAGGCCAACGTGGCCGAGGCGAGGCTAGAAAGCCACATCGTTCTCTCTAGGAGCGATGGCATCTCCGACATAAGGCCCGACGTCAACTGCATCGTCCTCGCCGGCATCGGCGGGTTGCTCGCCTGCGACCTATTGGAGGCCCACCCGGAGAAGCTGCCCTCGGTGAGCCACATCATCGTCGATCCCCATCGCGACCTTAGGTCCGTGAGGGCCAGGGTCAGCGCGCTAGGCTACGAGATCGAGGATGAGAAAATGGTCCGCGAGGACAAGATCTACTATTCGATCATCCGCTTCAAAAAGTGCGCGGTCCCGCCTAGGTATAGCGATGAACAGCTGAACTTCGGCCCGATCCTCATCCAGAGGATGGAGCCCATCTTCCTCGATTTTATCGAGGAGCAAAGGAAAAAGGTCAACGCGTTGCTTAACGGGCCGGCCTTGCCAAAAGAAAGGAGGGCTTACGTCCTCCGCGTCTACCGTTCCTGCTCGAAGCTCCTCAAACAGGGCGGCAGGCTATAACGATTCCAAGTAGTCCTTGACCCTAAGGACCGCCTCCCTGGAGGTGGAAGCCCCAGAGCAAAGGGCGACCTTATGAAAGGAAGAAAGATCCAAACGGGATACCTCTTCGATTCCTAGGCATAGGAAGGTGGGTATCCCTTTTCCTTTGCCTATCTCGGCGAGTTTGACGGAGTTGTTGCTCGAGGAGGAGCCTAGGACGATGAGGGCGTCGACTTCCCCTTTGCTTAGGTTCAAGACGGCCTCCTGGCGGCTTTTGGTCGAGAGGCAGCGTTCCTTGCCGATCGTCGCGGCGGGGAAGAACTTGAGGACCTCGGCCTTGGCCCTTTCGACCTCCTCGAGGGACAAGGTGGTCTGGCAGATGAGGATCGGATCCTCCCTTTTCCCCTTTACCTTAAGGTAATTGAAGGATCCATCCTTGGCGTCGAGGAAGACGGCGTCGGGGCAATTGGCGAGGAAGGCCTCGCATTCGAGGTGGCCTTTGACCCCCGCATAGATTAGCGGACGGCCGCATTCCTGGCCTTCGAGGGTGTTTTCCTTCACGAAGGGGCAGGTCGCGTCAATGAGGACGAGGCCCTTAAGCTCGGCCAGGTCATCGTAAGAAGCGGGGTGCCCGTGGGCGGAGAAGACGACCACGTCGCCCCTACGCAGGTCGAGTAGGGCGTCTAGAAGGTTGCTCTCCCTCTCGTCGATCAAAAGCAAACCGGCGTCCCTAAGCTCTTTCACGGCCTCCTCGTTATGGACGAGGTTGCCTAGGAGATAGACGTTGGCATCGGGGTGTTCTTTCTTCGCGTCGAGAGCCTTCTTCATGGCTAAGACCACGCCGGAACAATATCCGTATGGGGCGAGCAGTTTGACTTCCATGACAACCATTTTCCCCTTTGGGGATGCAAAAGGGAAGTGGGGCGGTTATAATTTCCCCACCATGGGAAGTTTCGCCGCATTTGCTTTGTCCAAAGGAATGGTGGACGCGCTCGCCAAACTCGGCTACGTGAGTCCATCCCCCGTGCAGGAAAGGGTCATCCCCAAAGCCCTCTCCGGCAAGTCTTTGGTGTGCCAAAGCGAGACGGGATCGGGCAAAACCCATTCCTACCTCATCCCGATCATCGATTCCCTCGACCTGAACTTAGGCCGTCTGCAGTCGATCATCGTCTGCCCAAGCAGGGAACTCGCCAGACAAGTCTATGAATTCGCGAGCGAAATCGGCCGTTACTTCCCCAAATTCAAGGTGAGACTCCTCACCTCCGAAGAGGAGAAAACCAAGAACGCGTCGGGCCTTTCCAAAGCCCCACAGATGGTCGTGGGCACCCCAGGCAGGCTCAAGGACATCCTCATCTCCGACTACGAGCTCGATTTGCACGGGGTCAAGACGATGGTCCTAGACGAAGCCGACATGCTCATGGAACTAGGCTACTTCGACGACATCGACGCGGTCTATTCCCTCTTAGGCGAGAAGGTCCAGACCATGGTCTTCTCCGCCACGCTGGAGCAATCCCTAAAATCCAAACTCGAGAAATACATCGGCTCCTCCTTCCTCTACGAAGGGGAGGTTTTCAAGACCGCCAAGCTTGTTTCCCACCATTTGGTGGATATCCGCCACGCCGACAAACTAAAGGCCTTAGAAGCCTTCCTAGAGGCCCGTAGGCCTTATCTCTCCCTCGTCTTCGCCTCCAAGAAGGACGACGTCAAGGCCATCGCCAAAGGCCTGAAGGCCGACGGGGTGGACGCGCTTATGTTCTCCGGCGACCTAGACGCCAGGGAAAGGAAGCAAACATTACGCGCCATCAAGGCCAATAAGCACGCCGTCATCGTCTGCTCCGACCTCTTGGCCCGTGGCATCGACATCGAGGACGTAAGCGACGTCATCTCCTTAGACCTCCCAAGCGACCTTTCCTACTATTTCCATAGGGCGGGCAGGACCGGAAGGTTCGGCAAAACCGGGGATTCCTGGGTTTTCTACGACTCCGACCACGTCAAAGCCCCTTTGGAGCTCATCGGCAAAGGGCAGGAATTCGACTATTTCATCCTTAAGGGCGGTTCCCTCGTCGAGGACCCCGTCGGTCCCACCAAGAAACGCCGATTCCCCAAAAAGAGGGAATTCGGGGCCGAGGAAGCGGTGGAGGTGAAGATGGCCAAGGCCAGGACCTCCTCCAAGGAAGTCAAACCCGGCTACAAGAAGAAGCAAAAGGAAGAGATCGAGAAGGTCAAACGCAAATACCGCAGGAAGGCGATCCAAGCCGCGGTCAAAAAGCACAAGGATGAGAAATATAGGCGCAAGGCCAAACTAAAAGGCGAGAAGGAATGATCCGACTCGCCTTTTGCTTCAGAGCTTTTCGATTTCGGCGATCAGTTCCTTCACGATCGAGTCGTTATCGACCTCGCGCAGGATCTCGCCCTTTTTGAAGATGACCCATCTCCCTTTGCCCCCGGCGGCGCCTAGGTCGGCATGCCTGGCTTCGCCAGGTCCGTTGACGATGCAGCCCATGACGGCGACGGTTTTGGCGATGCGGTGTTCCTCAAGGTAGCTTTGGATCGCCTTAGCGGTGGGAATCAAATCGACCTGGGTCCTGCCGCAGGTGGGGCAGGAGATGAAGGTCGGGTAGTCCTCTTTGAGTCCGAGGTCATGGAGGAGCCTATTGCAGGCCTTGACCTCCTCCTCGGGGTCGTCGCTGAGGGAGATGCGGATCGTGTCGCCGATGCCATCTAGTAGTAACGGGGCAAGGCCGGCCGAGGAACGGATGAGGCCGATGTCCTTAGGCCCGGCTTCGGTGATGCCTAGGTGCAGGGGATAGGGGAAGGTCTTGGCGGCGAGCCTATAGGCGTCGATGGTCTCCCTGACATCGCTCCCTTTAAGGGAGATGACGATATCGTAAAAGCCCATGTCCTCGAGGATCTTGACGTGTTTCATCGCCGAATCGACGAGCATCTGGCCGCGGATGACCTCCTTGCCATAGTAGATCGATTTGTCTAGCGACCCCGAGTTGACCCCGATTCGAATCGGGGCGCCCTTCTCGCGGCATTTCTCGACGACCGCGCGAATGCCTTCCTCCGAGCCGATGTTGCCCGGGTTGATCCTGACGGCGTCCACCCCGGCGTCGAGGGCGAGCAGGGCGAGCTTATAGGAGAAGTGGATGTCGGCGACGAGGGGGATCGAGGTCCTTCTTTTGATTTCGGCGAAGGCCTTGGCGTCCGCCTCGTCCAAAACGGAGAGGCGCATGATGTCGGCGCCGAGGGCGGCGCAGCGGTTGATCTGGGCGCTCACTTCCTCGACCTTCTCGGTCTTGATGTTGCACATCGACTGAACCAGGACTTTGTCCTGACCGCCGATTTGAAGCCCTCCGATCCTAAGGGCTTTGGTCTTGTTTCTAGGGGTCATGAGGACATTATCCTTCCCAAAAGGCGGCTAGACAAGGCGCGGAGAAAAATTGACCTTGGCCCACCTACACTTTTTGTGTAGATTTCCTTTTTCTCCTATGCTAGGATATTCGGGCTTTCAAAGGAGAGTGAGACCCCATGGCCAGCAAGAAACGCGATCAAGTCATCCTCAAGTGCACCGTCTGCGGCGAGGAGAATTACCACACCACCCGCAACAAGAAGACCCATCCGACCAAGATGGAAATCAACAAATTCTGCCCGGTTTGCAGGAAGATGACCCTCCACAAGGAGAAAAAGTAAGGCCCAGTGCCTTCTTTTTTTACCCGAGATGGCCAAAGTGACCAAGCTTTGCTACGGGGGCGAGGCCGCCAATACCTACGTCTATGGGGAGGAAGGCGGGCCGTGCCTAATTTTCGACCTAGGCCATAACGCCAACCACTGCGTCGAGGAGTATTGCCGCAAGCACCATTCCTCGATCCTCGGCCTTTTCCTCACCCACGGCCATTTCGACCACATCCTCGGCATCAACGACCTCGAGTTCCCCCAGAAGTTCCCCATCTTCCTTTCCCCTTATGACGAAAGGTGCCTCGCCGACGGCAAGTTCAACGGAAGCGTCGATTTGATGGGGCAGGGGATATCGATCGATCCCAAGTTCTCCTTCTATCCGGTCGAGGACCAAGACGAGATCAAGATCGGGCCTTTCCTCGTCAAGGTCATCGAGACCCCTTTCCATACTTCCGGCAGCGTGTGCTTCCTCTTAGAGGAAGATAAGACCCTTTTCTCCGGTGATACCCTTTTTCATAACGGCATCGGACGTTTCGACCTCCCCGGGGCGGAGCCTAGGGCCATGGAGGCGAGCCTTAGGAAGCTCGCCGCCCTCGATGAGGACATCACGGTCTACCCAGGCCACGGACCCAAGACGACGATAGGGGACGAAAAGAGAAGGAATCCCTATCTGCGCAGCGTCCTTTAGGCTTCTTGCCTCCCATGCGGCTTCGACTACAATATATGCAGGTGTCTACTTGGGCGGCCCTGGCCGCCTTTTCTTTTTCCCTTGGCCCACAAAAAAAGGAAGTCCCCGCGGAGGACTTCCGATTGAGAGGGGAGAGACTTGGTCTTTCGCGGAGCCTTCTCGTAGCCTAGGCCACGGTGCGGCCCCCTGTCACTATCCAGTGATTTGT
>DKRQ01000001.1 GCA_002472275.1 Caryophanales bacterium UBA7278 | reverse complement strand
ACGATCGAAGACCTCCCGTCCGCGGACAAGATCACCATCGACGATAAAGACAAAGTCATGGCCGCCAAAGAAGCCTACGATGCCCTCTCTGAGGAAGAAAAGGCCAAGGTCAGCCCAGAAGATAAGCAAAAGCTTGATGACGCGGTCAACACGATCGTCGCCATCGAAGTCAGCGATGTGATTTCCGCCTTGCCTGAAGCGGGCGAAGTCACCCTCGCCGACAAAGTCGCCATCGAAGCCGCCCGCTCCGCCTATGACGCGCTTACCGATAAGCAGAAAGCCAAAGTCGATCCCAAAATCTATTCACGACTCGTTAACGCCGAAAATGGCTTAGTCGCAAGTGAGGTGAAAGGCCTCATCGACGCCATCGGCGAAGTCGACGGCTCCGAAGGAAGCAAAGCCAAGATCGATGCCGCGAGAACGGCCTACGATAAATTGACCGAGGAACAAAAAGCCCTCGTCGGCGCGGAGAAGCTTGCCAAGCTGACCGAAGCCGAATCCACCTATGCCCAGCTCACTAGCGGCCTTCCCGGCGGTATGATCGCGGGCATCGTCATCCTCTCCATCCTCACCTTGGGTGCGGCTGGATTGCTCATCTTCTTGATCTTGAGGCTCCGCAAAACCAATAAAGACGATAATGGCGGCCAAGCGGTCGTGAAATCCTCCGTCTTATTCGTGCCGTTCCTCGCCATTCTCTCCGCCGCCGGTGGCGCGACCGCGGCCATCATTGTCTTGTCCGTCGTCCTCGCCGGCCTTATCGCGGCAGACGTCGTCGTCTTCCTCAAATTAAGGAAGAAGGGCGAATCGGCAAGGTTGGCCAAAAAGGCCGCCGAAGAGAAGGCGCGCCAGGAAGAAGAAGCCAAGAAGGCCGAAGAGGCGAAGAAGCAAGCGGAAGAAGAAGCCGCGCGCAAAGCCGAAGAAGCCGAGGCCGAAAAGAAGGCCAAAGCCGAGAAAGCCGCCGAAGAAGTTCACAATGCCGAGGAAGAAGCCAAGGAAAAGGAGCCCCTTAGCCTTCGGCAGGCCATGGCCCTCGCCAAGGAGAAGAAGGACCATAAATCCCTCATCGGCAAGGCCTTCTGCGCCTCTTACCTCAAGGACAAGCACGGCGATAACGTCGAGATCAACCGCCGCGAAAACGAAACCTCCACGGGCCTCCCCCTCGCCGACACCCATTACGTTGTCGACGGGAAAAAGAAGAAGTGCTTCGTCTACGTCTACGAGACCGAGGGCACCTCGCTGCTATTGATCAACGCCAACGAGGAGATCGCTTCCGACATCAAAAAGCGGCACGCCGACGTCCGTCCCAGCGCCTTTCCGAAATCCAAGGATTCCTGGTATGCCGTCCTCCTGGACGAATCCTATAGCGAAGAGGAGGTCATCTATATCCTCGACCGCTGCGTCGCCTTGGCCTTGGGCAGGGAAGAGGCCCTCTCCCTTAAGGAAAGCCTCGCCCTCGCCAAATCCGCGAAAGGGAAGCACACCTTCACCAAACAGGCCGTCTGCGATTACCTTGGGAAATACGGTGATGAGGTCGAACTCAATACTCGCGGCAATTTCACCAAGACGGGCCTCCCCCTCGCCGACACCCATTACGTTGTCGACGGGAAAAAGAAGAAGTGCTTCGTCTACGTCTACGAGACCGGCGGGGCGATGATGCTGCTCATCAAAGCCACCCCCGAATTCGTGGAAAAACTTAAAGCGGATCACCCGGCCGTCCACGATAGCGCCTTCCCCAAATCCAAAGATACCTGGGCGAGCGTCGTCCTCGACGAGAGTTACGATAACGATGACGTCAAGAAACTTCTGGACGACCTCGTTGAGATCAACAAATAGAACCTCTTAGGGCTGGCAATCGTCAGCCCTTTTTAAAACCCTAAGGGAGAGCGAACCCTCCCCGCATCGTGCTCAAGATGTACAAAAAGTGTCGATGTCATCGGCACTTTATTTGATTTTTATGGGTTACATTTTGGTTACAAAAACTTGCTTTTTTCCTGCTTCATCCTATTCTTTGGGGCTCTATACAAATATTTCGCAATACCGCTTTCTAGCTTTTTTGCATAACCAAGCATTGCAAAAAAAACGCAAGAGGCGCCGCTAGTTGAAATGCCCCGATTGCCCCGATAGAATGTCCGCCATGGATCTTAAGGAACTGGAGACCTATCCCTTTCGCGAGCTGGTATACGAACGCCGCCTTCTTTATTCTTCTACGAGCGTCGCACCCCAGGCGATGCGGTTCGAGATTACCCTCCGGGACGAAATCGATCCGAAGAAGCTGCAAGAGGCGGTGAACATAACGCGCTCTAGATACCCTTATTTCGACGTTTCGTTGCAGCGGGTCGAAAGGGAATATTATTTCGTTTCCAATGATAGGCCTTTGCTAGCTATGCCTTATGAAAAGAAGGCGCCGCTAGGATCGAAGGCGAACCATTTCCATCAGATCGCGCTCGATTATCGGAAAAAGACCATCGGCGTCGACTTCGCCCATTACCTCACCGATGGGGTGGGGGCGTATGAGTGGATGAAGACTCTTCTTTACTATTATCTTTCCCTCAAGACGGGACGGAAGCTCGACGCTAGGGGGATAAGGCTAGCGGGGGAGGATATCCCCAAGCAAGAGCTATCTCCCGTCCCTAGCGACATCCCTTTGTCTAACTCGAAACGGAACCCAATGCCCGAAGTGCTTACCATCTTGGGGAGCGAATATAAGCCCGTGCGGTACCACTTCGTTTTGGAAGAAGAACCCTTCATCGCCTTGGTGAAATCCTTGGGCGCGACGCCTAACACCTTCTTCGTCGTGGCTTTGGAGAGGATGTTGCGGAGGGCGAATCCCGAAGATAAGCGCTTGGTCCGCATCGCGGTGTGCGTCAATGAGCGCAGGGCCCTCGGACTAGAATTGGCCCATCAACCATTAGTAGGGGGAGCGGTGCTTTCTTTTGAGGAGTCGCTGGAATCCTTGCCGCTTCTAGAGCGGTTCGCCCGCGTCAAGGCGATGTTCAAGGAAGAGATTTCCTCCGAGCGTATCTTAGATTCTTTCTCCGCCTTGCACGCATTGACCGACCTCATCGTAGCCAAGGAAACCGATGCGGAGCGGTGCGCGTTTTCCCAAAATATAAGGAAGCATGCGAATAATTCCGTTTCATCGACGGTTAGCTATGTCGGAAAGGCCAATTTCGGCGAAATGGAAGAATACATCGAGGACTTTGCGACCATCGCCTTGCCCTCCACCGGCATGCTGGTGGAGCTATCCGCGATTGGCGGGAAGGTCTACGCCGACCTCATCATGGCCGAAGCGGATGAGCGCTATCCCGAAGAACTCTTGCGCATCCTCGACGAGTTCGCCCTTCCGCATCGAGGCTTCGTTGCCCTTAGTTTGGACGCCCCGAACATGGAATTGCCCTGGAAGGACTAGATCCTATTGGCCGTTGTTTACGCCGCGGGCATACCCCCAAGACCGAGAAGTCGAAACGGTATTGCGGCTGCAGTTTGAAATCGATTTCTACGAAGTGTTCGTAAAACTTCGCCAGATTGAGCGAAAAAATAGATGAATATCACATTTTTAGAGCCAAATAAGTAAAAGAAATCACATGATAAAAAGAGCAGAGCCCGCATTTTGCTTCAGAATCAATTGTTAGGATTTGTTAGTATTTGTTAGGAAATTAAAACTTTTATCCCGCATCGTACTCCATATTTTACGAAAAGTGCCGACCATGTCGGCTTTTTCGATGGGTTTCGAAGAATTGACATACCACCTTCGTACCACCTTTTCAGGGAAAAATTGATTTGGTGGACAAAGAGGTTTCAGCCACCGAAAAATGTGAGTATCGTGCTCCGTCGATATGCGTTAATCACCCATTTATCATTGGGATAAAAACAGCGAAGAAGATGGAAGGTTTTAGATCAAGACTTTCCAATAGCCGCCCTTATCCGAACCGACTCGTTCAATAGCGCCTTCTCTTTTTAACGAATCAAGATAGTGGTGGACGTTTCCTTCGGTTAAGCCTAAGGCGGTGGACAGATCCAGTCTGGAGAGGCGGGGGTTTGCCCGCAAGAACTCGACAATGTTGGCCCTGATTTCGTCCGGGTTCTGTTTCGCGGATTTCCTGGCTGTTTTCCTGGTCGTTTTCCTGGCTGCCGCAACGTCTTCCTCCCCACCTGCGAACGGAATCACGACATCGATGAAATGGTCGGAGAACACATAAGCCTGTTCACCGTAGACGCGAACGACCGACGGGACGCCATGGCCGCTTTCCTCCGCCATCCCGCATTGGGAGAAAATGGAGAAGAGCCGTTTGTTGACCGGAGAGCTTTTTCCTCGAAGGAATTGCTCTTTGGTGAGGTCTTTTGGTATGCCGCCGTAGGACTCGATTTCCATACGATTGGAGTAAACGTAAATGCCGGGATGATCCGATTCGCTCCATTTGTTGTGAACGCATGCGTTGACCCAGGCTTGATCGAACGCATCTTCATCGAACATCGTGGTCTCCTTCCGTGGAAGCTGACCCACCTGAACGAAGGTTCGGTTGATGGAGTGGATGTAGTTCGCAGGTGGGGAGGAAGACGTTGCGGCAGTCAGAAAAAACAGCCAGTAAACAGCCAGAAAATGAAGAGTGGAAAACCGATAAAAGCATTGCATCGGGCGTCTATCTGGCTTTGATCGCAAAACCATACCACCTTTTTCGAGTTTTTATGGGTGATATGAAAGGCACAACGGACTCTTTGATTTTGGGACCAAAACCCGCATCGCGCTTCAAAATGTAAAAACACTCGATGGCGTCGAGTGTTTTCATTTTTTTGGCTTACACTCGGCCTACGAAAAACCGATATTTTTTTCGAAGCTCGCTAAGTTGCTAACAATTAAACATAAAAGTATAGTGGAGGTAATTGGAGAGAACTTTTATGGGCAAGGAATTCGGAAGGAAAATCAGGGAGCTTCGAAAGAGCAAAGGCCTCAACCAGCAACAATTCGCGGAGAGCCTAGGCTACGCGAACAAATCCATGATCTCCCACATCGAGGACGGGTCGGCGGAGATGAGTTATGAGAAGATCCTCGTCTTGATCCGCGAATACATGGTCAACGCCAGCGAGTATCTTGACCTTGACCCCACGGGCGTCGAGGAGCTCGACAAAAGGGTTAAGGAGATCTCCGTCCCTGACCCTAGCCGCGTCTATCCGATGCGCGATTACCAGGGCTTAGTCAACGTCAAGCCCACCGTGAGGAACCCGAGCGTCATCGTCGGGGATTTCACCTATTATTCGGGGAACAACTTCGAATCCCGCGTCACCCACCATTACGACTTCATCGGCGACAAGCTCATCATCGGCAGATTCTGCCAAATCGGGGCCAACGTCGAATTCGTGATGAACGGGGCCAACCACCAAATGAACGCGGCCACGACCTTCCCGTTCTACATCTTCCGCGGCTGGGAGATGGAAAGCCCGGCCAAAGATAATCTGCCCCTAAAAGGCGATACGGTCATCGGCAATGACGTCTGGATCGGCGAAGACGCGGTTATCCTCCCTGGCGTCCATATCGGGGATGGGGCCATCATCGGCAAAGGCGCGGTGGTAGGGAGCGATGTCCCTCCTTACTGCGTCGCGGTGGGGAATCCCGCTAAGGTCGTTAGGAAGCGGTTCGACGAAGAACTGATTGAATTGCTGGAGGAGACTAAGTGGTGGGACCTTCCCATTGAGGAAATCCAAGCTCTCATCCCCATCCTCACGAGTCCGGATCTAGAAGGGCTTAAAGCAGAGCTGAGGAAAAGGAGTGTCAAACCACGAATGAAAGGAACTACCAACGGATCGCGTTCACCGAGGACGGATTGTCCTTAGACGTCCGCGTTGACGCGGAGAAAGAGACCGTCTAGCTCACCCAAGCCGAGATGGCCGAACTTTTCGAAATGAGTTAGAAGCACGGTGTGGGGTCAAAAGTCAGAATTCGTCGGGAATTCTACCCTGAATCTCAGGATTTCCTTGCTCTCAAGCATCATTTTCAGCAGGGTTTCGGCCTTCTTCAACGCGTTCCCGGGACAGGAAAGCTTGAACGAAAGCAGATTGAGGTAGTCCTGTATCCTCGACGCGTCCTTCACCATCCCGCAATGGAGGCGGAACCAGGCTTCGACGTTGGAGGCGAGGAGGTTGATCGGCTTCAATTCCTCGCATTGGTCGCCATGCCTGTACTCGAAGACGACCCTCCTCCATTCCTTCGCGCGGCAATCCCCCACGACGAGGTGGTACGCACGGTCGCCGTCGGTGACGACGACGGATCCCTCCGCGATCCTTCCCGCCCAGGTCCTCCTCAGCCTTTTGTCCGAGGATTTGGATTTGCCCTGAAGGAGCATGACCCTGGCCCGCCCGGCGACGCCGATCGCGACGTTCCATTGGTTCTTCGACCCCGTGTAGAGGTTTCCGTTCCGGTCCTTTTCCTTTCTCGAGGCCTCCACGTCGACGAACTTGTCGTCGAGGTAGACGACGCCGGAAAGGACGATGCCGTCTTGGCATCCGCGCAGGCAAAGAAACGCTTTGTTCATCCAATAAATCGCCGTCCTCATCGATATTTTCGCCACTTTGCTGGCCTCGTTGACGGACGCGTCGGTGAGGACGTTCACGAGGAAGCGGACGAGCGTTTTGACCGGCAGCTTGTGGTAGGAAAGGAGGCCTCCGGTCGAGGGAGTGAACGTCTTCCCGCAGG
>DKRQ01000018.1 GCA_002472275.1 Caryophanales bacterium UBA7278 | reverse complement strand
ATCATTTGCTGGTATATCTAGCAAAAAATGATTCGACCTTCGCTTCGATAATCATTTGCAAAGCAAAAAAATCTTTTGCCGCAATCGAAAACCGGGCCCTTTCGTAGAACCCGGTGTCACTTCTTTTAGTCTAGTTCAATGATTTCGTATTCGCGGTTGCCTAACCCTAGTTCGCATGCCGCCTCAACAGTGTGGATGCCGTGCCTGGAATCCATCCTCTCGATGAGGTCGCCTTTGCCGGGGTCGTCGCTATTTTTGACCGCGTCATAGCAGGCTTGGTCGAGGGCGACGGGGTCGAGGGAGGCGTAGATGCCCAGGTCCCCCATCTTCGGCCGGCGGGATGGGAATCGCAGTCGCAGTCGACGGAGAGGCGGTTGGCGACGCTAACGTAAGCCATGTTCTCGCGCCCACATAGTCGGTGACGGCGCGCACCGCGTCGGCCATCGATTCGAGGAAATGGTCCTGCTCGGCGATGAAGCCCTTGCTCCAGCACTCCTTGCTCTTAAGGGTCCTGCCCTCGCTATGGATATAGGCTTTGCCCGCGGTGGAGGCCATGCCGATGGAGATGTTTTTTAAGGCGCCTCCGAAGCCACCCATCATATGCCCTTTGAAATGGGAGAGGATCAGGAAGGAATCATAGTCGTTGACGTGCTCGCCGATGACGTCCTTGTCGAGGTGGAAGCTTCTTTTCAGGGGCACTTCGATTTCGCCGAATTCATCCATGAGGTCGACTTTGAAGCGGGGCAAAAAGCCATGGGCCTTGATGGTCGCCCAGTGTTTGTCCTTCTCCTCATGGGAACCGCCGTAGGCGGTGCAGCATTCGACGATCGTGCCGTCTAGTTTGTCGACCAGTTCGCCGATCAGTTCTGGATGGAGGTAGTTGTTGCCGCCCATCTCCCCGGTGGAGATCTTGACGGCGACCTTGCCCCGGAGTTTCCTCCCTAGGGCCTCGTAGATCCTCACTAGTGAGGAAGGCGAGATTTCCTTGATGTGGTAGACAATCGATTTCGGCATGGTTTTTCCTCTGTTAGGAAAACTATAAACGAAAACCGCCTACACGGGTAAGCGGTATGCTTCGTTGGTTTTAGGCGTAGATGCCGTTGAGAACGAGGGAGACGATTTTCCCTAGGGCCTCGGAATAGGTGAGGCCGAGGGCTTTTAGCCTATCCTTCTCGAATAGGCCCATGAGGGCATCCATGATGACGAGGGTCGATAGCTTCGGGTCGACGTCTTGCCTGACCTCACCCAGGGCTTTGCCCTGCTCGATGAGGGATTCGACCATGCCCCAGTTAGGACGGTAGGCGTCGAGGACGGCCGCGTAGAACTCGGGGTCGTAGGAGTTGAACTCGCCGATCTTGGAGAGGTCGACTTCGTCCTGGCGGGGGAAGGGAATCGTGAGGATGTCGTAGATTTTCTGCCTAAAGGGAAGGGAAGCATCCTCGTAGATCTTCTTCTGCCCTTCCTTGACGGCGGATAGCGCGTCGAGGAGGATGCAATTGAAGATGTCGGTCTTGGACTGGAAGACCTTGTAGATGGTCTTCTTGGAGATATGGATTTCCTTGCACACCGAGTCGAGCGTCACCTTGGGCCCTTTTTCGTTGAACTGCTTGATGAACTCCTCGATGATGACCCCCTTAAGCGCTTCGATATCCATGCAAGTTCCTCCTTTTTCCCAAATTTACCAAAGAAAAATATACGCCCTCGGGACCTAAAAAAGTAACTTTAAGTTTCCTATTGAGGAAAATTTATGAAGATAGGCGTTATTTCAGCGCCTTTCGAAGCGCTTTGGTGCGGATCACCCCTTTGGCGATCGCGGCGATCACTAGCCCCGCCCCGATCGAGAACAAAGCCAGTAAGGGAAGGTAATAGACCGTCCCGACGTTGCCTAGGTAGAGGAAGCAGACCAAAACCTGGGCGAAGCTATGGAAGAGGGCCCCGATGACGGAAACGAAGAACAAGGAGGCCTTTTTGTATAGCCCTAGTAGCAAGGCCATGGCTAGGAATGAGGCGAGTGCACCGGCAAGGGACATCCAAAAGCCCATGCTGAGGAAGCTTCCGCGGAGAAGCCCCGCCAAAAGGACGCGCAGCAAATCGACGGCGAGGGCCTGCTTCCACCCGATTTCCACTAGACAAAGCAAGACGATGAGATTGGCGAATCCGATTTTCATCCCGGGCAAAAGCACGTCGGGGAGCATCCCTTCCAAGATGGAGGCCACGATCGCGATGGAGGTAAGGCATCCCAAAAGGACGGTTTTCCTCACGGTCAATGAGGATTCTTTCCTAGTCGCGGCGAAAAGGGTGGCTAGGCTTAGCAGTAGCAGCAAGGAGGATCCGAGGACGAGGTTATAGCTCATAGGCTGATCTCCCCGATGTTGCCGTTAAGGACGACGCTCACCTCGTTATAGGCGCAGACGATGGAGCCCCCCTCCTTATCCAGGAACCCCTGATGGACGCAGTTTTGGCTAGGGCAGGAGGATTCCTTGACCCTGACTTTCTCCCCCACCCTTTCGATGAGCATGTCGCCATGGGCCCCGTGGATCAAGAAGGTGTCGCTGCCTAGGCTAGGAGAGAGGTCGATCTTAAGCAAAACCTCGTTCCTAAGGTAGACGCTCGCCGAGGTCGCCGCGGGCTTGTTGCTCAAGGCCAAAACGCCTCCCGCGACCGCGCAGCCGATGGCCAAAACACCGACGAGAATGACCTCGACGAGGTGGTTTTTAATCTTCTTCCTAATGGAGGGAAAGCGTTTCATAAAGGGCCTTTCCATCCTTCAACACGGCGATTTTGCAGCCGAATTGCCCGCAAAACCCCTTTATTTTGTCTAAATCCATTCCCATCATCGCGGTGGTCAAGGCATCGAGTTCCCCCGCTTTCTGCCCCGTAATGGTGATGGAGTCATAGAGGCATTTGGCGGAACCGTCCACCGGACTCACGATATGAGAATACTTGACCCCATCCACCAGATAGGTTTGCTGATCGATGGAGGAAGTGGAAATCGCGCAGTCCTTGGCCTCGAATTTCAAACTCGAGGCGGGCAAGCTCACCGAAAAAGGCGAGCCCTTGGAATCGGAGGTCCCTAGTAGCAACGAGGACTTGCCCCCGTCCACCAAATAGGTCGTGACTTTGCTTTCCGAAAGTATTTCCTTGGCCAAATCGCACATGCACCCCTTGCCGATGCCGCCTAGGTCGAGAGTTCCCTCCCCCACTTTGCTGACCATGTCCCCCTCGATTTTGAGGGTGGTGCTTTTGGCTTTTTCTAGCATCGGGGCGATTTCCTCTTGGCTTAGGGTCTTCCCCTGCCTTAACGTGGATTGCCAGGCCGAGCTAAGTTCCCCCATGAAGGGATTGAAATAGCCCTGCGTCCTCTCCTGCATGGATAGCGCGCTTTTTAGGACCCCTAACAAGAAGGGGGATGCCTTCACGGTTTTGCCTTCGTTGATGCCCTTGACCCCATCAATAGAGCCCGTTTCCAGGTTATCGGCTAGCCTGGAGGTCTCCCCGACATTGACCGCGATCGCCTCGGCCGCCTTCTGGTCCTCCCCATAGACCGAGACGGTCCACATGGTCCCGTATCCGAACGCGGTCTCCTTCACGAAGGAGGCCGAGGCGCAGGAAAAACAAAACGCGGGGAGCAAAGTCGCCGCGCTTAGGAAGGGAAGGGAATGCTTATTTCTTCCCATCGCCCTCCTCCTCGAATTCGGGATTAGGATGGGAGGCTAGATAAGCCAGAATCGGATCGTAGTTCTTGTCTTTTTTGCCGGGTTTGCACTTGGTGACGTTCTTCTCGGCCCCGGAGACGAGGTTTTCGGCCATCTCGTTGCATCCGGCATAGCCGCAGGCGCCGCAATTGTAGTTAGGGAGCATCTTGGCCACTTCCTTGATGCGCTTATCCTCCTTCACCTCGAAGACCTTGGAGGCGATGAAAAGGGCGACGCCTAAAAGCAAGGCTACCCCGAAGAGGATCAAGAAGGCATAGAGGACGTAAAGCATCATTCACCCTCCTTTTGGTTGTATTTGGCCTGGAAGGGGCAGGAGGCGTCGGCGCATCCGCCGCACTTGCCTTCCCCGGGAAGCAGATGCTCGCAGCCTTTCGGGGCGGGCGTCTTCCTATAGAGGACGAAGGTCACGATGAAGACCGCGACCAAAACGGCCAAGAGGGAAATCGCGATTGCCAGGTATCCGCCACTACTCATTGTCCGATCCCCTGCAAGCCCATGAAGGCGATAGCCATGATGGCGGCCACGATGAGGGCGATGGGCACGCCCTTGAACGCCTTGGGGGTGTTCGCCGATTCGAGCCTCACCCTGATGCAGGCGTAGACGGTGATCGCGAAAAGATAGCCTAAGGAGGTGCCGACCGCGTTAGCCAAAGAAGTCAGGAAGTCCAGATTGGACATCGTGTTCTCGGAGACGACACCTAGGACGGCGCAGTTAGTGGTGATCAAAGGCAGGTAAATGCCAAGGCTCTTATAGAGGGAAGGCGATTTCTTCTTGATGAAGAGGCCGACCACCTGGACGAGGCAGGCGATGACGAGGATATAGGTGAGGGTGTCCAGAAAAGGCACGCCCGCGGGGACCAGGAGGAAATGGTAGATCGGGTAGCAGATGAGGGTCGCCAAAAGGATGACGAAGCTGACCGCGACGCCCATCGAGGCGGCGGATTTGACCTTGCCGCCGACGCCCACGAAGGAGCAGATGCCGTAGAACCTCGCGACGATGACGTTGTTCACAAGCGAATAGGAGACGATCGCCAAAAGGAACGCAACTAAGTAATTCATTGCTTCGCCTCCTTCGCCGCCTGGGCAGCCTTAGCGGCCATAGCCTCGGCTTTGGCCTTCTCCTTAGCGAGCCTTTCGTCGACGGCCTTCTTACGCGCCTTGGCGTTTTTGATCGCGGCGATGATCGCCAAAACGATGCCTAGGACCAAGAAGCCGCCGGCCGGGGTCGTCAAAGCGAAGAGACTCACGTCATAGCCAGGGCCTTTTAGAATCGGGAGTCGGGTGGGGTCGCCTTCCCCTACCAAGAAGGTGAAGGTCTGGCCGATCGTGATGGTGCCGGCGCCGAGGATTTCCCTCACCGCGGCGATCAGGACGATCGCGAGGGTGAAGCCGATGCCGTTGCCGATGCCATCGAGGAGGGAATCGAGCACGCCGTTTTTGCTGGCGAACGCCTCGGCCCTACCGAGGATGACGCAGTTAACAACTAGGAGCGAGACGAAGACGCCTAGGGTGCTATAGAGTTCTGGTAGGAACGCCTCCGCCATCATTTTGACGAGGGTGACAAAGGTCGCGATGATGATGATATAACAAGGCGTGGAGATGAGCTCGGGGATGAACTTCCGCAAAGCGGAAACCAAAACGTTGGAGCACACCAAGACGAAGGTGAACAGCAATCCCATGCCAATCGCGGCCTCGATGGATTTGGTGACCGCTAACGCAGGGCAGATGCCAAGGAGCGAGACGAAAAGAGGGTTGTTGGCGAAGATGCCCGAGACGAATGATTCGCGATGGTTGGACTTGCTCATTCGTTACCCCCTTTGTAATGGTTTCTGGCGGTGAGGATCAAATCGCGGCAGAGTTTGGCCCCATAGGTGGCGCCGCAACGGACGTTATCGATGACCGTTTCCTTGTCCTCGGCTTGGATATACGGGGTCAAGTAGCCGTCCTGCAACGTGGTCGCGTAGGACTCGGTGTTCTCTAAGACATAGATGTTGCCAAGGCTAAAGTCGCTATAGATGCCAACTAGAAGCGACACGGAGCCGTAGCTATTGGTGCCAGAGACGGAATAGACCCTGCCTTCTTTGCCTTCGCCTAGGTTCACGCTCCAATATTTGGAGATGTTCTTGTCGTTTTCGACGGGGATAGCCTCGCCATAGGTGGCCTCGCCGAAGACGCGGCGGAGTCCCTTGGCTTCCTTTTGGACGCGGTTCTCCTCGATCTTCTTGGAGGTAACCACGTTGACGCCCGAAAGGATCAAAGCCGCCGCACCCGCGATGCAGGCGAGGAAGATGCCGGTCTTAAAAGCCTTGCCCCACTCGATTTTCATGCCTTGACCTCCGGGGCGAATAGGAGCGCCAAAACGAGGATGATCGCGGGGATCAAGACGATGGAGGCCATAACGGCGACCTTCTTCTTCGTGTATTCGCGACCACTCCAAGCGGGATAATCCAAAACGGGGGCCATCATGTTGCAAAGCAAGATGGAGAAGGCAACGCCTTCGGGAAGGGCCCCGAAGATGCGGATGATGACGGTGAGCGCGCCACCCAAAAGGCCATACATGACCCTGGAGGGTGAGTCGATCGGCATCGTGACGGGATCGGTGAACATGAACACCGCCCCAAAGAGGACGCCGCCGCTAAACATGGCGAATCCCATGAACTGGCCGAAGCTCACGGTCGGGATCTTGTTGCAGACGATGATGCCGGCTAAGGCCATCAGGAAGGCATAACAACCTAGATAGGAGACGAGGACGCGGAAATCGATCGCGTGGCGGAAGAGCAGATAGATCATCCCCACGAGG
The DNA here is from genome assembly GCA_002472275.1 of Caryophanales bacterium UBA7278. GTDB lineage: Bacteria > Bacillota_I > Bacilli_A > RFN20 > CAG-826 > Alloenteromonas. Next base: position 18,390 of record DKRQ01000018.1, on the reverse strand, counting down.
ATCGTGATCTTGAACACCTCGCCGATCATGCCCGGGACCCTGCCTAGGAAGAGGTCGAGGATGCTATAGTCGTTGATGCCCGCGAATTGGCCAACATAGTTGGAGACGCCAGGATAGGTATAGGAGCCTAGGTTCGTAAGGGGCGTTCCTCCGGTCGCGATATTGGTGATGAAGTAATTGGATTCATAGTAATTGGATTCATAGTCGAACTTCGAGCCGAAGCAAAGCTTCGTGAAGACCATGCCTAGGGCCGCGGGGTTGAAGATGTTGGACCCGGTGCCGCCGAAGACGAGCTTGCCGATCACGATGCCGACGAGGGCGCCGACGATGAGGGCCACGTAGATGACGTAACCGGGATTCGTCGAGGCGGGCATGATGAGGGCGAAGATGACGCCGGAAAGGCACGGGGCGAGGAAGTTGTTGATCGTGTATTTGGACACGCCGGCCTTCCACTGCTCCTTGAACGTGTGTTTCTTGCCATCATAGGGAATGCGGTTGCGGATGAGCACGTAGACGAATTCGGCTAGGCACATGACCGCAACGGAAATCGCAAGGTTCCTGAAGGCCGCGAGGCCAAAGACCACGATGGCCATCACGACCGTCGGGGCGAGGGCGATCAAAACGTCCCCAAGCATTCTCGCCATGGAGTCTTTTCGATGCAGATATGGACTTGTTTTCTTAAGAATTGCCATGGTTTTACGGGAGTTTTGCGATGGTTTTCGCCCTTCTGATGTAATCGGTGACGTGGATGTGGGAGGTACAGACGTAGGTGCAAAGGCCGCATTCGACGCAGCGCATCGGCTTCAGCTCCTTGACCCTCTTTTTGTCCATGGCCTTGACCGCGTCCATGATTTGTTTGGGCTCAAGCCCGGCGGGGCAAGAAAGCAGGCAGGAACCGCAACGGATGCAGGGTTCCTCCTTATGCTCCTCGGCGTCGAGGACGATCACGGAGGTCACGGTCTTGGTGACGATGCAATCGTCGCTAGGGAGCGAAGCCCCCATCATCGGGCCGCCCAAAATGAGGATCTTGTCCTTCTCGGGGTGCTTATAGCCGCCACAGCGTTCGAGAAGGCTGCGGATGGGCGTGCCGACCCTGACCTTGAAGTTAGAGGGATAACGGATGCCATCACCGGTGATCGAAATCAAACGGTCGGTGACCGGGCGGTTGTATTTGACGGAATCGTAGATGCCGACGACCGTGGACACGTTGAAGTCCACGATGCCGAATTCGCTCGGCAAATGGCCGCTTGGGATTTTGATCCCCGTCGCAGAACGGATCATCGCGATTTCCCATCCCTGCGGATAGAAATTGCCGACCGCCTTGAGCTTGATGCCTTCGTCCTTATAACGCTTGAGGAAGGCGCCATAGACCTGACGGAGATCCGTGTATTTGGCTTTGACGCAGATATAGGCGTTTTTGCAATCAAAGGCCTGCTGGAGATAACGGATGCCTCCGATGATCTTCTCCATCTCCTCGAGCATGATGCGATGGTCGGCGGTGATATAGGGTTCGCATTCAATCGCGTTGACGAGGATCGTGCCGATCTTGGCCTCGGTTTGGAATTTGACGTAGGTCGGGAAGCTGGAGCCACCTAAGCCGACGCTGGAATTCGCTTTGAGGATCTCGGCGAAACCCTTGCGGTCCAATTTGGCGATTTCCTCGTCGCTTCTAGGGGAGCAAGAAGGGTCCCACTCCTCTTTGAAATCGTTTTGAAGTTTGATGAAATTCACCAGTTTCCCAGAACGGTGATAATGCTTTTCGTAACCGACCATCGTGCCCGAAACGGTCGCGTGGATCGGCTGCTCGAAGAACGGCCCTTTGCGAAGGCCGATGACCTGACCGATTTTGACGTGGTCGCCTTCTTTGACGTAGACCTCGGAAGCGGGGCAACGGGCGTTGTCGGTCGCGATGAAAACGAATTCGGGAACGTCCGCCTTCAAAGTGGGGAGCCTTCCTAAAAGGCCCTTGCTGTCCTTAATCGTGGTCGACTTGCAAATCATCTATTGGCTATTCTAGCCCTATCGCGGAAGGCGCGCCATAAGGAAAAGGCAAAATCGGCTCTCCCTTTGCTCATGGTTTCTTTTTTCGCCGAAGATTGGCCCCGCTGCCCCCTACATTCGAGGCACCCTTTAGGGTAAAATGGTTGGGCATGTCGAGTTTCGCCTATCTCCATCTCTACTCGGGTTATAGCTTCCTCAAAAGTGGGCTCACCCTGCCCAAAGCGGTCAAATCGGTCCTATCCAAAGGCCTTTCCCACATCGCCTTGACCGACTTTTGCTCATGCTCCGGCTACCCCGAGCTCACCAAGGCCGCCAAAGACAACAACCTCACCCCCATCTACGGCCTCGACGTCGCGGTGGATGGCGATTTGTTCACCCTGCTCGTCGCCTCGGAGGAAGGCTATAGGAACGCGATCCAAATCCTCTATCTCGCCTCCAAAGACGCCCTGACGATTCCCGAACTTACCTCGAGGACCAACGGGCTCGTCGTAATCTTGGACGGTTTCTACTCGAGGCTTGCCTCCTTCTATGGCAGCGACCTGGAATCCGCCGCGCCCTGGCTATACGAAATCGCCCGCAAAATCCCCTCCTTTTTCTTGGGAATCCCCTATTTGCCGAATAAATCCGACTACGTTTCCCGCCTTAGGGATTTCGCCGATAACCATGGCTATGACACGGTCGCCTTCCCCTTCGTCCGTTATGAAAAGGAAGAAGACGCCATCGTCCTTTCGATCGTCGAGGCGATTTCTAATGACGGCAGGTTGTCCGAGAAAAAGGTCTTGGGAAACGAATGCTTCCTTCCCGAGGAGGCCCTGCTTTCCTACTTCAACGAAAAGGAAATCAAGGCGACCCTCGATATCGCTTCCTCCCTCTCCTTCACCTTCGAGAAAAAGCGCGGTGGCTTGCTCGTCTATCCTAACGAGGAAGGCATCGATTCACCCACTTACCTTAAGAAAAAGGCCTATGAGGGACTAAAGGAAAAAGGAAAAGACCAAGACCCCAAGTACATCGAGCGTCTCGAATACGAACTCGGCATCATCGTCAGGATGGGCTACGCCGACTATTTCCTAATCGTCGCCGACTACGTGAGGTTCGCCAAAACCCACGGCATCGCCGTCGGCCCCGGCCGTGGCAGCAGCGCGGGTTCCCTCGTTTCCTATTGCCTAGGCATCGTCGCCACCGACCCCCTCAAGTACGATCTGCTTTTCGAACGCTTCCTTAACCCGGAACGCCAGTCGATGCCCGATATCGACGTCGACTTCTCCGACGTGAGGAGGGAGGAGGTCGTCGCCTACCTCCAACGCAAATACGGCCACGATAGGGTGTCCCACATCATCACGATGCAGACTTTGGGCGCCAGGGCCTCGATCCGCGACATCGGCCGCGTCTATGGCTACGAGGATAGGCAGGTCAATCTGCTCGCCAAATCGATCGACCCCTTTTTGACCTTAAGGCAGAACTACAAGCAGAACCGCCGCTTCCGCGAACTCGTCGACAGCGACCCCTACTATTTGGAAATCGTCTCCCTCGCCGCCAAAATCGAGGGTTTGCCTAGGCAAGCCGGGCTCCACGCCGCCGGCATCGTCCTCAATGACGCCCCTTTGGTGGAGGCGATCCCCGTCAAGGAATCGCCCGAGGTCGGCCTCGTCGTCGACTTCGAGATGACCCACCTCGAGGAACAGGGCTTCCTCAAGATGGACCTTTTGGGGCTACGCAACCTATCCATCATCGACGACTGCGTCGCCTACATCGAAAAGGAGCACGGGGTCAAACTCGATCCCGCCTCGATCCCCTATGAAGACGAAAAGGGCATCGAACTCATCGCTAAGCGCAAGACGATGGGCCTATTCCAGCTCGAATCCCCCGGCATGAACCGGGCCATCGCCGAGGTGAAGCCGACTTGCTTTGAGGACATCGTCGCGATCATCGCCCTCTACCGCCCCGGCCCGATGGAGAACATCCCCACCTTCGCTAGGCGCAAGGCCGGCAAAGAGAAAATCACCTATTTGGATCCCCGCATCGAGCCGATCCTTTCGGGCACCTATGGGGTCATCGTCTACCAAGAGCAGATCATGCAGATCGTCCGCGCTTTGGCGGGCTTCTCCTATGGGCAAGCCGACGTCTTCCGCAGGGCCATCTCCAAAAAGGACGCGGCCAAACTCGCCTCCTTGAAGAGCTCCTACATCTCCGGTTGCTTGAGCAACGGGGTCTCCCCTTCCGTCGCCGAGCAATCCTACGACCTCATCTACAAGTTCGCCGATTACGGCTTCAACAAATCCCACGCCTTGGTCTACGCCGTCATCGCCTGCCAAATGGCATATCTTAAAGCCCGTTATCCCCTCGAGTTCTACGCCGCGATCCTCAACGGCATGTCCCAAAGCGACCCCAAGATGAACCCGATCGTCTCTGAGATCAAATCCTCGGGATACTCGTTCGCCTTGCCCGATGTCAACGAGGCGGAGCTAAGCTTCCTCCCCAAAAAGGACAAACTCATGTTCCCCCTCACCGCGATCAAGGGCATCCAAGGCGCCTTATGCGCCGCGATTGTCGAGGAACGGCAGCTTAACGGCCCTTATGAGGACTTATTCGACTTCGCGTTAAGGAACAAGCGCAACGGACTCACCCAATCCTCCTTCATCAAGCTCATCGATTCGGGTTGCTTCGATTCAATCGATCCCCATAGGGGCAAGATGAGGCTAGGGTCCTCTTCCGCCTTGGATTACGCCGAGATGCTCGCCGGGAGTTCGGGCAACGAATTGCTCCTCTCCCTCAATCTCCCTAAACCTTCCCTAGTGGAGGTAAGCGAGGACCCGATGCTCGATTTGCTCTTAGAAAAGGAGAACATCGGCTTCATGGTCTCCGGCTCGCCCCTATTCTCTAAGAAGGAGACCATCGAAAGCCGCGGGTTGCTGAAGCTTTCCGCCCTAGATGGGGTCAAAGGCTACGCCAAGGTGGCCGCGATCGTCGGAGGGGTCAAGACCATCGTCACCAAAAAAGGCGCGAAAATGGCCTTCGTCTCGCTTTACGACGAGGAGAGGAACGTCGAGATGACGATGTTCTCCTCCGCCTATGACGAATCCTATCCCGCCTTGAAGGAAGGCAACTTAGTCCAGGTCAATTGCCATAGGGACACTTATCGCGACGGGGGCTTCCTCGCCGACAAAATCGAGGTACTACCATGAAGAAAATCTACGTGATCGACGGCAACTCGCTCCTCTTCCGCGCCTTCTACGCGACCTCCTATGGGGACGTCACCTCCATCATGAGGACAAAAGACGGCATCCCCACCAACGCGATCTTCGCCTTTGGCAACATGCTTTCCAAACTCCTCGGTTCGGTCGAACTCGGGGATGGTCTCTTCGTCGGATTCGACGCCGACTCGAAGACGTTTCGCAAAGCGGAATTCGAGCAATATAAAGCCAACAGGAAACCCTGCCCGCCCGAGCTTGCCGAGCAATTCCCGATTTCCAGGGAATTCCTTAAATCCCTAGGCGTCCCCCATTACGAGGAATCGGGCATCGAGGCCGACGACATCTGCGGCACGGTCGCCAAAAAGGCGGCCAAGCAAGGGTATCAGGTCGAGGTCTACACAAGCGACAAAGACTACCTCCAGCTCGTCGATGACCGCATCACCGTCAATCTGATCCGCAAAGGCATGTCCGACATCCAAAAGGTCACCCCCTCCTCGATGGTCGAGCTATTCGGCTTCACCCCCATGCAGATCATCGATTACAAAGGCCTCCGCGGCGACGCGAGCGATAACCTCCCGGGCATCCCTGGCGTCGGCGAGAAGACCGCGGTCAAGCTCATCAACGAATTCGGCGACTTCGAATCGATCGTAAAAGCCGCCAAGGAAGGCGCGATCAAAGGCAAGGTCGGCGAGAACATCGTCGCCGGTGAGGAACTAGGAAGGCAGTGCCTGCACCTAGCGACCATCCTCATCGACGCCGAGCTCCCCTTCACCCTCGATGACCTCTCCTACCAAGGCTACGACTTCGACGCCCTCAACGCGTTTTGCCGCCGCTACGAGCTCCGCCAGTTCATGGCAAGGCTCCCCGGCTCCCTCAAAAAGGGCGAAAGCGGGCATGAGGTCCCCGAGGTGACGACCCTCTCCTCCTTAGAAGGGTTCGAAATCGGGAAAAAACTGGGGATTTGCTTGGATTATTCCCCCGATTCCTATAACGACATCGAGCCCGATGGCATCGCCTTAAGCAATGGAAAAAGGATCGTTTATCTTTCCTTCCTCGACGCGGTAAGCGACCCTTTATTCAAGAAAGCCATCGAGGACCCCTCCATCAAGAAGAAGGTATATGACGGTAAAGCCATCGAGGTGTGCCTTGCCAAAAAGGGAATCGAGATCCAAGGCATCGACTTCGATTTGCTTCTTTCCGCCTATCTCCTCGATTCGAGCCTCGACGCCTCCCTCACCTCCGTCTTCTCCTTCCTAGGCGTGGACGTGCTGGGGGATTCCTCCTCGGCACCAAGCCTATTCTCCGCGGGTTCCCCGGTTCCGACAGGAAGAGCCGCCTATTTCTGCCTCGCCCTCGAGGCGAAGTCGCTTTCTTCGCTTAAGGAAGCGGACGCCTTGAAGCTACTGGAAGAGATCGAACTCCCTTTATCGAGGGTCCTCGCCAAGATGGAAATCGAAGGATTCCCCATTGATAAGGACGCCTTAGAAGAAATCGGGTCTTCCTTTAGGAAGAAAAAAGACGAGTTGCAAAAGGAAATCACCGAAATCGCCGGATTTCCCCTCAACGCCTCCTCGCCCAAGCAAGTCGCCGATTTCCTGTTCGTGAAACTAGGCCTAGCGGGAGGCAAGGTCCCCGGCACCTCGGTCGAGGTCCTTAACGAATATAAAGACGCCCATCCGATCGTCTCTAAGATCCTCGAATACAGGAAATACTCCAAACTCGTCGGCACCTATATCGATGGGCTGCTGCCCCACGTGAAGGAAGACGGCAAGATCCACACCTGCTTCAACCAAGCCCAAACGACGACGGGCAGGCTCTCCTCCTCCAACCCGAACCTGCAAAACATCTCGGCCAGGGACGAGGAAAGCCGCGCCATCCGCAAAGCGTTCTATTATCCCGATCAGGACATCGAAATCGCCTCGTTCGACTATTCGCAGATCGAGCTTAGAGTCCTGGCTTCGCTTTCTAAATGCGAGGCCTACATCGACGTCTTCAATTCCGACCGCGACATCCACACGGAAACTGCGCGCCGCATCTTCGCCGTCCCCGAAGGGGAAGAGGTCACTTCCCTTCAAAGGAGGAAGGCGAAAGCGGTCAACTTCGCCATCATCTACGGGGTCACCCCCTTTGGGCTCGCCCAGCAAATCCAAGGCACCCCCAAGGAAGCGATGGAGATGATCGCGAATTTCAAACGCCACTACCCCGAGGTCGATTCCTACCTCCAGAAGATCATCTCCGACGTCGAAAGGCAGGGTTACGTCACCACGATGTTCGGCAGAAGGCGTTACCTTAGGGATATCTCCGATGCCAATTACGCGAAGAGGGAAGCCGCGAAAAGGGCGGCCCTTAACGCCCCCGTCCAGGGTTCGGCGGCCGACCTCATTAAGATCGCGATGCTCGAAGTCGACAAACTTCTAGAAGAAGGCGGCTACAAGACGAAGATGGTTCTACAAATCCACGACGAACTCCTCTTCGCCGTGCCAAAGCAGGAAAAAGAAATCGTGCTGCCCATCATCAAGGAAAAGATGGAGCATGCGGTCAACTTGCTCACCAAGCTCACCGTGGAAGGGTCGATCGGCAGAAGCTGGTTCGACGCCAAGGAGTAAAAGATGCCAGAACTCCCCGAAGTGGAAACCGTGCGTCGCATCCTCTTGCCCTATTGCAAGGGGAAGCGGATCGAGGACGTCGAGGTCTACCGAACCAAGAACGTCCTTTGCCCCATGGAGGTTTTCCTTTCGGCCCTCAAAGGCAAAAGGATCCTCGACGTCATGCGCAAGGGCAAGGTCCTTTGCTTCGTCCTCGAAGGCAACCGCTGCCTCTATTCCCACCTCAGGATGGAAGGCCGTTACTTCGAAGGGAGGAAAGGTCAAAGCCAAGGCAAATACGAAATCCTCCGTTTTGATTTCGACGATGGGACGATCCTCTCCTATTCCGATTCGAGGAAATTCGGGCGGTTCCTTCTTCTAGAAGGCGACCCCCATCGGGAAGGCTCGCCCTTCGCGGAACTCGGTCCCGAGCCATTCGATTTGGACGTGAAGGAATTTCATAGCAGGCTAAAGGGAAAATCCATCCCCATCAAAGAGGCGCTTCTAGACCAAAGCATCGTCTCCGGAATCGGCAATATCTACGCGGACGAAACTCTTTTTGCCTGCAAAATCCACCCGAAAACCCCTGCAAAAGCCATTTCTTTTGCCGAATGCGAATCCATCAAAGCGGAGGCATCCCGCATCCTAGCCGAGGCCATCGAAGAAGGCGGGGCCACCATCCGCTCCTACCACCCCAAAGAAGGGATGGACGGCAGGATGCAAAACCAGTTGCTCGCCTATGGAAACGAGAACAAGTCCTGCCCCGTTTGCGGCTTCCCTTTACGCAAAATCGAGGTGAGCGGAAGGGGCACGACCTATTGCCCGATCTGCGCTAGAAAGGAAAGGGTCCCCTTCGTCATCGGGGTGACCGGTCCGATCCATTCGGGCAAGTCGACGGTAAGCAAGATGCTAGAAGAAAGAGGCTACGCGAGGTTTGACGCCGACGCGGTCGCCAAATCGATGTACGGCAGGCCCGCGGTCCGTGCCTATGCCAAGAAGGTCTTCGGGAAAGAGGCCATCGTCGATAAGAAACCCAATGTCCCCTATCTCTCTAAGGCCATGGGCGAAGACAAGATGAAGAAAAAAAGCTTCGAGGATTTCCTCTATCCTCTCGTCCTAGAAGAAGCAAGGAAGTTTACCCTTAAGCATAAGTCTGTCGTCTTAGACGTCCCCCTGCTACTCCCTTCCCATATCGATTCCCTATGCGACGTCATCATCCTCGTGGAAGCCGCTCCCGAGGCCAGGGCCAATCGACTTCTAGAAGAAGGCAGGGACGCCAAGAAGCTCATGAAGCTCAACGCCTCCTATCCTTTGGCCATGACGAAGAAAAAGGCCTCCATCGTCATCGTTAACGACGGAGACCTCGAATCCCTAAGAAAGCAAATAGAAGGGTTGCCTTTTTAGTGGAGGCTCACCCCGGATACGTCGAATTCCTTCTTACAGAAGGATTTCAGCAGTTCGCTTAGCTGCCTAGCCCTAGGCACCCCTACCTTATCCTTATACATAAGATAGATGTCGGAGATCGAGAAATCGGAGGCGAAGGCCGTCGCCTTTTTCGCCTTGGCCCTCTCGTTGATGAGGGGAAAGAGAATCGAGGCGAAGACGAACTCGCTTTTGAATTCGTTGCCGAAGTCATCGAGGACTAGAAGCGGGCAAGAAACCAACTCGTCGAAAAGCCTGCCGTATTCGGTTTTGTCTTTGATGTTAAGTTCCTTGAGTTTATCGATGAGGGCGGCGGTGTCCGCGTAGGCGACCGGCGCCTTTTTCTTAGAAAAGCTATTGGCGAAGGCCGCGAGAAGATAGGATTTACCCGCTCCGCGGTTGCCGATGAGATATACCCAGTCTTCTGTCTCGCCGTGGGCAATATCCGCCATTCTTTTTAGGGCGGGGGTCCTTGAGGTCCTGCTGGGCTCGACGTTTTTCAAAGTCGCGGCAGCGTAAGCGTCGGGGAAATCTCGCAATATATATCTGGATGCGAAGTCCTCGGCCTCGCTTTTCTTCTCGCAGGGATCGAGGTGGCGATAGAGAATCCCGTCGACCTTCTCGAGCTTTAGGACGAAGCACGGGGTGGCCTTCGCGCATTTGCTTAGGCCCGGGCAATGGGCGCAGTAATTGACGTCCTCTTGGTAATCCAAAAGGGCCGGAAGGTTGGCCTTGACCTCGCCCATGGAGAGCCTTAGGGTCTCGGAGATATAGGCGTAGACCTTTTTGTCCGCGCGCAAAGAATCGATGGCCTCCTCGACGAGGTCATCCACCCCTTTCATGGGAGCGATTGCTTTGCTAAGGTCGATCTTTTCCATATTTCTGAGAATTATAAATCAGCAAGCAGTTTTTTCATTTCTTCGTCGCTTACTTCTTCCTCTGACCCTTCATTGTTTTTCTTATCAATTCGCTTCTCTGGTTCTTCAAAGAAGGCTTGGCTGTTCCTCTTTTTGGTTCGCTTGAGGAAATCCATGGCATCGCGGGCAGTTTCGCAACCCTCTCTCACCATCGAAGCAGCTATCTTTTCGCAATAAGAGGGAACTAGCCTTCCATTGCTAGTGTATGAGGCATATTCAATCAAAACGTTAATGCATGGGTCTGGCAATCCGTATTCGTGGGAAAGAGTATCCAACAAGAGTAAGTCGCCTTTTTCTGCCTTATGCCCATCTTGCAAAATAGTAAGCCATCTTGACGGTGATATTTCGTCTAAAAGGCGAATTTTCTGGGCCAATTTGCTTGAAGAATTGACGCCCGATTTGCGGCCTGAGCCTCGTCTGAGATATTGAAAGCGAAGTGCCTCTGAACATCTGGACTCGAGGTTAGCCATATTCAATCTCCCGTTTTGATAAGAATCAAAGGCGAATTCGGCAATTGTTTCCGAAGAAAGATCATACAGCGTACCCAGTTTCTCGATTCTTTGGAAATCCTCAGTGACGAGTTGATGATTTGTAATACCGAGTTCGGCGAGCCTTTTCAAAAAGGCGTTTTTATCAAAATCTGTCTTAACAGCCGCATGCCTTCTCTTTGGTTCGGTTTTACTGAACGCGCCGGAATTAAAATCTGGGTGGAAGTAATCGACAAAAGACTCGGAGCACTCCTCCATGTTGGTGGGCAAACTCGGGGTCGCGTATTTCTTCTCTAGCGCCTTCACTTCCTTCTCCCCGATATAGGAGACGAGCATGCCACGGAAGAGGATGTCGGAAAGGAATTCCTCCGGCATTAAGGGGGCATAGAGGCAATAGACGAAATAGGAACCGTTCTCGGATTCCTTGACGAAGGTCTTGATGAGACCGACCGCTTCAAGCGGTTTCATGGCCGATTCGAATTGGCCCGAGGTCATCTGGAGTTTGGCGAAAAGGTTGCCGTGGGGATAGACCGCGTTAGGGCTTTCGATCGAAGGATCGTGGACAAGGCATTGATAGACCGAAACGGCGAAAGGACCCACCAAAGGCAGGTAGAGGTCGCTTAGGGAATGGAAAGCGGTCGAAGGGACCGTCCCCATCTTCCTTACTTCGTAATAATCGGATGCCGCCACTCTTTTCATAGTGGCATTACTCTATCATTTCTATTTGGGACCGACTATAAAAAGTTTAGTCCCCATCGGCTCTTTTTCGAGTTATTCACAGTCGAAGAGCCCATAGGGACTAGCAAAACTTGAGTTTTCCACAAAATGCGGTTTTATGAGGAGAAATCCTGGTCGAGCGCGACGATCACGATGTAATCGGGGTATTCCTTTTCCATCTTGGCCTTGATGGAGGCGACGAGCCTTTCCGGGTCCTTTTCCTCGAAGTCGATGACGAGGTCGAAGCTCATCCGCTTCTCCTGCTGCTCGACGTAGAAGCCGTGCATTTGCAGGATGTGCTTGTTCTCCTTGACGAAGGACATGAGCTTTTCCCTTGCCGCGACGTCGAAGGGGTCGCTGTTATTGGTGGCGTAGACGCCGATCGTCATGATGATGCCATGTTGCTGATAGCAGAAGGTCTGGATTTCCCTTTCCAGGAGTTGGATTTCCTTGGCGGTGAGATGGTCGTCGACCTCGACGTGGACCGAGCCGATTTTCTTATTGGGGCCATAGGAATTGATGATGAGGTCATAGGCGCCCTTGACCTGCGGATGGGCGCAGATCTCGGCCTTGATCGCACGGCTTTGCTGATCATCCATCCTCTCGCCTAGGATTGAGGAAATGGCTTTAGCCATCGCCCCGATTCCAGCCCGGATGATGAACAAGCCGATCGCGATACCGAAATAGCCTTCGAGATGGACGCTACTAAACCTCGAAACGAGAGCCGCCACCAAAGTGGAAACGGATAGCAGCACGTCCATGAGGGCGTCCATGCCGGAATCCTTCAAAGGCTCTGAATCGAGTTGCTTGCCCCTGATGCGGAAATAGACGCCCAAAGACGCCTTGATGAGGATCGCCACCGAGATGACGATGAGCGCGACGTTGTCGTAGCTAGGCGTATCGCCCCTAACCAAGGAGACAATCGATTCGTATACGGCAGTGCCGCCGGCGAAGAGGATGAGGGCAGCGATGATCATCGAGGTCATGTACTCGATGCGGCCATATCCAAAAGGATGCTTCTTGTTCGGGCGCTTGGTGGAGAGTTTGGTGCCCACCATCGTGATGACGCTCGAAAGGGCGTCGGTCAGGTTGTTGATCGCGTCGGAGATGATGGAGGCGGCCCCGGCGATGAGGCCGATCGTCATCTTGATGCCAACGAGCAACAAATTGCCCAAAACGCCGACGAAGGAGACGGCGACGATTTTGTTTTCTCTTGATTTCATTCAAGGGCCTCCAGGATCTTCTTACACCCTTCGATCATGGCGATCGCCTCCTCTTTTTTGAGGGGGATGCAACAAGCCACGGAAGAGGGGATTTTGCTTAGTTTTTCCCGCAATTCGAAGCCTTTTTCGGTGACTTCGACGGTCACGAACCTCGCGTCTTCGCCCCTGGTTTTCTCGATGTAGCCAGCGGCTTCCAGTTTCTTTAGAAGCGGGGAAAGCGTGCCTGAATCCAAATATAGGATTTTGCCTAAGTCCTGCACGTCCATCGAGCCATGCTCATAGAGGGCAAGCATCGCGATGTACTGGGTGTAGGTAAGCCCCGTTTCCTTTAACAAAGGAATATATTGCCTGGTGACCGCTTTCGACGCAGCGTAAAGAGGAAAGCAGAACTGATGGGAAAGATAGAGTTGGTCGTAAGCCATCAGAGCAGCTTCTCCACGTCGGGTTCGATCGCCTCGGGCTTGCTCATGGAACCATAACGGCTCACGACGTTGCCTTCCCTATCGATGAGGAATTTGGCGAAGTTCCATTTGATGCGGCCCTTCTTCTGCGACTTGAGGTAGGTGTAGAGGGGATCCTCGTTCTTGCCGTTGACGTCTATCTTGTGGAATTGCTTGAACGAGACGTCGTATTTGAGCTGGCAGAAAGAATGGATTTCCTCGTCGCTTCCCGGGGCCTGCCCGAAGAACTGGTTGCAAGGGAAGTCGAGGATCTCGAACCCCTGCTCCTTGTATTTGCGGTACATCGCCTCGAGGCCGGAATACTGCGGGGTGAAGCCGCAGCCGGTGGCCGTGTTGACGATGAGAAGGACCTTGCCTTTGTACTCGGAGAGGGAGACGTCCTTCCCCTCCATGTCCTTCACAACGATGTCGTAGATGCTTGCCATAAATGACTCCTTTTTAGGCTTTTGCCAATTAGATTGTATGCAATTTATATGAATTCGGCAAGACTTTGTCGAAGTCGCTCACACACATGTTCGCTAACGCGTTATAATGAGCGAAATTCGAGGAAATACAGATGATCACGAAAATCGGTGTTCTAACTTCCGGCGGCGATGCGCCGGGCATGAACTGCGCCATCCGTGCCGTCGTCAGGGCCGGGCTCCGTTATGGGCTCGAGGTCTATGGCGTCCAGGACGGATACCGCGGACTCGTTGAGGATCGCATCTTTAAGATGGACCGCTCCTCCGTCTCCGACATTGTCAACCGCGGCGGTACGATCCTACAAACCGCCCGTCTAAGGGAGTTCAAGGAAGAGGCCGTCCGCCAAAAAGCGGTCGATAACCTCAAAAAGCATGGCATCGAGGCCCTCGTCGTCGTTGGCGGCGACGGTTCTTACATGGGTGCCAAAAAGCTCACCGAGATGGGCATCAACTGTGTTGGCCTTCCCGGCACGATCGACAACGACATCGCCTCGACCGACTACACGATCGGCTTCGACACCTGCCAGAACACGATCGTCGACGCGATCGACAAGATCCGCGACACCACCGAATCCCATTCTAGATGCGCGATCATCGAGGTCATGGGCAACCATTGCGGCGATTTGGCTTTGTTCACCGGCTTGGCCGAAGGCGCCGAGATGATCATCACCCCCGACCACCCGATCCCCGAAGAGGAAATCATCGCCTCCCTCAAACAGCTCCACGACGCCCAAAAGAAGAGGGCGATCGTCATCGTTTCCGAGAAGATTTACCCCAATATCCACGACTTCGCGGCCAAGATCCAGGCCGAGACGGGATTCGAAACCAAGGCCGAAGTCCTCGGCCGCATCCAACGCGGTGGTTCGCCTAGCGCCTTCGACCGCGTCCTCGCCGCCCGCATGGGCGCCTACGCCGTCGACTGCCTGCTCGATGGCAAAGGCGGCATCTGCGTCGGCATGGTCAACAACAAGATCGTCGACTACGACATCTACGAGGCCCTTATGCTCCCCCGCGATAAGCACGCCTCCATGCTCCGTCTCATCGACATCCTGAAATAAAGGTTTCAGCCGGCTTTAGCCGGCTTTTCTTCACTTGATAGGAGAATCCCAATGCACCTGAACATCTCTAAGAAAACCAAGATCGTCTGCACGATCGGCCCCGCCTCGGACAACGCCGAGATGGTTCGTAAGCTTTACGACGCCGGCATGACCGTCATGAGGATCAACTTCTCCCATGGCACCTACGAATCCGCGGAAGCCAAGATCAAATTGGCCCGCGACCTCGAAAAGGAAGGCATCCTCGTCCCCGTCGCCTTGGACACCAAAGGCCCCGAGATTAGGACCGGCTACATGGAAGGCGATAAAATCGACATCCCCGATGGCCACATCATGAGAATCACCATGGAGGAGGTCCTCGGCACCAAAGAGAAATTCTCCGTCACCTACAAAGGCCTTTATGGCGACGTCAAGGTCGGTGACCACATCCTGATCGACGATGGCAACCTCGATTTCGAGATCATCGAAAAGGACGAGAAGGCCAAGGAACTCGTCGTCCAGGCCAAAAACGCGCACACTCTCAAGAACCAGAAAGGGGTCAACTGCCCCTTCTCCCGCCTCTCGCAGGAATTCATCTCCGCCAAAGACGAGGCGGACCTCAAATTCGGCTGTGAGCATGACGTCGACTGCGTCTTCGCTTCCTTCACGAGACGCCCCGAAGACGTGGCCGCCCTTAAGGCGATCCTAAAGAAATACGGCAAGCCCGACATCCCGGTCTTCGCCAAGATCGAAAACCCCGAGGCCGTCGAGAAGATCGACGAGATCATCGATGCCGCCGATGGCGTCATGGTCGCCCGCGGCGACCTAGGCGTGGAAATCCCGCCCGAGATGGTGCCAGACGTGCAGCGCCATATCATCACCCGCTGCCGCGTCAAAGGCAAACCCGTCATCACGGCCACCCAGATGCTCGACTCGATGGTCACCCACCCCCGCCCGACCAGGGCTGAGGTTACCGACTGCGCCACCGCGGTCGACGAAGGCTCCGACTGCGTGATGCTTTCCGCCGAATCCGCCTCTGGCCTATATCCGGTCAAAGCCGTCGAGATGCAGGCCTCCATCGCTAAGACCGAAGAGAACAACCACCTCGACTACGAGCTCATGGCCAGACGTGCCTACGAAACCTCGGAGAGGACCAATAACGACGCGATTTCTAATGCTGTCGCCAACACCGCCCTCCTCATCAATGCCAAACTGATCGTCAACTTCACCGAAAGAGGCAATTCCTCTTGGAGGATTTCCAAGGCGAGGCCCTGCTGCCCGATCATCTCTGTCACCTCTTCCAGGAAAGTCGCCCTCCAGGGCGCTTGGATGTGGGGCGTCTACTCGGTCCTCCTGAAGACCAGGATGCCCGACTTCATCGAGGAGATGGAGGTATTGGCCCTCAAGATCGCCCGTAACCTCGGCATCGCCGCGGGCGAATCCATCATCATCGCCGGCGGCACCCCCACTGGCGCCGGACAGACCAACTTCATGAGGATCGTCAAAGTCAACGAGGTCAGGGAAGTCGAATGAAAAAGAAGATCATCGCCCTCGACATCGGGGGCACCAACACCCGCGTCGCCCTCATCAATGAGGACTACGAAGTAGAGAAAATCCTCATCAAGCCAACCGTGGTCGGCAACCTCGACATGTTCCTTGAGTCCGTCAAGAACGTGATCCTCGAGGCCATCCCCTCCTTTGAGGGCGTCCTCGCGATTTCTGGAGGCGTGCCGGGCAGGGTCAGGCACGATGGCTATATCTACGCCCTCCCTAACATCCACATCTCCTCCATCCCCCTCGCCCAATACCTCGAGAAGGAATTCCATCTCCCCGTCTATATCCGCAACGACGCGGAGGTCGCGGCTTTGGCCGAGGCCAACGTCGGTCCCTTCAAGACCCTCAAGTCCATCTTCTTCGTTACCATCTCCACCGGCGTTGGCGGCGCGCTTTGCATCGATGGCCAACTCGTCAACTCCTCTTATGAGATCGGTCACACGATGACGAGCTACCATAACGAGATCCACGAATTCGAGCACATGGCCTCCGGAACGGGGCTTCGTAGGCTTGCCGAGATGAACGGCCTCTACGTCAATAACGCGAAGGAACTGCTGGACCTCGTCAAAAACGGACATCCCGGAGCGAAGAAGATCTACAACGACTGGATCAAGATGCTCGCCGAATGGATCGAGATGAACCAGTTCAACTTCGAGCCCGACGCCTTCACTCTCACCGGTGGCGTCATGAAGAGCAAGGACCTCTTCCTCGAGGACCTGCGTCGCGCCTGCCCCAATTGCCGCATCGAGGAATGCGCGTGCGGACAGGAAGCCGGCCTCATCGGCGCGGCCGTGTTCGGATTCCAAAAATCCGCGAAATAACCATCGAAAAAGCCCTCCTCTTGCGAAAAAGGAGGGCTTTTGCTTTGCTGATTCAATACACGCCTAGCGGCGCGACTATCCGCTTCTTCCGCATAATTGTTAATGCCGAGGAAAAATTAGGGAGGGTTTTCGATTTGGTTTGCAAGAAACCCTGAGTACCCTGCTGTCATCCAAAATCGCTTGACATATCCCGAAAAGGGGAGATAATTCCTGTAAGCCAACGGCTAACAAAGAGGGAGCAAGACCATGTTTGGAGAAAAACTAAAATCGATTCGAATCGAAAAGGGCGTGAGCCTCCGCAACCTTGCGGATAAGCTCGGGGTTTCGGCCCCTTACCTCAGCGACGTCGAGCGCGGGCAGCGCAAACCGCTCTCTGGAGAACACATCGACAAAATCGCCGACGTCCTTGGCCTGACTCCCGAGGAAAGGCAGTCGCTTTTCGACGCTGCCGCCGAGACCAGGGGCGACGCCGTTGCCTCCGACGTCATCCTTTACGCCGGTGAGGTCAAAAACGTGTCGGCGGCTCTCCGCAAAGCCAGGGAACTTAACCTCGGGGACGAGGAATGGCTCCAAATCATCGAAGAAATGGAGAAGAAAAAGCGCAAATGAGTCAAATCGATCTGGACAATCTGACTAAGACCGTCTATTCAAAGGACGAGCTTGAGGAAATGGCGGACGAGATAAACCGCCGCTATTTCCCCGAGAGGCTGGAAAAGGCGATGCCTTTCGACCCCTATCTTTTTCTAGATAAGCTCGGTCACGAATACCAGTGGGCCCTAATCTCACCAGGTCTCCAGATCGCGGCCATGACCTTTTTCTCCGATAGCGGCTGGTATGTCTGGCCAAAGCCGTCTTTTGAGCCCGGCGACTTCCCGCAAGAACGGTTTTTCAAGAAGGGGACGGTCCTCGTCAACGAGTGCTTTCTGCGTTCCAAGAAGACCCATCATGCCGAAATGTTCGCCGTGGCCCACGAAGGCTGCCACATCATCAAAGACAGCAGGTATTTCAAGGAGCATTCGGGGGAGGTTGCTTCTATCTGCAAAGCCAATGACTCGAAAAGGGTCTATTGGCAGCGAAACATGCCGACCACCGAACTCATCGAGCGGCAGAACGACTACCTTACCGCCGCCGTCATCATGCCGAAAGAGCAGGTCAAAGCCGAGTTTTTCAAGGCGATTCGTTGGAAAAAAATCCCCAATGAACCGGTAAAATTCACAGATTACATGAAAAGGGGCATCAGCAAATTGATGAAGCTCTACGACATCGGTTTTAACACCGTTAAGTACAGACTTCAGGATATCGGCGTCCTTATCGACCCAAGATTGGAGGTGGTCGGCGACGAGTGACACGCGAGTTAGAACACATAAGCATCAATCGTTTCCGGCCGGGAACGAAAAAGACGAGGCGCGCTTGCAACACGCAATATCCAAAATGTAATCCGCAGGATTAGGAGATAGAAGTTCCGTTACTTTGGGACGCACTACCTCTCTGTGAAATTCATTAGATTCGTCACCC
>DKRQ01000029.1 GCA_002472275.1 Caryophanales bacterium UBA7278 | reverse complement strand
CAGTCGTTTGTTAAAACAGAGCGCAACAGTTTGATTTGATTCCAACTCCCCTTCTTTAAATACATTCTTGATATGTCTTGAAATAACCGATTTGTCGCGCCCGAACAAAAGGCACATCTCGTTCAAAGAAAGCCATACAGTGTCCTCGCTTGGAGACACATTAACGTCAAGAATCAGACCGTCTTTTTCGAATCGAATTCCCAAAAGGAATAGCGCCTGACGCGTTTCGCGGCCTTGGTTAATTCTCTCCCCGACTCACCGAGTTCGATTCCGTCGACGGTGAAGAACCTTTGAAATACTTGGGCGATAGACAGCCTTCGCGCTTAAGTTGGTTCGCGGATACCCCCCTAATTAACGCTTCAAATTGTTCAAGTTTATCGGGTCTAACCTGAAAGAGTTTCATCTCAGCAAAGGACTTTGCCATGATGCATCCCCTTTGTACCGCCAATTCTACGGATGGCGTTAACCACCGTACACTTCTCTTCTATGCCCAATGGCAATGACCAAAATAACGAGCTTATTGTCTTCTATTCTTGCTATCACCCGATAATCGCCAATTCGATATCTCCATTGCCCGACTCTATTCGCGGTCAACGGCTTTCCGTGTGCCCTGGGATCCTCGCAATCCACCAAACGCTTTTCGATCCACTCGAGGATGATTCGCTTGGTGTATTTGTCCATCTTCTCAAGCGTCTTCACGACTTGAGGCAAATACTCGACCTGATACTTCATAATCCAAGCATCTTTTTGACCTCTTCGTGCGAATAGGTCTTGGGGTTTTTCTCGTATTCACGTAAGGCCATATCGGCGAGGGCAATATCATATTCGTCTTCGATCTTCTCGAAGTAAGCGCGTTTGATAGCTTCGCTTAAAGACACGCCGTTGAGCTTGGCGTAGGCGTCCGCCAATTGCTTTTCTTCGTCTGTCATTCTGATGGAAACAACCATAATCTTACCTTCTTTCGTAATACATTGTAATACACCATTGTTTTATAATCAATGTCCGGCGAGTCCAAGACACAAAAAAGGCCCCCGAAGGGACCTGTCTATCTAGATGCCGCCGTTTGTCCAACTTTGGATAAGTGACTTTGGACGACGACACAAGTGTGGTTGTCTAATTCAATCTATCCGCTTTTGTCTAAATACTTCCATCCACTATTTTGTCGTGTTTTCCTTCGTTCGCATGCCCTACAATTTTAGAATCGAGTTGTCCTTTCGCGAATCGACGACATCATAGACGACAACCGTATCGCCATCGACTTTATATAAGGCAACGTAGCGCCCATCGTGAATCGACATTTTTCGGATGCGGGCACCGGCGATCCTCAAATCTTGTATTTCTGGGCATCTTTCCGGAAACGATGATAAGGAGCGGAGCGAGGTCATGGTTTCTTCGTATAACTCCTTCGCCGCCTCTAGAGAGACGTTCCGAACAAAAAGCACGTGTTCGCTGATGCTGGAAAACGCCCTCTGCGTAATCGAAATCTTGAATTGAGCCATTAACCGACAATCCTTTTCAGCGCGGAATCGAGTTCGTCCAAACTATAGTATTTCGCGCCGCTTCTCTGCTCTAACTCAATGTCAAGGAGCCGTTCTTTCAAGGCCAGGAGTGCCTCCTTCTTTTCGTACGCCTCTATGGACATAACGACAAGATCGCCCTCGCCGTTTTTCGTAAGATAGATTGGCTCTCCTGTTGTTTTGCAACGTTCGGAGATTTCGTTGTATTGGTTTCGCAAGGAAGTCGAAGGGAGAATGGTCATTGCTGTTACCTCATGACGATAATATTCTATCAGCATTTTGATATTTCAGCAAACGCGGTTTTTCTCATTACGACGCTTTAGAGAGACCGCAACAGGACGTTGCTACTATCACAAAAGGCTGTTTGATATGATTTCGCCGGAGGCAAAAACGATGGAAACAAAACAAATTCTATATGAGCTCAGGACCAAAAACGGGCTATCCCAAGACGAGCTTGCGGAAAAGGTTTTCGTGACGAGGCAAGCGGTTTCGCGCTGGGAAAACGGAGAGACGGTTCCCGCAACGGAGACACTGAAGCTGCTCTCTAAGCTCTTCAACGTTTCGATTAATACGCTGCTTGGTTCTCCTCATCCCCTTTATTGCCAGTGCTGCGGCATGCCGCTAGATGATTCGATCATCGGCAAGAACGACGACGGTTCCCTAAACGAGGAGTATTGCAAATGGTGCTATGCGGACGGGACCTACACTTATGACAACATGGATGATCTCATCGATGTCTGCGTTCCCCACATGGCCAAGGAAGGATTTTCCGAGGAAGAGGCTCGCGCTTATATGAAAGAAAAACTTCCCCACCTAAACTATTGGAAACGCCATGACGAACTAAGCGATCAAGGGAAGTTCGATGCCTTTAAGAAAACACTAATCGAAGAAATAAACGGCCTGCACATCGAGGGTATGCCCCCAGTAACCAAGCTAAGCGCCCTCGTAGGCTCATATGTAAACTTGGAATACCCATTGCCTAACGGGGCAAAGGTGAAATTCCTCAACGATGAGACGGCGTACCTAGGCACTCAGCTCGAGTCCGAAACCGACACGGGGTTCTGCTATGGCGTCGTGGCCAATGTGGACTTCATCCTTATTTGCACCTATGGCAAGGGAGGTTCTGATCCAAAACTAGTCATGTACAAGAAAAGATAGTTCCTGTTCTCGCGGGCAAGAACAATCATCCCCGTTGTGGATAAACGGGGTTTTTAACCTTGTTCGCAACGAGGAGGTCGGCGAGTTCGAGACACAGGAAAAGGCCCCCGAGGGAACCTATCTATCTGGATGCCGCCGTTTGGACAAAACCGGATAAACGGATTTGGACGACGACACCTATGGAAATCATTTCTCGAGAAGATCCTCGATCGTGCAGCCGATGGCCTTGGCGAGGCGGTATAGCGTCTCGGCACTTGCCTTGTTGATGTCCTTCCTCCGCTGCTCGTACATCTGAATGGAGCGTAAGGAAACCCCAGATTCGCCCGCGAGTTCTGCTTGGGAAAGATGCGCATAGGCGCGCAAGCGTTTTAGGTTTGTTTCCGGACGGGCTTTCTTGACGCGCTCCTCGATGGCTTCCGCGAATTTGGTGACGTCGGATTCATGATAGGGAAGATACATCCTCTGCAGGTCTTCGTAGGTCACCGCCCCAAGAATCTCCGCGTAGGACCGGTCCGACGACCACTGGCAAAAAGCCAGGGCCCATCCAATCCAATACGCCTCCGAATGGGTGATGATCGACTCCCCTGCAGGGCGATCCTCCCCAAGAATCAGCAGGGCGACCTCGATTCCGCTTTTCCCTAGAAGAATCGAAGGATCCCCCACCGCTAGCTTTTTGCTGATCGGGGAAGAGAGGAAGAGACCGATGAAATCCTCGCCGCTGACCTTGGCACAATTGATCGCGTAGTCAAAGGCCTCCCCCAAAAGGGATTGAGCCTTATTTAGGTAGGTTTCTTGGAATGCGTGGATCGTCATTTCCAATCCCTCCTCGGATGATGTCTTGGATGAAAAGGCCGTCCTTTTCCTCGCCAAGGATTTCAAAATAACGGGCATTGGCCTCATCGTTCCTCGCTTTTCTTTTCGCGTAGAACTCAAGCCGGGAAACGGCTTCGGATCCCTCGAAACAGAGTTCTGAGAAAGCGTATTCGGATTTGACGACCACCTGCTCGCCTAGTTTCCCTAACCTCATTGCCGAGGCGAGTTGCTCCACGGTGATGGAGTTATTCAAAAACGCGTCGGCATAATCGTAATAGGAATCGTCGGCTCGATAACCCACGATGACGTCATAGGCATTGACGTTAATGTCAAAATGCTCGATCAAATAGGCCTTTGCCCTTTGGGCAACTGGATTGCTTAAGGAAAAGAGGCGATGCTTCACCAAAACGGCGATCCAATTAAGAATCGTGAAGTCGGGGCCGTTAAGGTTTAGCACCCTCATGTTGGAAACGTCGATGGAGTAACGGTTGCAAAACCCGTCTTCCGAAGAGGAAACTGCCCATTCCTTTGCAAGCTCGGGGTTTTCGGTGCAATAAAAGCCAAGGCCGAAATCGTTGTTCTTCCTGCCTTTGCCAAAAGAGGGTTCCCTCACGACCTGCGGGGAACCATGGAACAAGATTAGTTTTCTTTTCATCCTTGGTTTCCTCCACCATCACTATATCACCCTAGTGATAGTTTTCAAGGTTCGTTCGGATGAAAGCTTTGCTTTTAATCGGGTTTCTTCCGGCTATTTTGGAAGAATAAGAGCAGGCAAAGGAGGAAGGACACCGCCATGAAGGCGAAGAAGATTCCGATGGTCGCCCATAGGCCCCATCTGGCTAGACCGTAGATGTCATAGAAAAGGCTGATGGTCCCATCGGGCCCCACGTGGGTATAAGCCCGAATCAAATAGAAGATCCCATAGATCCCCATCGGCACGAAGGTGAAGAAGGCGCACCTATAGGAAAGGAGGGACCTCGGCTCGAACAAAAGGAAGGCAAGGACCGCCCAAACGGGCGTAATGAGGTGATTGAAGAGACTCCCGTTGATATAGAGCTTCCACCAATCGGGGCCGACGCTAGGGCTAAGGTAGACCGCGGTCACGAGGAAGGTGACCATGATCATCGCGACGAATATCATCCTGGTGACGAATAGCCAGGAGGGAAGCCTTGCTTCTTTCTTGATCAAACGCGTGAGGAGGCATAGAAAGGCCACCACCCCGATCAGGAGGTTGCTTAGCCCGGTGAAGGTCACTAAGAACGGGGCTTCGCTCATCCTTCCATAATCGGACATGAACTTCCATCCGCCCAAAACCGCGCTTACCCCTAGGACGGAGGAGATTAAAAGCAGCGCGTCGCTTGTCCAAGCGAGATACCAGTTCCGTTTGCCCATGGCTTAAATATACACGCAAAACGCCCTTTTTTTAGAAAAATGAGCCCAAATCGCCGCAGCGAATATATACTGACTAACATCAACAAAGGAGATTAAACCGATGCGCTTCCCTAATGCATACAAAGGCGTGAAGAAACTATTCACCGCCGAACTCATCAACATCGCCGCCCTCGTTTTGTACCTCGTTGCCTCCGTCTTCGCGGTCCTAGCGGTCCAGACCGATCCCCCGAGAGAATCCTTCGCCGCCCTTACCGGCACGCTCGTCCTCATCGCGGCCATCGCCCTCATCGTGGCCTTCATCATCCAGATCGTCGGTCTCGTCCAAGGCTCGAGGGACGAAGCCAAAATCCATCACGCACTCATCTGCGTCGTCATCTCGATCATCGTGACCGTCCTGGTGATGTTTCTAAGCTTTATCCCTGACCCGACTGTTCGCTCAGGCATCTCCCTCGCCAGCGAGGCCCTCACGAAGGCCCTCACCATCGCTAGCCTCCAGTTCATCCTCCGCGGCATCGCCGACCTCTCGTCCAAGCTGGGAGACGAGAAGATGGAAAAAAGCGGCAAGAGGCTCGCCCTAGTCATCCTCATCCTGATCGTCGTCTCGATCGTTCTCAATTTGATCCCCACCTTCATCCAGAACCCGAGCGTGGAGCTAAAGAACGTCTTGTCCATCCTCGGTATCGTCGCCCGCGTCGCCGACCTCGTCACCTCGATCCTTGTGATCGTCTACTACGGCAAAGCGACGAAGATGCTCGCCAAATAAGCAGAGCTTATAAAAGAAAGAGACCGCCTCGCAGCGATCTCTTTTTTTCCTTGGTTCGGTCTTATTTCCGTTTCTTCTTCTCGGCCATCTTGATGAGGGCGAGGGAGCCGTAGATGTTGGAATAGTCCCCTAGCGAGGCCTTCTTGACCTCGACGCTAGGACGGATCGCGGGCATCGCGTATTTGTCGACCTCGGGCAGGATCCTCTCCAGGAAGTAATCCCCCATGGCCTCCATGACGCCGCCGCCATAGATCACGCAATCGGGGCTAAGGGCGTTGATCATCGATCCGGTGGCGATGCCTAGGTAATGGCAGGCCTGCTCGATCGCCTCGATGGAGACCTGGTCCCCCGCTTCGACCGCGGCTTTCAGGGCCTTGGACTTGAAGACCCCGTTCTCGTCGATGCTTGCGACCATCGAGGACTCGCGGCCCTTCTCGACTTCGGCGAGGATGTACTTGGCCATGCCCTTCTTGGAGGAATAGGACTCGAGGCAGCCATGGTTGCCGCAGCCGCATTCGCGCCCTCCTTCGGAGACGACGCATAGGTGGCCTAGTTCGCCCGCCTTGAATTCGTTGCCTTCGTAGAGCTTGCCGTTAAGGATGAGTCCACCGCCCACGCCGGTCCCTAAGAAGAAACCGACGATGTTCTTATGGCCTTTGCCGGCGCCGTATTTATATTCGCCTAGGACGCCGACGTTAACGTCGTTACCAAGGTAGAACTTCGCGTGGAATTCCTTTTCGATCGCGGCGCGCAAATCGTAGTTCCTCCAAGGGAGGTTAGGCGTGAACACCACGATGCCCTTGTCGCTATCAATGATGCCGGGGACGCCTGCGGAAATCGCGTTGATCTGGCTCTTCTTTATGTTGGCCTTCTTTAAGAGAAGACGGGTCACCTCGATGATGACGGCCTCGATGTTCTTGGTGTCGTTGCCTTGCTCGGTGGAACGCCTTTTCACCTTGCAGACGAGCTTGTCCTTGGAATTGAAGACGGCGCCCAGGACCTTGGTGCCCCCGATGTCGAGGCAGATGTTGTATTTCTTGGCCATCACTGCTCCTCCTTGATCTCGGGTTTAGGTTCTTCCGGCTTAGGCTCTTCCTTGATGGGTTCGGCCTTGGGGGATGGCTTTTTCCTCGGCGCGGGTTTTTTGGCCGCGGGCTTACGGGATGGGCGAATCCTCGGGGCCGCCTTCTTCGGGGCGGGTTTCTCCTCTAGCTCGGGGGCTTCCTTAGGTTCCTCGAGGATTTCCTTGATCTCCTCGATCGGGGCTTCCTTAGGGGCCACCTTGAAGGAGGAAACGAGCTTCATGAATTCGTCGAGCTCCTTCTCGGAGAGGGTGTCGACGAAGCGGTAGAAGGTCTTCGCGGATTTCTTCTCGTGTTTGATGGTCGTGATGTATTGGAGGGCGATCGGGGTGAGTTCGACGAGGTTGCCGTTTTCGATGACCGCGCCTTTGCCGACCAAGCGGTCGACGAGCTTACGCACCTTCTCGGGCTTGTAATCGAGCGCGTCGCCGATGTCTAGTGGGTCCTTGGGTCCGACCTTGCCGAGGTATTTGACGATCTTGCGTTCCTTCTTGGTGAAGTCGAATTGGGGCAATAGCCCGAATTTATCGAGGATCCTAACGTATTTTTCGCTCGGTTTTTTGTTCTTAGGCATGGTTTATTCTCCTTTGTTCTCTTCTTCGATTTCCTCCATCCTGGCATCGATTTCCCTCATGCCACGACGGATTTCCTCGGTCGGCCTGTCCTGGCCGTCGTCGTCTTCTTCCTCCTTTGGAGGTGGTGCTTCTTCGTGGACGTCTTCCTGGGCCGCGATCGCGTCCATGATCTCCTGCATCGAGTTGATCATGTAGTTCTCGGCGAGGAGTTCCCTCACCTTCTTGAAGCCGGCCTTCTTGATCCTTTCGTCGGCTTCCTGCTGCTTCTTCAAGGCCTCTTGCTGGATGAGCTCGGCGGGGACGAGGCTTGGGTCGGCGAATTCCTTGGGTTGCTTCTCCTGCTCGTGATACCCCTCCTTGCCGAGGCTATCGATGAGCTTGGCCCTATATTCCTGGAGGGCCGCCTTGGTCTCCTCATCTAGAGGAGGATACTGCGGGTTGATCTCCTCTAGCGTCTTCTTGACGATGCGGGAGACGAGGAGCCTAGCGAACCACTTATGGTCGGCGGGGACGACGTACCAGGGGCTATGGGTGGTCGAGGTCTTGTTGATCATCGTCTCGAAGGCCTCCATGTATTTGTCCCAGTATTCCCGTTCCTTTAGGTCGTTAGAGGAGACCTTCCAGTTCTTCCTCTGCACGTCGATGCGGGAGATGAAGCGACGGGCCTGCTCTTCCTTAGAGACGTTAAGGAAGATCTTCACGACCCTCGTGCCCGTCTGATAGAGGTAGCGTTCGAAGTCGACGATCTGCCTGTAACGGTTTTCGATGACGTCGGATTCCTTGACCCTATCGGGGACCACGTCGTTTTTATAGAACTCATGCACCTTGCCCACGAGCACGTCCTCGTAGTAGCTGCGGTTGAAGATCGAGATGAAGCCCCTGGCGGGGAGGGCGCTCCAGAAACGCCAGAGGAAGTCATGCGACTTCTCCTCGGAGGAAGGCACCTTGAAGCAATATTCCTTGACCCCGTGCGGGGAAAGGGTGGCGAAGACCGTGCGGATGACCCCGTCTTTGCCCGCCGCGTCCATCGCCTGGAAGACGAAGATGACGCCTTCCTTCCTTTCGGAATAGAGCTTTTGCTGCTTCTTGTTGATAACAAGCAGGTTCTCGACGAATTCGTTGACCGCTTCGTCGCGGTTGGTGAATTCGCCCGTGTCGGCGCAGTCGAATTTGGCAATGTTAAAACGGCGCTTGCCTTTGTACGCATAATCAGCGATGCCCATAAGAGGAGGCCTCCTTTGCCTTTGTCTTGGCTATGTTGGTCGTCACAGGATATTCTCGACCATAAGCGGTTTTTCTTCAAGGGGCGCGTGTATGTGGGCTTTGTTTTTGCCCCTTTTGTGGTGGCCGGCGTTTATATGACCTTGATTCCCCTTCTTTTGGCGGTTTCCATGATCTCCTCTTTAAGAGGGCAATCGTCGTCCACCTTGATTTCCTTTAGGTTCACGCATTGGTCCAAAAGGCATTCCACGCCCGATTCGTATAGACCCTGACGGAATGAGGAAAGCGAGGAAATGCCCTCCGCTTTTATGGACAGTTTTTCGATGTAACGCCCTTCGATGCGCGGCGATTCCATGTTCGCGAGGGAAGGCGCGAGGGGCTCGAAGGAGACGTTCCCGAAAGGATGGGAAGCGCAATAGAGGTCCAATCCATCGGCGCCGACGAATTCCAAGGTATAAAGGTCTCCTCCGAAGGCGAATCCGAACCATAGGGTCTCATAGCTGTCGACGGCCTCCCCCATCCTTTTTTCCAGAGCTTTCTTGAAGGAATCGAAGTGCAGATAGGCCGAGGAAGAGAGGTATTTGGTCGCGCTGGGAAAAAGGAAACGGGCGGCCTTCTCCACATACACCGCGTTAAAGAACCTGTTGGAGGCGTCCCCGATGAGGTCGACGGTTTTGATGTGTTCAAAGGGGATATCCGCCTTGATATCGCCTCGGTTCCTCTCCAATAAAGGGTTTGAGGAATGGATCATGAGTTCGTCCCCGTCGATGAAATAACGATCGGGGTGTTCCGTGATTTCCCCGACTTTTTTCTTCTTTTCCTCCGAAATCTCCCGTTTTTGGGATTGGACGATCCTTTCGACAAACGAAAGCATCGCCTGAATATCCTTCAAAGTATCCGCGTCGAATTCCATGCGGTTATCCCCCTGTTTCGGCACGGCCTCCGCCATGCCTTTCTTTAGAAAAAGGATAGAGGGAAAAGCCCGTGTCGGTCAATCACGGCCGATGATCGCGTAATGTTCCTCATAGCCCCGAAACCACTTCTCGAAGCCCTCGATTCCTCTCACCATCGATTTCCCTCCAGGTTCGTTCGAGAATCTCCTCCACCGCCGCTTCGACGCGTTCGTCTTTTTCGTCGCGGAGGGCCAGAGCGAGGGACAAAGGGTCAACGGAGTTGCCTTTTGACAGTCTTTTTGGGTCGTAACGCCATAGCTCCACCGCGCATTGACCATCCCCATCCTGCAAAGCAGGCGAGGCGGATTTCGCCCATTTGGAGACGCTGTCGCTAGCATAGCACATAACACGCGGAGGATTAAGCAAGGTCAACCCAGAAAGAGCGGAAAGACCACCGAGAAGCAGCCCGTTCCCCGCTTCCTTCTTGGGTACGTAAACCGTTCTTTTCACGGGGTTCAGCCAAAAAGGGTCCGCGGCGAGGAAGAGTTCCTTTGCTCTTTTGTCGCAAAACAGGATTTTGTCCACGCCCTTCCTTTTGGTTTGGATGAGGCCGCTTTCCTCTAACTGCTTGCAAGCCCTGGAAATCGACATTGGGGTGAAGCCGAGGGATTTCGCCGCCTCGCTCATTCTGATTTCCCCGCAACCGCCGTAAAGATAATGCAATAGCAGAACCTGGGTTGCCGGAGCCCATGTTTGTTTCTCGGGGGCTTCCCCGTCGCAACGTTTTTGAAGGTAGACGGCGAGGAAGGGAAGGTAGATTTGCTTCCCCTCCACGACGAAGGGGATACGTTCGCGGAGCAAACACTCCCTTTGGCGAAAGGTCAAGCGATTGAGAATCAAAACCGTCTTCGCCTTGTAGGCGTTTTCGATTATCCGGAGGTGCTTCTTGAGGACATCCGTTGGTTCGTGTTCACCTCGGGGATACACGAAAACAGCATCGATCCCGCTCAATCCAACTCTTTCCATTTCGTAGCGGGAGCGGATGAAATTAGGTAAAGCGGGGTTGCCTTCGTTTTCCTTGTGCCGCACCTCGATTCCCAGGATCTTCTTTAGGTATTCCATGTTTCCGTCCACATTTATAACTTTCAAAATGTTTTATAACTCTTTTTATGTTATGTTACAAGATTTAAGTTATGATTAAGGAACCAAGGTCTTCTAAACCCCTCGAAATCGGTGGGCTTAAAATCCGCGTTGTTCAGGATTTCCCATAAACCCAAAAAATCGATGGTGTCTTTCAATCTCATCCAATTTGGATGGAGTACCTTGTGACGACCACATGCTAAGAACAGCGTTACGTGCGTAGCGCATCAGCGCCTCTTTTTGCTCGATTCCTCCATGAGTTTACGAGTCTTTCTGGCCAGGACCTCCTCGTTGAAGAACTTGGCCATGCGGCTTATGCAGATCTCTCGCAAGGCGGGTTCATCGAGCTTGCCGCTTGGGGTGAGGGGGAACTTCCTCATGTAGACGATGTGGGCGGGTATTTTGATGCTGGGGAGGTTCTTCCTCATCGCGTCGAGGTACTTCTTCTCAAAGAAATGGGGCATGATCTTGTTCACCTCAACGCAGGCCATGATGTATTCGCCTTCGTCGACGGAGGGGAAGCCGAGGACGCGGGCGGCCCTGAATTCGGGGAATTTGCGCAGTTCCTCCTCGATTTCCTTGGGGGAGATGTTCTCGCCCTTGCGGATGATGATGTCCTTGATGCGGCCATCCAAAACGAGGTATCCGTCCTCATCCAAATAGCCTAGGTCGCCCGTATGGAGGTAGTCGTTCTCGTCAATCGGCTGATCCTTTGGCTCGGTTTTGTAATAGCCGTTGAACACGTTATAGCCCCTTACGAGAATCTCGCCTTTTTGCCCTTTGGGCAACAATTCTTTTGTTTGCGGATCCATGAAGGCCAGTTCGATGCCCTTGATGGGCGTGCCGACGGTACTAAGTTGCTTCGCCCTTGGGGCGTCAGGATAAACAAGCGAAATTAAAGGCGAGCATTCGGTCTGGCCGTAGCCGTTAAGGAATTTGCCTTTGCCGTATTTCCTTTCTAAGAACCTAAGCTCGCGACGGGAGGTGAATCCTCCCCCGACGATGCAATGCTTCACGAAGCGGGCCCGGTGGAACCACCAAAAAGGCGCTTTGGCGAGGTTATCGAAGACGATGCTAACGGAGGCGTAATCCCCGCATCGGTTCCGCAGGAATTCCTTGTAGACCTTCAGCTTGTCCATCAATGTGTTCAGGTAGACGCTTCGGCGGAAGGCCAAATAGGCGTTGACCACCAAAAGCCCAAAACAATGGAACATCGGGAGAAGACACATGAACTTCTGGGGGAAGATCGGGTCGAGGCGGCTAAGCGACAAATAGATGATGTTCATCATGCCGTATTGGCTTAGCATCGCGGGTTTAGGCCTTGCGGTCGTCCCGGTCGTGAAGATGATGAGGGAGGTGCGTTTGCTATCCTCCTGGCGGGAAAAAGGCGAAGCAAAAGGCTCAATCTCCCCCTTGGACAGGGCCTCCTTGAAATCGAGGTCCTCGTGTTGGATGGAGAAGGCGCTTTTCTTGGATATCCCAGTCTTGGAAAGAAGGTCCTTCAGTTCGCCTTCTTCCTTGGTAAGCGCCGAATACTTGCCATAGCAAAGGAATTTGCAATCGGTGGACTTGATGAGTTCGACGAGGGTGCCATGCCTCGCCAAATAGTTAAGAAGCACGGCGACCGCCCCGACGCGGATGATCGCGTAGAAGGCGATGAGCCAGTTGTAGCTATTGACCCCCAAAAGGGCGACGTGATCGCCTTTACTAACCCCGTGTTTAGAAAGGAAATCCGCGTAAAAGTCCACGCTTTTCTTTATTTCGGCGTAGGTGAAGGAAACGCCGTCGAACCACACGCCGACGACGCCTTTCTTCTCTTCCTCGACCCGATAGATGTCCTCGAAAAGGAAAAAACCGGGCTCGCCCTTGGTCGCGTTATCCCTGAAGTCCATCCTCGGTTTGTCCCGCGATCGCTTCCGCGGGCTCCTTTTTCTTTTTGATTTTCCTAACGAGCAATTCGACGGGGAGGAAGGTCAAGACCATGAGGGCGATCACCACGAAGAGGTAGAAGAAGGCCTGAGCCCTGCCCCAAGGCACCTTCTTTTGGAAGATGACGATCGCGGAAAGCTCTAAGAAGATCGGGTGGAAGAGATAGAAGAGGGCGGAACGCTTGCCAACCCATTGGAGGCAGGTGCCCACCACCGGGATCATGGCGATGCCCCTGCCGAGGGTATGGATGAAATAGACGCCCAAAATGCCAAAGGCAAAGGAGAGGATCGCGTCGAAGCCCATGATCGCGGGATCGAATTGCCCCCCGGGCATGGAGCCGGCTGTCATCGTTCCGACCTTAAAATGGAGGAAGAGGGCGGTCCCGGCGATGAGGCCCTCGGCAATGACCGCGTTCACGACGACAAATGCCAACCCCCTTTTATCGGCGATGGGCCTATCCAGGAAATCGAATTTCCGTAAGTAAGCGGCGACCAGCATGATGGAGAGGATCACCGGGTAGGCCTCCACCTGATAGGGAAGGTAATTGCCGACGAACTCGCCAAGGCAAAAGCCGATGATCAATAAACCCGTAACCACCGAAACCAAGGTGGGCAGGCTCTTGTTCGTGTATTTGACGAGCCAATAGAAAAGCAAGGAGCAGAGGAAAAGCGCGTAGAGGAACCAAAGCAGGCACAGGGAAAGCATGAGCTCAAAGACGATGCCCCCCGACTGGGGGAAGTTGATCATGAGGGCGAGAGGCTCCGACATCAGGAAATAGAGGATGCTATTGCCTATCGCCTGGAATGTCGCGCCCGGATTATCGCGCTGGAAAATGAGCTCCATCGAGGATATGAGGACCGTCGAGACGAGGAAGGCCAAAACGAGAGGGATGAGCAATTGCTTGGCCCTCCTTGCGATGTTTTGCCCATAGGTGCGGCCGTTGTCCCTGTAGTTATATCCGGCGTAGAAAAAGAAGACGCTCAGGATAAAGGGGAAGCAGGCGACGAGAGGATTGAAGGTCGTAACGGATTCCCCGTGGTTTTCGAAGGTCTCGATGTAGCAATGGAAAAAGACCACCCCGATGATCATGAGCCCCTTGGCGATGTCCTGGGCGCTCGACCTGCGCTTTGCCATGCCGCTATTCTACCCCCTTTGCGAATAGATAAAATCAATTTTCACGTCTCATATAAGCGCGATTTGCGAGGTTTTTAGGAAAAGAACCCTCTTTCCCGGTGCCATCATCACCGGATTCGCCGACGAACACTGACAGCAGTCTCTTTTCCATGGGCGTAAACGAAAGGCGAGACTATCTCTCGCCGTATTGATGGACCTTTCGGGCCCACTAAAATATTAGTCTATTTATAGCCGGAAACAACCCCTCCCTAAAGGGCTGTAGCCATGTCGCTATTGGTGAGGCCGCATTTGCGTTTCAAACCGTTTGGCCCACTTTTTTCTGGTAAAAGTTGAACCCGCCCTCGGTCTTTATGAGCCGATAGCCTAACCCTTGGTAAAAAGCGTTCGTCCGTTTGTTCCAACATGGAGTATCCAGATTCAACTCGGCGGCCCATGGGAAAATCTTTTCTATGCATTTCATTAGGCGCGTTCCGTAGCCTTTCCGATGGTATAGGCTATCGATGAAAATCCTGCCAACGTATACGCTTTTTGCTTTTTCGTCCGGGAATACGATGGCGGCCCCACCTCCTCTTGCGCTTCCCGCGAGGCGGCGGAAAGGCTATCTTCACCCATGAGGGCGGAACCGCCCACGCATTCCCATTTCAAGGGATCCTTCTCGCGGTCAGGGCTTCTTTGGGAAATCAGGTACTCGCCGCTTCCGTTCCTGATCCAGACGTGGACGACGAGGTGGTAATGGCCCTTCGGAATCGGTTCACCGCGAATCTGGCTTAGACCGGTCTTTTTCCTGCCGCGGTCATAAAGGTCCCATAGTTCCATCTATCCAATGACCTCCCAGTGTCCGCCTTTCGTTCCTCCGATTCTCCGAATGAGACCTTTTCCTTTCAGTGAATCCAAAACCCTCTGAATGGTCCGATGGCTTCTTCCGACGTTTTCGGCGATTCGGTATTTCGAAATGGTTGGTTCTTCGGTAATCGACTGCAGGACGATCTTCTCGAGCTCCGATAAGGAATTGGTGACATCATTGGTGACATTGGTGACATCATTGGTGACATTCCGATGGAAGATAAACCAGAAACCATCCCCCTCCTTCTCGTATCCGCAGCGGATCCCCGCTTCGTCGCAAAGCGAATATGTCTTGGCTAAACCGGTACCCCAGGTCTCAACGTATCGGCATTTATAGAGGACGTCGCAAATCAATTTGTTCCTTAACCTCGAGGCGATGGTCCGCTTGGCGAAGTCCTCGGGATTCAGGTCATCGGGGAAAGCGCCGGGGTTATAGATGGACACCCGGTTGGGGAAGATATCGATCTCGTTCTTGCTCCAGCCGACATAGTTGGCGTGGGCAAAGCTGTTCACGATGATCTCGCGCAAGGCATCGATGGGAATCTCCGGAACATCCACTCGATCGAAGCCGTTGATGACGACCCTCCAATGCATGTTCTTCTTAATGTATTTCTCCGCTTCTTCAATTAAGGTAAAGACATTCCCCTTCATGGGCGAGATATCGATGAACGTCCTTTTTTCGTTCGTCGCGAAAACAGCCATCTTCAGCTCGACTGGGTCATCCATTGAAAAAAGGATTCGCCCGGCGTTGTTTAGATGACGTTCGTCGTCGGAAAGCAGTTTGAGTCTTTTAAGCAGGCCCATTTTGTCGTATTCCATGGGCGGGAGTCTCTTGCATGCGATCGCGCGTTCCAAGAAACGCTTCAAAGACGCCTCGTCGACCATTTCGATCGTCGCTTCGGAACGCTGCCTCTCCCAGTCTTTGCGATTGGTCTCCATGATCATCCTGGATAATTCCTCGGGCGACATCTCCCGACTCTCATCAGAGACGCGAAGGAAATACCGCCCGTCGGCAGAATAAGGTTTGTCGCTGCCTTCGAAAGTTACCTTGATGATCCGCAATTCCGGTATTTCCTCAATCGTCGGGAATATTTGCGGTTTGATTTTCTCATAGATCTTCCGGGAGATATCACGTTGCGTGCTCTCGCCGATATCGAACCCCCGCACGTCGCCATTATTTCTTACGCCGAAATAAAGGATTCCCCTGCCGTGCTTATTTAAAATCGCGGAGATATCCTCGATAGCATTGTCGAGTTCGTTCGTGGTCTCTTTAAATTCTAGGTACTCCGATTCTCTTCCAAGGTTCATGATTCAGCCTCCAAACGTATCTTAATACTACCATTTGTCACCAATAATGTCACCAATCGTGTCACCAATAATGTCACCAATAAATTAGGCTGTTGCGATTTTCGCGGACGCCTTGTTTCTCGTCTGGATGCCTATGCGTTTTCGAATGAGACTCTCCTGTGTGTGATTGGAGCAAAGCGTGTGTGAGTGACCTCATCTGTGCGTGATTGGAGCAAAGCGTGTGTGAGTGACCTCATCTGTGCGTGAATGGGGTTTACCATGTGCGAGCCAAAGCCTGTAGAGACTGGATTATCGGCAATTTTCAGTTAATCAAATGACAAGCGATAGGAAAGGACTAGCAATAACTGTTATGGCATCGGCAGTTTTAACTAAAAAGTTCCTGACGCGCTTGTATCAGGAACCTATTAGCAATGTGTCTAGAAACATAACATTTAATACAGTTTCTGACACCCTTTAAAAGTTCGGACACCTAGACACCTTATAAGAGCAAAAAAATCCATCCCCGATGGATGACTTCATTTGGTAATGTTTAGTTTGATTTCATTTTTCTTTTGAAAGCCACTATTGCCAGAACGAATGATGCTATTGCATATGCTAGAACGATACTTAATGGAATTAAAAAATCCTTATATACATCATTTATTCCGTTCATGGTATTTTGGACAAGCTGTGTCGCGTTTCTAAACGGCAACACATTCATGAACGTTATCATTCCTTCGTTTAATCCTTCTGTCGGAAACCACATGCCCGATAGGACGGATTGACCGGCGATGACAATCGAGGAAATGCCACCGATTGCTTTTTCGTTGCATAAAGAGCCAAGCAAAATTCCCAAGGCGATAAAAAGAAGAGACGTAACCAAGCTTATAAGCATGGCAAACACCATGTTGATACTAAAAATCGAAGGATCTATTAGTCCTCCAACCAAGAAGAATAATAGAGATTGGACAAATATGATGGGAATCATGGACAGGGCGTATGAAAAGATGAATTCATACGACCTCGCTTTTGACACATATAGCCTCGTCAAAAAGGATGTTGATCTATCTATGGCGATTAATAGTCCAACAAACAGCGATATGAAACTTTGGGCGAACACAACTATTCCCGGAGCCAAGTATCTCATCTCGAATTGGGACGTCAATCCATGGAATATGAAATAGAACAATATCTCCAAAAGCAAAGGCATCCCTATGGTGAATATCAGCGATAGCGGATCCCTTAAGATTTCTTTGAAATCCCTTTTTGTCAGAATGATGATTCTAGATAACGATTCCTTCATAACGATTCGCCTCCGGAAACTATTTCAATAAACGAATCCTCAACATTCGTTTTGCCTGTTTTCCCGAAAAGCTCTTCTTTCGTCCCGACAAACAGCAGCCTTCCGTCCTTCATTATGCCAATTCTATCGGCCAACGCTTCCGCTTCCTCCATATAGTGGGTGGTTAGAATTATGGTCATCTTGCCTTTTAGTTCGTTTATGGTCTTCCATAATTCTCTTCTGGCTATTACATCAAGCCCCAATGTTGGTTCGTCTAAAAATAGAATTTTAGGTTTGGAAATCAACGCCAAGGCAATCGATAGTTTTCTTTGCCAACCACCGGATAATTTCGAGGCTTGCTTTTTGGCTATTTTTTCGAATCCAAACGCTTCGTAAATGAATTTTTTCACTTCATTGAGTTCGGCTTTATCTTGCCCGGATAATCTGCCATAGAATTCAATGTTCTCTTCAACCGTCAGTTTCCTTGCGATCGCAGTCTCTTGCATGGAAATATCGATGATCTCTTTTACCTTTTCTTCATCTCGGAGTACCGAATAGCCAAAAATAGTGGCATCTCCGCTTGTCGGTTTCACAAGCGTGGAAAGCATTTTTATCGTTGTTGTTTTCCCCGCCCCATTCACCCCGAGCAAGGAAAACAATTCCCCCTCAGATATTTCTAGGTTTAACCCTTCGACCGCGGTGACGTCTTTGTACCGCTTCGTAAGGCCTTCAATTTTTATTGCCGTCGTCATTTTTTTAGCGCGCCTCCCATCAACTGATAGAACACATCGTCTTTGACTAACGCGATTCCTTTCTCTTTGTCCCCCATCACCATTAAGGTATCCCCTTCTTGGATATCGAATAGTTTCCTGGCTGCGGCAGGTATCGTTATTTGAAACTTAGGTCCCACTTTGACGCTTACGATAAACCTATCTTCTTTTATGTCTTTCATTACGATTCACTCCTATTTTCTTACGTTTCATAGTATATCTTACTTTTCTTACAATTTGAAATCATTGAATAAAAAAGGCTTGATAACCAGTATCAAACCTAATGTTTCATTATGGTCGGGATGATCGGATTCGAACCGATGGTCTTCTGCTCCCAAAGCAGACGCGATAACCAAGCTTCGCTACATCCCGAAGCCCATATATTTTGCCCATCCTCCCTTTTAAGGGCAACATAAATCAACCCTCTTTTGGTCAATTAAGACTTTCCGCGCTTGCGCAATAGGCTTGTGCGAAATTTCTCAACTAGTGATACACTAATGCAAACTTAAGACCCGTTATCAACGTAAAGCCATGCCGAAACTCCTATCGAACATCAGGGAAAAACTAGGCAACTACCTCGCCGAGGTCAATCACCGCCGCAGAACTTGCCTTTCCATCGTCTTCGTTTTGCTTTGCTTCACCACTATCTATGGGGCGGTCCTAAACCAACTTAGGGGTGCGAGCGAACTCGCCATCACCTTCTATTGCCTTGGCGGCGTCTCGTTCCTGATGCTTTGGCTCGTGTTCCTCCTGGGCGGCAAATTGCACCTATTTGGGCTCCGCCTCTACTTCTGGATCGCCGTCGGGGCGCTGACCATCGCTTCCGCTGCGGGATTATTGGCCTCCAGTCAATTCGCGCTCCACTCCCTCTACTGGGTGCCCCTAGGCTGCCTCGTGGTCATCCTCTTCACCGATTTCATTCCCGGTGTCCTCACGGGCTTAGCCGTCTTAGTCGAATCCATCATCTACTTCTATACGCCCGCCTTTGGGGGATCCAATCCCCTCATCGACCAACCCACGAGGTTCAATTTCCTCGCGGTCTTCGTCGTGGCCATCGTGATCGGGGCCATGTCCTCGATCGCCTCCGCGGACATCTCGGAGATCCAAGGCAACTCCGCGAAGAGGTTTGAGGAACTAGCGACCCGCGATTCCCTTACGGGTATCCATAACCGCATGTATATGGTCCAATGGGTCAAATCCCTCCATTTCGAGGAAGGCAACAAGGAAATCGACCTAGGCGTCCTTTTCGTCGACCTGGACTTCTTAAAGAAGATCAACGACCAAATGGGCCACGCCTCGGGTAACATCGCGATCAAAACCGTCGCGACCGTATTGTCCAACCAAAACCCCGAGGTCTTGCTCCGTTATGGCGGCGACGAGTTCGTCATCCTACAAACCGGGGCGACGAACGAATCCCTCAAGGCCATGGGCGAGAACATCCTCAAGGAAATCCATGAGCTATACGTGGAAGGCGTCCCCGGTAACCACGTGAGCGTCTCCTTAGGCGGATACGTCGGCAAAGCCTCCTCCACCGAAGACGTTTTCCAATGCATCGAACACGCGGATGCGAAACTATACGAGAGCAAGAGGAACGGCAAAAACCGCCTCAGCATCTAATATCAATAGTTTTTCCGCTTTCTTCTATTTCTTGACTTACCCGCAAAAAATGCCCAATATTTAAGCGCAACCAAGCGATTCCGAGAGAAGTCCCAAGCCCTCGAAAACGTAAAAGTTGCGATAATCCCTGTCATCCATTTAACGGTCCGTTGAATGGCTTTTGTGCTTATAGGACCTTAAACTCAAGGAGAAAAACAATGAAAAAATCACTTCTAATCGCCCCCGCTCTTGGCGTCCTCGTCCTCGCCGCTGCCGGCTCTGTCGGCGGAACCGTCGCTTGGTTCTCTTCCAGCTCTTCCTGGGATATGAAAACTTCCAGTTTTGCCATTACCAAGCTCGATGGTAACCTCACTGCCGCCATTACCCCTGATCACGGCACCATGATTGATCCCAGCGACTCGAAACAAATCAAACTCGACACGGCCAAGAATGTCCAACTCACCCATGGTTCTTTCGATCACTCTGCAAAGAAGGTTTATTCTGGCACCCACGACGTCGACGATAAGTTCACTCTTAGAGTTGATGGCCTAGAACCCGCCCAAAACGCAGACGCAGCTGCGATTGCCACCTACAACAATAGTTGGATTGCTGGCCACTATCAAACCACCGATCCCAACGACAGTGATATCTATTGGGCCGTTAGCTTCAAGGTTACCTTTACCTACACCTTCCCCCAAAACACCACTCCGTGCGGGCTCTATTTCAACCTTGATAAAACCACCGGTAGTAACGCGACATTTAATAGTGCCGAACGTGGTGATAATGCCAAAAACACCTACAAAGCTTTCCGCCTAGCCATCGTTGGTGGCGCTGCTACTGGCACGGGCAGTGCTACTCAAACCCGTGTTTGGGCCCCCTTCGTTGACTCCTCTACTTATGTCAACAGCACTACCAGCACGGCCTCTTATGGCGCTAACGTTCTTATGACTTCAGCCATGAAAACTGCCAATACGTATAAGATTGAGGAAGGTCACACCGGCCTTGCCGATTGCTCTGAAGTTTACTGCCTCGGTAAATTCGGTACTGCCACCCCCAATAGCGATGCCACTCTTTCATACACCTTTGTGGCTTGGTTCGAGGGAACCGATGAAACCAACGTCGTTGATGCCGCCACTCTCGACGCTGTCACCACTGCTTTGAAGTTCTACACTCGCCAGCTCACCGCCGCGTAAGCAATTCTTCTCTAGAAACTCGCGATAGCAATTGGGTTTGCAAGAGTTTAAGATAACGTGTGATAAGCACGCTTAGCCTATGAAAAACAAGAAACCGTTCTATATCGCCCTACTCTCCCTCGACGCCGTATTGACCATCGGCCTCGCGATCTTCAACCTCGTGATGATGATCAACACGATCGGGAAATCTGCGGCGGAGCTACTAGGCGGTGAAGGTCTCATCGGCTATCTCCAGCAAAACCCAACCGTCTACCTCCTGGCGTTCGTATTGCCCCTGTTCCTGCTTCTAGCGGGTAACATCATCGGGCTCGTGCTCTACGTGCGTAAATCGACCGCCAAGGAGCAGCAAAGGCAGGTCAAATCCATCGATGACTTGACTCCGGAAGAACTCGCCGCCATCAAGGCCGAGCTCAACAAGGACGTCGAGAAAAAAGAGGAATAAGACCCCCTACTGACGACAAGATCGCCCCCGGCAACGGGGGCTTTTCTGTTACGCATAATGCGCGCATGAAAAGACCAAGGAAAAAGTTTTGTGCATTTTTTGTAGATTTATGATTTCGAAGGTTGTATATTAGGGCCGAGCAAAAAGCAAAACCGTAGCGATACGGCGACGCAAAACTAGAGGGTCTATCTAGTCAGATTAGACAGCCAGCTGCCTTAAAAGGGGATCGAACCCCGCCAGGATTCTGGATGATAGGGAGCTGGCTTTATTCGATCTCCGTTGGGACATCTTTTGCGCAAGTAGTAGAAACATACCCTCTTTGTCGCGCGTCTTTATGGTTGATTTGGCATATGTGAAAAAACGCAAGAGGAGGAAGATCGTTGCCATTTTCGGTGGCGTCGGTACCGCCGGCGTTGCCGCGATGTCAGTCCTGGCCTTCCTCGGCCGATTCGTCGGATCTTTCACCGTGTCCGTCACAAATGGCGAAGTCGCATTGACGCTTTCTGAGAAGGCGAGTTTCGAACGCACTACTTCCATGCTCCGGATCGATGAGCTCGCCCCCTATGGCGAGACCACCTTCCCAGCGCTGCCGGACGCTGAAGTGCTTGATAACGAGGACACGCCCTATGATACGGGCATGCGTAAGAAAGCCGATGGGACCTATGTCTCCACCGACTACTTCAAATACACCTTCTACATCAAGAATGTCGGCGCGAGCGTCTCTAGCTACAACCTCAACGTCAACATCTCCGAGAACAAGGAGGCCGACGATGGTTCTGGTAGGACTTTGCTCGACACGCTGAGGGTTATGATCTATGAGAACACCCCGGGAACCCCGAGGGTGGACCCCGTGGTCTACGCTAAACCCGCCGCAGAGGTCAATTACCTCCGCGATGGCACGAAGACCAACCGGGAATTCATCTTCGATGAACCCTTCAACAAGACCGAAGACGACGAGCACCCGCTCGCAACCAACTTCGTTTCAACCGAGAGGGTGTGCACGCTGCGCACGCAAGGCTTCAAAGTCGGCGACGTCAAGCGCTACACCATCGTCACCTGGCTTGAAGGGAGCGACAAACAATCGCTGGAAGACACGGAGCCGCCCCATGGCGCGACCGTGAAACTCGGCGTGGAGGTTGGCGCCAATGCCGGGTAATCTTGGGAGAAAACTCGCCGTTTCCACGATGTCCGCCGCGCTTTTATGCGGTATGGCGGGTTCCATCGCCGGCACCCTTGCCTGGTATCAATATTCGACCAGGGCGACCTTAGGCTATAACGGAACCTCCATCGGACAGTCGCAAATGCTGCAAATCGGCATCCAAAGCGACGTGGACTTCACCTCCAACTTATTGGATGCCCTTGGCAATCCCATCGATTTGGGGCTCACCAAGGAGACCATTGGGGGGAAGGACTATTACTTCGCGGCCTCGGGATCAGGACTAGGCGAGCAGGCCATTTCGGCCTACATCGGCAAAATGGGGCAGGCGGTAAACCGCAACTTGCAGCCGTTATCCACCCATTCGTATGCAAAGGGCGACGACTTCAAGCTCTACCGCGCGCTTATTTCGGGCTACCCGAATTCGAGTAAGGAAGCCCCGATTTCGGCCTATTGCTCCCTTCCGCTAGCCTTCCGCGTCTCCTATGCCTCGAAGCAGGGATACGTAGGAAACGCCCCGATCTGGCTCACAGACGCGATGGCCACTTCTTTGGACGGTCATTCGATCATCCATAATGGCCTAAGGATCCACGTCGACGGAGCGGGCAACAAGTTCATCCTCAACCCTAGCCTAGGCAAGGACGGGGAAGCAGGCGCGACCAAAGTCGCGGGGCTCCTCGACCTCAATAAGGACGGTTACTATGACCACAAAGACGGTCAGGAAATCATCTATGGGGATTACCTAGGCAGCGCGACCCCCGTCGCCTACGAGACCGACTCCCCTTTGGACGACGTCAACAAGACGGGCGGCAACTCCAGGACCACTTTCCTTTCCCACCACAAAGCCGGCGTGAAGGGTTATGCCTCGTCCTCCCCTTTCGTGACCCCCCTAGAGGCGGAATACGAAACCCTTAAATCCATCGCCCCCCTCGATGATGAGGGCTCCCTCTCCGGAGGCATGCCCATCGCCATCACGGGAAGCGGCGAAAACCCGATCGGCGAAGCCAGGATTTCCATTTATATGGAAGGATGGGACTTCTCCGTCATCGACTCCCAAGTGGGCAAAGGCTTCGACTTGGCCTTGCAGTTCCAGATCAACAAGGAATCGTGATTATGGACAAGAAGAAGGTAACCATCGCCCTCATGGCCACATTAGTGGGTCTATCCGGACTATCCGTGTCCTCCTCTTTGGCCTGGTACGCCGCGAGCATGCGACTACAGGTCAACTACATCGAGATGTCCATCCTAGGCGACAGGGAACTGCGCATAGGCGTGAACGAGAACGATAAGCGCGAGGAACTGACCACCGGCGACCTCAAGAAGGTCTCCCTATTCGCCCCCGTTTCGACGATGTTCGAGTCGCGGTGGCATAAAAACGGGAACCTGCCGCGTTTCTACGAGTATTCCTCGTTCCTAACGCCTTCTAGTGGCGTCCCCTATGGGCCCTTTGAAGCCAATAGTGGCTTCTATACCCAGACCCTCTACCTCACCTGCGACGACGACGTGTATGTCGGATTGGACGTCGCCTCTTCTTATTTACGCGCGGACGCAAGCGCGAATGAGGCTAAAGCCCGTAACGCGGGAGGAAGCGAGGAGGAAATCGCGGCCAGGCTAGAGAAACTCAATTCGATCGAAAAGGCGATGAGGGTATCCATCCTCGACATCGAGACGGATTCCTATTACATCGTCGATCCCCATAAGGAAAAGGACACCGCTTACGGCGGGATCCTTAGCCTTAGCCTAGAAGGCCATTACGACACCTACTTCGACGCCCAAGGCATCGAACTCGAGACCGTTTATGGCGAAATCAACGACCGTTCGAGGATCGTCTATGGCGAGGCCTTAGCCGAGGCAAGCGTAGTCGAAGGGGAACCTAGCTGCTTCAACTCCGCCCACAAAAAAGGCGTCAAGCCGTTCCTACTGGAGGAATCAGTGCAAAACGGCCTCCAATTCAAAATCGAGGATTCGCTTAGCTTCGAGGAACTTACCTCAGCAAATCCTAACGAAAACCCGCTTGTCATCACCTTGGAAAGGGACAAGCCAAAGGCAATCCAGATGTCCATCTACCTCGAGGGTTGGGACGAGGATTGCATCAACGTCAACATGGGCGCCTCGTTTGAGGCGAAACTCCAATTCAAGATACTAAGGGAGAAAACATCATGAGCGCTTACTTCGAATACCTAAGGCAGATGCTCGTCCGCTTCTTCTCGGACCTAGGCACCTTCTTCAGAAAGACCTTCGCCTATCCTTGGGCGGACGTGCCGCAGAACTTCAACGACTACGGCTCCTATCTTAACGCCGCCTCCCCTAGCTTCGGGTTCTGGGGATGGTTCTTCTTCGTCCTTTTCGCCATCCTCTTTACCGCCCTCATCGGGGCCATCATCTTCTTCATCGTCATCGGCATCCGCAAATACGTC
Source organism: Caryophanales bacterium UBA7278 (assembly GCA_002472275.1). GTDB lineage: Bacteria > Bacillota_I > Bacilli_A > RFN20 > CAG-826 > Alloenteromonas. Next base: position 50,063 of record DKRQ01000029.1, on the reverse strand, counting down.
CGCTTCGTGAAGAGGGAACTCGACAAAGACGAGCTTCGCTCGCAGGTCGAGAAACTCAACTACGAGCTCTATCAAAGCACCCTCGAAAAGGACAAGATACTCAATCTCAAAACCGCCTACATGGGCCTACGCCCCGACGAACAGGTCGAGGCCAAGAAGGAACTCGAGGCCATGGCCTCCCGCTTCCCCAAACTCGTCGGCGTCGATGCGGCCTACAGGGGCATCAACATGGATATCCCCGCCCGCCCTGGCCTCTCCCTAGAGGAAATCTGCAACTCCTTCCGTAACTTCGCTGCCTCTAAGCTAGGCCTCTACTACACGATCGACGCGATCAGGCAGCTATTCGCCGGCATGGGCACCGCCAAGCTCATCATCCTCGAGGGTATCTCCGGTACCGGTAAAACCTCGCTTGCCTACGCCCTAGGCAAATTCGTCGGCTACGACTCCGCGATCATCCCGGTCCAGCCTTCCTGGAAGGACCGTTCCGAACTCCTTGGCTACTACAACGAATTCACCAAGAAATTCAACGAATCCGAGTTCCTTAAGGCCCTCTACATCGTCGGTTACCGCAAGGACCTATGCGTCATCACCCTCGACGAAATGAACCTCGCCCGCATCGAGTACTATTTCGCCGAGTTCCTCTCCGTCATGGAAATGAGGGACCCCGCCGCTTGGACCATCGACCTCATCCCGGACCATCAAGACGGCGACCCCGAACTCCTCAAAGGCGGCAAGCTCCTCATCCCGCAGAACGTCGTCTTCTTCGGCACCGCCAATAACGACGACTCCACCTTCACGATCTCCGACAAGGTCTATGACCGTGCCATCTCCCTCTTCTTCGACGACAAGGGCCGTCCCTTCCAGGCTACCCCCACCGAGCCGATGCCGATGCCCTATAGCCAGCTCGCCGGACTTTACGAGGAGGCCAAGAGGCAGTTCCCGATCTCCGAGACGATGCTTTCGAAGTTCGACGACCTCGATAACTTCGTCATCAAGAAATTCAAGCTCGCCTTCGGTAACCGTATCTTGAAGCAACTTGAATCCTTCATCCCCTGCTTCGTCGCCTGCGGCGGCAAGGAAGTGGATGGCTTCGACTTCATCTTCACGAACAAAATCCTCAAGAAGTTCGAGTCTTTGAACATCGCCTTCCTTAAAGACGAGCTCAAGATGCTCGACGCCCACCTCGACAAGCTATATGGCAAAGGCACCTTCAAGATGGCCCACGCCTACATCGACACCCTCATTAAGAACAACTGATGAAAAAGACCCGCGACGAAAAACTGCACGACAAATTCGTCGAGAAGATGTCTTCCTTCCTTAAAGAAGGGGCTAGTAAGGACATCGCCGATTCCTTTCATCGCGGGCAGAATTCCTACCTTCGCCTCGACCGTCTAGAGTCCTCCTCCTTCGACGAGAGCTGGATCAAGGCCATCGAGGACGTCATCTTCGACCTAAGCGAAATCGTCAAGAACCCCCGCGAGAACACGAAGACCACCGGCGACATCACCCCCGTCGAGCTCGCCAAGAAGACGACGGGCGAATCGGTGCAGCACCTCGCCTCGCATACCCAATACATCAAGGAAGTCGACGATCTAGGCAACGTCGTCCCCTCCAAGATCCTTTCCTTCACCAAGGAAGACAACATCCTCACCTATGAGAACCGCTTCATCGCGACCTTCATCAGGAAGCTAATGCTCTTCGTCGAGAAGCGTTATGAGTTCGCCCTCCGCTTCTCCCGCCTCCACGACGAGGAAATCCTCTTCCTCAAGTCCAAATCGACCGTCGAGGGGGCCGACGTGGAAATCGAGACCAAGGTCAGGGTCTCCTCATCCTCGGAGACCGAGACCGCCAAGGAGAACTCCGCCTATTTCGCCCGTATCGCCGAAATCCGCGAATACATCCTCTATCTTTACAACTCCCCGTTTATGAAGGCCTTCAAGACCGAGCATAACGTCCGTAACCCGATCCTAAGGACCAACATCATCCGCAAAAACCCGAAATATAGGCACTGCTACGAGGTCTATCGCTACATCGAGTCCTATAGCACCCTCGGCGTCTCCTACAAGATGGACGAGCAATATTCCCTATTCTCCGAAGAGGAACTTAGGAAGCTAGACTACACGCTTGTGGCCTCCTACCTTTCGGTTAGGGGCAAGGACAAAAGCGTCGAGACCAAGGGTAGCGTCAAGGAATATAAGCCCAAGATCCTCACCTCCATGGACGACGAGGCCTTCCTCTATGGCCCCTATCTAAGAGGACCCATCGAATTCGTGCGCGTCGACGAAGGCTACCGCGAATACCTTAGAAGGCTATCCTCGCAAGAGCTCCCCGCCCATCCTAACAAAGCCGAAAAGGCCTACTACGCGGACGAATACCAGGCCAAACGCGACGAGAAGGAATTCGAGAAGGAAACCGACGCTTTGCTCCGCCGCAAGGAGAAGGAAGCCCGCGACTTCGAGAAGAAGGCCGACGAAATCGAGGCCGAGCGCCTCGCCCAGAAGAAGCGTTACGAGGAACTCGTCGGCGTGCTCCTAGAAAAGGAACAGCACGATTACCTCACGAGGATCCGCCGCGAGATCGTCATGGCGGGCAAAGCCGCTTCCGAAGGCAAGGAATTCGACCCCAAGAGCCTTCCCGAAAGGTTCCATACCTCCTATGACGAGGACATAACCGACGGGGAAGCCGCCCCCTTTGAAGGCGGCGCGTTACGCCCCTACACGATGGAAGAACTCGACAAAGCCAACAAAAAAGCGGCCCAAATCGACGAGAATTCCCCGCAAAACCCGCCCAAAAAGCAAACCGACCCTGCCAAAGGACGCTTCGTTTTGAAGACGGTTCGCGGCTATTACGCCGGCAAGGAAAAGTATAGCCAAGAAGAAAAGGACGCCATGGTCTTCACCGATTTCGCCGCGGCGCTATCGATGAAAGAGAGAATCGGCGGAAAGGTGATTAAGCGATGAGCGAGGCCAAGAAGAAAAAGAAAAGCAAAGGCCGCGTGATCGCCGAATGGGTCTTCTTCGGCGTCTTCCTCGCCATTTTCGCCGTGGGCGTGGCCGCCCATATCGACATGAAGACCCACATAAACGAAAACTACGGGCAAAAGCTCCATTTCGGCATCGGCAAATTCATCGTCGAGACCGACTCCATGGAGCCCGAGTATAAGGTCAAAACCGCGATCATCACCTATAAGGATAAGCCAGAGAACCTCTACGCCTCCTACCAAAAAGGCGAGACCCTCGACGTGACCTTCATGGACGTCTATAGCACCCAGGACGAGACCTCCAAGGTCACCAAGGACCCCGATATCCATTACAACAGGACCCCGATCACCAAGGCGGTCATGACCCATAGGATCTGGGACATCAAGATCGACGAAACAAAGACGAGCGGAAACGGCAGGTTCCGTTTCTTCGTCGCCGGCATCAACCCAGAGGGCACTTTGTCGCATCCTGGCCAATACCAGGTCTTCACCGAGAAGGAATTCCTCGGCGTCGTCAAGATCAATAGCCCCGCCTTAGGCGCGGTGTTCGAGTTCATTTCCTCGCCGATGGGCCTATTCACCTTGCTGCTTATTCCCGCCCTTTACCTCATCGTCGCGGCCTCCATCGACATCATCAAGGCCTTGAGGGCGCCTAAAGAGGCCCCCGCCGAAGGCCCCGCTATCGAGAATAAGGGCGATGACCCCCTCGCGGGTTTCTCCGAGGCTGACAAAGAAAGGCTAAAGAAGGAGATGCTCGCCAAAATGCTTTCTAGCAGGGAGGATAAGAAGAAATGACCCTCCAGAAGAAACTCCTGCTCACCTCGATTTTCCTCGGGGTCCTCTACACCGCCTCGGTCGCCGTCGCGGTGGTCCTCATCCTTTTGGGCGTCACCGACGGGATGCACTGGCTGCAGATCCTTATGATCCTGGTCATCACCTTCGTCGCGGGCTTATTCATCCACTTCTTCTCCCGCCTCCACTCGCAGAACACGATCGTGGACTCGCTCCGTCACGAAAACCTCTATTCCTTAGGCAAAAAGACCTCTTTCTATAACCTCTACGCCTTTGAGCAGCGCGCCATCGGCAAAAGGGCCAGGGCCCAGGTCAAGGGCATCCCCCAATACATCATCGCCTTCACGGCCGCCCCGGTCGCCTACACCAGGATGGGCGAAAGGAGCCAGGAACTCTCTTCCCTTAACTATGAAATCGCCAACATGGTGGCTGAGCTTTTCTACGCCAGGAAGGGCCTCTATGACCGCCGCAACTACCTCTTCTGCTTCGATAAAGGCGTATTCATCGTCTACGCCTTCAACCGCGAGGAATCGCAAATCGTCGAGATCATCAACGAGATCAGGACGAGGATCTACGCCCTTTTGGAACAAAAGCATTACCACATCTACGTCCAGCCTTTCTTCGGCGTCACCAACGCCATCGAGGGGACCCTTTCCAGGAAAATCGAGGAAGCCCTCTTCGCCAGGACCCGTTCCGAACGCAACTTCGAGCCCTTCACCGCCTTTGACAAATCGATGCTAAGCGATTACTCCGTCGACGAGATCCAAGAGGTCTCCGAGGCTTTGCAAAAGGGCGAATTCAAGGTCTTCTATCAGCCTAAGTTCTCCTTGGGCAAAAGGGAATTCGTCTCCTCCGAGGCCTTGGTCCGTTGGGAATCCCCCGTCTATGGCCTCCAGTTCCCGGCCCGCTTCATGGACCGCGTCGCCAAGGCCGGCCTCACCCATGAGCTCGACCTCTACGTCTTCGAGCGCGTCCTCGATGACCTTAGCGACACGATCAAAAGGGGGCGTAGGGTGATCCCCGTCTCCATCAACTTCTCCCTCTATGAGTTCTATAGCACCGATTTCCTCTCCACGATCGAATCGGCCATCACTAGCCGCGGCATCGACCCACACCTCATTGAGGTGGAAATCGTCGAGACCACCTCGCAGGCCAACCCCTTCCTCTCGGTCTCGGTCATCAAGAAGCTCCGCGATTTCGGCGTGCGTGTCCTCATGGACGACTTCGGCATCGGCTACTCGAACATCGGCAACCTCAGGAAAATCCCCTTCGACGCGATCAAGATCGACAAATCCTATGTCGACGGCGTCGTCGAATCCGAGCAAGCCAGGACCATCGTCCACTCGATGTGCCAGCTTGGCCGCGGCCTAGGGATGGAGGTCATCGCCGAAGGCGTCGACTCCAAGGAACAGGTCGAGATCCTCAAGAAGCTCCATGTCGATACCATTCAAGGCTTCTATTACTCCAAGGCTTTGCCTAAGGAAGACTACGATAAGTTCCTACTGAACAACCCATTCGAAGGAGGCAAGCGCAGATGATCCTGATCCTAGGAAGCAACCACGACGACATCCTTTACTTCGAATCCATCATGACCGGCAAGAAGGAAGAGACCCTCTATGGCCGTTTCAAGATCCGCCAGGGCAACATCTTCAACCAGGAGGTCACCCTCGTCGATGGGGTGGATTCCTCTATCCTTTCTAGCGCGATCGTCCTCGACCTCGCCAGGCGTTATTACGCCATCTTGGTCATCTCGGTCGGCCGCTGCATCGCCGTTAGCCCCGACTGGAAGCTAGGCGACATCGCGATCTCCTCCTCCATCATCGCCGGGGACGTCGACCTCATGAGCGAATCCGACGCTAGGCTAGGCCAGATACCCGGCCTAAGCGAGCGCTTCTATTCGCAAAAAGACATCCTGGCCTACATCAAGCAAGCCATGGAAAAACGCACTTTCGGCGACTATCGGGAGGCCACCTTCGTCTCGATGAACAGCACCTTCCTCAAAAAGGAGCAGCTGAGGGGGTATGGCTACGACGGCAACCTCTTTGGGGAAAGCCGCGCGGTCGTGATCGACACCTCCGCCGCGGGGTGCGCCACCGCATGCGAGCTACTCTCGGTGCCCTTTGTCGCGGTCAAGGTCGTTTCCAGATTCCTCGACAAACCCTATTCCGTGCGCGATTATGGTGAGACGATAGAACGCTACGTCGACGTGGGCCGCGCCTTGGCCACCGTCATCGGCGACATCGGCCGCCAAGACCTATTGGAGGGAGATTAAGATGGCGAGTCAAAGGAAAGCGAAATCCATCCGTAGCTATTTTAGCCTCACGATCATCCTCTTTTTGGTCGGTTTGATCCTCTTTGTCTCGGGGATCATGGTCCTAGGCTATTTCTACTTCCAAACCAAGGCGACTGGGCTATTTTCCGCCCTCATCGCCGTGACCTCGGTTTTCGTCGTGGCGTTCCTCCTATCCCTATTCCTCATCTCAAGGAGGATCAGGCGAATCTACGTTGACGCGTTGCTACGCACCACCTCCCATAACTACCGCCGCATCAACGAATCTAGCAGCACCCTCCTTGACTACCCCCACTCCACCATCAAGGAATTCGCCGAGCTTAATGACGAGGTCGAGGCGCTAAGGGTGTCCCTTGCTAACGCCACCCTTTTGTTCGATCACCTTGATTACTCCAAGTTCGAGCTTATCGAGATTCCGGGGTTAGAAAACACCTACGAACTCGCCTCCTTCCAAAAGCACCTAGAAAGCGTCATCGGGGCCTCCATGAGCTTCCGTAACGCGATCGCCGAGATCTACTATCCTATGGATAACCCCCTCTCCATGGAGGAAGTGAAGACCATCATCTCCTCTTTGAAGTCGCTTTTTTCTAAATACAAAGACATCGCCTTCCTCCTCCCCGCGGATAGGAAATCGGTCTACCTCTACCTCCCCCGCCTAGACGGCTTCGCCGCGGTCGAGGAGAAACTCCAGTTCGCCTTGCAGGGCCTCTCCCTTGCCCGCCACACGGTCGAGGGCATCGTCTCCGCCCCACCCCACTACACGATCGTCGCCTACCCCTTCTCCGCGATACGCGACCTCTTCGCCGATTTAAGGTACGCGAAAAGGCAGGGCAAACAAACTAACCTCTATCTGCCGAATCGCCCATTATCCCCGCAAGAAGGCGATATTTCCAAAAACGCGATGCACCTCAACCAAATGTCCAAGGTGCTGCTTAACGTCGCTTCCATCGAGAGCGACCGCTTCAACAAACAGACCGTCCGCAAGGAAATCGCTAGCGTCCTTTCCTCCATTAACGCCGAAGCCCATTTCGAGGCGGCCGGCATTGTGGCCTACGACCAGGAGGTCGGCGGCTACGTCGTCAAAGACCTCGTCGGCGAAGCGGATTTCCTTAAGCTAGGCGATAACGTCGACGGAGGGCTCGTCGAGCAGCTCTCCCATAGCGTCGAGGCCGACCATTCCCTCTATTTCGCCTGCCGCGCCCATCTCCCCTCCGAGATCTGCCGCTACGCGGACAAAAAGAACTACGAATCGGGCTTCTTCTACCTCCTGGTGAAGGAAAAGGCCCCGATTGGCTTCATCTTCTTCATCAATTCCAGCGGGGAATCCCATCTTGACTCCTACATGCAGGAAGCCCTCTCCGCGGCCTGCTACCACATCTCCACGAGCTTCGTCATGGGCGAGGTGATCGAGGATTCGGTGGAGGCGAGGCGCCAATTCGAGGCGTCCCTTACGATCGCCGGCGCGTCCACCTACCAGATCGAGAAGGACACCCATAACATCCTCTCCTTCTCCCGCGGCCTTCCCGCCCTTTTCCCTAAGGCCGAGGTCGGAAAACCCTGCTATTCCTGCCTATATGGCCTCAATAAGCCGTGCCCCGACTGCCCTTTGTCTAGAGGCAAGAAAAAACTGACCTCCCTAGGCTCAGGCACCTACGCGACCTCGCTTACCTTCGACGTGAAGATGGGCCGTATCCACACCCTCCACCTCCATAAGGTCGAAAACGACGAGCAATCCCTCGACCGTTACGATAAGGAACTACTCGCCGTCTCCTTCCCGACCCTCGTCGACGAGGTGGCCAACCACTTCCTGATCGGCGATAACGGCTACGTCCTTTTGCTGCGCGTCGATAACCACGCCAAGCTCCTTTCCGAGTTCGGGCCCGAAGGGCTGCTACTCATCTACCGCTCCTTCATAGAGTCCATCAAAGGGCTTTCTAACGGCCAAGAATACGTCTACCGTTACGACCCGCAGACGCTTGCCTTGCTCCTTCCGGTCTCCGGCCAAGTCGACATCATCGACCGCTGCGAGGAAATCCACCGCCTAAGCAAGCACCTCGTTTACGAAGGCAACGTCCATTACGACCTCGACATCACCTACATGTCGATGAACTACCCCCAGGGCTACGCCTCGGCCTCCGACTTCTTCCGTCACGTCTACCGCGCCGCCACCAGGCGCAAATTCGCCCAAGGGTCCGATTTCATCTACTTCGACGACACCGACTATGTCCGTCCCGCCTCCCGTAGGGATTTCATCCTTTCGGTTTTGGAAGAGCAATTCGGCAAGGACAAGTTCGGCGTCTCCCTCCAGCCGGTCGTCTACGGAGGGCGCATCCAGGAAGCCGAAGTCCTTCTCCGTATCCAAGACGAGATCAGGCACATCGTCTTCTCCCCGGACGAGCTCGTCCGCGTGGCCGCCGAAAACGGCAAGCTCGGCCTCATTTCCTCGGCCTTGCTCCGCTACGTCGCCTCCTTCTACCAGTCGATTGGGCCCGCCACGCTCAAGGCCCTAGGGCTTAAGAGGATTGGTCTCAATATCAACGTCTCCCTCTTTGCCGACAAAGCCTTCGAGCAGGACCTCGACGCCCTGGCAAAGGACAAGGTCTTCGACAATTCCTTCCTTTCCTTCGAAGTCCCCGAATACGAAATCGGGCGCGCCGAGGACGCCTTCGTCGCGGCCGTCAAGAAGCTTCGCCGCTTCGACATCGCCCTCGCGATCGACCAATATACGGGCAAACATTTCAGTTTGGATTCGGCCCTTGCGATCGGCGTTACCCACATCAAAGTTTCCAGGGGACTCGTCAATCATATCGACTCCGACCAGAAGCAATGGGCATCCCTTAAGGCCCTCTTGCTTGAGGCCATGTCCAAGGGAATCGAGGTCACCGTCGTCGGCGTGGAAAACCGCGACCAGGCCGAGATGATTCTCTCCACGAACCCGAACGTGAGCCTACAAGGCTACTACTACTATAGGCCGCTAGAACGCGAAGCCCTCATCGACGCTTTGCGTAACCAAAAATAAGGCGGTTCCTCTCTTACTTTAGGACATCAGTTTCCATAGGGGTGTCAAGACGACGCCCCTTTTTCTTGAGGAAAGATTCGCGAAAAATGTATACAAAAGAATCTTTCTCTATATAATAGAGGCGTCAAAAGCAAACCTAGAGCGATCTAGGGACGCAAAGCTAAAGGGTCTTTGAAAAAGACAGCCAGCTGCCAAGAAGCAATTCGAGGAGCTGGCTTTTTAGATGAAAATCCTAGGACCCAAAATGAAAATCGCGGCGCTCACGAGCATCCTCGTTTTCGCTTTGGGCGCGGCCTTCGCCGGCACCGCCGCTTGGTTCTCCGCCATCACCGCCGTCGACCAAGGCGGCAATAGCTTCCCCGTGAAGCCGATGTCTGGCAAATTCGAATCCATGACGGTCTATCCCCTCAACACCGTGGCGTCCGACCTTTCCAAAATGGTCTTTGACGTCTCCGAGACTTCCTACGTCGAAAGGGCCACCGTCACCGATTGGGACAGCAAGACCGTCCAATATTCCAAGAAAGCGGAATTCAAGATGGGGACCTACGACCTCCTTTGGCCGACCCACCCCATCCTCCTCGTCATTCATTTCGGCGAAATCGTCACCCCTAGCGCCGGGGAGCCCCTACAAATCCAAGGCGAATCGATCGTCAACGAATACCTAGGCTCTGTCAATAGCCTCACCGGTCACGACACGATCAAGGTCGACCGCGGGTTATCCAAGGATTCCTTCTTCCCCCTCTCCTCGGCGGTTGAGACCTTCTCTAAATCCTATGGGGATGGCCAATTCGAAGACAAGATCAAAAACAATCAGGTGACCTACACCTATGAGGAGCGTGACGGCTTCCAAAAGAGCGCCTTCGTCTCCTTCACGTTCGAAGAGGGAAAGCCCGTGAACCCGGTGTTCCAGCAAAAGCCCACCTTCTTCTCCGCGACGGAAGGTTCCATTCAGGACGTCGCGATCATTTTGGATTACTATTCGACGGCGATTGAATTCGTCTTCTCTAACTTCCTCGGCACCGAGGAGATGGCTTTCGCCTGCGACTGGACGACGGTGGTGAAATAACGATGAAGAAATCCGCCAAGCTAAAATTCCTCTCGCTTGCCACGCTCGTGTTCGCGGGTGTTTTCGGCGGCGCGGCGGGAACCGTGGCTTGGTTCACCACGAACGTCCACATTGAGGAGGCCAACATGCTCCTCACCGGCGACGCTTTAGGCGCCTATTTCGAATATGGCGAAGGCACCGCCGAGAAGCCCTATGGCATCAAGACGGTCCGCCAGCTATATAACCTTTCCTGGCTCCAATACCTCGGCTATTTCAACCCGACCAAAGAAGACGACTACCCCTACTCCGGCCGCTGGACCGAGGCGATGAAGAAAATCCATGGCAATGAGTTCAACGAAAAACCCCACTTCGAGCTCGCCGGCGACATCGATTTCTCCAATAAGGACGCTTCCTCTATCGGCATCAACGGCATGCCCCCGATCGGCACGACCGCCTTCCCCTTTGAGGGTTTTTTTGATGGCAGGGGCTACACGATTTCCCATGGCGTCTTCTCCACGAACAGCGGCGACTTCGGCGTCAAGCCTCTTGCAGTTACCACTTATAACGCGGACACCAACGTCGGCGTCTTCGGCAAAGTCACCGGGGCTGAAACCTCCATCAAAGACCTCGGCATTTCCTCTCCCCTAGTCAAATCCACCCAAGCCAACACCGTCATCGGGGCCGCCATTGGCGATGCGGGAACCGCCCAATATTCCAACATCGCCGTCGACGATCCGACCCTAAGAATCGGAAACGGGACTTCTGCAAGCAATCTTTCGGATTATGGCCTTGTCGGCAAGATTGACGCTAGCCAAACCCATAGGGTCCAAATCGTAGACAACAAACTTTCGACGATTGATGTGAGTCAGGACACTTTCACCATCCCCAACCAAGGCGGTGAAAACGATTGGGGCGGCTCCATCAACATGACCGCGATGTTCAATCGTCTGAATACGATTTATAACGACTACGCCTCCGTCCCAGCGGGAACAAATGAAGACCCTAGCATCCCGCTTAGAGTCACCGATCTTTACGCTTCGGACGGAACGACCCTTAAAAAAACGACGGTCGATTATACTTCAACCGGGGACGAAGGGTATGACTTAAAAAGGTATAACAGCATAGGTCGAAAAAGCGGCGTTTCCTATAACAGCAAGCTTGGCGCCTATCAGATGACCCGGCAAGGTAATCCGGCATCGGAAAATTTCTCTGTAATGTATGTCTCCGGCGGCCACTGGAACCAAAAGGAAAAAGAGTACTTGCACACCGGCTATAAAATCACCGACGGGACAAACTATCTCCAATTCGACATCAATCAAGCGAATAACTGGATTAATCGGACAACCAACCTCGATACCGCCACTCTTTGGGAATTCCCAGAAAGCGGGACCTGGGGCCCAATAAAAACCCTCTATCGCCACGAAGCGTACTATCTTAACGACGACAACGGGACCCTAAGGGTAAGCACCAACCCAACTAATTGGGAGGTGTTTGAATCGGACGGGAAACGTTACATTTGCTCGGATAAAAGGCAACTGGTTTATAGTTCGGGATGGAAACTGGCGTCAAGACCGATGCTAATAAAGCACGTTTCAGGCGGAAATAGTTATTATCTCAACAGGACCAATTCGGGTATTTCAACAGGAACAAATGCGGGCTCTGCCAGCACTTGGATGGTAGACAACAACGGCTACCTTTACTACACCAACGGTAACTACAATTATTACATGGGCAGGGACGGTTCCTTCACCACGAGCCGTTCGAGCGAATCATTCCAAATTAATGAAAACAATTACTTGTGGGAGACTTACGAATCAGGTTTTATCTGGACCACAACTTATTACAAATGCCTCACTTTCTCCAATTATTCCTTCGCGATTTCTAGTCGTAACGAAAGCTTCGACTCTATCAAAAATAAGGCAGTCCTCACTTTCGAGTCCGGAACAACATCTCCTTCTTTAGCCATCACTTCCGAAACATCTTATGAGGGCCCTGACTCGTGGGGAGCCGACCTTTCTTCTCGGATGGCCTATGATGACCAAGACGTCACTTATTATCCTTTGGGTGCAAAAGAGACTGCCGACGATCCAAACGCGACACACAACGAAGGCCTTTTTGAGCCCCTTTACCAAAACACGGGCTATGTCATTGGGGGATCGTCTTTTAACGATGAAACCGATTCTTTCGCCCGTGGGTACGCAACGGTCCGTGTGTCGAAATACCGCACTGTTTCTGGTGGAAAAGTTACCACCTATAACACCTATTTGAAGAACTTCGATGGCACCAAGAAAACCTTCACAGATGTCAAAACCATAGGGAGTGACAATCAGATTGCCCCCATCGATGAGAACTCGAATTCGTTTCAAAAATACAAAGCATCGAAGCCCGCTTTTATCAACATTCTAAATAATTCCGGCGGCGCCCTTTACGGTTTGCACTTTACACAAAGTGACATTGATGAAAATAGCCTTGTCTCCGCCATAAAAGCCCAGATTAATGGGCGCGAATACGACAACTACGAAATGCCCGCAAACTCCATAGACTTCAGGCTGAAGCAAAAAGGATACATTAATTTCTTCGCAGGTTCTTATACAGGCTCTCGAATCGTCGATAGTTTTTTCTCCCTGCACATGATTACCCGCAACTCAAACAATGAATCCAAAATTGATTGCATCGACGAAATTGAGGAAATTTATTCCGACTTCGATGCAAACAATATAGCGACCGAATCCCATTCGTATGTTTACAAGGTCAAAGATAAACAAAACAGTACCCCTTCCGAAACCGTCTGGAAATACACCCGTCCCTACCGAGTGAATGCCCGCGGTCAAAAGGTGGAGATTGAGCGAAACGAAGAGGGAAAGGACGTCGCGTATTTGGGCGGATACTTAACCCAGGAGGATTTCAATAGCCTGACCGAGTATTATTCCGTTTTCAATACTTCTAGAATCAAATACTCGGAATCTCTCAAAACCAACTCCGACTATCAGAACCAGTGCTTCTATTTTGAAATCCCCGTAAACCAAGGAGAGTATTGCTTGGGCTCGGTTTCAAATGGTTCAATGGGTGGCTATCTCCTTTATCTCGACATCGGCGCCAACGCCCAAAAAGACAACCGCACACAAATCCATGAGAAGTTCGTTAGAATCACTTCTTTGACTGCCTATGTTGAGAACTTCGTCCTCGTCGAAAGCGCCTCCACCGTCATGGCTGCCCTCATCACCACTGATCAGCAAGGCGCGAGGGTTAGAAAGGAGGGGGCGGCTGATTTAAACGCCGCCGATTCCATCGCCTTCCGCGTGAAAGCCGGGCAAGCCGGCGACGTCGTCATCCAAAGGGATTCTAACGTCATCACTTTGTCACGCTCGGGCCCGCCGGACACCGAAATCACCTATGCTGCGCGTGGCATGACCTTGCGCGAACAAACCGGCGAATCAAGCTATTCCCCAATCTCACTCGTAACGGAAACCACCACCACGACTACTTTCAATCGCCTCACATTACTCGATTGGGATCCCGCCAACTCCGTCGGCACCGTCACCACCATCACCGATGAGACTGGAAAAGCCAGGGTCATCACCCAAACAAAGGGCGGCGAAACTGTTGCCACTCCTGTTGTTTATAAAGGAACCGAATATGGCAACGCCTGTGGAACCGCTTTCAAAGCCGATGATTTAGCGACTTTGCCCATTGCCTATAGCCCCGCTTCCACCATCATGGAGTTCGATTATATCGCTGACGCCGCAACGGAGATTGCAACCAAATTCACGCTGCAGGAGTCGCTAAACGAGGGAACCGGTTTCTACACCCTAACGGGCTACGATTTCGACATCACCAGGACCGGCAGCGTCAACTTCACCGCCTATGTCACCGAGACCGTCGGTACCATCACCGTAGTGATCGACCAGCAAAAGGTGCAGTATACCTTCACCTACAAGATTAATGGCACGTCCGTAACCACGCCCACTTCGGTGCTCATCAATAGGGTCCCTGCCAGTTAGTGAGGGAAACGGTATGAAAACGAGACCCGCAATTCTTCTTCTATCTAGTTTGACCTTACTTTCCTGCGCAGGGAGTTCGGGCGATGTTTCCTCGCAAAATATCTCTATTTCCTCGCAAAACCCCTCTCAATCCTCGGTTTTGAGTTCAGAAGGGACCAGTGAGGCCCCTGCCGTTTCTTCTTCCTCCGTGGATTCTAGCGAAGTCTCTTCGGCGGAGCCTTCTACTACCTCCAGCCAATCGGAACCCGCAAGTTCCTCTTCCTCGGCGCAACCCAGTTCTTTTTCCGAACAAACCAACTCCGAATCCAGTTCCTCTTCCGAGGCTTCGTCCGGCCCTGTGACCGGGCTTAGTTTCAACGCGCAGGAATATGACGTTAAGATCGGCAAGAAGCTCTATTTGACCGTCGACTTCACCCCCACCGATTTGTCTATCGACGACAAGGAAGTGGAATGGTCGTCTTCCGACGCTTCCGTGGCTAGCATCGACCAGTACGGAAGGGTCACCGGCGTCAAGGAAGGCCACGTGCTCATCACCTGCCGTTCCCTCCACGGGGACGCCGAGGCGCGCTGCACCGTCTACGTCGTTAACGGGGACGCTTCCTACAAGAAGCAATGGCTGAAGGTAGATGACCCCACTACTTTGGCCCCCGGCGATTTGCTGACGATCGCCTGCCCCGAAGAGAATAAGGTCGCCACGTTAGAGAACGTCGGGATGTACCTTCACCCCACCGCTGCAACCTTCTCTAGTGACAAGAGCGAAATCACTTCTTTGCCTAGTGAGGCGGGAACCTATATCCTCGATGGCTCCCATAACAATTGGACCTTAGAATCCCAAGAAGGGATGTATCTAGCCACCACCAACGAGAAGAAGGTCACCTTCGTCAAAAACAAAGGCAACATCCATTGGGCCTTCACCAAGGAAGAAGGCTACCTCTATATGGAGTCCACTTCCAACGTCAGGGGCTGGATGATGTATAACGCGAAAAACTCGAGGTTTGCTACCTATGAGTCCAACGTGCAGGTGGACATGTTCACCATCACCCTCTATAAGCAAGTGAAAAGGAGCCGTTGAAAAACTAGTTCTTCGACAGCCCCTTTTTATATGTATATAAAATTCATCGTTCCGGAGTGCATTTTTGATATCATTTATTCGCTTCTAGGGTAAAGATATGGAAAAAACAAAGAAAGATGGATTCAATAGCGGCATCGGATTCGTCCTCGCTGCCGCCGGAAGTTCGGTCGGATTAGGGAACCTTTGGAGCTTCCCATATAAGACGAGCCAAAATGGTGGCGCCGCTTTCGTGATCGTTTATGTCCTAAGCGTCATCCTCCTTGGCACGATCTTATGCGTTGCCGAGATGTATATCGGACGAAGGGCGAAATCCAATCCGGTGACCGCTTTTAAGAAGATCCATAAAAGGCTAGGGTTCGTTGGGATATTCGGAGTCCTCGGCTCATTATTGATCACCTTTTTCTATTCGGTCTTAGGCGGGTATACGCTTAAGTTCACCGTCAATTCCTTCTCCGACAATACCGAAATCCTACAATCGTTTTCCGCGAATTGGTGGGAAGTGATCCTTTTCACGGCTTTGTTCCTTCTCCTCTCCATGGTCATCATTTTCCTCGGCGTCAAAAAAGGCATCGAGAAAGCCAGTTTGATCTTGATGCCCATCTTGGTCGTCGTCCTCGTCGGCATCGCGATTTATTGCCTTTGCCTTGGCAATGGCGTGTCAGAGGGACTCAATTACTATCTAAACCCAGACTTCCGACAATTAGGTTTCAAAGGCGTCCTCGCGGCGATGAGCCAAGCCTTCTTCTCCCTTTCCGTAGGCACTGGCATCATGGCGGTCTATGGTTCCTACACGGGTAAGAAAGTAAAGATCGGGCGTTCGGTCTTATGGATCGCTTTCTTTGATACGTTCGTCGCCTTAATCGCCGGCTTAGCCATCTTCCCCGCGATTTACCATTATCAGGCCGAGACGGGGGTTGCCTTGCAAAACAATGGCCTTATGCTGCTTTTCTCCTCCATGCCGATTATTTTTAATAAGCTCGGTTTTGCAGGGAAAATCATTTCTTTCTTCTTCTTTGGCATGGTGAGCATCGCCGCGATCACCTCGGTCATAGCCTTATTAGAAGGCATCGTTCAACTCGTGGTTCAGGTATTCAAAGTCAAAAAGATCAAAGCCATCCCCATCGTTACGCTTCTTTGCTTAATCGGTTCCATACCGGTAGGCATATCCTTAGGGCAATCGCTTAACGGAAATAACTTCATGTCACTAGGCAACAAAAGCCTATTGGAGATCCTCGATTCCATCGTGAGCCTATTCTTTATTCCCATCGGGAGTTTGTTCATAGCCATCGCTCTTGGCTGGCTCTTGTTTAAGCCTAAGAACAAAAAAGAGCTTTTCAGCGTCACCGCCTTATCGAGAGCCCTAAAAGAAGATGGGCTTAATTTAGGTAAATTCCAACACGCCTTCTCTTTTGGAATCAAATTCGTCGCCCCCATCGCTATCCTTCTTATCGAAGTCATGGGTATCGTCGATGCGATTTGGCCGGATAACGGGTATTCTAGGGTCTTTTCAAGCGAAGGCCTGATCCTCGTGATAATCTCTTTCGTCTTAGGTTTGCTTGCCTGCCTCGTCTATTTCTTCTTCCTCCAAAACCGCGACACGGGCGTGAATGAGGGCGAAGAGGAAGAAGTGACTCCTGCCGTCGAAGAACCCAAGCAATAAAAACCCATTGGCCTTAGAACTTACATTTCGCCTGCGTTCACGTTTTTTTGTGACGAACAATAAGGCGTGGAAAAACACAGAAAGACCGGGATCATCCTTTGCAATGTTCGGGAGGAAATCCGCCTGAAGGACGATTTGATTTGCCTCCCGTTGGATTACATTTGATTTGTCTATTTGTCTTTCTTCTTTGAAGAGGATTTTTTGACTAGCAGGTAACCGCCCACCCCTGCTATCGAAGCGCCGAGGATGACCGCCACGATGATGGCGAGGTTAGGCGAATTCTTTGATAAGCCGAAGGTATAGTTCAAGGCGAGGGATGAAACGTTCCTATCCATGAAGTTCTCGTAGCCGTATTTGCCGACAATCAGGTCATAGCGAGCCAAGCACCTTTCGACAATCGTGCCGGCGGAATTGGCCATGCCGTTTTTCAGGGCAAGTTTTTCCTCATCGGCGAGAAGCGCATAGCTATCGGCAAAGGAATCCCAATCCATATCCTCTAGGAAGGTGGGCTCGCTCGCGCCGGTGTAGTCGCAGGCCGTGTAACGGAGGAAGTCGGAAGCAAAGCTTTCCGCGCCGTAAGTCGCCTCCTCCGTTTCGATTACCATGGAAGTGACCTGAAGGTTCTTCCCATTGGTGATGGAGATATTGAAGAACCCATATTTTCCGCCTTTGGACGGACTGATTTGGTTACTTCCGCCTTTAGGTGAAGTGGTAAGTGTTTCTCCGTTGACGGGAGCCGTCATTTTCGAAGTCATGGCCGAAGTGCCGAAACTCACGCACTGACTCGCGTCGGCGGAACCGCCTGAGGAATAGCTCAAAGTTATCTTCTTGATGGAGCCGAGGCTCGTCGTGTTGTAGAAATAGCCAGCTTTGGTGTCACTGAGCTTAGACAGCCAAAGGTAATGCTCGTTGGAACTATCCAAACGTTTGATGTAGCCAGAGAAGGAGGCACCACCTTTCGTGATGGTTTGGTTGCCTTCCGTGGTGCTAAGCGATTCGAAGTCGTTCCCATCCAAAGTGACGGTGTCCCCAGAGGATTCGGAGGAGCTGGCAGCGTTTACGTAAATCCCGTTTACCGTGATGGTTTTGTCCGCGTAATGGCCCGTTACCGAGGTATCCCCCACTTCCAAATCGTCCCAAGCGACCTGGTCAGTCACGTCCTGGACTCCGTCGCTTGTCGTCGCATAGACGCTGATTCCCGTCGAATCGAAATCGTCCCCATCCCAATACTCGACATAAGCGGGCACCCCTTCGTAATAGAGGCCGGTCACAGGGATGTAGACCGACACCGAGCAGGCGGCTTTAACGACTTTCTCATTGATCGTCGTTTGGGCGTAGATCGTCGCCGTTCCCTCATTAACCAAGGAAACAGTGATCGCCTTTCCCGACAAGGAGGACGTCGGGCTTAGGCTAACCGCATTTGAATTTTTTGACCAGTTGATGGGAGTACCCGCAGACGAAGTTGCGGTCAATTGGAAGCTGGAGCCCTTCTCGCCCGAATAATACGTTTTATCGAGAGAGACGCTTCCAACGGGGATGTCTTCCCCTTCACCGGGGACGTAATGGGTTCCGCTATCCCAAAGGAGCGAGACGAATTCGGGGTGATCGATAAAGGGGTTGCGAAGAGTTGTTTTCCCTTCTAATCGGTCGTTGACAGTTTTTTCCCATGCGTCGGGCTTATCGAGGTTATGCCATTTTGTGAGCAGTTTGACCGCGTAATCGGTCAGTCCGAAGTTCTTGGTTTCGTTGCCCGAGAAGGTCGAACCGCCATTGCCGGAGGTCCAGCCATAGGCACCTTGGTATTTTGTGATTGCGTAGAAAACGATTCGGGCCAAATCGCCTTTGACCGAGTCATCGGGCTCGAAAACCTTTTCCCCATTGTAGCCAGAGCCTGAAACGGGTTTGCCAAGCTTCGAATATCCATTTTTGGATTGCCTCTCAACTGTAGCAACTTCTCCAAAGGGATAATTCCCCCTCATAGAGTTAATGTAGCAATCGGTGGGAATGACAATAAAGGGATCGCACCCTTGGTCTTTCTTCGATCCACCCCACCAGGATTTGGGGATTGAATGTTCGCGATTGTAGGCGCCACCTTCGGACGAGCCGCTGCCCTGATCCCCCGGGGAAAAGGAGGTGGCGTTAGAATAATAATCTTTAATGTGGCCATCTTCTTTTAAGTAGACGGTTTTGTAGGTATCCCAAAGTCCATCGTAGGAGGTACCTGCTTCAGCGGCCGAAAGTTTGCCCCTAAGATTAGAGAAAAGGGAGTCTTTGTTACCGTTGTTGTAATGGTTGATCGCGGAGGTGTAATCCCACGAGGCGGAGGCCTCGACCGCTTCAGGCGCGTTAAAAGCGATGGCGCCCGCGCCAGAAGCCAACCCAAGCGCCCCAATGAGGACGAATAAGCCAAGTCTAGTTTTCATGCGTTGGCATTTTACCCCTTAAGGAGACTCAAATCTATCGAGAGGGTTTCCGTTATCTCCGCGCCTACAATGGCTACGCATGTATCATTCGACGGTCCCGGCGCGTTTGCTCAAATGTAATCGATGGGCAGGGAATAAAGGTTGTCTCTGAGCTTAATTTTGTGCTCGCCCATGCAAACGATGGCCCCGGTTCCCCTTCTTTTGCTCAAGTCCTTGTCGAGCAATACGAAGGCATCGGCGTCGCTTGCGGTGGGATTGGTCCCTTTTTTGATTTCCACGGGATAAAGGACGCCATCCTCTTCGATGATGAGATCGATTTCGCTTTCCTCCGTTTCCTCATGGACGGTTCCGCTTGCGTCAACCCTCTTTCTCTTCACTTTGTCCTTTCCACGGTAATAGAAGACGTATTTGGAGTAATCCTTCCCGACGTTGATGAACGATTTGATGATCTCGTTGACGACGAACGTCTCGAACATATGGCCGGCCATCGCCCCGTTCCTTAAGGTCTCAGGGGTCAGCCACGCCGTCAAAAAGCAGGCCAAGCCAGTGTCTCTGAAGTAGATCTTCGGGGATTTGATCGCCCGGTTTAGATGGGAATTGCAATAGGGCTGAAGCAAAAATACGACGTCTGTTTTTTGGAGGATCCCAATCCACGATTTGACGGTATCCACGCTTACGCCTATGTCGCTTGCAATGCTTGTGTAATCGAGGGTTTGCCCCGTTCTGGCGGCGACGGATACCATGAATTTGTAGAAGGTCTGGTAATCCCTGACCTTCGTGATTTTGTAAACGTCCCTTTCGATATAGGTTTTCGCGTAATCCTGATAGAAGTCCTCCCAATCCTTCTCGGGGTGTTCGTATAGTTCGGGATAAAAGCCCCGGTGGATGGTTTTCCAAATGTCCCCGTACCGCTTCAGTTCCTTTTCCCGATCCTTTATGTAGGATTCGTTAGGAAGGAATCTCTCATTGAAATGGATGCGGTTGATTTCCCTTAGGGAAAGGCCCGCCAGTTCGATGATTCCCACCAATCCGGACAAGGAATCCGATAGGCCTTCCATCAGCGACCATTTCTGCGAACCGGAAAATAGATAATTCCCGTAGTCGGAAACCTCGTCGAGGATATCCTTGACGGAACTTAGCAATCGGGGGCATTCTTGAACCTCATCGATGAACAAAGGCCTCTCGAAGCTTTGCATGAAGCCTTGTGGATCGGCGTTTGCGGCGGTAAGCAAATTGGGGTTTTTCAGATTGATCCTCCTCACCTCGGGGAAAAGCTCTTTGGTCATTCTGGTTTTGCCTACTTGTCTGGCGCCCGTGACCGCGACGCTTTTGTAAGTTTGGAACTTCCTTATCAATAGGGGCTCGATTGCCCTGGGGATGTAAGGCATGGAAAACACTCCTTTCTGACTTTTTTCGAATTCAATTCTATTTTAGACATAATCGGCCTGAAAACAACAGAAAACCGAACCCCGTACGACCTTATGGCCGCGAGGTTCGGCGAGGGCTTCATGGAGGCGATCGGAATCAGGCGAATCCCAGCCAAGGAGGTATGCCTGAAGCCGTCATTGCTTAAGTAAGCTCGGAATGGAATTGGGCGGAGGGCTGTTGCAACGAGTTAGTCAAACCCGTGGCTTCGGCCGTTTTCGGCTCGCCCTTAATGCAAACGATGGGGCCGTCGATTGCAAAGGTGGTCAGACTCATTGCAACAAAACCCGCGGAAAACAGACCATCCGCCTCAAAAAGGCCTAGCTTGTTGCATCCTTATTGTCACTTAACACCCTTATTATTCCCTAATCGTATCGATCGGGGCTTTCCTGGCGGCCTTCAAGACCGGGAAGAACGTACCAATGAAGGCGAAGATGAGCCCCATGCCAAGGAGTATCGCCGCGTTGACGATCCCGAATTCGATGACGACGACGCGGATGGAACTTAAGAACATCATGTTTAGCCCCCAGGCACCCAAGAGGCAGAACGCGACCGAAACCGCCAAGGTGAACAAGAGCAATAACCCGGACTCGGAGAAGAAGATGCGGAAGAGATCGCTTCCCTTGGCCCCCACCGCCCTCAGGATGCCGATTTGCTTGGTCTTCGTGGCGACGGAATTGGAAACGAAGTGAAGGAGCATGAGCATCGCGAACACGGCGAATCCCGCGCCGACGGAGAGGAAGATGATCCTCAGTTTCTGGATGCTGTCGGTTACCTGCTTGGAGGAATTGTATGCGCTGTTGGTCATCTGATAACGATAGGTCCCGTGGTCGGCGAGCATGGTGTCGACGTCGTGGCGGTTGAAATCCGTCTTGGCCATCAAGGAGTCGTAACGGACGTCGTCCTCCATCTCATAGTCGGTGATCTCGCTACTATATTGGATATGGGGCCCAAGGGCGATCGACTTCATCCCCTCCACCGCGGCGATCGGGCCAATCGCGCCCAGGGCGATTTTGGGGTCGTTTGCCTCGAAATAGCCGATGACCTTGAGTTCCGTCTTCGTATTCCTGCCGCGGAAATGGGCCATGAAAGGAGGGTTCTCCTCAATGGGCGTGACGATGCCTTCGTAATCGAAGCCGAAGCCGCCCATGATGCCATATTCGCTTACGCTAACCAGGCCATAATCGACGATTGCGTCGTAGAGTTCCTTCCCCTTCTCGCCTTTCACGAGTGAGGGGGTCTCGACGATCAGCTTGGCGTCGGGGAGGAAACGCGACCTTGAGGCCTCGGACATGCCGATCGGTGTCCCGTTTACGATCGCCTTGGCGATGCGGAGGGTCTCTTCGTAACGGAGATGATCCCCCATGTGGGCGACTAGGTAATCCTTGATCGAGGTCTTCGTGGGGTCGTCAAGATACCCTTCGGTCATCTCGTTGGCCTTGTTCACCTTTTCCCTGAAGGAGAGATAGCCTTCCTCATAGGAAGAGGATGGCGTCTCCCTTTCGTAGGAGGCGATGAATTCCTGCGATTTGGAGAGGAGGTAGAGGAAGCGGTAGACGTCGTCGTAAAGAGGTCCGCCGAGTTCTTTTATAAGGGCGTAATCCGCCTCAAAATCGCCTTGATATGGCGTGGGGGTTGAGCCGGAGATGGTTTCATTGGAATATGCCCTCATCCTGGTGATGGCTGCATTCGCCTCCACTACGGCCTTTTCGTCGGGAAGCTTTTCCTGGATCGCGGGCGAGTAGCCTTTTTGGACGATCGAATACTCGGCCCTGTCGACGAAATGCCCGGCGACCACGCCTTTGGCCAGGTTCGGGTAACCGGAGGGGAGATAGACCTCCTTCCCTTTCGGGGCCACGTACTCCGTTGGGTTGCCCGAAACGTCTTTGTAGACGAGGCTCACCCCGAGTTCGTTTATCTTCTCGGCGGGGATGAACGTGTTCCCGCCGTACTTCGCCCCGGAATAGCCGAAGTAATAGTTTACCCCAAGGTTGGCGGAAAGGCCGATCAAGCTCATCGGACGCTTAACGATCGAAAAGCCATTCTCCTCGAAGAAGGAGGGCGTCACGTAGGCGAGACGATGGAACGAACGGGTGATGTAATCGTTGAAATCCGCGAGCAATGCCGCATCGGGGCTTCCGCCGTTGAAGGTAAGCGAGTCGTATCTTCTGGGAATCTCGCCGCAGTTATAGACCCCGGCGATCTTGAGGGCCTTGTTTTTCCCGTTGACACTAAAATTGACCTCGGTCCCAATGATGTCATCCACCTTCTTTGGGTATCTCTTCCCATGGATATAGCAGTCGAATTGATACCTCGAAATCGCGATTTCGTTCGCGTTTTGCGGGTAATTTCCGCCTTGAAGCTTAAATCCGTTGGCGGTCATGAACTCGGCCCCAGCGTCGGTGATTCCATAGAAGCCAGGCCGGTAGTAGCTAGTTTGCTGCGGGGCTTCCGCGTACCAGATGGGCGTCCCCCACGAGTAGACCCCGGCGAATTTGTTCCCGCCTTCTTTTTGGTTGAGCGCGGCCATTTCCGAGAGGGAGAAGTAGGTCGGAATGGGATTGACGGACTCTTTTTCGTAGGCGAGGGTCCCGGTCAAGGCCATCGTGGCCCTCATCGTGGATTTGACCTCATAGGTCTTTTGTATCGTCTCGAAATCCGCTTTCCTCCCCTTCATCGTCTCGGCGATGGAGAACTTCGCGTCGTAGAGCATCAAGGAGGACGCCACGCCGAGCATCGAGAGGGAAATGGAAAGCAAGAGGATCATCAAAGAAGCGCGAGCAGGTTTTTTCTTGAGGGAGGCGGCGCCCATCTTGAACGCCGTCCAAAAAGGCAACGAAGATCGTTTCTTGGGTTCCGTTTTGACCTCCCTCTCCCCTTGCCCCGCCTCGATTGGCTCGGAGATGGAGGCTTGGCTTTTGACAATGGAGGCGAAATGGGGCGAGGCGGCTTCACCGAAGCTAATCGCGGCCTTCCCCTTATGGGCCCTGATGGATTCGATGATCCTCCTTTCGGCTTCTTCATCAATCGCGGCGCAATCCTCGATGCAGATCGATCCATCTTCAGTTAGGGTTAGGTTCCCCTGCACCTGCTGGAGCGAATCGCCCGAGGCGTCTTTGACGATGACCCCGTCGGCGATCTCGATGATCCTGTCGCCGAAGCGCATCGCGTATTCGCGGTCATGAGACACCACGACGACGAGTTTTTCCTTGGAAAGCTCCTTCAAAACGGAGAGGATTTCCGAACCCGTTGAGGAATCAAGAGCCCCGGTTGGTTCATCCGCGAGAACGATGTCGGGGTCCTTCACGATGGCCCTGGCGATCGCGACCCTTTGCCTTTGGCCGCCGGAAAGGGCGTTGGCCTTCCTTTTGCCCATGCCCTCTAGGCCGACCCTGGCGAGGACGGATTCGACCTTTTCCTTGTTCTTCTTCTGCGATTGCAGCCGCAAGGCGAGCTCGACATTCTCCTCGATGGTCATGTCGTCGAGGACGTTATATTCTTGGAAGACGAAGCCGACGTGCGCGTTCCTATATTCATCGAGGTCCTTCGGGGTGAAGGAGGCGATTGGGTTCCCGTTTACGATGATCTCGCCTTCGCTAGGCTTGTCCAAGCCACCCAAAAGGTTCAACAAAGTCGATTTGCCCGAGCCTGATTTCCCAAGGACGAAGACCATGCCGAAAGAGGGGAAGCGAATGTCGATTCCCTTGAGGGCCTCGACGTCGTTTCCTTTTTTTCCTTTGTATGTCTTCCTCAGGTTTTTGACTTCGAGCATCGCCTACCCCTACTTCAAAAACTTGGACATCCAATTGACCTTCTTATCGGTATAGGGATGCTCCCTCAAAGAGAGGTTTCCCTTCGTTTTGCCAAATAAAACCGTCGAGGGATGGGTGAATTCGCGGAATCCCCATACGCCATGATAGCAGCCCATGCCAGAATGGCCGGTCCCGCCGAAGGGGACGCCCTTGACCATGAGATGCACGCAGACTTCGTTGACGCAGCCTCCGCCATATTGGGAGGAGGACATGACCTTCTTGGCCCATTTCTTGTTCTTGGTGAATAGGTAAAGGGCCAAGCCATGTTCCCTTCTTTCGATGACGTCGAGTAGCTTATCGATTTCACTTTCCTTAAAAGGAACAACCGGCAGAAGCGGCCCGAAGATCTCGTGGTTGACGATCTCCTCATCGATCCCGACCGGATAGATGATCGTGGGTCCGTATTTGCACTTTTCCTTGTCCCCCACCCCACCGAAGACGATGCGGTCCTTATATTCGTTCGCCTCTTCCTCGATGAAGGAATAGGCCCTCGACCCGATGAGTTTTGGGTATTCGGGGTTCTCGACCGCGTTCTCCCCGATTTGACGGACGATCTCTTGCTTTAGGGCCTCCACGAATTCCTCAGCCACCTCCTCGGCGACCGCGACTTGGTTGATATTGATGCAAATCTGGCCCGAATTGAGGATCTTGAAGAAGGCGATCTTCCTCGCCGCGTCCTTGATATTCGCGTCTTTTCTGACGATCGCCCAGTTGCCGGTCTCCCCTCCTAGTTCGAGGGTGACGGGGGTGAGGTTTTTGGAGGCCATCTCCATGACGTGCTTGCCTACATTAGGAGAGCCCGTGTAGAAGATTTTGTCCACCCTTTCCTCAAGGCAGAAGTCGGCGACGTCATGTCCCCCGTCGATGACGACCGCGTATTCACTCGGGAAAGCCTCGGCGATGATTTCCTTGATGGCAGACGTGGACGCGGCGGATTTGCTGCTTGCTTTGATGAGGGCGGTATTGCCACCGGCGATCGAGGCGGCCAATACGCCTAGAGAGAGCATGATCGGGAAGTTAAAGGGCGAGATGATAAGCGACACCCCATAAGGAAGCTTATAGACCTTGGTGAAAACGCTGGGGAAGCAAGCTAGCCCCGAGAAATGGGTCTCTGGCTTGGCCCATTTGGAGAGCCCTTTGACGTATTCGTCGATTTCCATTAAGACGGGGCCGATGTCGCAAAGGTAGGCTTCGCTTGGATGACGGCCCAAATCCACCGCGAGGGCGTCGATGATTTTTGCTTTGTTGGTGAGGATCGCTTCCTTAAGTTTCCTCAGCTCGGCCTTCCTCCATTTGACGTCCAACGTCTTTCCCGAAAGGAAAAACTCGCGTTGATTTTCCACTAAGGCGTGGATCTCTTCTTTGGTATATGCCATGGGTTTACCTCTAGTTTCCATTATACGCCCGCAGGAAAAGGGCAGCGCCTGATATGCGTCTGCCCTTTCGTCGCTTAGATTCCGAGTTCGGTGAAGGTGAAGATGTTCTGCCCTTCGGAGAGCACCTTGTCCCCGGTCTTGGATTTGGGCGTCTTCCACTCGTTGAGGTTACTTGGTTCGTTGCCCGATTCGAACCTCGCGATCAGGTAGTTGTCGTTAGGAAGGGAGGCCATGGAACGGATATTGCCCTGCACGTCCATCTTGATCCAGCGGCCATTTTGCCCGCTAGGCCAGCACCAGACGTAGAGATGGTCGTTGAAATCGGCCGGGATGTTCGTGACGACGAGGCGCAGATTGGTGTCGATGTTCGACTTCGTCACCGTGATGGTCTTGACCGTTTCGTGGCCGGTCGAGGAGATGGCTTTGACCTTGATGATGATTTCGCCATCGCTCATGCCCTCGCCCACGAAGAAGGAGGAGGTCCCACCCACTTGCAGCGCGCCGAGGTTTTGGCCGTTTACTTCGTAAGTGGCCGAGGCGGCCGCGCCGACTTGGATGGAGATCTTCGTCTTGTTCTTGAAGATCGAATCCGAGGCCGAGACGTTGACCGTGGAGATCTTTTGGTTTTCCGTGGATCCGCCGCCGGACAAGCCGTTGCTTAGGGCGATCACCCCACTCGTGAACTGGAGTTTGGAGACGGAGCCGTTATGGACCGTGTACTTTTTGTTGGTGCAAAGGTCGGTATAGGCGCCATCAGGCAAATCGAGGGTCATGAGGGAAGGCGCGCTATTGCCGGTGGCCACGAGCATCGCCCCGGCCTTGTCGCCGTCTTTGCGGACGTTGACGAAGACGCCGCTATTGGCGCCCGTGTTCTCGCTCGCGCCGATGAACTCGTTATGGAACTTGTTGGCGCCGGCGACGACCGCGGACTTGTAGTCGTCGTTGCCCGCCGAGCCGATTTGGTTATCCATGCTGGTCGGACGGGAGAAATATAGGGTCGCCGCGCCTTTCCTGGATGCCTGGACGGCGTAGGCCTTGTTGCAGTTCTCGTTGGAGAAGGTGTTGCTATGGAAACCGTAGTCCCCGGCGAAGGTGTCGTGGGATTCGGCCCACAAAACCGCCTTGTCGGCGTTGCCGATGTTATAGCCGGAACGGCAGCCGTCGGGGTTGCCGTTGGCAACACCCGTGAGCACTTGCTCGCCCTGCCTATTGTCGACGAGGGACATCCTCTTGGTGTAGGCGCCCCAGCTCCTGCCGGAACCCGGGGTGAAGAGGATTTCCCCGTAAATGTAGGCTTTTTCGCCTAGTTTTTGCTGGGAATAGGGTTCGATTTCGCTCACGAGGTTAGGCCAGAAATCAGAGGCGTAAGCGCCATCTTCCTCGGTCTCGATGTGCTTGGCCGCGTCGAAGCGGAAGCCGGAAACGCCGCAGTCGATGTATTCCTTGAGCAGGCCATAGATTCTGCTTTGGACGTAGGAGTTGCCGGTGTTTAGGTCCGGCATGCCCATATTGCCCCAAACGGTGCGTTCCACGCTGCCGTCGTCGGTCGTCCCGCAATTGGGATGGAGGTATTCGCTGGTGTTGTTATAAATCTGGGGTTCGACGTTTTGGACCGCACCTTGGAGGACCCACTTTTGGTCGTCGCCCCCGTTATTGGCGAGGTGGTTGGCGACGATGTCCATGACGATCTTAAGGCCTTTGGCCTTTGCTTTGCTGGCGAGTGAGATCAATTGGTTTTTGGTTCCGATCACCGATTTATGGGTGTCGTCGGCGACTTTGAAGCCGAGGGGCTGATAAAGCTTCCACCACTGGTCCTTGATTCTGCCGCTTCCGTAGTCTTTCTGCGGCTGCATCGGCGAAAGTTGGATGGCCGAAAAACCGGCGTCCTTGATCGCGTCGAGCCTGCTTTCCACGTTCTCGCAGGTCCAGTTCCAGGCGTGGAGGATCGCCGAATCCTGCATGGTCTTCACGGGCGCCTTCTGCTCGGTCTCGGGAATCGGGGTGGCATCGGGCACGAAACTCACGGCCGAAGGTCCGGGGGTTACAGAGGAAGACGCCGCCGAACTATCCGTCGACGAGGAGGAAGAGGGAGCAACGCTGCTAGAAGAAGAAGCGGCAGGTTCCCCGCTAGTGGAAATCCCGGGAACGGGGGCAAAACTGGAGGAGCCGCTTTGGGGCGCTCCCCCGCAGGAAGCGAGGAAAGACAAAAGCAAAAGCGTTCCTAAAATCGGTTTATTTTTCATCATTCGCCCTCCTTTTCCTCTGGCGGATTCCTCTTTTCGATGGCGCTGCAAATCGCGTAGGTGGCGACGCCGATGATAAGCGCGAAGGCGATGGAGGAGATGGTGACCGCGCGGCTAGCAACGTAGACGTTCCCTCCCGCCAAATTGAATTCATAGGGGATGCTAAGCACGAGCCCGCCGACGCCAGCGACGAGGATTGCGGAAAGGGTATAGAGGTTCTTTCCCTCGCCGAATTCCACTCCTTTGATCATCCTTAGGCCCGAGGAGGCGATGAAGCCATAGAGAGCAAGGCAAATGCCACCCATGACGCAGGAGGGAATCGTCTGCAATATGACGATAAGCGGGGTGAAGAAAGCCAAGACGATGCACATAATCGAGGTGACGATCATGGTCCACACCGAGGCGTTTTTGGTGATGGCGACGCAACCGATGGATTGGCTATAGGTGGTATTGGGGCAGATACCGAAGGCGCTGCCAACGATTTGCCCAACGCCATCGCCAAGCAGGGTCCTATGCAAGCCGGGTTCATCGTTAAGCAAATCGTGCCCGATGACGGAACTTAGGTTCTT
Source organism: Caryophanales bacterium UBA7278 (assembly GCA_002472275.1). Taxonomy (GTDB): domain Bacteria; phylum Bacillota_I; class Bacilli_A; order RFN20; family CAG-826; genus Alloenteromonas. The sequence goes on along the minus strand of DKRQ01000029.1, from coordinate 21,356 downwards.
GTGGTCGGCGATATGCTCGGAGAAGCTCACCAAGGAGACCGGAATGAAGGCGAGGGCGATTTCGGCCACCCCTACCCAGGTCAGTTTCACCGCGCCTTCGGCGATTTCCTTCCCCGCCATGAGGGTCGAGAAACGCGGATAGTCGAGGAAGCTCGTGACGGAGATGTTTTGGAAATTGGCCACGATCGGGTCGAAGTTGATGATCTTGAGGTATTCGACGTTTGCACCATAGCCGATGCCGGTGAAGATGGCGGCCAAGGCATAACCCGCGACGATGCCGACGAGGAAGGGGGCCATATAAAGGCCTTTGAACCTCGTTTGCATGGAACAGATGATCGAGACGAAGAAGGTGATCAGGCCGCAAAGCAAGGCCACGAGGTTATAGGGATAGATGGCGGCGCCCGCCTCGGCGATCGAATAGCCGTTCGCGGTCACGAGGTCCGCCATCGCGTTAGGGGCGAGGGTCAAGCCAATCAAAGCGACGACCGGCCCGATGACGATCGGAGGAAGCAATTTGTCGATCCAGGCGGTGCCGACGCGGCGAACCACAAGGGAGAGGACGATATAAACCGTGCCCGTGAATAGGCCTCCTAGGACCACGCCCATCGCCCCATAGGAGGCATAGGCGATCGAAAGGGCGCCGATGAAGGCGAAGTTAGAGGAAAGGATGACCGGGCTCCGCCTTTTGGTGATGAAGATGTAGGTAAGGGTTCCTATGCCGCAGCCTAGGATCGCCGCGGAGATGAAGACGGGACCGTCCACCTTCCCAAAGGCGACGAGGGGCACGGTGATCGTGCCGGCGATGATCGCGAGCAACTGCTGCAACGCGAAAACGATGAGCTGCCCGAATTTGGGTTTGTCATCCACTTGATAAAGCAATTTGGCCATATGTGGTTCCTAGTAATTATTACCATTCTACCCCTTCCTTAGGCGCGGGCCTAGAAAGGAAAAGCACCCTTTGAATGGGGTGCTTGGTCTTTAGCCTTTGATGAGGTACCAGATGATGTAGATGAGGGCGATCGGCCAAAGCATCGGAACGACGAGGCATATGATCAGGATCCACCACTTGAAGGGGCGCCTCACCCTAGGTGCCTTATAGGTCGGAGCCGGGGCCGGCTTAGGCGCGGGAGCGGGAGCGGGTTTCTCGACGTAGACGATCTTCTCCTTCACCACTTCCTTGGGCTTAGGCTCTGGCTTTGGGGCCGGGGCGGGCTTAGGCTGGGGTGCCGGGGCCTTAAGAGGATGGCCGCAGCGGCCGCAGAAGGCGGCTTCGGCGGGGTTTTCGGCTTTGCAGACCGGGCAATGGACCGTTTTCTTGGTGCCGTTAGTGAGGTCGAAGACACGGGTGACGAGGTCCTCGGGGTCCTTGCACCACTCGAGTCCTTCGAAGCACCTCTTCAGCAAGGCCTTAGGCAAAGGCAAGGGAGGGTAACGGACGGGGTCATCGAGGATATATTCGATCCTGCCCATGTCGGGAAGGGTCTTGGTGATATAGGGGATTTCGACCTTGATGGCGTCGCAGCTCGGGGAGCGCGATGCCTTGGAGGAAAGGTAGACGACGACGGAGCAGCTCGCCATGGCCTCTTTGAGGGATTGGAGGTAGTTCTCCTCGGCGCCTTTGCCATGGCGGAGATTCCTAAACGCGGCGAAGACCGTGAAGTCGTTTTGCTCAAGCAAATCGAGGACCTCGATGACACGCGGCATGTCGGCCGAGCTATAGCAAAGGAAGACGTCGCGGGGCAAAGACGGGTTATACAAACCGGTCTCGAGCCTCTCGGCTTCCTTTTCGATTTGCGAGAGGTATTTCGTCTTGGCGGGTTCGGAGACGTTGCGTTCGACGTAGTCCTTTAGGGCCCCTACTTCGCGGCTTTCCAGACCGGCGAGGCTCCAGCGGACGATTTCCCCGGCGACGACCTCATCGCTTTCTAGATGGGAAAGGTAGGCGATCACGACCGAGGGGTCGGAATCGGCGAAGGCCTCGTAGAATTGGGCCAGCGGGTCTTCGGGATGGATCGCGAGGACCCTGACCGCCGCGTCATGGACCTTCTTGGTGCTAGGGTTGGGGACGTGGGTCGCGTCGTAAAGCATGCGCCTGGCGTTGGCGAGCATTTCGATCTTGGCCTCGCCTAGGACGCTTTTTAGGGTGGCGGAAGCCTTCTCCTGATCATCATCAGGGTAGACGGCATCACAAAACTTGCAGTGGTAATGGTCGCCCCTCTTCTCGAGGTTCGAGCCACAATTTGAGCAGATATAACGATCCATACGATTTCCCCCGGAACGGAATCTTCCAATAGGATAAACGATTCCACGCTTTTTTCAACAATCCTTTCCCGTTAGGAAAAGCCCCGCAAAACCCCTCTTTTTTCCTCAAGGAAGAAGAAAACCCCCGATCGCTGGACCGAGGGCAATTCTTTTTATGGAGCATCCGGCCGGATTCGAACCGACGAATAAGTGAGTTGCAGTCACTGACCTTACCACTTGGCTACGGATGCAGCGACGAGATTATAGCACCTCCCCCCACCATAGAGAAGCAAAAAGAAAAGACCCGGCTATCCTTTGGATATCCGGGCCGTGATCGCTTTATTTGCGGGCGGTTTCCTTGCGCCTGGCGACTTTGATGACGTGGTATCTCCTCTTGGTGATGAGTCCGGCGACGACGAGTCCCGCCGCGGCCACCAAGATGATGCCGAACACGACCACGCCGGCGATCGGCAGGTTGTTCGACTTGACGTTCTCCCACATCGTGAGGACGTTGGAGTTGTCGGGTCCGTAGTCGCGCATGATGGCGAGCTTAGGGACGATCGTCTGAGGCGGGTATTGGGCGTAGAGGGCCCCTCCCGCGACGAAGGATTCGCCTTGGTATTCCACCACTTTCTCATCGGAGAAGACGAGATAAGGGTTGTCTAGCGGGGATTCGCCATAGAAGTCGACGGAAGGCTCGGCCTCTTCGTCGTCAGGGTTGATCCCGAAGCCTTCGTAGACGTCGTCCATCTTGAAGAAGTATTCGAGGTTGACGACGTTCCAGCCGTGGTCTTCGGCGTATTGGTCCCAGCCACCCTCGTATTCGACGCCGTCATAGACGCAAACGTCGAGGTCGGAGCCGACGAAATGGGGGTCGTAGACGTAACCGTAGTCCTCGCTATAGGCGGGTTCTTCCTTGGTGGCTTCCTCGCCCGTCTCGGGGTCGATGTAGGTCTCGGGGTAGCGGTACCACTCCTCCTTCTTGTCCCATTCGAACATCGCATGCATGCGAGCGTCATGGGTCTCGATGAGGACGTCGCGGCAATTCTCCCCCGCGATGAAGGAGGTGTAGCCGACGTAGTCCTGGTTGGCCGCGGCGATGACCGGGTCGCAGAAGAAGTTGAGGAAGTCGAGGGCCATCTCGGGCTGCTTGGCTTCCCTAGTGAGGGTCCAGGAGTCGAACCAGATGTTGCCTCCGGTCTTGGGGATCGAGTAATTGAGGGTGGTGTTCCACTGGTTGCGGGCGTGGGTGATCGCGTAGGTCGCGTCGCCACTCCAAGCGAGGTTCATGCCGACGAGGCCCTTTTGGATGTCCTCCTTGCCGGAGTCGACCTCGAAGCCGAAGACGTTCTCCTTTAGGGAGAGAAGGACCTTCTCGACCTCCTTGACCGTTTCCTTGTCGCAACGGTTGAAGATCTCGGTGATGGTCGGGCCGTAGCCTTCGACCGCTTTTAGGTAGGCATCGTAATTCTCCTCGAGGGTCCCCTCCTGCTTCAGGAAGAGGTCCTCATCGAAGAAGCCGCTCGCCTTCAGCTTGTCGCGGATCTCCTGGTCGAAGAGCTTCATGATGCCCATCGAATAGGTGTCGCGCATGGAGTCCTTGACGGACATCTCGCCATAGTAGACGGGATCCCAGCAATTGGCCCATTCGCGCATGTCGCTATGGACCCTGGCCTCGTCGAGGCCTTTGTCCTTGGCGATTTTGGCGGAGTTATAGACGATGCCGAGGGTGCCCCACATATAGCCGACCGTGTAGTCGTCGAGGATGGCCTTGGTGCCGTCAGGAAGCGGGGCCTCGATGCCCTGCATCTTCTCGCGGAGGAAGCTCGGGGCATAGCCCGCGGTCTCTTCGTCGCCATAGTAGTTGGCGACGCTTTCCTTGGGAATCGGCTGGAGAAGGCCGCTACTGGCCATCTTCTGCACTGTGTAGTCGGAGCAGCAGACGAGATCGTAATGCGATTTGCCGGTCTTTAAGGAGGAGAGCATGGTCTCGTTCGTGTCGTAGCAGTCGTAGATGACCTTGACCTTCTTGCCTAGTTTCTTCCCCTCGACGAGTTCGAAGAGGGTAAGAACGGAGTTATAGACCTCGTCCTCGCCATCGCCATCGAGGTCATAGTAGATCTCGGCGTCCTTGCCTTCGCAGATGTAGTCCTCCGCGTTAAGGACGTGGAGGGTGACCACCGGCTCAGAGGAGCAACCAGAAAGAGCGGAAGCGCACATCAGGCCCATGGAAAGGCCGAGCAACGGTTTGAGTTTCTTCATTGACGTCCCCTCCTTCTCTTGGCGGTTTTCGCGGTCATGTTGCGGCGGACCGTCACGAGGATGACGATCAGTAGGACCACGAGGAAGATGATGGTGGTAAGAGGCCTCATCTCAGGCGGGATCGGGCCTTTTTTGATCTTGGATTGGACGAGCGTGGACAAAGTCTGGATCTCGTTGTCCCCCGAAAGAAGGCCAGCGCCCCTAGTGAAGGCGGAGACGATGAAGTCGTCGAGGGAGAGGGTGAAGGATAGGAGAAGGCCCGAAGCGATGCCCGGGACGATTTCGGGGATCGTGGCCTTCCAAAGGGCCTGCCGCTGATTGCAGCCTAGGTCGAGGGCGGCCTCATAGAGGGCGGGGTCCATCTGCTGGAGCTTCGGTTTGACCGAGAGGTAGACGAAGGGGACCTGCAGGACGATATGGCCAAATAGCAACGTCCAGAAGGAGAAGATGGAATTGCCGCGGAAGATGTAGTCGCCGATGAAGACGAACATGACGGTCAAAGACAAGGCGATGACGATCTCAGCGTTGACGACCGGGATCTGGGTAACGTTCTCAATGACCGAGCGCGCCCTGCGCTTGGAGTAATAGGCGCCGATGGCACCGCAGGTACCAAGGAGGGTGGAGAGGGCGCTAGAGACGGCCGCGATGATGAGGGTGTTGCCCAAGGCGGTCATGATCTCGGCGGATTCGAAGAGCCTGCTGTAGAGCTCGAAGCTGAAGCCCTCCTCCCAGGTGCCGATGTTGGTCGCGGTCGTGAAGGAGAAGGCGATGAGGACGAGGATCGGAATGTACATCACGATCAGGACGAGCCAAATCGCGGATAGGCCAAAGGTCTTGGTGAGGATGTTGTGCCTCCTCTCCTTCCTGGCGTTAGGGGAAAGGGCGGCTTTGGAGGATGCGTTTACCATAGTCCGGCTCCTTTCTTGGGCGATTCGTCCTTACGGAACTTCTTGGTCGCGAACATCGTGATGACGATGAGGACGAGCATGATGAAGGCCATGAAGGAACCTTGGTTCCAAAGCGACTGGGAGAAGCTTTGGTAGATGGAGTTGCCGAAGAGGGTCAGCTTGCCCTCGGAGAGGGTGTCGGAGATGACGTAGCTCGAGAGGGTCGGCATGAAGACCATTTCCGAAGCCGAGACGATGCCCGGGACCGACTGGGGCAAAATCGAGCGGGTGAAGGTCTGGACGGGGTTGCAACCTAGGTCGCGGGCCGCCTCGATCTGGGCGCGGTCGAGTTTGATCATGGTCGTATAAAGCGGAAGGATGGTAAACGGCAGATAGTTGTAGACCAAGCCGATGAGGGTGGCCAAGTAAGGATGCTGGCCGCCGTAGATGCCCATCCAGGCAAGCACGTCGCGGGTCGCGCCCGTCCTAAGGACGAAGTTGATCCACATCGGCATGACGAAGAGCATGACGAGGACGTAGTTCTGATTGACCTTCTTATTCGCGAGCAAATACGCGATGGGATAGCCAATCAATAGGCATAAGAGGGTGTTCACGACGCCTAGGAATAGGGATACCACCAAGACGTTGATCTTGGTCGGCGAGGTGAAGAAATCCACGAAACCCTGACCCGAGAGATGGAGGGCGCCGGACTCGTCGGTGATGGTGAAGGCATAGACGAGGATGATCAGGATCGGGATGATGACGAAAAGGATCAGGAAGGCGAAATAGGGAATCGCGAGGTACTTCCTCTTGAAGGCGAAGAACCTCTTGACCCTGCCCTTGTCCTTATGGCGCGGCGCGGTCTCAGTCTTCGGCATATTCTTCCAAATCCTTCTTCAAGCGCAGCTTGATGGCGGCCTTGTCGACCGAAATGGAAACGAGGTCGTTCTCGTTCCAAGAATAAGGCGAATTCACGACGAAGTCCTCATCATCGTCGGTGCGGACGATGTATTGGTAATGGTCGCCGATCCAGACGAGGTTGATGATGGTGCCCTGCGTGGCGCCGGATTCCAAATCGTCGGAGAGGGTGACTTTGTCGAGGTCGATCGTGGCGACCACGTCGGCGTCTTTGAAGCGATAGGTCCTCTTGGAGACGGGGTCAAGGACCGAGCCGTCTTCCTGGAGTTTGCCGCCCGGGACGAGCTGGGCGACGTCGCATTCGAAGGGATCCTCGCCGATGACGACTTGGTTGGAGGAGTTGATCCACGCGTCGGTGTATTGGTTCTCGGAGAGCTCCTTGTGCATGATCTGGATGTTCTCCTTCTCGACGGAGATGGAGACGGTCGCGCCGACGGGGTGATCCTTGGTGTCGCGGCAAAGAACTTCGTTCTTTCCAACGATGACGATGTATTCGTAATGGACGCCTTTGAAGATCTTGGAGACGATCTCGCCGTCGACCATGCCCTTGCCGGCCGGGCCGATGATGACGTCCTCGGGACGGACGACGATGTCGACCTTCTCATTGAGGGGGAAATCGTCGATGCAATCCCACTTGGCGCCGATGAAGCGGACCTGGAGTTTGCCGACCATCGTGCCGTTATAGATGTTGGATTCGCCGATGAAGTCCGCGACGAAAGCGTTGACGGGTTCGTTATAGATGTCTTCCGGCGTGCCGATTTGCTGGATGACGCCGTTTTTCATGACGATGATGCGGTCGGACATCGTGAGGGCCTCTTCCTGGTCGTGGGTGACGTAGAAGAAGGTGATGCCGAGTTTCTTGTGCATTTCCTTGAGTTCGACCTGCATGTCCTTCCTCATCTTGTGGTCGAGGGCGGAGAGGGGTTCGTCGAGGAGAAGGACCTTCGGCTGGTTGACGATGGCGCGGGCGATCGCGACGCGCTGCTGCTGGCCGCCGGAGAGGGTGGAGACGTCGCGGTCTTCCATCTCGTCCAAGTCGACGATTTGAAGGGCGTGGGAAACGCGCTCGTCGATCGTGTGGGCGTCCAGGTGTTTCATTTTGATTTTCTTGTTGCCCTTGCGGTCGGTGACTTCGACGGGCACCTTCTTCAGCTTGAGGCCGAAGGCGACGTTATCGTAGACGTCGAGGTGCGGGAAAAGGGCGTAATGCTGGAAAACGGTGTTGACCGGCCTTTTGTAAGGCGGGAGCAAAGAGATGTCCTCCCCATTCAGCATGATGCTGCCGCTCGTGGGCAGTTCGAAGCCCGCGATCATGCGCAAAGTGGTCGTTTTGCCGCAACCCGACGGGCCAAGGATCGTGATGAACTCCCCTTCCTTCACATCGAGGTTGAAGTCATCGACGACGGTGACCCCGTCCTCAAACGACTTGCAGACGTTGCGCAACGAGATGATGGTTGCTTTATCTTCCATAGACGTTACCTCCCAACTAAGAAAGACAATGTTACAGATGATGAATTGGCTGCTGAGGAGTCCAAATTCAACGCCGAAATAATGGGGGCAAGACCCCATAAAATCAACAACTTTTTTTCTTCGGTTTGCCCCCGGGGGTCCCCCCGACTTTTTCGTAGGGGCAAAAAGTTGGCTTTTATTCGGCCTTATCGGGCTTTTCGCGTCATTTTCCAAGCGCGAAAAATTTTTCCTTTTCCGCTTTGCTTTCGTAACGCTTTTTCTTACAATTTCAACTGACATGAGAAAAGCGCTGCTCCCCCTATCTCTCCCCCTACTGCTCCCGCTTTGCTTTTCCTGCGGGGGAAACGAGGGCGACAACAAGCCCGTGGAGCTTTGCTTTGGCACCGTGATCGGTATGGACGCCCCCATCGAAGGCGTCTCCCATCTGACCGAGGCCGACACCGCCAAGATCAATTCCCTCATCGACGCCAAGAAATCCTTCATCCTCATCGTCAAGGACACCTCCGACGGCTGCGTTTGCTGGTCCAGTTGGCACGATGAGATCCTCGCCCCTTATATAAAAAGGAATAAGCTACTCGTCTATTTGACCTCCCTCGCCGACTTCAAGGCGGTCGAAAATAGCGACAAGATCGGCCTCAAGCTCTATAGCGGCTCCGCGACCATGGGCATCTTCCAGGAAGGGGCCCTCAAATTCCAAAACGACACCCACGATTTGAAATCGGACTGGGTCAATTCGGCCGCCTTCTTCACCAATTGGATGGACACGAGGGTCAAAAAGCCCAAGATCTTCCGCATCGAGGAGGCGGGGCTATCCAAGCTCTATGAGGGCAATCAGGCCTTCACGGTCTACTTTGGCCGCGATAAGTGCGGCGACTGCGCCTTCTTCGACTCGAATACCCTGATCCCCTATCTAAAGGAAAACGATAACCTCAGCCAGAACTTCTATTACATCGACTGCGATGCTTGGCGCGATGGTCTAGACAAAGACGCCTACGCGGCCAAGAAAGCCGAGTTCGGCCTCGCCTATTCGGAAGATAACGAAGCGGGATACGGCGCCGGCGCTTTCCCCACCCTCTACTACGTCCATCCAGACGGAACGGGTACCAAGACGGGCGACGTCATCGAACTCGCCGCGGTCTTCTTTAACGAAGGCCTCGACGAATCCATGAAGGTCACCGATTCCTACTTCACCTCCGCTAGATACGAAGCCTCCACTTCTTCCGACGTCCATTTCCTCGAATACACTTCCAAGGTGCAGACCAAGGTCCTAGAAGGCATGGCGTTGCAAATCGAAGGCTATGCCTCGATGACCCCTCTTCAGAAAGCCACGGCCAGGAAAGAGACCCTCAAACAATACGAAAACCCCCTTGCCTCGGCCTTCCTCGATTTCGCAGTAGGCAACAAATAAGCCCGCAAAACCCAAAGAAAAATGAAAACTCACGGCGAATCACTCACCGTGAGTTTTTCCTTTCCTATCGATTAGGCGATGTCGTTCCCGTCTTCGTCAACGGGCACAAGCTGGTCGGCGTCGGCGCCGCAGATCGGGCAGGAACCGTCTTCGTTGGGGATGACGATCTCGCCGCAAAGCAGGCAACGGTATTTCTGAACCTTTTCCGGCATGGCAATGACCTCCTATCCAATTAACTATAACGGATGGCTTGGGGTAGACTCAATCCGCTAAAGTTCCCATGGGGTCCCAGGGGTTGAGGTGGATCGGGCTCTTCTTCGCGGCCGCGGCGGTCTCTTTCTTGAGGTATTTCGTCTTGACGACGGCCTGGTAGACGAAGCGGTCGAACCATTCGCCGGACATGACGTAATAACCCGCGGAGCCGTTATTGTCGCCCCAGGAGTTCTCAATCTTCCATTTCTTGGCGACCCCACTAGCGAGATCGACGCCGACGATGACCATCGCGTGGTTCATCGCGCTATGCCTATAGTCGAGCATGTCGCCCTTTTCGAAATCCAGGGGGATGCCATAGGAACCCTCGAAATCGAAGGCGCCCGAATCCCAGGCGTAGGTTTCGCGGTCGCGGTAGAAGCTTACGTCGCTACCAAACCAAACCGGTTCGCCGGCCTTGAGCTGCTTGATGATCGCTTCCTTCATCTCGTCCATCGTGACGTTGACGTGGTTGATGGGCTTGCCTTCCACGACGTTGCCTAGGTAATCGATCGTGTAGTTCTTGCCAAAGGGCTTGTCCTCCGTCGGGGAGTTGATGAGGGACTGGTATTCGTTGATTTCCTTGCCAATGTAGGTATCGAAGAAGGATTTCGGGGTAAAGGTCTTCTTCTTGAAGGTCTCCTTCCCGTTTTTGACCTCGACCCATTCGAACTCGAATTCCTTGGGAGGAACGCCAAGGGCGTTGAGATAGAGGGTATAAATCTTCTTTAGGACCTCTTCCTTAAGGGAGCGGATCTGCGAGGGTTTGCCCTTGACCGCGAGTTGGTGGGCGTCATGGGCGAATTTGCGGATGGCAGCGTTCACCAGGAAGTTGGTCTCGCGGGTCGCATTGCTATTGTAGGTCTCGGGGAAGCAGGACTTAGGCATGATGCCGTATTTGCTCACGAGATTGACGAACATGTCCCACTGACCCCCGTCGGAGATGGGGTTATCCAAGATGAACTGGAAGACCCTTTCATTGGGGGAATACTGAGCCAAGGAGACGATCGACTCCATCGCGAAGTTCGCCTTCTCGATCTTGTCGTAGAGGGAGATGTAGTTTTGGCTTAATTCGAACTTGCCTTGGATAAGGCATTTCTTGGCGACGATTTCGCGTAAGAGGTTAAGACCAGCGAAGATCCAGCAGCGGCCACTGTTCTTCTGATTGGTGACGGCCATCGTCTTGATCTCGTCGGAGAAGACGAGGTTCGTGCGGGCCAAAGCGGTCGGCTCATAAGCCGAATCGGCGAGGCCGCTTCTAGAAAGGGAGCGGCGCACCACCCCGTTTTTGTCATTGGCCTGATACTCGGCCATCAATTTGTCGACCCAAACCTGTTCGATCGACCCTTCCATTACTTTTGCCATGGGTTTCTCCTTGCGTGCTGGGGTTATTCTATTCCTGCAAGTTAATGTTAGCAAACATTACGCCCCAAAACCTTTTGGCCCTATAATAGCCCCGGAGGAATACCTTATGGACAAAACTCTTCAACGCTTCCTCGATTGCGTAAGAATCGACACCCAATCAGACGACCAATCCGAATCCATCCCTTCCACGGCCAAGCAACTAAACCTCGCCAAAAGGCTCGCGGAAGACCTAAAAAACCTTGGAATTGCGGCGGAAATCGACCAGTTTGGCATCGTTTACGCCTCTTTGCCCGGCAAAGAAGGACTAGACCCAATCGGCCTCAATTCCCATATGGACACCGCGCTTGAATGCTCGGGCAAGGACGTCAAACCCCAAATCATAGAAAACTACGATGGCGGGACTATCGAATTAGGCAATGGCTATTCGATGTCGCCTAAGGACTTTTCCAATCTAAACAAACACATCGGCCATGACCTCGTCGTCACCTCAGGTGACACCCTTCTTGGCGCGGACGACAAGGCGGGCCTAGCGATCATCATGGCGGTCCTCGACCATTTCGTCTCCCATCCCGAGATCCCCCACCATCCGATTCGCGTCTGCTTCACCCCCGATGAGGAAATCGGGCGCGGACCCGACCACGTCGACATCAAGAAGTTCGGCGCGAAGTTCGCCTTCACCGTCGACGGCAGTAGCCCCGAGGAATTCTCCTATGAGACCTTCAACGCCGCCCACGCCGATGTCATCATCAAAGGCGTTTCGATCCATCCTGGCGATGCCAAGGGGAAGCTAGTCAACGCCTCCACCGTCGCTTTCGCCTTCGATAGGGCTCTCCCGGAAAAGCAACGTCCCGAATTCACCTGCGGGAGGGAAGGTTTCAACCATCTCGTTGGAATCGTGGGCTCAGTGGACGAGGCCAAGATGCATTACATCATCCGCAACCACGACAAAAACCTACTCGAAAGCCAAAAGAAGGACTTTGAAAAGGCAAAAGCCGCCGTCGAAAAGGCGTTCCCCGGTTGCAAAGTCGAACTCAAGATCGAAAACGACTACCGCAACATGAGGGAAGTCATCGACCAGCACCCCGAGGTCCTCGAAGCGGCCTTCAAGGGTTATAAGAGAGTCGGCATCGAACCCAAAATCGACCCGATCCGCGGCGGTACCGACGGAGCGGGATTCTCCTTCATGGGCTGCCCCTGCCCTAACCTAGGCACGGGAAGCTATAACCACCATGGCAGGTTCGAATATCTCGACGTCAACGAGTTCCATCAGATGATCGACCTCGTCATCGCCATCCTCTCGGAATAAAAGGAAAGGGCCCACATTCGAGGACCCTTTTTGTTACGACTTGGCTGGGGTGGCTGGGATCGGACCAGCGCGTGCGGGTTTCAGAGACCCGTGCCTTACCGCTTGGCTACACCCCAAGGCGCCCCATTACTCTACATTTGTAGAAAGGAAGAAACAAGTCTTTTTTTACCACGACTCGACCGCCTTGGCATAATCGTCGAGGTAGGTCTGCGAAGCGGCTTCTTTTTCTTCGCCGATGGTCAAGGTGGAGTCGATCGCGTTGGCCCCTCCGGTGGAGGTGAAGGCCACCGAGGAATCTAGGCCCACCACCGTAGAGGCATCGAAAGTAAACACGAATTCGAATTTGGTGAGGGAGATGGCCTCGCTGAGCTTCAGTTCCTCATAATGGGCGGCGACAAACTTGTTAAGTTTGGATAGGCCCTCGGAATCGAAGAAGAGACGATACCCATTATCCCCTTTCTTGGCGAGAGTGAAGGTGCCGGCGAGGGCTTCGATAAGATCACTCCAGAAAGCTCCATCCTTAATCATGTCCGCCTTGGTGGATCCCGAAGGAAAGTTACCAAAGGCAAGCAGGAGGTTAAGCAAATTCCTCCAGTCGGTTTCAGAGATCGCTTTCGCGGGATCGTCGAAGAAACCCATGGAACGCAAGACGCCTAGGACCCCCGAGGAACCGAAGACGTGCTTATAACGGCAGGTCTCGGCCTCCGTCGCCTTCTTGCTGGTAAGCGCGTAGAAGAGGTCTTTGGAGAGCGCAGAGACATGGAATCTCTCCCCTTTGACGATGTCCTTGCCTTGCTCAGGATGGGCCGCGATTTCATCGCCCATCTGCTTATAGGTGGCTAAGACAGGTTCGGTCGAGGCCAGTTGCTTCTTGGCCAAAGCCGCGACGACCGTGAAGTTATCGACGGACTTATCCCCCGCATCCCCAAAGGGGACCAGCAAATCGAAGATCTGCCCGGAATCGGTGGTCTTATGGTGGAGCGAAACCGGGGATTCGAAGGTCTTGTTGAGCTCGAAATAAGGCGAGGCGAAGACGGACTTGAGGGTGCCCGTCCTCTCATAGGTGACGACGGGTTCTTCTTGCATAGGCACGGAGACGCGGCAAACCGCGGACTTAGAGCCCGAGATGGCCAGGATGGATGCTTCGCCAGAAGACACGGCGCTGACTAGGCCGTTAGCCTCGACCGTGGCGATGCTAGAATCCGAGGACCAGAAAGCGATCGCGGGGGCTTTGGCCCCGGCGGGAACCCCAACGACGGAGGCGGTGAGCTGGATGTTCTGCCCCACTTCCAAGGTGACGGCGTTGCGGCTTATCTCCACCGCGGACACCTCGATGTAGGTCGGGGCCGAACACGCCCCGAGGGTCAATAGAGGAAGGATGAGAAACGGTTTGATTTTCATGGCAATTCTCCTTTATTCCACGGATTTGAGGGATTCCACCGCCTTGATTTTGCGGATTCTTAACGTAAGCAGCATATTGATCGCGACGCTTAGGATGAAGGTGAAGCCAAACGCGATGCCATAGGAGGCCGGGAAGACCGTGTAGAGGAAGTCCACGAGCTCCACTTGGTTGATGTAGAGGACGAGTTTGGTGAAGGGGAAGCCTAGGGCAAGCCCTAAGCCGATGCCCACAAGGCACAAGGTAAGGACCTGGATTAGCAACGAGGCCATGATCTCCATGTCCTTGAAGCCGAGGACCTTCATCGTGGCGATTTCCCTCTGCTTTTCCTTGAAGTTCAATAGCCCTAGGTCATAGAGGACGACCCCGGCGAGGAGGAAGGCAAAGACCTTGATTGCGTTCGTCATCGTCAAAACGGAGCTCATGACGTCCTGGATCCTCTTCTTCATCGAGGCTTCCGAATCGCACACGGCGACGTTATCTAGGTCCTTGGCCTTGTTTACCAACGCCTGGAAATTGTCTTTGACCGCGTCGACCCAGGCGGCGTTATAACGGGTTACCTTCCCTTCTAGGAAGGGGGCGTCCGCGTGGACATAGACCCCGTTGTCGTAGAAGACCGGTACCAAATCGGCCACCTCGGCCTTCACGGTTTTGTCGGCGACGGGGAACTGGATGATGGAGCCTTTTTTCGCGCCTAGATAAGAGGCGACTTTCTCTGAGACGAGCACCTTATCCTTAGGGAAATCGAATTTGAAGTGGGTCGCGACGTTCTTGCTCGCTGATTCGTAGCCGCCATAGAAATGGATGACCGTGTAGTAGTCCTCGTTTTCGCAGACGACGTTGCCGTTTTTCCTTAGGTAAGGCTGGTAGCCTTCCACGAGGGGTTTCCCCTGCTCGTCCTTCAAATCGAGCTCAGTGGCCAAGGCGTCCTTGGTCACTTCCTCGGAAAGGAAGAGGGTGACGTCCGCCCCCGAGACGATGAGGGGGTCGGTGTTCACGCCATAGGTGATCGTGTCCTCGATGCCAAAGCCGCAGCAAAGAAGCGCCGTGCAGCCCATGACGCCGATGACGACCATGAGGGTCTTGGTGATGTCGGCCCTGATGTCGCGCCCCGCCATCGTAAGGGATAGCCCCATCAGGTTGGCCCTACCGACCTTCAAGGAAGGTTTGGCCTTAGTGGAAGGAGGTTCCGACCTCATCGAATCGACGGGTTTCTTTTTGATTTCCTTACGGGAAACCACAAAAGTGGTTAATAGCGCTACTCCAATGAAGACGGCGGCCGCGAGAAGGCAATGGAGCGCGGGGAATACGTAGACGCGGGGCGGAATCGAATAGAGGATCGAGTATTTGGCGCCCAGGATGGAAGGGACGAGGATCGGGCCCACCACTTCGCCGATGAGGACCCCTAGCCCTACCAATAGCCCCGTTTTCAAGGCGTAATGGCGATGGATTTCGCCGGGTTTGACCCCAAGGGCCTTGAAGGTGCCGATGTCCATTCTTTCCTTAAGGACCATCTGCCTGACCGAGATGACGATGATGAGCAATGCCACCGCGAAGAAGACGACGGGGAAGACGAAGGTGAGTTGCTTGGCCTGCGTCATCTCCGTGATGAGGGCCGCCATGGAGGGCAACTCGTTCATGGTCTGGCAAAGGTAGAGGTTATTGACCTTTTTGCCAGCGTAATATTCCTGGATTTTGGTCTTGGTCTCGGATGCTTTCGTGGGGTCAGAAAGACGCAAAAGGAATTGGTTTGCGACGGGGAAATTGGCCGTGGCGCCATAGGGGTCGCCATCACCCCATCCGATTTTCTCTTGGAACCCGAGCTTCCAGATGAGTTCGATTCCAAGGTTAGTGAAGGATTTGGAAAGGGCGTCCCTAAGGGAATCCCTGAAATAGGAGTTGGAGCAAAGGAAGGCTTGCGGATTAAAGGTGCCTTTTGCGGCGTTTTCGATGTGTTTCATCGCCGCGGTGACCTTGAAGGAGACCTCAAGGTTGTCTTTCTTGAAGGGGTTTTCGGCACCTGCCTTTAGGAAGAAGTCGAGTTTGTCGGCGGTATCCGAGCCTAGGGAGAAGGCCGACAAATCGAAGCTAACGACGGCCTCGCCCCCGACTTGGAGGGCATTGGGGTCGGTTTTGTCCTCGCTTAGGAGGGAATGGTCGATGATGAAGAAATGGTCGTCGGTCTGGGAGGGGTCGGTTTTGACGAACTCGTAGGGATGGGAATAGATGGGGAGGTTAGGCTCCACCACCGCAAGCGCGTTGCGGGATGAGAGGGAGCAATAGGTATAGAAGCGGCTTTCGACGCCTTTGATGCCATCGACGTGGCTTACGATTTCGTCGGCTTCCTTGCGGTTGAAGCCACCCGCGGGAGTCGTGGTGACGTATACGTCGGCAGCGTTAGATTGCGCGACGAGCGCCTCAACCCTATGGGCAAGGGAGGCCGAATTGGCCAAGAAACCGCAGAAAAGGGTGATGGCGATGCCGCCGATCGCGACGACGGCCAAAGCGCCCGCCCAATCCTTGGCGTTGCTTCTTCCGGCGAGGCGGAGGAAAAAGGAAGTGAGTCTTTTCCTTCTCACCATTCCACCTCGGAGGGTTTAAGCGGGTTTTCGTTGATCTCGTTGGAGACGACCTTGCCGTCGGCGATGCGGATGACGCGGGTGCCGACCTTGGCGATTTTGGCGTTATGGGTGACCATGACGACGGTCTTCTTGTAGTCTTTGCAGAGGTCGAACAGGAGCTCGATGATCGAGGCGCCGGTTTTGGAGTCGAGGGCGCCCGTCGGCTCATCGCAAAGCAGCAATTCTGGGTTCTTGACCAAGGCGCGGGCGATGGCGGTCCTTTGCTGCTCGCCGCCGGAAAGCTGGGAGGGATAGTTGCCTAGCCTCTTTCCTAGGCCCACCTTCTCCATGGTCTCCTTCGCGTCGAAGGGCTCTTTGGAAACGGAGGCCGCGAGTTGGACGTTCTCCAAGGCGGTCAGGTTGTTGATGAGGTTATAGAACTGGAACACGAATCCGATATCGGTCCTACGGAAGAGGGTGAGTTCCTTTTCGCGGAAACCCGACACGTCGCGGCCCGAGACCTCATATTTGCCCGAGGTCGGGGTGTCCATGCCGCCCATGATGTTGAGGAGGGTGGACTTGCCGGCGCCCGAAGGCCCGAGGATCACGACGAATTCCCCTTCTTCCAAGGAGAAGGAAACGCCATCAAGGGCCCTGACTTCATTAGGCATCCCCTCGTGGTAGATTTTGCTTAGATTATCGATAACGATCTGTCCCATAGGGCGCATTTTACACCCGCGCAATAGCGGGGAACAGGGAGATTGCCTTTTTCATTGAGCGGAAACTACAATTGTCCCAATGAGAATCATCGACGCCCACGCCCACATCGCCTCCTGGCCTAGTCTAGGCAAATGCGAGGAGGTCCTTTTGGAGTCCTTGGAAAAATATGGAATCTCCTTCACTCTCGTTTCTAACGCCGACGCGGCGGAATTCCCTTCGGTCCCTACTGCCAGGGAGAAGGTCAAAGACCAACTCGAATGTCTCAAGGAAACGGTCGAATTCTGCAAAAGGAGCCATGGGCGCGTCGGGGCGGCCATCTGGATCCGTCCTTTCTATGAAAGGGAAATCCCACAGGAACTTATCGATTACATCAAGGAAAACCGTCGCTACATCCACGCGTTCAAGTTCCATCCTTACGACGAGAAGATGAGGAGCAACGACCCCGCCCTATTCCCCTACTACGAACTCGCCTTGGAACTAGGGCTCCCCTTCCTCGTCCACACCGCCGCGGACGAATGGTCGCGCATCGATGACCTGGCCGAGATGGCGGAAAAATACCCCGACCTCATTTTCATCGCCGCCCACCTGGAACTATGCTCGGACAACGAACACGCGATCGAGGTGATGAAGGCGCATCCCAACATCTACGGCGACACCGCCTGGGTCCCGATGGAAAAAGCCTTGAAATGCATGAAAGAATGCGGGGTGGACCACCTGATGTTCGGGACGGATAATCCGATCGATGGGCTCGATACCCTCGATAACCCGATGTATCGGGAATACTACGAAAACGCCTATGGACTAAGCGAGGAAGACCTCGAGGCCCTCATGTTCGGCAACGCGATGAGGATCTATCAAATTCCTTAGTCGCTATCTACTTTTCCAATCGCTTGGCTTAAAATAGAGAGTTAGAAGGAGATTCGCCATGAAGATACTTCTCGTGGGCTTCAAGCCATTCGCCACCCATTCCACCAACCCGTCCGAGGCGGTTTTGCAAATGCTCGACCTTCCCGATGTGGCGAAGGTCGTTCTCGATGTCTCCTACGCCAAGGCGAAAGAAGGCATCCTCAAGGCCATCAAGGAGGAGAAACCGGATTTCATCCTCGGTCTAGGCCTCTCCCCGTTTAGGGACGATCCCACCTTCGAGCAATACGCCTATAACGTCATGGACTCCACTCAGCCCGACGAAGACGGGGTGAAGATGGAGAAGAAGGAAGTCATCGAAGGCGGCACCGCTTCTCTCATCGCTAGCTTCGACATCGCCGCGGCCAGGCAATACCTATCCACCCTCGGCCACGAAACCTCCGTCTCCATCGACCCGGGCCGCTTCGTCCTCAACGAGGTCTACTACCTTTGCCTCGCTAGCGGCATCAAATCGCTCTTCCTCCACCTCCCCGAGGAACGGAAGGTGAGCGCCAGGGAATCCTCCGAGACGGTTCTGGAAATCATCCGTTACCTAAGGGAAAGCTAAGAAAGAGAAGAAAACCAAGCCGCGTCGCTTGGTTTTCTTCATGCTCCGTCGATATGGTCCTTGTAGGAAGAAGACGAGGCTTTGGAGGACCCGCCTTTGCGGTTAGATTCCCTTAGCATGTCGATATCCTCCCCCACCCTGCCGGGTTTAGGGGGAATCCTCTTGAATCGCTTCTTGTTCTTGAAGGTTGGCATGGGTAAATGATACTCCCGAATCGTTTTGAGTGCGATTTTTGCGCACCTAAGCGATAATATGCGCATGCAAGCAATCGAATTAGCAACCCCCAGAAACCGTGTCGAAACCCTTTTCAGCGACATGACCATCGGCGAAGCCATCAAGGTGATCGAGAAGAAGAAATTCCAGATGATCCCCGTCATCGAGCGCGACTCGAGGCGTTACCTCTATTCCGTTAGCGCCGGCGACATCCTCAGGAAAGTCCTCAAGGAAAAAGACCTAAACAAGGTCCTCGCCGACCCGATTTCCTCCCTCTCCATCGAAAGGCTCATCGTGGCCTGCTCCAAGGAGACCGAGATCAGAGAGCTCATCTACCTCGTGGTCAATCAGAACTTCGTCCCCCTCGTGGATTCCGCCGGGGTTTTGCAGGGTATCGTGACCCGTAGGGCCATCATCGACCACCTTGCGTCCCAAGGAGAATAACCATGCCAGAATGCGACCGTAATTGCTCCGCCTGCGGAGAGAATTGCTCCGAAAGGACCGACCCCCAGTCCTTTCAAGTGAAAGCCCACGAGTTTTCTAACGTCAAAAAGGTCATCGCCGTCGTCTCCGGCAAAGGCGGCGTCGGCAAATCCCTCACCACTTCCCTTCTCGCGGTCAACGCGAAGAGGAAAGGCAAATCCGTCGCGATCATCGACGCCGACGTGACCGGACCCTCGATCCCCAAGATCTTCGGGCTCACCCAAACGGCCACCGGCGACGAAAGCGCCATCTACCCCGTCAAGACCAAGACGGGCATCGAGACCATCTCCCTTAACCTCCTCACCGACGATCCTAGCGCCCCCGTGATTTGGAGGGGGCCGGTCATCTCGGGCCTCATCAAGCAATTCTGGACCGACGTCGCCTATGGTGATATCGACGAGCTCTACATCGACATGCCCCCGGGAACCGGGGACGTGCCCCTCACCGTCTTCCAGAGTTTGCCCGTGGATGGCATCGTCATCGTCACCTCGCCCCAAGACCTCGTCTCCCTCATCGTGGAGAAGGCCGTAAGGATGGCCAAGATGATGAACATCCCCGTCATCGGCCTCGTCACGAACATGTCCTATATGACCTGCCCCGACTGCGGCAAGAAGATCTACCCCTTCGGCAACGTGTCCGAAGACGTGGCGAAGCGATTCGAGATCCCCGTCTCCGATGCCCTGCCCATCGATCCTAGGCTCGCCAAGCTATGCGACCAAGGCGCGATCGAGGACTATGAAGGCTCCTATCTAGAAAAGATCGGCGAAGCGGTCGAAAAGATCGAAAAATAATCGAAAAGCGTGGCAAAACCCACGCTTTTTCTTTCATCCAACTGCTAAAACGCCAATCGGCTCTTTACGGTCTTAAGTAGCGATTCAGGCAATTGGGCTTGTCTCCCAGTAGAAACAAGGCAAGCCCTCAGAACACGTTCCATTCGATCGACGATTCCCTCCGCTTCTTCTACGGAGAGCCCAAAATAGGCGTGGGAGCGAATCAAGGCCCCAAGGTCATTCCCTTCTTTTGAAACCGGTATCGTCAGCTCGGCTTTATCGAGGGAGATGTTCAAGTCGAACGCAGGGGATAAACGCCAGCCTTTCCCGGCGTGGATCATCGCGTGGTTACGTAGGTGGTCGTCGAAGTTATGAACGAATAGGGAAAAGGCGATGCGCCGAAATAGTTCCTTTAGGTCCTCCTCGGGTCGGACGCTGTTGTCGGAAACCTCTTTTGCGACGTCGAGATAGGTGTAGGAAGAAGAGTCCCCCTCTTTGGCGTGGAGCAAAGTCATGAAGGACACGTAATGGAAACGCTCGCCTCCTTCTCTATCAAAGCGTTTGGTGAGGAACACCCCACGCCTATCGTCAATGCGGATGTATTGGGATGGCATCATATTGATCCCGGCTTCCCTAGCAAGCAAATAGGTCCAATATTCGAGGGCGGGGAGGTTGATATCGTCGTTTTTGTTTGAAAACTTCGCCAAATACAGCTCTCCGTCGGTCCCGTATATCGTCGCCTTTGGACGGGCGCCGCCTAAGGAAGAACCGGGAACTAGCAGCATCTTCCATCTCGGGTCATCGCCGAATTCCTCGAAGTTATACGCGGCTTCCTCCAGTTCCCTGATGAATCGATACGGCGGGATTTCACTAGAATCGGCGAGGAAAGGGCCGCCCAATTCGGTCGAGAATCGCAAAGCCCCCATTCTGGATTTGTCGGAAACGCCCAAAAGGAAATCGCTCGGAAACCAGGTTTTAGCAAGCGAAGCTTTCTGCAGGAGTTTTTTGCCCCAACGATCGGGGGAAGAGTCCTCCATGAAATGGTATGGGGCGGAAGGATCTCTTTTGTATTGACGGCCCAGCATCGGAAAAAGGTCCGCGTCTAGCAAAAGCGAGTCATAGCCTTTGTCTATCGCGCTTTTATCGAACTCAAACGAATAGGTTTCCTTCCCGCGAACTACATCAACATAGCGAGTTCCAATCAGATGGTTCGCGGTTCCTTGGGAGAAATAGACGTAGACAGAGGGCATCGCGATCACCTCGACCCCTTCTTTTTGATTTTAAGGTGGAGGTCCTGATAGGTCCGTCCCGCGATGTCATCCCTCCCGATGGCCAAAAGGTCTTCGTCCATCCCCCCAATGGAAGACAAGACGGCGGCGATTGCCCCGAGGGAAATGCGCGGATTCCCCTTCTCAATCATGTAGACGGTCGTGCGCGACACCCCTGCCCTTTCGGCGATGAGGCTAGCGGAAAGGCCGCGACGCAAACGCGCGAGTTTGATTTGCTCGCCCATCAAGGCAAGTCTTTCTTGAGTTTTCGGGTAGATTCTTGGCTTCATTTGTTTATTATTATAATCATTATTAGCATTTTTGTATATAATCCTAAACATTTAAAGCCTAATTTGCAAACGGGT
>DKRQ01000021.1 GCA_002472275.1 Caryophanales bacterium UBA7278 | reverse complement strand
CACACCGTGCTTCTAACTCATTCTTTTCGACGTAGATCGTGCACGAATCACCCGACACGTTAACAGCATTCTCCACGATGACGAAGTGGATGCCGAAAGCAATGTGCGGAAAACGCACTTTGCAAATTCGGATCGCCCGACGAGTCTTTATGGCCTCGATATGATCTTTGTGGTCGGCTACCGCGTGAATTCCAAGCGTGGCATTGCCTTCGAAGCCTCAACTTACGAGGAATCCTCGGTAGTTCGCTGCGAAATCAATGTATCTCCGAGAGATTTGTGGATTTTAAACCGAGAATATTGTGTTATTTGCTCCGAGAGATTTGTGCAAAGATTCCCGCATCGCGCTCCAAGTGTGCAAAAAGGGGCGTAACCTCTTCCTAGCCAACGGGAGGTTCCGTTACAGCCCCTTTTGATGATTCGAAGACGGTTTAGGCCGGGATAGAAAGGCGCAGGGCGGGCATGATGAGTGCGTCTAAGCAAGTCACGGGCATGCCACGGTTATAGATGTCGCCCACATCGCCGACGTAGACGGCGTTGGCGGCGTTATAGCCGTTGGTGCGCAGCATCCAGAATCCATTGCCGTTTTTGCGCGACCTCCAAGCGCCTCGAGCCAGGGCGTAACGGGTTGGCTTGGCGCAGCGGTTGGGGTCATGGGTGGCGTCAGAGCAGGCAAAGCCATGGTTGGAGGCTTTTTCGGAGCAGAAGACCTCCTCTTCGCTAAGGAGGAACACTTTGTCCTTCGTGGGGTTCCCGCAGGCGGTGTCGAAGTAGAAATTGTTATCGTTATCCACCGCGGTGAGGAGGATGGATTCCGCCTCCTGTTCAAACGCGGATTGCAGGAAATCCTCATTAAGCCATTTCCTTAAGGAAGAATCCTCCCAGTGGGCACTTTCTAGGGCGTTATGGTAAGGGACGCAGTCTAAGCCTTTGGTGGGAAAGAGCAGGGCGTTTCCTTCCCGCTCCTCCAAGATGTCCCATTCAATGGGCTCCACGGCAAAATAACGATCGTTAAGATTTCGGTACTCCACCCCGTCGATCATGACCTTATGGCTCCAATCGGCGTTTTTCAGTTGCTCATACAGTTCGGGGTTGAGGATGATTCCATCCTCGTCATCGTCTGGAGTGCTTGGCAACACTTCGTCTTGGGGGTATTCGCCAAAAGTCATCGTCGAGCGCTGCTTGGGCTTGGCATCGACGTCGCAGGTATTCTTCTTCCCCTCGCCTCCGCTGGGTTTAAGGATGTCCAGGGAAGAGACTTCGTCGATCGTGGAGAAGATTGAGGGCTCGGCTTCGACTTGGATGACGGGCAAGATGCCGGCGTCGTCGCATTGATTGTCGGTGCCGCGGTCGTAGATGTAGCCAAAGTCGCAGATATAAGTGGCGGTGCGGCGCGTATAGCCCGAGGTGCGCATGAACCAGAACGAATTGCCGCGGTAGGGACCGACGGGGGAATACCAGGTGCCGTGGAATTTGGCGTAGGTCGTCGAGGCGAAGCGCTTGGCGGGGTCATCGTAGCCATGGCCGGCATAGAAGCCATATTGATCGCTTAGTTCACTGGCGAAGACCTCATCGTTAGAAAGGATGTAGACCTTATCTTCGGTTTGGGGGCCGCAATAGGTTTCGTAGGCATCGTTATTGGCGTTGGCGTTTTTGGCGGTAACGATCAGCTTTTTCTCGTCCTCGCTAAAGGCCTTGGCATAGAAGCCGCCTTTTTCGTCGTTAAGCCATGCCCTAAGGGAGGACTTCGACCAATCGGTTTCTTCGTTAAGGTTATGGAAAGGCTTGCAATCGATGGTTTTGTCCGAAAGCAAGGTGTAGCGGCGTCCTTCCTTGGCGATGACGCGCCATTTTAGCGGCTGCAATGCGAAATAATGGTAACCGCCTTGGTCGCGGTAATGCTGGACTTCGTCGCGGGAAGAGCCCATTTCGCGGATATAGGAGACCCCATCAAGGGTCAGGTCATCGTCGTTCCAAGCGGCGTTAGATAAGGTGCGGTAGAGGGCGTCGTCTTTCTTTACGTCGCCCTCTTGCAGGGCATAATCCTCGATCCCGTCCCAGCTAGTGGGGACGATTTCTTGGCTTGGATAAGAGCCAAAATAGACGCGGGACCAGCGGGTCTCTTCGCCAGTCGAAGCACGGTCGGAAGGGTGTTTTTCAGGCAAATGGATCGATGGGGGATTGGAACAGCCGGGAAGAAGGAAAAACAAAATCGATAACGTCGTCAAGAAGGGCTTGGCTGATTTCATGATGCCGCTATTGTACTCACAAACGGAAATTTGTCGATTAAGGCAAGTTATAGAGGGATTTTCAGGTCCGTCATCTCGTTAGAATGGGATGCCTACTCGGACAAAGAAACATCGGGGTTTGAATCTATTTCGTTTCCTTTTGGAAGGGTTTTGCGGAACCGACTGCCTGATAAGTTTTGGCAGAAGAATCCCTAATTTGGGAACAAGGAGAAACGCGATGGTAAGCGGCGGAACGAAGCAAAGGGCGATGAGTGCGACGTCATTCGCCTTTCTTCGTTTTCTTCCTTTCGACGGCATTGCCGATGGACGTCTCGACGAGATAGGCCAAAAACGCGGCCAGTGACATGGCGGCCAAGAAGCAAAGCAGATAGACCGGATAACCCGCTTTTTCCTGAATGATGTTGCCCACGGGAAGATTGGTGATGATCATGGGGTTAATGAAGAACATGTTGATGAAGTGGGGCTGGAAGGCGAGGTTGATGGCGATCGCGATGATGACCGTGACAAGAAAAGCGATCATGCTCCGATAGTAGGTTTTGATGGTGATGGTCTTCCTTTTCCAAACGTAGAGCATTACCCCGAGGACCACCATGGAGCCGTGATGGACGAAGGTTTGGATGTTGATATATATCAAACGGGAGGTGACCATGTCCGAATAGGCAGAGACTAATAGCCCGCCCACCAAGGTGATAAAGCAAAGATAACCCACCGCGGCATCGACGATTTTGGGGCGCTTGTCCTTGTTCACGAACAAGATGATGGGGGCGAAGTAATAAACCATCGAACAGACGGAGAAGGGGAAGTCGCGGTAGCTATATTCCCAATAGGAAGGGCTGCCGTAATGGAACGCCAGGAGGATTTGCTTGCCCACCTCCATGACGATGAGGACAATCCAAAAGCCCAAAAGGATCCGCTTATAGGTCTTTTCGCTGGCGTTACGGGTAAACCAAGGGACGAGGATGGAGGCGGCGAGAATGAGGAAAAGCGCGACGAAATGGAACCAGGAAAATACGCCTGGCTTTTCCATCTCGCCTTGGAGAAAGTGAAGGAACTCTTCCATCTTAAGGAAATAGTAATCGACGGCGGATTTGCGGCAAAACAAAAACACGCATAACCCCGCCGCGTTGACCCTCGGTCTCTATGAGATGGTTAGAGTAAGCAAAACTGGTTTGGCCTAGGGACTTTTTGAGTTGCCCGTTCGGCGTATCAACGAGCGGATGAAGCGAAATCCCGATCGTTTTCTAAAGGGTTTTTGCTTCGAATTGAGCAAAGAGGAATACCTTTCGTTAAGATCGCAAATTGCGACCTTTAAGCAAAAGACGTTCAACAGAGGGTCGTGCACAGGTTCAAAAAGAGGGGGCAGTTACGCCTTGAGGCAATGCCGTTTTGCGAATTCATTTTCATGTGACACCTTTATTGCAACGCGCAAGGTAGAATTAGTCTAGCCAAGGGAAACCGCACTGGCTTAGCCACTTGCCCATCCAAGGAGGACCGATTCATGAAATATCAGGAAATGCTCGCCTTCGTCAGCTTCCTCAACAAATCCGAGGGAAACGACACCGAGGAATGGAAGACCGCCTTACGCAAAGTCAACGAACTCATGGAGGTGATGGGGCCTTATCAAATGCGCCAAGGGGACGGGACCTACCGTCCGATCACCCCGGAGGCCTATAAAAGGATTGAGGCCGTCTTTGACGACGCCGTCAACTCCGTCAACGCCTACGTCAAAGGGCAACCCGCGGGCCCCGAGGACGTCCGCATGCCCCTCATGAAGAACTTCAGCAAGGAGTTCCTCGCTAGGTCCTACGTCGAATACAAAAACGTCAAACCGAACCCCGACGTCCCCCTCCATGACGCGATGGAGCACTTCCGTTACGAAAACGTCGAGCTTTCCGACGCCGATTTGCAAAAGGTCGGCGGCGTCATGAACTCCCGCGTGCAACTAACCATCGACATCGACGGCAAAAAGACCCGCGGCGTCTTCACCAAGCGTTCCTCCTATGATCCCAAAGGGCAATTCGATGCCCTCTGCGATGAGCTAGGGACCAAATACGGCAAATTCGCCTCCTTCTTCGACGCGATGGAGAAATCGCAGTTCCTCCAAGGGGGCCTTATCGGCAATGACCCGACGCTTTTCTATAACCGCGAAACCGGCCAAGTCTATGACAGCGACCAGCAAGCCAGGGAACAAGCGGTCTTCAACTACCATGACTCGATGGGGATGGACGCCTATCCCGAACTCGAACGGGAATTCGAGAAATATAATGGCGACCCCGATTTCTTCAACGCCCTATTCGACTATTCCACCAAAGCCGAGAAACTCTCGACTTCCCTGACGGTGAACAACATGATCCTCGGCTTAAAGCCGGGCGACAACATCGATGGCCGTAACTCGGCGATGTCTAGCGTCGCAAACCTTTTGGGCGTGAGCGACCTCATCGCCAAATCCAAGCAGATCGCCGTCAAGATGCCTAGTGGCGAATTCCAAACCGGCACCTTCATGGAATTCGTCGAGGCCAAGGACATCACCCACGTCGATAGCATCGATGAAATGCGCGTCCTCGGCCTGGACGCCTATG
Organism: Caryophanales bacterium UBA7278; assembly: GCA_002472275.1. GTDB lineage: Bacteria > Bacillota_I > Bacilli_A > RFN20 > CAG-826 > Alloenteromonas. Next base: position 38,454 of record DKRQ01000021.1, on the reverse strand, counting down.
AGGACAAGGACGTCAAACTCCAACTCGCCAACCTGCAGGTCCTCGACTACGTCTGCGGCAACGTCGACCGTCATCTCGGCAACATCCTCTACAAGTTCGACCCCGAGACCCATAAGCTCACCTCTATCAAGGGCATCGATAACGACGCTTCCTTCACAAGGAACCTCATGACCAACTCGAGGTCCCTTTCTCAGCTACCGAGCATCCATAGGATGCGCGTCATCGACGAGAAGATGGCGGAGAAACTCCTTAGCATCGACGAGGGCATGCTCGGGGCCACCCTCCACGGCTATGGCCTAAGCCAAGAGGAGGTCGACGCGGCCTATGACCGCCTCCATAACCTCCAGGAAAGGATCCGCCAGGCCCCGACCTTCGACCCTGAGAAAGGGCTCGAACCCTTCGACCAAGGAAACGTGGAGCAGGGCCTCACCATCGTCAAAACCGAGGACTGGGACAAGTTCTCCCTTCATGACCTCCAGGCGGGCAACAACTACTTCTCCAAGATCATCGGCGTGCAGGATATGCTCACCACCGACAGCATGGTGACCGATCAGATGAAGCGCGACGTCGCATGCTCGAAACGCTCCCTGCAGTCGATGCTTAACCCCGAAAACTCCGCAAATCTGCTAGCAAAAGCCCAAAGCCATAAGCCGATGTTCGGCGTTTCCGACCGTTACCAAAACGTGCTTAACGCCATGGCGGCCTACCAAAACGCCCCATCCCCCGAGGACCCCGTGCATTCGGATGGCCATGAGAAGTGGCAGCGCCTCGCCGACCTTAAGAGGGCGGTCGACACCTATAGGCAGCAGAAGAAAGACCTAGGTCACCTTAAACCCGATGGCTCTCCCTCGGAGGAAATGAAGGGCAAGGCGCTTTCCCGCATCGAGGACGTCGACAAGATCGGCAAGTTCGCCGATTTGCTGCTCGAGCAGCGTAAAAGCGCCATCGACGCCGAGAAGACGCTTCAAGACGCGGAACGCAAGCAGGGCGAACTAGACGCCTTCAAAGCCCTCTCACCCGAGGAGCAGCAGATCATCCTCGACCAAAGGAAGGCCCATGAGCAATACCTGAACGAGGACCTATCAATCCGCGTTCAAAATAGCCTTGCCGAAGAAGAGGACCCGATGGATGCGAGCGAGGACCTCGACTTCCAGGAAAACCTCTCGATGGACGCGATGGAGCCCGAACAATAGGCGTATACCATATCCATCATTCCATCGAGCCGTAGGGATAAGAGATTGCGATGAGGTAGATGGGAATATGACTCTTTTCTAGACACTATTGCACATATGTGGCGAGCAACCCTTTACAATATGTAACATCGGAGGGATTCACGATGAAATATCAGGAAATGCTCGCCTTCATCTCCTTCCTCAACAAGGTCGAAGGCAATGACACCCCGGAGTGGAAAGAGGCTCTGCGCAATGTCAACCAGCTCATGGAGGTGATGGGGCCTTATCAGTTGCAACAAGGGGATGGCACCTACCGCCCGATCACACCGGAGGCTTATCGGAGGATCGACGAGGTCTTCGACAAAGCCGTGAACTCCGTCAACGCCTACGTCAAAGGGCAGCCCGCGGGTCCCGAAGACGTCCGCATGCCCCTCATGAAGAACTTCAGCAAGGAGTTCCTTTCCAAATCCTACGTCGAATACAAAAACGTTAAGCCTAGCCCCGACGTCCCCCTCCACGACGCGATGGAATCCTTCCGTTACGAAAACGTCGAGCTTTCCAATGCTGATCTCCAAAGGGTGGGGGCCAACATGAGCTCCCGCATCCAATTGACCGTCGACATGGATGGCAAGCAAACCCGCGGCGTCTTCACCAAAAGGACCCCTTATGACCCCGTTGGCCAATTTAGGTCCCTGGTGGGTGAGATGAAGACCAAATACGGCAAGTTCGAGTCCTTTTGGAAAGCGATCGACACCCCCCATTTCTATCGCGACGGATTTGAGGGAGCGCAGGGCCTTCTTTTCTGCAACACCTCGAACGGCAAAGTCTATGACGACACCCAAGAGACCAGGAATACCGTCATGCGCAACTTCTCGGTCTCGGTGGGCTTAGCGGTATTCCCCCAGGCTCAGGCCGAATACGAAAAATACCGTAACGATCCCGACTTCTTCAACGCCTTGTTCGATTTCTCCACCAAGGCGGACCAACTTAACACCGCTAGGGGGATCAACGGGCAGCTCCTCGGCTTGAAGCCGGGCGACAACATCGATGGCCGTAACTCGGCGATGTCTAGCGTCGCAAACCTTTTGGGCGTTAGCGACCTCATCGCCAAATCCAAGCAGCTCTCCGTCCATATGCCCGATGGCACCAACCAGACCGGCACCTTCATGGAATTCGTCGAGGCTAAGGATATCACCCACGTCGATAGCATCGACGAAATGCGCGTCCTCGGCCTAGAAGCCTACGAAGGGAAGGAGGCCAAAGAGCAGCTCGCCAACCTCCAAGTCCTCGACTACGTTTGTGGCAACGTCGACCGTCACCTAGGGAACATGCTCTATAATATCGACCCCGAAACCCATAAGCTCACCGGCATCAAGGGCATCGATAACGACGCCTCCTTCCTAAAAGAGCGCCTGGCTCCTGAGGACGGACGCGCCCACCTCGCGAGCATTCACGACCTCCGCGTCATCGACGAGAAGATGGCGGAGAAACTCCTTAGCATCGACGAGGGCATGCTCGCGGCCACGCTGCATGGCTATGGCTTAAGCCAAGAGGAGGTCGATGCCGCCTATGACCGTTTGCATAACCTCCAGGAAGCGGTCCGTAACGCCCCGACCTACGATCCCGAAAAGGGGTTGCCTCACTATGATCCGGTTGGGAAAGGCTATGACCTCACCATCGTCAAAAGCGAGGATTGGGATAAGCTAAGCCTCAAAGAACTCGAGGCCGGCAACAACAACTTCTCCAAGATCATCCAAGTCCAGCGGACCCTCACCAACATCAAGATGGTGACCCAGCCGATGATTCAGGCCGCCGAATGCTCCAAGCGTTCCCTGAAGTCGATGCTTAGCCCCGAAAACTCTGCAAATCTGCTAGCAAAAGCCCAAATCCATAAGCCGATGTTCGGCGTTTCCGACCGTTACCAAAACGTGTTGAGCGCGATGGAAGCCTACCAAAATGCCCCATCCCCCGAAGACCCGCTCCATAGCGACGGCCACGAGAAGTGGCAGCGCCTCGCCGACCTTAAGAGGGCGGTCGACACCTATAAGAGCGAGAAGATCGAGCTAGGCCATCTTAATCCAGACGGTTCGCCATCCCAGGATATGAAGGGCAAGGCGCTTTCCCGCATCGAGGACGTCGACAAGATCGGCAAGTTCGTGGATAAGCTCATCGAGCAACGCCAGCAAGCCCTCAAAGACGACAAGACCCTCCGCGACGCGGAACGCAAGCAAGGGGAACTCGACGCCTTCAAAGCCCTCCCGCCCGAGGAGCAGCAGATCATCCTCGACCAGAGGAAGGCCCATGAGAAATACCTGAACGAGGACCTATCCATCCATATCCAAAATAGCCTCGCCGAAGAAGAGCACCCGATGGAGGCGAGCGAGGACCTCGGCTTCCAGGAAAACCTCTCGATGGACGCGATGGACGATCCTAACGCGGGCATGAATTGACCCCATTTTCAAAGCAAAAAGCAGTGGAACGGGAGTCCCGGAAAATGGGCTCCCGTTTTTCGCTTGTTGATTGGCGAAAAGGCAAAAATAGGAAAACTACTTGTTTTGCGGGAAACGCTAGTCATAAAAAGGGTTTTTGTGGCACTTTTGTTGCACATTTCCGCGTATTCTTCGCGTATATCCTTGAATCTGGGAGAAAAACATATGAAGAAGCTAGTTATTTATGCTGCTGCGCTGGGACTCACTTTTACGCTTGGTCTTGGCGCCGTTACCTCGTTTGCCGCAGCCAGTCACCCTCCGGTGGAAGCCCGGGCTGCCTATAAGGTGCTGGAGTACGTTGACTTCATACGGCTTAATAACGCCCCTTGGGAAGGTAATAACCGCAACGTTGACCTGACGGGCAGCCAAGGCAACACCCCTTGGCTCAGAGCGTCGGGATGGGGCGCATCCCCAAGCGACCTCAAAGCCAACGAAGTCACCCTTGGTAACTACGGGGCCAGATTGTGGTACACGGGAGGTTATGTCACCTTCTCCGTCAATTTGACCGCCACCTCTGAATTGGAGGCTGTTTATTTCCATTATTATGACGGTATGGATGACAAGGATTACCCCATTCCATACACCGTTTCCTCCGGCAAGTACATTTATTCCTATACCTTCAGAATTGGGAATTCGAACCTAAAGCCCTTTTTCCATATGGATGGCGAGGGCAAAAAAGTCACCGATTTCCATTTTTATGTTTTAGAGGGGAACGCTTCATCCTCTTCGGTCGTCCAGCTGAATACAAATGGTGGAACCGGGGGTACCGGTTGGGTTGAAGCTTCCTGGAATAGCGCCATGCCGGCGATCACCAAACCGACTCGCACCGGATACGTTTTCGACGGTTATTACGACGCCGTTTCTGGCGGAACCAAGTATTACAACGCCGATGGCTCCTCCGCTAGGACTTACAAAAACGGTGACGCCACCACCCTTTTCGCCCGTTGGAGCGAGGCAAAATACACCGTCACCCTCAACAAAAACGGGGGTACCGGCGGAACCAGCTCCGTCGAGGCGACCAAAGGATCGGCTATGCCCAAGCTTTCTAGTTTGCCCACGAGAGCGGGATACACTTTCGCCGGCTATTACAGCGCCACCTCGGGCGGAACCAAGTATTACAACGCTAACGGCACTTCGGCCAAAAACTTCGACAAGGACGCCAACACCACCCTCTATGCCCAATGGACCGCGAATGAATATACGGTGACCTATAATGCGAACGGCGGAACGGTTTCCCCAGCCTCCTTCAAATACAAGACCAACAAGAACACCACGACCAAAACCGCCCAAAACTTCACTTTGGCCACGCCCACTAGGTCCGGCTATACCTTCACCGGCTGGTCGGTCAGCAAAGACGGTGTATCCGTGGCCAACAAAACGGCATTGACGATTGACGGCAATATTTACGGCAATTTCACCGTCACCGCCAACTGGAGCACGATTCCCTACACCATTTCCTACGATTTGGATGGCGGAACCGTCTCCGGAACCAACCCCACCGAATACAACATCGAAACCGCGACCTTCACTTTGATCAACCCGACCAAGGTCGGCTATGACTTCGTGGGATGGACCGGTTCTAACGGCACTACCCCCCAAACCTCGGTAAGCGTCGCCAAAGGCAGCACCGGCAACAAGACCTTCACCGCCAACTGGGTCTATAACGCCAAAGTCCAGGACTTCATCGACAAAGTCAACGCGATCGGGAAGGTTTCCTATGGCACCGAACACACCTCCAAAGCCGAGATCCTCGCCGCCACTAACGCCTACGATCTCCTCTCTGATGGGGAAAAGGCGCTCGAAGAAGTAGTGGACCTTTATGAGGATCTGGATGCCGCCGCACAGGAATACGATGAACAAAGTGAGGCCGCCGTCTTTGACTACATCGACAAAGTGGCGGCCCTTGAGGAGCAAGCCGGACATGATCCCGAGAACGTCCAATACAACGAAACCTACGAGACCTTGTTCAAGAACGTCCGCGCCGCCTACGCCCATCTCGAAGTGGACGAGCAGGTCCTCGTCGAGGTCGTAGCCGCGCATGACGCGTACCTTCCTTATCAAGCCAAATACGACAGCTTCGTCGCCGAGGCGCAGCAAAACTTCATCGCTAAGGTCAACGCGATCAAGGCCGCGGCCGAGGATGATTACGCAAACGTCGAATACAACGAAGACTTCCGCGCTTTGATCAACGACGCCAAAGATGCCTACCAGGCCATCCGCGAAGCCGATAGAGATGATAGCGACGTCGTCACCAAGAAGGGTGAACTCGACACCGCCGAAGCCAATTACCTCGCCGGCGCCGCGACTTACGCTTCCTCGGTCAAGGACCTAATCGCTGCCATCGCGCCCATCACCGAAGACACCGACGTCTCCGATGAGGCGATCGCCGACGCCCGCGCCGCCTTCGAGGCCCTATTCGACGAGCAAAAGAACGATTCTGATTTCATTTCCACCAACATCCCTAACTACCAAAGGCTCCTAGACGCCGAAGCCGCCGACCCCGTCGCCAAGCAGATCTTGGCCATCGGTCCTTCCGACGCGGAGGACTTCTCCGCCAAGGTCGCCGCCGCCGAAGCCGCCTATAAAGCCCTCACCGACGACCAGAAGGCCCTCATCTCCGGCGCCGTTGCGGGCATCCTTTCCGATGACGTCGCCGCCTTGAATGCCATGAACCTCATCGATGCGATCGGCGATGTCGCCTATACCCCCGAGAGCAAAGCTCTCATCGACTCTGCCAGGGGTGCCTATGATGCCCTTACCCCCGGCCAGAAGGCCCTCGTCGTCAACCTCGATGTCCTTACCAAGGCCGAAGCTGACTACGCCGCCATCAAGGCCGTCGCCGACGAGATCAACGCCATCGGCGCCATCACCTATGACGACGCCTCCAAGGCCAAGATCGACTCCGCCAGGGCCAACTACGAAGCCCTCACCGACGACCAGAAGGGATTCTTCCCCGCCGCCACTTTGACCCTATTAGAGAACTATGAAGAGGCCTATGAGGTCATGGGCAAGATCGTCGCGATCGGCACGGTCGAGAACACCCCCGAAAGCGTGGCCCTCGTCGAAGAGGCGAAGGCTGCCTGCGACGAATACAAGGACAAGGGCTACGAGCAGAACCTTTTGGATCCCGCCATCTACCAGACCTTCATGAATGACCTCCAGATCGTCAACGTCATGGGTAAGATCAACGCCATCGGGGAGCTCGAATACACCCCCGAGTGCAAAGCCCTCATCGATGATGCCAAATCTGCCTATGACAACCTAAGCCCGGCCCTTCAGGACCTCGTTCCCAACGCCGATGACCTCCTAAAGGCGGTTGCCGACTACGACGCGGTCAAAACCGTCGCCGACGAAGTCGACGCCATCGGCGCCATCACCTACGACGATGCCTCGAAGACCAAGATCGACGCGGCCAGGGATAGCTACGAAGCTCTCTCCGACGACCAGAAGGCCTTCTTCCCGCTCGCGGAACTAGAAGCCTATGAGGCCGCCTATGAGGAAATGGGCCTCATCAAAGCCATCGGAACGCTCGAGAACACCCCCGAGTCCATCGCTCTCGTCAACGACGCCAAAGACGGCTACGATGCCCTTTCCGACCTCGCCAAGAGCCATCTTGACCCCGCCTACGAGAAGGTGCTTCTAGACGACTACGCCGCGATGCTCGCCATGGAGAAGATCAACGCCATCGGCGACCTCGAATACACCCCCGAATGCAAGGGCCTCATCGACGATGCCCGCGAAACATATGACGCGCTGACCCCCGACCAGAAACTGATCGTTCCTAACCTCGACGTCCTCGCCAAGGACGAAGCCGACTACGCCGCCGTCAAGACGGTGGCCGACAAAGTCGATGCCATCGGCGCCATCACCTACGACGACGCCTCCAAGGCCAAGATCGACGCGGCCCGCGCCGATTATGAGGCTTTGACCGACGACCAAAAGGCCTTCTTCCCCATTGAGAAGCTGGAGGCCTACGAAGCCGCTTATGCCGAGATGGGCAAGATCCAAGCGATTGGCACGCTTGCCAACACCCCCGAAAGCAAAGCCCTCGTCGAAGCGGCCAAAGCCGGTTACGACGCTCTTGACGCGGAGCAGAAATCGCACCTCGACCCCGCCTATGAGAAGACACTTCTAGATGACTATGCCGCCATGCTCGCCATGGAGAAGATCAACGCCATCGGCGAAGTCGCCTATACCCCCGAGAGCAAAGCTCTCATCGATGCCGCCAGGACCTCTTATGACGCCCTAAGCGAGGATCAAAAGAAACTCGTGCTCAATTACGGGACCCTCACCAAGGACGAGGCCGACTACGCCAAGGTCGCTTCTAGCGTCGGTAAGGTCGACTCCATCGGCGACATCACCTTCGACGAGGCCTCCAAAGCCAAGATCGAAGCGGCCCGCGCCGAATACGAGGCTCTCTCCGCAGAGCAGAAGGCCTTCTATCCCAAGAAGACCCTCACCGAGCTTGAGAACTACGAAAACGCCTACAAGGCCCTCGAGAAAATTTCCGCGATCGGCGAAGTCAGCTATGACTCCGATTCCGAGAAGAGGATCGAAGAGGCCAGGATTGCCTATGACTCCCTCTCCGAGGAGCAGAAGGCCCTCGTCCAAAAAGGCGATTTGGAGAAGCTCACCAAAGGCGAGCAGTCCATCAAAACCCAAAAGACCAACGGGACGATCCTCTCTTCCGTCCTCCTTGGCGTCTCCGCCCTTGCCTTAGTGGCCGGCATCATCCTCCTTATCCGCCTTCTTAAGAAGAAAGGCGAAAAAGGCGGAACGCAGGTCAATTCCATCGTCGTCCTTCCCTTCGTCGTCTTGACTAGCTATTACCTTAGCGGTGCCTTCATCGCCCTCTATGTGCTCGCGGGACTTGCCCTCATCGTGTGGATCGCCAACCTCATCGTTGGAATCCGCAGGAAGAAGAACAAGGCCGCGTCCGCGGCGGAACCCGTTTCCGAGGAAGCCTCTTCTATAGAGCCCATCGCCAAGGAAGAAGCCGTCGAAGAAGCGGTGCCCCACGTCGCCCAAAAGGCCGAGGAGCCTCTTTCCAAGGCAAACGAAGAGGAAGAGGAGGTCACCACCGTCACCGACGAGAAGGGCAACATCTTCCAAATCCGCTACGTGAGGTCCTTCCAGGCCAAGCTTTCCCAAGCCGAGGACGTCACCAAAGACTATTACAACGAACTCAAGAACTACGCGCTTTCCTACAAGAAGGCCAATGACCGCGTCTCCTGGCATTACGACTCCGTCAACGTGGGACGCAATGCGGTGCTGAAGTTCGCTATCAGGGGCAAGACGCTGTGCGTCTACCTCGCCCTCGACCCCGAAGCCTACGCGGATACGAAATATAAGGTCGAGAAGGCCGAGTCGAAGAAATTCGAGGAGGTCTCCTGCCTATACCGCATCAAAAACGACAGGAGATGCGGCTACGCCAAGGACCTGATCGACGCCGCGATGGCCGCCGTCCCGACCGAGAAGGGCAAGGAGTCCAACGAGGACTTCCGCGCCCCCTATGAGGAGACCAAAGCGCTCATCAAGAAAGGCCTCATCAAAGAGCTCAAGACCCAGGTGAATGTCCCCAAGCAGGAACCCACTCCGGCCGTGGTCGCAAAGCCCGTTGAACCCGTTAACGAAGAAGAGGAGGTTACCACCGTCACCGACGAGAAGGGCAACATCTTCCAAATCCGCTACGTGAGGTCCTTCCAGGCCAAGCTCTCGCAAGCCGAAGACGTAACCAAGGACTACTACAACGAACTCAAGAACTACGCGCTCTCCTATAAGAAGGCCAACGACCGCGTGTCCTGGCATTACGATTCGATCAACGTGGGCCGCAACGCCGTCCTCAAGTTCGGGATCCGCGGGAAGACGCTATGCGTCTACCTCGCGCTTAATCCCGATGCCTACGCCGACACCAAGTACAAGGTCGAGAGGGCCGAGTCGAAGAAGTTCGAGGAGGTCTCCTGCCTATACCGCATCAAAAACGACAGGAGATGCGGCTACGCCAAGGACCTGATCGACGCAGCTATGGCCGCGATCCCCGCCGAGAAGGGCGAGGAGCCCAACGAGGACTATCGTGCTCCTTACGAAGAGACCAAGGCCCTCTTGGAAAAGGGACTCATCAAAGAGCTAAAGACCCAGGTGAATGCCCCTAAGAAGGAAATCACCTCGGTCACGGTCGATAAGGCCGATGAGCTCATGAGCGATGAGGTCGCAGAAGCCTCCATCGAGCACGACACGGTCCATCATCACCGCGACGGCAAGAAGGAAATCATCAACATCGACACTCTCTCGCAAAACTACAATAGCGGCGACACGGTCACCCTCGATTCCCTTATCGAGAAAGGGCTTGTCCCGGCCAAGACGGGTTCGGTGAAAGTTCTGGCTCGGGGAAGCCTCGACAAGAAACTCATCGTCGACCTGGACGAATTCTCCCTCCAGGCGGTCAAGATGATCGTCCTGCTAGGCGGACACGTTCAGAAGATCGACTAAGCGAGAAACGCCACTGGGGAAACCTGGTGGCTTTTCTTGCGAAAAACGCGAAACAAAGGAAGGCTTTTCCTTGATTCGCGAAGCGAACCGACGGGGGTACGTTATTTCCGTTTCCTCTTGGTGACTTTGGAGAGCAATTTGGCGCCTTTATGGACGATCCCGTGTTCCTTTCGAAGGAGCTTCTTCACGACCTCGTGGGAGGTGAGCAGGGCGGTGGGGGTCCCGCCGATCGCGCGGTTCCATTGCCCGCAGAAGTAGAGGTTGTCTAAGCCCGACACCTTGCCGGAGTTGGAATAGAAGGATCCCTTCGCGGTGAAGGAATAGGACTGGATCGAGCCAAAGGAGGTCCCGGTCCTTTCGTGGAGCTCCAAAGGACCGAAGGAATCGAGGACCTCGGTCTTCCCCCGATATTGGGGGTAGGCGTTAAGGAAGGATTCCACAAGCTCTTTGACGATGCGGCGGTTTTCCTTCTTCGGGTTTTTCTTCTTCAGGAAATAGGCGTAGTCGTCTTGGTCTTGGTCGACGAAGAGGCTGATGACGGTCGCGCCTTTCCTTTGCACGAGGGGGTCGAAGCCATAAGGGCGGACGAGCAGCGACCCCACTTTTTTCTTACCGACGCGGACCTTGGGGATCACGATGGCGGTGGGGGTGTCGATGTCGCCTTTGAAGCCCTTCACCCTCACGTAGACGCAGAAGCAGCCGGAGACCGTGTGGTCCTTGATGTCTTTGTCCAGATGCTTGTAGGTATGGGGCATCCTCTTTCCCTCTAGAAGCGAGGTAAAGATGATGTGGGGGTCGAGCCCAGCGACGAAATAATCGGCTTTTACGAGGTTTTTCCCGCTTTCGGCGTATTCGATGCGCTTGCCATCGCCCTTCAAACGGGTCACGGGGGAATTGAGGTATAGTTTGCCGCCTAGGGAAAGATAACGGGCCTTGATGCGCCTTACCATCGCCTCCGCGCCGCCATAGGGGACATCGCCGTCGCCGCTAGCGAACAAACCATAGACCAGAAGGAAGAAGAAGGCGTTGTTATAACCCGTCATCGCGTTTTGGATGGCAAAGCGCAGCGCGGGATGGGTGAACCTTTTCGCGTAATCCTTCCTCGATTTCCTGATTGCCCCATAGATGCGGGCGGGGTTAGGCAAAGTCGAGATGAGTTTCATGGAAAGGCGAGGATGCTTCTCGCTTTGGGTGAGGACCCATAGCTGCGACATGCCACGCACGCTTTCGAAGAAGCCCTCGATCGCCTCCTCATCCTTGGGGGAGATGGCCTTCCAACGGGCTTCCTCCTCGTCGAGGTCGCGGCCGAAGGTCACCTTCCTCCCTTGGTAAATCGCGGTGCAGAAATATGGGAGGTGCGATACCTCGACTTCGTCGTTGAGGGCGTCGATGTTCCGCCACAAAGCGTTGAGGGTGGTACCTTTCTTCGTACCCATGAGCCAATGGAGGCAGGCGTCGATCAAATAGCCGTCGACGGAATAGCCGGAGCATAGGCCGCCGACTTCATTGTTCTTCTCAAAAAGGGTCACGTCGTAGCCGTGTTGCAAAAGCTCGATGCCGGCGTTGAGACCGGCGATGCCGCCGCCGATGACGCATACGGATTTGCCCATAGGGGAATTCTAGTGCATCAAAGGCCCATAGACAAAAAGAAAGGAAGGCCGTTCGACCTTCCTGGCGTTTGTCGGTTATTGGGACGAGGAGAAGAAAACCTACGTCAGCAACGAATACGGCGCCAACCCCAACCTTGCCGCATCGGCGCGGCGAAACAAACCACGAAGCAAAGAAAAAAAGCCGCGTTTTGCGAGGAAACACGGCTTTTGAGTGGTTTATTTCAGCGCTTGCACGAAGGCGTAGATGACTTCGGGCATGTGGTGGGCGACGAGTCTCTTGAAGGCACTGGTGACCCCGTCAAACCCAGCGCTCATGGCGTCGGGGAAGACTTTGAAAACGATATCAAGCGCGGGGCCCATCAGGAGCGAGGCTTGCTTGCAGGCGGCAAGGGTCCTGTCGGGGTCGTAGGCGTATCCATCCTGGTCAAGGAAGGGCTTGAGATAGTCGTAGAGGGCTTGCCCGTCTGCGACGATGGCGAGGATGGAGAAGATGCCTTCCTCGGCCTTGGCCTTAATGTCGGTTAGAAGCGCCTCGAGGGTGGAACTCTTGAGACCGAAACCGATTTCGAGGATGTAGGCGATGTGCGCTTGGTAGTTATCGACATACATTTCGCGATTGAACAAGGAGGCCTTGACTGTGTTTGGCATTTCAGGCTTCACCGGTGCATCGCCGGTCTCTCCGCCTTCTTGCCATTCCTTATAGGCGGTTTCCCAGGCTTCGCAGTCCGCCACCCATTTGGCGTATTCCTCTGTGCCATAGGTTAGGAGCGAGTCGAGGAGGGCGGTGGGAAGCGCAGGTTCGGTCGCGTAGGTGCTGGTGGGGGTAAAGGTGCCGATCGAGAAGTCCTTTTTCACCGCTTGGAGGGCGGCGTCGATGTCCTCGGGGAGGATCGGTTTCTCGACGCCTGCGCGGGTCAATCCATATTCCTCAGGGAGCAAACGGGCGATGATGTCCGCGTCGTTGACCATGTTGAAGAGATTGGGGCATTCGACGACGTTGCCTTTGGCGACCCCGCGCGGGGCCTCGAAGGTGTAGGCGTAGACGTTGTCTTGGTCATAGAGGCCCGAGGGATCCTTGAGCATGTTGTTGACGGCGACGTTAGCGACGGCCCCGGCCCTGGAATAGCCGGAAATCCAATATTTCAAGGTTTCGTCTTTGTAGTTTTTCTCAACATAGTTGCCGACGGCAGCGATGAGTTGGTTGGCCGCGTCGAGGAAGCCAGCGTGGTCGCCCGAATCGCCGACTACGAAGTTATTAGCCCATTCCTGCTTGTATTTGTGGCCGCGGATCGCAACGGCGATGAGGTCGGCACCGTCGATTTCCTTGTGGGCGATGGCATAGCCGATGCTCGTGGTGGTCGGGGTGTCGAAGTTAGCGGAGAAGATGACGTTATCGAAACCAAGACCTTCATAGAAGTCGGCCATATGGGCCTTATCGAAGGTCGCGCTGGAAAGGCCATAGGAGGCTTTGGCTAGCGCAGGGTTATATTCCGAAGCGTCTTCGAGGAATAGATCGTCCTGGAAGTGGAAGACCAGGTCGAGGCTTCCCTCAAAGTAGGAACTCTCTAGTAGGGTATAGGTGACTTCCTTGGCGACTTTGTCGCTCCAGGAGCCGAGAACTTGATAGTCTTCGTGCAAGGGCAAGGCGAAATCGAACTTCCAGCCGTTGAACTCGATGTTGGTGGTTTCCGCGGGGTCTTGGGTGGGCGTGCCGCTAGGACGGGCCGCCATTTTGCCGGCCTTGATGGCCTGATGGTTGAAAACTTCGCCTTTTCCATCGAGGAAACTAACATCGTATTCGTTCCATTCGGCGACGAGTTTCATGTCCTCGTCAAAGACGGTGGAGTCATCGATTTTCTTATCTTTCTCGCCAAAGCCGGTATACCAGCCTAGGAATTCCTTTCCTTTCTTGGCGGGAATGGGAAGAACGGCGGTTTTGCCTTTTTCGACGTCGATGGTCTCGGAAGGGACGGAGCCTCCGTTGGCGTCGAGGGTCAAAGTGACGTAGACGATTGGTTCGGTGGAACTCGATTCGCTGCTGCTACTTTCTTCAGAAGAACTGGAAGGGGTAGGGGCCGGCGGTTCGGAGGAAGAAGAAGCCGGCGGTTCGGAAGAAGAAGCCGGGGTCTCGGAGGAAGAAGCCGGGGTCTCGGAAGACGAGGCGCTAGGGGAGCTCTCACTAGAAGTGCCACTGGAAGTTCCTTGCGAAGAGCTTTCGGAAGAGGGGGTCGCCGAAGAAGAGGCAGGAGCTCCTCCGCAAGAGGCTAGGAACAAAGCCGTGAGCACGAGCAATGTTGGGATTGGTTTTTTCATGTTTTCCCTCCTTAATGGATGGTTTATTAGAGTCTACACGAAAAATGCCTATCAGCGCTATTGCGATTTTCCTAGAAGGAAAACGGAGCCCCGTTTATAATGGGTAGCCATGAACTGGTATCACCTCCGCGAAAGGTTTTATGCCTTCTTCACGGGCAAAAAGCCCAGAAGGAAGCGTTTTAACTTCGAGGTGCACCTCATCGATTCCTGTAACCTTAACTGCAAGGGCTGCGTCCATTTCGCCCCGCTAGCAAAACCCTCTTCTTTCTACCCCCTAGAGGAGTTCGAAAAGGAAATCAAACGCCTATCGGAACTTTTCGGCGGCCGTTTCGGATGGATTCACATCATGGGTGGGGAGCCTTTGCTTAACCCTAACATCAACGACTACCTCGACGTGGTGGGCAAATACATCCACGACGGGGACGTCTATATCATCACCAACGGGCTTCTACTGGAAAAGAAGGACGATTCTTTCTTTGAGGCCTGCAAAAGGAACCGCATCCGCATCGCCATCACGATCTATCCAATCGCCTTCGATTATGAGAAGGCAAAAAAGATGGTTATCTCTAAAGGCTGCCAGTGTGAGATCTTTGCCAGCAGGCTCGGGGACAAAGGCTTTTCTCACATATCGCTCAGGGAAAAACCGACCTTCGATTACAAGAAGACTTTTATTGGCTGCGACGTCGCCTATGCCTGCGTCACCCTCCATCGCGGGAAACTATATTCCTGCTCCACCGCGGCCTATGCGCCGATTTATAACGAGCATTTCGGGGAAAAGACCTTCGACAACTCGCGGGACTCCATTTCCATTTTCGATAGCGACGCGAAGACCATCGTAGACTTCCTGAGGACCCCTCATCCTTTTTGCGCCCATTGCGATTTGAAAAGAAGGAAGAGACTTATCCCTTGGGAGGTTAGCCGAAAAAACAAGGACGAATGGATCATAGAAGGGGGCAAAAAATGAGCGAAAACCTCGCAAAACCCCAAAAATCCAAGCTTCTCCCCCTTTTCGTTCCGATCTTCTTCGAGACCCTTTTCTTGATGCTCGCGGGCATCGTGGACACCTTGATGCTTTCTTCCGTCTCCGACCAAGTGGTAGGGGCGGTAGGGACGGCCAATACCTACGTGGGCATGTTCTTCATCCTCTTCGCGATCATGTCCTCGGGCCTTATCGCCGTCATGACCCAATATATCGGCTTGGGCAAGAAAGGCGTCGCCTTCCAAGCTAGGCAGCTCGCGATTTTGATTAACGGGGGCATCGGCATCGTGCTCGCCATCCTCCTCGTCGTTCTTTCCGAGCCGATCATCGGGGGCCTAGGCATCGCCGAAAGCATGAAGGTCGACGCGGTCAATTACATGCGCATCGTGGGTGGGGGTTGCTTGCTCGACGCCTTGATTCCCGTCTTCTCCACTTACCTAAGGGCTTTTGATAAGGCCAAATTCTCCTTGGCTGCCGCCTTTAGCGGGAACGTGGTGAACATCCTTTGCAATACCCTCGTCCTCTTCGTGATCCGTCCCGCCGATTTGGCCTCCGGGATAGCGGCGGGGACCCTCATCGGAAAAGGGGTGAGCCTGCTCCTATGCTTCCTATTTGGTTGGCTCTTCATCAAAGGAAGGCAATTCAGCGAGCGAATCGAAAGGAAGCGGATTCTCAAGGACATCATCCGCGTCGGCTTCCCCGCGGCCGCCGAAACGGCGATCTACACCGCGGCGATGGCCGCCGTCATGGCGATTCTTAACCGCACGGATACGACCGGGTTTGGGGCAACCGCCAAAGCCTATGCCCAGCAGATTACGAACCTCGCCTACTGCGTTTCCTTTGCTTTCTCCCAGGCCAACGTCATCCTCGTCGGCTGGGCGATTGGAGAGGGGAAGGCCAAAGAATGCTACAAACCGACTCATCGGGCCGCGCTCATCGCGATCGGGGCAAGCGTCGTCCTCGAAGCCGTTTTGGCCGCGGCTAGTCCTGGGATTTTGCGGGCTTTCACTTCTGACGAGGCCATGATCCTCACGGTAAGGAACCTTTTGCTAATCGATATCGCCCTTGAGGTCGGTAGGGCAGCCAACTTGGTTTATGGGTATACCCTCAAATCCACGGGCGACTCGGTTTTCCCCGCCGCGATCGCCGCGGTCTTCAACCTCCTTTTCGCGGTAGGGGGCGCCTTCCTATTCGGCTACGTATTGAACCTCAATGTGGTCGGCATCTTCATCGGTTTGACCCTCGACGAGTGCGTGCGCGCTTTATTCATGTGGCTAAGGTGGCGCAGCGGCAAATGGGAGGGAAAGGTACTTGTAAAAGCCAAAGAGGAAGATAAAGGGGAGCCGAGTCTCCAATAGTTAGGTAGAATAGGCTATGTTTAGTTTTGTGATGGCGATAGATCAGATGACCAACAACGCGGTTTTCAACGCGGCCGTCTGCCTGATTGGCATCTTCATCCTTCTCGTCCACATCGTTAACGTCCTCTTAAAGAAGAACAGAAGGAAGGACGAGAACACGCTGCTGAACTTTTTGATTTTCACCGCCATCCACTTCGCGATCTATTTCACCTACACGATGATCAAGATCCCGTATAAGAACCCAAGCAACGAATTCACGATGGGCTTCTACACGGTCTTCTACATCTGCAATAACGTCGAGGTGTTCCTGCTCTTCCTCTATTTCATGGTCTATGTGGAAATGTCGAAAAAAGCCAAGAAATCCATGCAAATCGTCAACATTTCCTTGTTTTTTGTCTTCATCGTCTTGGACATCGTGAATATTTTCACTCGGATGTTCTTCACCTCAATCGAGGGGGTATATACCCGCGCCCCGACCATGGTCATCTCGCAGGGGTACCAGTTCGTGATGTTCGCCATGATCCTCGTCGTGGCGGTGATCAACAAGAAGCTCACTATCCGCGAGAAGGTCGCCTTCTCCCTCTATTGCTTGCTCCCGCTCGGGGCCATCGTCGCGCAGAACCTGCTTCCGGGCTATGCGATCGCCTACCTTTTCATCATCGTCGCGATCGAGGTGCTCTTCTTCTTCGTCAACGTCGAAAAGAACATCCTTCTCGCCCAGGAAAGGGAAAAGGCCAAGGACGCGCAGATCAAGATGATGCTCTCCCAGATCCAGCCCCATTTCATCTATAACTCCCTTTCCTCCATCTCCACTTTGATCACCCTGGATCCTGAGAAAGCCCAAAAGGCCCTCGATGACTTCACCGAATACCTCCGTTCCAATCTTTCCTCCCTCACCGCGAGGGAGCGCGTTCCTTTCGAAGACGAGCTCCGTCACACGAAGACCTACGTTGCGCTTGAGCAGATCCGCTTTGGCGAGCGCGTGAAGGTCATCTACGATATCAAGGTCAGTGATTTCGAGGTGCCGCCCCTTACCATTCAGCCTTTAGTTGAAAACGCGGTCAAACACGGCATCCTCAAGAAAGTCGAAGGCGGGACTGTGATTCTATCCACCTATGAGACCGAGGACCGTTATGTCGTCGAAATCAAGGACGACGGCGTGGGATTCGACATGGAATCGGTCGATTTCAAATCCAACGAGCACGTTGGCCTAAACAACATCCGTTATCGCCTTGCCAAAATGGGCAGTGGGGAATTTGAGACCCAAAGCAAGCCCATGGAGGGCACGACGGTGAGGGTATCTTTTAAGAAATAAGGAGAAAAGCGATGAAGGTATTACTAGTAGACGACGAACCATTGCAGTTGCTTCGTCTTGAGAAAACAGTCAAGGAATGCGTCCCGCCCGACAGCGAGATCCTCGCCTTTTCCAATCCGTTAGAAGGGATGGAGAAGGGGAGGGATTCCGATTTGGCCTTCCTCGACATCGAAATGCCGGGGGTCAATGGCATCCAGCTCGCCAAGAAGCTCAAGGAGACCAACCCCAAGATCAATATCGTCTTCGTGACCGCTTATGACCGTTATGCCCTCGAAGCCTACCGAATCCATGCTTCCGGCTATGTGACCAAGCCCGTCAACAAGGACAAGGTGAGCGCCGAACTCGCCAACCTCCGCCATCCGGTGGAGCTTACGGGCGACAAGCTCATCCAGGTCAAATGCTTTGGCACGTTCGAGGTCTTCCATAACGGCACGCCGCTCAAATTCCAATACAGCAAATCCAAGGAACTTTTCGCTTACCTGATCGATAGGGAAGGGGCCGCCGCCAATATCAACGAGCTTAACGCAGTCCTCTGGGAAGAAGACCACAAATCCTACCTCAGAAACCTCATCGCCGACGTCAAATACACCCTCAAGGAAGCGGGTGCGTCGGACGTCTTCATCAAGCGTCATAACGAGTGCTTCGTCGACATCACCAAGATCGATTGCGACGCCTATCGATACAAGGAAAACGACCCCGATGCCATCCGCGCTTACCGTGGCGAGTACATGATTCAGTACCCATGGGCGATGTTCTCCGACGAGTGAGGACGACCCCCGTCCGGAACATAGGACATAACAAATGTTAAGTCCGAGTGATTCCAGACCTAAATCCACCCACTAAAAAGGCAGGGAAAATCCCGGGAAAACAATGGGAATTCCTGCCTTTTTATATTTTATATAACTTCTTTGGCTTTTCTTGGATTCGCAAACCTTAATCAGCAGGGTCGAAAACCCACTTTCGGCGGCGGATTCCTCACGTATGCGCCTTTCCGCGCTCCGCACCCTTGTTGCGCTTTTGTTGCGCATTATGGAGTAGACTTTCCTAAACTCCTAAAGAGACCACCGAACTAACGAGTCCAAATCGAATGAAGAAAAGAGCCCGCTTACTATCCCTGGCGTCGATGGCGATCTGCTCGCTTGCTTTTTTATCTGGCTGCGCTGGCAGCGCCGAGATCGCGGGGATCCGCATGTCGAACCCCGAGGTCGTCAACATTCCTTACGGCATCTTCTCCTACGACAACATCAACGTCACCGTCGAGTTCAAAAACGGCAGCACGAAAGAAATCCCTTTGACCGAGGACATGATCTCCGAGGTCGAAAGGCTCAAGTTCTTCAAAATCGGCAAACAGGAAATCCAGGTCGTTTTCCGCAACCGCTATTCCACCATCATGCCGGTCTCGGTGAACCTCAACACGTTCAAAGACAGCTACGCCCTCGTCGGCTATGAATGCACCTATGACGGCGAGCCCCATGCCGTCACGTTGAATCAAGAACTCCCCGAAGGCGCCTCGATCACCTATCCCAAGGGCAACATTTTCATTAACGCGGGCACCTACGAAATCATCGGGGTCATGGAAAAGAACGGCTATGCCTCCAAGACCCTCACGACCACCTTGGTCATTCATCAGGCCGAGCGCGAGACCAAGGACATCGTTTTCGAAGGCGCCACCTACACTTATGACGGCGAAGCCAAATCCGTCGAGGTCAAAGGAGTTCCCGAGGGAGTGACCCCGAGAATCGAATACGTCGACACCAAGACCGGCTTCCCCGTCAACAAAGTGGTCAACGCCGGCACCTATACCGCCACCTGCCGCTTCGAGGATAGCAGCCCGAACTATGAGCCGATCCCCGAAAGGAAGGCAACCATCATCATCGAAAGGGCCAAATACGACCTCTCGAACATCAAGCTCGAGGACGCCACGAAAACCTTCGATGGCCAAAATTACGATGCCCAGCTCGTCAATGAGAAGGCGCTCCCCTCCGGAGTTACGCTTGACCCGATCATCTATAGGGACGCGGATGGAAAGATCGTCACGAGCAACGCCGATGTCGGCGAATACACCATGACCGCCCACTTTAAGTGCAGCGACACCTTCCTTCGTAACTACGAGCCTCTGCCGGATCTCACCGCCAAACTCACCGTCGCCAAGAGAATCATCAAGATCTCCGACAAGATCACCTTCGAGGGCAAATCCGTAAACTTCGACGAGACCAAGACCCACTCCTTGGCGGTGGAAGGGCTCCCCGATGGCGTCGTCGTCACGTACGAGAATAACGATAAGGTATACGCGGGCGAGTATGAGGTCATCGCCCACTTCTCCACCCTCAACGAGAACGAGGCGACCGACATCGCCTCCCTTTCCGCCTATCTGACGATCAACCCCGTCAGAAGGTCCGTGAAGGTCCTCAACGAGGCGACTGGCGAATACACCGAGAATTTCACGCAGGACAACATCAAGATCAACGGGGCGGAAGCCTCCGCCGTCGGTTACGATCCCACCGTCTTCAGCGTGGTGTCCATCGAGTTTTACTCGATCCTCAACACCGACGTCATCAAGCCCGCCGACCTCGTCGATGGCACCACCTACAAATACCTAGTCACTTTCGAATACCTAGACGAGAACCTGAGGGACAGCGTGATTCTTTCGCAGGAATCCGACAACTTCGTCTACCACGAGGATTAACGACATGAAGAAAAGGCATGTGTTCTACATCGTGACGGGGATCTCCATCGGACTTGGTTCGATTTTAACCGTGGTTTTGGCCTTCACGGGCATGTTCAACCATTACACGGAGAACATCGACGTCATCTCCGCGGTCCTATTCGGCATCTTCTTCTCCGTCGCTTTCTTCCTGGTCTTCTCGGTCACGATGTCCTCGAAATTCGTTTCGGGCGTGGTGCAGGAGATCCTTTTCATCGTCGCCTCGTTGCTACTGATTTCAGGGGTGCTCAGCTACGTCCTATTCACCTTCATCGATGCCGGGTTCGACTTCGCTTTGTTGGACTGGATGGGCGCTTTGGCGCGCATGCCTAGTTCCTGGGTCTATTTCTTATCCCTAGGCGCGATCTTCGTACTCCTTTTCGCCCTCTACGCGGCCTTCATCAACAAGAACTTCATCGCCACGATCTTCAAAAAGGGCAACGACCTGAAGCAAGTCAAGGGCTCCAACCTCGAGAATTCGCGTTGGATGAACGAGAAGGAGAAGAAGTCCCTCTTCAAATTCCATCTTTATAGCGCCTTAGGCGAAGTGGAGAAGGATGGCATCCCCGTCGCCGCGGCTTTGGACCGCAAAGGCAAGGATATGTCCGTTGGCTTCAACGCCCCGTGCCATTCGATCATCATCGGTTCCACCGGTTCAGGCAAAACCACGACCTTCGTCTCCCCGATGATCCAACTCCTCGGCGCCACCAAAGCGGGTTCCTCGATGGTCATCACCGACCCCAAAGGCGAGCTTTTCATGCTCCATAGCAAATACCTCCATTCGCGCGGATATGACGTCAAGGTCATCGACCTACGCGACACCTATTCCTCCTACCGCTGGAACCCCCTCGACGCGGTGTGGGACAACTTCGAGCTTTACCGCGACGCGCATAAACTCGCCTTCAAGAGGAACGACGATATCACCCGTTCCGGCCTCAAGATCGAAAAGGCGGCCGGCGAGAATCCCGACGTGAAGGAGTGGTACGAGTTCGACGGCAGGGCCTTCGTCGACTACAAGAGGCTCATCGCCGCGGTCAAGATGTACAAGAAGAAACTCTACGACGAGATCTATGAGGACCTTAACGACTTAGTCACCGTCCTCATCCCCGTCGAAAACGAGAAGGACCCCCTTTGGGAGAAGGGCGCCCGTTCCATCACCCTCGCCGTGCTTCTAGCGATGCTAGAGGATGCCCAGGAAGAGGGCTCCACCATGACCAAGGAGAAGTTCAACTTCTTTAACCTGGCCAAGATCTTACAAAACTCCGACGGCGACTACAAAACCCTCCGCGAATACTTCAAGGGCAGGAGCCCGCTTTCTAGGGCCTATTCCCTTTCTAAGCAAGTCTGCGACGCCGCCCAGTCCACCAGGGCCTCCTACATGTCTATTGTTTATGACAAGTTGACCCTATTTAACGACGCTGGCATCTGCGCCCTCACCTCTTCCTCCGACTTCACCGCGAAAGCCTTGGCGGACCATCCGACCGCCCTCTTCCTCAAGATCCCCGACGAAAAGGACACCCGTCATAACCTCGCGGCCATCTTCATCCTCAACATCTACAAAACCCTCATCAAAGTCGCCTCGGCGACCCCCGAACTCGCGTTGCCGAGGAACGTCTACTTCATCATGGACGAGTTCGGCAACATGCCCAAGATCTCCAAGTTCGACAAGTTCATCACCGTCGGCCGTTCGCGCAAGATCTGGTTCACGATGATCGTCCAGTCCTACGCCCAGCTCAACAACGTCTATGGCGATAACGTCGCCGACATCATCAAGGGCAACTGCGGCATCAAGATGTTCATCGGCTCCAACGACATGCAGACCTGCAAGGAATATAGCGAACTTTGCGGCAACATCACGGTCGCGACCACCTCGACCTCCGGCACCGCCCATAGCGACACCAACTACTCGACCTCCTATCAGGTCCGCCCGCTTATCTATCCCTCCGAGCTCCAGAGGCTGAACCACCCGGGCGACATCGGCCACGGCATCATCGTTACCTTTGGTAACTACCCTCTCAAGACGTATTTCACGCCCTCTTTCAAGGTACCTCTATACCAATTCGGCGAGATGGACCAATCCGAACTCGAGGAACGCGCCTTCAACGAAAGGGAGGTCTATTACGACGTCCGCCAGAGGAACAAGCGCGTCCTGGAGAAGAAGGAGGCCGCCGCGACCAAGGCCGAGGAGAAGAAAAACGAGAAGAAGGACGAGCTCGCCCGCCTCACCCAGGCCGAACTCCTCCAACTCTTCCTCGACTACCAGCAAAGCCACCCGGGCATCACCCTGAAGGATTTCATCGCGATGGTCGAGGACGGGAAAATCGAAATCGGAAAGGACAAGCAGCAATGAGCGGATTCTTCAAGAAACTCAAAAAGCGCGCGTTCGTCTGCGCCGCCGCTTTGATGGCCGGTGTTCTCATGAGTCATGGGATGACCATCCTCGCCCATGATTTGGGCGCCGTCGTCGAGACCCGTGCCGAGGAGAGCCCCAACAGCGTTTTTTTCTCCACGAAAACGGTCGAGGCGTCTAGCTCCAACCTCATCGTCGTGCGTTTGACCGCCCAAGGCGTCGCGGGGCAGACCGTCGTCGTCTCCTATAAGACGAGCAGTGGCACCGCCATCGAAAACATCGACTATGTCGGCATTTCCAATTCGATTTCGTTGACCCTTGATGGCTCCGGCATGATCAACTATGACATCTCGGTGAAGTGCAAGAACACCTCCGAGACCAGGGAAAAGCTGAGGGTCTATGACTCCGAGAACACCTATGGCCGCTATTTCAATTTGATCATCACCGACGCCTCCAACGCCTCCATTGGCGGCAATAACGTCTGCAAATGCTATTTGCCCTATGACTACAAAGTCGAGGCCACGACCGGCATCACCGAGCCGATCCTTGGCCGCGAAATCGCCTACTTGAACGACTACAAGCAGATGATCTCCAAATACCATTCCGGCGATAACGACATCTCCGGTAAGGAGACTTGGAAGACCTGGAGGGAAGGCATCTCCTTCGATAGCGAAACCACCAGGAGATGGGCCAACGTCTATGTCAACAACGGCTTCGCCGACGCCTATTGCTCCTATGTCCTCAAGAGCATCGACGACGACAAATTACATTCCACGAGCAACATCTACATGCTCTCGGGAAACAAGGAGTTCATGGACCGTTATAGCCGTAGCTCCGACTGCCCGGGCCTTTCCCTTTATTACGAAATCGAACCCTGTAAGAAGGGCGGCTACCGCATCGACGGCAAGGCGATGTATTACATCTCCAAGGACATCAACCCCTGGAAAAAGGAAAGCAAGCTCGTCGACCTCGAGGAGCTCCACGTTGTCAAAGACCCCAAGCAGATCTATTGGATTCAGGAAAGCGACGCTTGGTATTCCTCCAAGAACTCCATCTACGACTCCATGTTCTACAAGACCGCGCCCTATAACGGCGTTTTGGACTACGGCTTGGCCATCTTCAACAACAACAGTTCCTGGGACCGCGAAGTCCATAACATCTGGCTCTTCATGAAACTTGTTGACCAAAGCGCCCCCAAAATCGTCAAGCAATATAGCGAATATAACGCCGAGGCCGGCACGATCCGCGTCTATCTCCGCTTCAACGAGCCGGTCTACGCCTCGCGCCAGAAGGACTTGCTCGTCAAGATCAACGGCTACACCAAAAACTATTACGCGGCCTACGTGGGTGGCAACTATGGCGACACCCTCGTTTATGAGGTCCCTAAGGGCGAGGTCCCGTCCAGCAACATCACCTCGATCACCTATCAGCTGCCTAACGACGACATCGGCGACATGGCCTATAACCTCGACGCCTACAAGATGGTCCAGCATAACATGGTGGAAGGCACCGACAAATTCAGGGACGCCGACATCACGACCGGCAACATCGACCTTTCCAAGCCTAACCTCGCGGTCGACGTCGGACTATCCCTGACGCCCCATAACGTCTATAACATCATGCTTTCCGCTAACGACGGAGCCGATGCCGGCGCCGGATTCCAGGTGGGCACCGTCTACTACAAATGGGACAATCAAGAGGAGATCGCCAATCCGACTTCGCCTTCTTCTTATCCGAACTCCCACGTATTGACCTCCGAGGAGCAGGGGTCCTTTGGCCTCACCCTCGTTAAAAACGAGAGCCAGGGTATCACTAGCGGCTCCTACTATCTCCACGCCCTCGCAGTCTCGCCCTATGGCTTCACACAGGCCAAGACTTTTGGACCCTACCTCCTCGATGGCGACGCGCCAAAGGCGGAGCAGCTCGATCCCTTGAAGAACGACCTTCGAAAGAAGGTCTACCAGCTGGAGGTCGAGAAGAAGGCCGTTGGCACCTCCATCGACTCGATTTTGGCCGCCTTCAAATACGTCGATGACGAAGGCAAGGAAATGACGGTCAAGCTTCCGATCGTCGTGGAAGGGGAGATCCCGACCTCGCTCAAAACCATCGTCACGAGGGTCGAGCAGGGGAATTCCTACCTCTATTCCTACACCTCGAGCATCGACCCCGACGACACGGAGACGCCCCTCGATAGCTTCGTGACGAACCTCATGGGCCTTAATCCAAGGCTTGTGGTGGACGTTTCCTTCGAGGTCGAGGACCAGGCGGGCAACAAGGCCAAGTCCACCGGCCTCCACACGATCTACGATAAGCGCGGCACCTTCGAGAACACGATCACCAAGCCCGATAGCTACGTGGAAGACACTTCCATCGCCCTTTCCGCGACCGTCTTTGACATCTCTAGCGCATCATCTTCCGACGGCTTGACCTTCGAACTCGCCGACGCTGATGCGAGGACCTACGTCGACACCGGCGCCAAGTACAAGGTCATCGTTAACGACGAGATGGAATTCGTCGCCGATCAGTATTCGGTCGTCCTAAAAGGCCTCTCCGCCGGCTACTACGAAGCCGTCGCTAGGGTCGTCGGCACCACCTCGACGGGCGATGTCGACCTCATTTCGAAGTCCTATTCCTTCTATTTGACTAACGGCAAAGACGACCCGACGGTCAATAAGTCCGCCGCCGAGGGCAACCTAGTCCTCTCTAACCGCGTCTATCAAATCGAAGACGCCGCCTATTACTATTTCGTGCCGTCCAATAACTCCGTCGCCTCCCACTATTACGGGGCGACCATCAACGAGTCCACCGGCAAATACGAAGGCCGTTCCTCCTCGCCCACTTTCTCCAGCAACATCGAGGCCAAGAAGTACGTCAAGTACATGGAATATCAGGACCTCGAGCTCAAGCAAATCGACGACAACATCGCCAAATTGCTCAATAGCGGTTCCGGCTCGACCGTCTACGTCAAGGCCGCCAAGGAAACCAAGAACGCGCAGGCGGGCCAGCTTTGGATCCGTTACAAGAAAGCTACCTGGGGCCCCTCCATCGGTCCTAGCGGCTGGGCCTTCTATTACTATGGACAGGGCAGCGAGTCCGACGGCATCAACATCAACGGCCTCTCCGAGAACCTAAGCGCCGCTCTCGACGCGGTCACCAACACGATCGTCTCCGCCGGCAGGGAACGCTACCTGATCGGCGAGGATTACACTAGCGGAGTCACCAGGGCCCCCTACCTAGGGCAAGCGCAGATGCACGTTGACCCCGAGACCGCGACCTCCTCTAGGTCCGGCAGCCTCTACGTCACGAGCCCGACCTACCGCGGCGATAGCGCCCTCTACCAAAATAACGTCACCATCGCGGACAACCAGTATCCCATCGCCACCAACCTTCCCCTCAAGGTCAACTCCTCGACCATCCTTTACTACAAGGACGCGGTTTCCGATACCTGGAACCTCCTCCGGGCGACGGACGGCACCCTGCTTAAGAACGCCCTCTCCACCCAGGCCACCGGCATCTACACGATCCGCGAATACGGCATGGAAGGCGTCGGCGAGTTCAGCTTCTACCTCGACCGTTCGCTCCCCTTGCTTAACGTCACCGTTAACAAAGACGTCGAGAAGGAATACGATTTGACCCTCGACGGCGGCATCGTCTCCCTTAACTGCACTAACGTCGCTATCAACGAGATGATCGGGGAAGTGGACCCCGGCGCCTACGTCGCAATCTACCGTTATCCTAACCGCAGCTTGGTGACCGTTTTGCAGGGTTCTGCGATCGGCAACTACCTCCTTTCTAGCGGCAACTACTACCTCGAGGTCGGCGACCGTTCCGGCAACGTCGTGACCTACACGATCTGGCTTTCCGATTCCGCGATCGACTGGAGCATCACCCAAAACGACTCCAAGACGGCCGTCATCGTCAAGACCACCAACCGCAGCGAGAGCGAGATCTACGCCTATGAAGTCTACTTGAACGAGGTCCTCATCGACACCGAGTTCGCCGAGACCAAGATCTACCGCGAGCCCGGCATCTACCGCGTCGACATCACCGACATCTACGGCAATAAGGATTCCAAGACCTTCACCCACGAAGCCCCGTCTCCTACCCTCACTTGGTACTACCAAAACGACAACGGCGGCTACTCGGTCTATGACCCCGAGAAACCCGGCAAGATGATCCTCACCCCCGATCCGACTTCCTCTAGGGTCACTAACGTCCTCTCCTCCGCCATGGTGCGCATCCTTTTGGGCTCGCCCTATGACACGAACGAGGTCCAATTCGAGGTGCTCGACACCACCGATTACACCTATAGCGAATCGACGGGCTTACTTTCGATTAACACCCTCTCGAGCTGGCGTTTGCGCGTCTGGTATAAGACCGACGAGGAAACCGCGGCGACCAACGAGCACATCTACGTCTTCCGCCTCGACACCGATTCCCCCGAGGTCTCCGCTTCCTTCTCCGGCACCCCCTTTGTGCCCTATGTCGTCATGGACGAGGACGGCAACGTCGTGACCACGGCCGCCTTCGATAACCTCGACTTCACCAAATACGAGGACGGCGACCTCGCGACCTTGGACACCCTCCGCACCGAAACGGAAGGGCAGGCGACCATCACCTTCCCCGGCAATAGCGTCATCTCCGGCACCCACATCATTTTGACGATCACCGATCCGGCCGGCATCAAGTCCGTCCAAGCCACCCGCAACGGGCAGCCCGTCGTGGCTGAGCTTAGCGCTGACAACAAGTTGAGCCTTAGCGGCTATGGCCATTTCGTCGTGACCGCGGTAGATAGCCTCGGCAACACGACCACCTTCGCCTTCGATAACGTCGAAGGGGACGTTTCCTCGGGGCTCATCGACGGGACGATTTTGGAAAACGAGATCCTCACCTATGGCAACAAGGACATCGACGTCACAGAGTTCTACGATGGCGTCACGACCGTCCTCGTGGCCACGCCCGATGGCTCCTCCACCTATGAGTTCCATTACGAAAACGGCGTGCTCACCTATGGGCAATACGTGGTCAGGGCCGAGGAACACGAAACCGAGGAAGGCCTCGTGATCGAGAAATACGCGCAATACCAAGCCGTCCCGGGCTTCTCCCTCGACCGTGATAGCGACCTCGTCAAGAGGGGCGTCTACTACACCGCCATCACTAATAGCGACTACTCGGTCCTAGCGATGATCGACGAATCCGGCAACGCCCATTACAAGGTCGCCGTCGGCGAGCGCGAAATCCACGCGGAAATCTCGGTTTCCGTGGGCAAGGGACACGTGCCCGACCGTTATGAGGCGATTCTCTCCACCGAGGTCCCGACCCTCACCCTCCTCCAAGGCGGCAAGGAAGTCGAGAAGCAGGAAAGCCTCGACTTCATCTACATCACCAACGAGCTCACGATCGACAAAACGAGCGTCTCCGAGAACATCTCCGAGATCCTGGCCGCCTATTCGCCGAACCCGACCTTCGGCGAGAAGACGGTGGTCTACAAAGACGGGCAGTGGCTCGCCGACTTCGTTGGCACCGAAGACGGCTTCTACGAGATCACCGTCACCAACAAGTACAACAACAAGACGATCTACCTCCTCAACAAGATCGAGTCCTTCGCCTCCGTCGTCACGGTCCACACCCTCGACGGCTCCGAGAAGACCTTCTACCAAAAGACCGACAACATCTGCGCGAACTCCTGGATTGAGCTCATCGTCATGTCCAATGAGGTCAAGTTCGAGGTCAACGGCTCCGAAGTCGACTTCAAGGTCGAGGGCCAGACCTCGAGGCTCGTCATCATGGGAGATGGCAAATATAGCGTCGCCGTCATCGGCAGCAACGGCATCGAGGAAGACTTCGAATTCGAGATCAAGAGCGACGCCGACTTCCGTTTCCAGGAGACCTGGATCGTCGGCTATAACGAGGAGGCCCTCCTCCGCGATCAGGGCTATACGAACACCCTCTGCGACATCGTCTTGGTCGACAAGCACCCCTCGACCCCGCTCATCGACACCGACATCGTCGTCATCGACATGGACGTGGTGGTGGGGGGCGAGAAGAGTTACTACCTCCTCTACGACGCCATCTCCGAAGAGAAGAAGACCGACCTTAGCCTCCTCAAGGGCGCGATCGGCCGCTATGGCGTAGGCGACTACACGATCGGCTTCCGCAACAAATACGGCGACCTCGTCCAGAAGACGGTTCATTACAACAACATCCCCTCGCTCGTGCTCACCCGCGCCATTCAAAGCGATCCGATGACCTATCAGACCTTCGACATGGATCTAGCCGTCCGAAAGGGCTTCTATTCCAACTACATCCTCCGCTTCTCGACCGCCTCGACCACCTATCGCTTCACGATCGGCGGCGAGGAATACCGCCTCGATGAGCCAAAGGTCCTTGATTTGCCGGGCAACGCTAGCGTCGGCTCCCGTTCCTACTTGGTCACCTTCCTCGACGAATACGGCAACTACCTCGAGTTCAACGCGATCCTCGAACGCGCCGAGGTCGAGTTCGACGCCTCCATGATGAAACTCATCACGGTGGGCAACGAGACCTACACCAAAGACGACATCTGCATCACCTTCGGGGAAGACCTCAAGGCGACGGTGAGCCTCAATGGCGAAGCCGCGGTGGATTACGCCTCGGGCGATATGCGCTACGCGGACGGGCAATACCGTTTCGTCGTGCGCGACATTGCCGGCAACATCGGCGTCTTCACGGTCACCCATAAGTCCGTCAACCATTACACCCTCACCAACTCCGTCTCCGGCGAGGAGGTGATCGACGGCAGCGTCGTCAATAACGCCTCGGTTGTCTTCACCCCTAGCGACGGCTCCAGGATCAAGACGATCGTCCGTAACGGCGAGCTCGTGGCGGACTACACCTCGTCCACCTTCGCCCAGACGGGCCATTACGAGATCCTCATCGAGGACCAAATCGGCAACCAGTCCTACGAGGAGTTCTACATCCTCAACAACTCGTTATCGGTCTTCGAGTACAAGGCCCCGTTCGAGTTCGAGATCACCGAGGTCTGGTACGTCCATTCCGACGGCTCGAGGGAAATCCTCGACCTCAAGGGCGACTCCATCACCTTGACCCGCGATGGCGGATACGTGGTCGTCGTCACCTCCACCAAGACCGCCTTCACCTTCAACTTCACGGTCGAAATCGACAATACCGAGCCCTCGGCCACCCTCGTGGGCGTCGAAAACGACGGCGTCACGGCCAGAGACGTCACCCTCACCGGACTCAAAAGCGGCGACGTCGTCAAGATCTACAAAGACGGGCAACTGATCTCCACGACCACCGTCACCTTATCGAGCAATGTCCCTGCCATCAACACGGGCGGAAAATACCGCGTGACCGTCACCAACGTGCAAGGCAGGACCATCGAATACAACTTCACGCGCAAAGCCGTCACCAACGTGGCGGGATCCATCTTCATTATCGTCTCTAGCGCATTGGTCGTTCTTGGGGTAGGCATTGGCCTGACCTACCACACGAAACTCAAGACCGATGACTAGGGTATGAGGAACTAAAGGAGGACATCACTATGTTCAATCTAGTTAGCTACGCGATGAGCGAAAAGGACCTCAACCAGATCGTCAAGCCCCTCACGGACGTGCTTGGCGTCTTGGTCCCCGTTCTTCTAGGCGTGGTCGGCGCGGTAGGCGCCATCTGGGTCATCTTCCTCGGCGTCAAATACGCCAAGGCGGAAGAGCCCCAGGAACACGAGAAGGCGCGCAACAGCCTCAAGAACGCGATCATCGGCTTCGTGCTGATCTTCGTGCTTCTGGTCGCCTTGCAAGTCGGTCTCATCGTCTTCAACAACTGGTACAAGACCTACGAATTCCCGGTTGGCTAGACATTCGATTCGCTGACAAGAGGGTTCGCTTCTATCGCCGCGAGGGCCAAGCGGCAAAGTAGAAGGCGGCCTCTAGCGGGGCGTTTGCTACCGTTAGAAGCCTAAGGAGCAGTGGTTCCCACACTAGGAAACCACCGACCGAAAAACCACCGGAAAGAATATTTTCCCGATGTGTGACAGCTTTGTTGCAACGGGTGGTTTACGATAAAGCCGATACAAGAAGGAAAACCCCTAATTGTCATCAAAAAACAGGAGGACATCACTATGTTCAATCTAGTTAGCTACGCGATGAGCGAGAAGGACCTCAATCAGATCGTCAAGCCCCTCACGGACGTGCTTGGCGTCTTGGTCCCCGTTCTTCTAGGCGTGGTCGGCGCGGTAGGCGCCATCTGGGTCATCTTCCTCGGCGTCAAATACGCCAAGGCGGAAGAGCCCCAGGAACACGAGAAGGCGCGCAACAGCCTCAAGCACGCGATCATCGGCTTCGTGCTGATCTTCGTCTTGCTCGTGGCCCTTCAGGTTGGTCTCATCGTCTTCAACAACTGGTACAAGACCTACGAATTCCCGGTTGGCTAGTCGATAGGGGTTTTGACCTATGGCCTTTAAGAAGAAGCTCTCCACGATGCTGGCCCTGGCCGCGATGGCTTGCCTTTCGGCCTGCGCCGTGGACCTAGGCGAGTTCGAAAAAGGCGATGGGTACAAGAGCCTCTATGACTCCCTGGGAGACGTGGACGCCCTCTATGACGGCGGCAAGGAGACCTATGACGTCGAGGAATCCCTCTTCAACGCGAAGACCGTTCAGGAATTCAAGTGGGAGAAGGAGGAATACGAGGTAAAGCAACATCAATACCTCTACATCATCATTCCCTTCGAAAAGGAACTGAGGCTCGAAAACATCGCCCTCTATGCCTATACGCCGGTGCGTGTTGTGTTGCACCTAAGCGTCTTCTTCTTTGAAGACTCGGCCGAGGCGCCGCAAAAGATCAAATACCTTAGCTCCCCGGACACCAAGCCGATCTATGACGACGACGGCAACGTGATAGGGGAGGAACCGATCGAATACGATGACCCACCGGTCGAGGAGGCGATCCTCACCGGCGACGTCGATCTGGCCCGGGAAGAATGGACGAGTTTCGTCATGGTCAACTTCAAACAGCCTGGCTATAGCGACGGTTACCTTCACACGGTTACCGACGGCCTGCTCTATATCAGGGCGGAAAACAATTCGGGCTTTCATCGCGACGACATGACCCCGATCACGTACTCATTCGTGAACCTGATCATGCGTTCGGTGGCATAAAGGGGAGGAAAGGAGGAACAACTATGTTTGGTTTGTTCGACTGGATATGGGATCTGCTCTACTCGATCTCAAAATCGATGTACGCGATCATCGACAAGCTCCTTGCTTGCGCGAATATGCTCTGCGGCATCGAACCAATCAGATACGCGGGAAACGAAATGGATTTCATAAGCTTCTTGCTTCGAAACCAAAGCATCACGTACGCGTTTGTCGGCGCGGTGCTCGTTGCGGTGGTGCTCGTATTCCTCTTCGCCGTGTTTGCGATCATCCGCACCATTGCCTCGGAAAAAGTGGAGAAGACCCCGGCTCAAATCGCTGTGCAGGTCGGCAAGACCCTCTTGATCTTCCTCTTCATCCCGGCCGCGATGGTGATCCTCATCTTCTTCACCAACACGATCATGCGCGTCCTCTATTCCGCCACCCTCGGCGGTTCCCCGGACGGCCTAGGTAGGTTCCTCGCCGGCGCGTTTGGCCAAAATGCCCTCAAAGGCGGCGTGCCCTCCGACTTCTTCCTCGACAAAGACTTCGACTATTCCTCGACTTCCTCCATCAAGGATTACGTCAATCTCAAGGATTACGACTTCTTCTTCTCTTATCTAGGCAGCATCGTCATCATCATCTGCCTTGGCATGGCCCTCATCATGTTCGTCGACCGTGCGATCTCCATCGTCATCCTCTTCATCGTGGCTCCGATCTCCCTCTCCACGACCGTCCTCGACGATGGGGTCAGGTTCAAACTCTGGCGCGACCAGTTCATCGTTAAGTTCCTCACCGGTTATGGCGTCATCATCTCAATCAACATCTACGCCCTCGTGATCGCCGCGATCACCAACGGCAACCTCGTCTTCTTCGACAACAAGGTCCTCAACTACTTCATGAAGATCGTCATCGTCGTCGGCGGTGGCGTCTCGATGATGAAGATCATGTCCCTCATCGGCAACCTCATCTCCGCTGGCGCGGGTTCCCAGGAAATGAGGGATTCCGCGTTGGCCGCGGGCTCCTTCAAAAGGCTCGCCTTTGGCGCCGTGGCGGCTCCCTTCCAGGCCACCAGGTCGGCCTTTAACTTCGCCCGCGACTCCAAGAACACCGGCCTAGGCACCGCGCTCGGCCGCCGCGCCGGCTTCAAGACCTCGCGCGATTACGCCCTTGAGAACGCCCGTCTTAACGCCGGCGGCCAAGGCAAAGGCGGAAGCAGTGGGGCCACCAACAACAAGACCAACAAGATCAATAACGGCAGCAACGCGGCCAAAGACGCGATCGGGGGCGAGAAGAAGAAATTCTCCGAATCCCAGAAGCAAGGCGTCTTCGGCATTGTGCCGGGCGGCAATAACGGCGGCAACAAGAACGAAAAAGCCGCCGGTCCGGGCTCCGACATGGTCAATAACGCGGTCAGCAACGCGCTTAACGGCAAGAAAGGAGGAGACAAGAAATGAGAATCATCCCAAAGACCACCAAGGTCAAGGTCCAGTTCTTTAAGAACGTCTCCGTTCTCGACATCATCATCGGACTCGCTTTCCTTGGCCTCATCGTTTTGCTCCTAGTCACTAACCTTGGCATCGCCCGTTTCATCCTCGCCGCGATCGTCCTCATCGTGGCCATCGGCATCTTCCTTCCCTTCGAAGGGGACCGCTTCTACATGTTCATGATCCACTCGGTCCGATATGTCTTCGCGGTCAAGAAATACTCCAAAAACAACAGCAAATCCCAGACGAATATCGATTCCTTCATGCCTTTTAAGGACATCCAGGACACCTTCATCGTCTACAAGGATTACTTCGCGGGCGTCCTCCAAGTCGACCCTCGCGAGTTTTCCCTTTTATCCGAGTTCCGTCAGGACCAGATGATTGAGGAGAACTTCGGCAAGATCATCCGCGAAATCTCCAACAAGACGAAGGCCTCCATCGTCAAACTCGACCGCAAGCTGAACTTCGAATCCTACATCAAGGACGAGGAGCGCAAGAAAGACGTCCTTTTCTCCCTCTTCGAAAAGGGCGAGCTCACCAAGAAGGAACTCGATTCCCGCACCAAGATCATCGACGACCGCATCAGGACCTATTCGACTTTGACCGACGAGACCCCGATCAAGAAACCCTTCTATTACCTCGTCGTCTACGATGAAAGCAAGGAGACCATCTCTTCAATCCTCAATGACGCGATCATGACCTTCCTCAACATCGGCATGACCTCCCATATCCTCGGCAAACAAGAGCTCGCCGTGTTCATGAAGTACAACTTCACCTCCAAATTCGAGGAGAAGGACGTCGAGATGCTTACCCCCGAGGAATTCATGAACTGGATCTACCCCCAGAACATCGAATTCAAACCCCGTTCCACGGTCATCGACGGCGAGGAGTGCTACATCTTCACCGTCAAGAACTTCCCGATCTCGGTCCTTAACGCCTGGGGCTACCGCATCTTCAACATCCCCGGCACCAAGGTCGTCATGAACCTCTCCCCCTTCGAAAAGGGCAAGGCCATCCACATGATCGACCGTTCGGTCCAGGAACTCGCCTCGCAGTCCTCCAATAGCTACAGGGCCTCCTCCATCATCGACAAGCAGACCCACATCGACACCCTCGTCGAGGTGCTTAGGATGCTCCAAAACGACAACGAGACCCTCTTTGGCGTCAATCTCCACATCACGGTCTATCCCGAGGCCAACGCGCGCCGCGATCAACGCAGGAGCGAGAAGAAGAGGATCAAGCGCATCTTCTCCGAGGAAGGCTTTGAGCTCATCGACAACTACTTCTGCCAAAACCTCGCCCTCATCTCCTCCAACATCTCGCGCCTAGACCTCATGACCGGCTTCCAAAGGGCCATTCATTCCAATTCGGTCGCCGCTTGCTTCCCCTTCGTCCTCTCTAACGTCATGGACGAGACCGGATGCATCCTCGGCACCGAGAACAGTTACCCCGTCATCCTCGATTTCTTCAAAAGGGACTTCGAGAGGGTCAACTCCAACATGGTCATCATCGGCAAGTCGGGTTCTGGCAAATCCTTCGCGACCAAAACCATCCTTTCGCAACTTTGCGCCGAGAACTGCAAGGTTTTCATCCTCGACCCCGAGAACGAATACCAGTTCCTCGCGCAGAACCTCGGCGGCCGTCTTATCGACGTAGGCACCGCTAGGGAGGGCAGGATCAACCCCTTCCACGTCATCACCACCCTTGAAGGGGACGAGGAAGGCGAGGAATCGCAGATCAAC
The DNA here is from genome assembly GCA_002472275.1 of Caryophanales bacterium UBA7278. GTDB lineage: Bacteria > Bacillota_I > Bacilli_A > RFN20 > CAG-826 > Alloenteromonas. The sequence continues at coordinate 3,315 of DKRQ01000021.1, read as the reverse complement.
AACTTCGCGGTCCACCTCCAGTTCCTCGAGGAGTTCTTCAAGGTCGCCCTTACCGGCATCTCCTCCGACGCTTTGGAGTACCTAAATAACCTGATCGTCGCCCTTTATAAGGAAAAGGGCATCACGTCCAAGACGGACTTCGCGACCCTCGAGGCCAAGGACTACCCGACCTTCGACGAACTTTATTCTCTCATCGAGAAAAAGCTTTCCGCCGCGACGGTCGAATACGACATCACGCAGCTCCGCATCCTCTATAACTACGTGTCCAAGTTCGCCGGGGAAGGCAGGAACGCCAACCTTTGGAACGGCGAAAGCACCCTCACGGTCAAGGAGAACTTCACGGTCTTCAACTTCCAGAGCCTTCTCTCCAACAAGAACAACACGATCGCCAACGCGCAGATGCTCATGGTCCTCAAATGGCTCGACAACGAGATCATCAAGAACAGGGACTTCAATCTCAAGCACGGCACCAACCGCAAAATCGTGGTCGCGATCGACGAGGCCCACGTCTTCATCGATCCTAAATACCCGGTCGCGCTTGACTTCATGTACCAGCTCGCCAAGCGTATCCGTAAGTACAACGGCATGCAGATCGTCATCACGCAGAACATCAAGGACTTCGTCGGCTCCGAGGACATCGTCCGCAAATCCACGGCCATCATCAACGCCTGCCAATACTCCTTCATCTTCTCCTTGTCTCCTAACGACATGGATGACCTATGCACCCTTTATGACAAGGCGGGCCAGATCAACGAGGTCGAACAGGACCAGATCGTCAATAACCCCCGCGGCAACGCCTTCATCATCACCTCACCCACCAACCGCACGAATATCTCCGTCATCGCCTCGAAGACCATGAGGAGCATGTTCGGCGAGAACTAGTAAGGAGGAATCTCCATGCCTAACAAACCCAAGGAAGCGCCCAAATACAAACCCTTCACCGAGGAGGAGAAGGCAAAGATCCTCGCCCGCCACCAAGAGCTCGTCGCGAGGATGAACCGCTCGCTTCCCCCGGACATGCAGCTTTCGGTCGACCAAAATCTTGCGAAGAAGCTCGACGACCCCAAGGTCTATGGCATCTACCGCATCGCCCAGGAAATGGAGGAGAAAAGGAACGCCCAAAAGGCGATCCAGGAATCCCTGGCCGCCAAATTCGGCCGTTCGCAGCAGCGGCCCGATCCTCTAAGCCGCACGATCTTCTACGAATTCGACACAAGCGGCACCCCCGCGGCGACCGCCTACAACGAGAAGATGTACCAGGACTACCTCCACGATCCCCAAAAGATCATCGCGATGCGTTATGGGGCGCTCATGGAAAGCGACCCCACGGGCATCTACGAATGCGACGACGACCCATTGAAGCTCGCCGAATACTACAAGGACACCTATCCCGACTGCGAAAAGGGCTTCGTTTTCCAACCCGTCGTCACCGCGGGCGACCCGACCCCCGAGATGAGGAAGGCCCTCAATTCGATGGTCAAGCCGATGGAAACGATCGGCTACCCGGTCAACATGATGCGCGCGGCGAAAAGCCTCGACTATTTCGCCTGCCCTAATCTCACCTTGACCCAGTCGGTGATCATCCAAAACGCCGACAAGGCCCTCCACGCGAATGACGACACGATGAAGAGGATACTTGACGAGGCTCTCGTCAAGGACACCATCGACACCCCGAAGCAATTCTTCGGCAAATTCGTCGAACGCGGCATCAAACTGGAGAAGGGCATGTTCGTCAAATACCGCCCCGAATCCTACGATCTCGATGCGGAGGGCAACCCCATCAACATTGAGGAGACCAAATACGATAACGTCTTTTCTGACGCCCCGAGGGGCAATTTCCGCATCAGCCAACGCGATGGCAATAACCTCCAGCAGGTGCAGATGATGAACGCCTCCGTCCAAAGGGAATACCTCAAGGGTTGGCAGAAGTCCTTCAACCAGGCAAGCGGCACCATCGGCGAATTCAACATCGCCGAAATCGAGGACCGTCATAAAGGCGGTTTCATCGAGAGGTACATCCGCCGCAACACCTCGAGGGAATACAAGGAATTCCTCCAGGCCTTCAAGGAATATAACGACCCCAAATCGAAGAATTACCTTAACCGCGATAACCTCCTTACCAAAGGTAACGGCTATCTCCAGCATAAGGTCGACCAGGGCTACCGCAGCATGGACGACATGAAGGGGACAAGCCTTGGTAGGACCAAGTTCGTCATCGCGACGATCACGGCCTGCCAAAACGCGCCCCTGATTCAAGACGTCAAGGACGAATGGGCCAAGGAATACGAACCGCCCATCAAGCGCGAAGCCGCCCTTTCGGCCAAGGACGTCGAGGACAAACCCCTCGAATCCGAGCAACCCGCCAACGAAAAAGACCTCGAAAAGGAAGCCGAGATCCAAGCGGAAGAACCGACTCAAACTCTTTAAGGCAACCTTGTTGTGTTGCGCTTTTGTGGCAAATGGTTTGCTACCCTATGTCCGGTAGGAAGTAGCCATGCCCGAAAAAGAAGAAATCCAAACCCAGGAAAAAGTCGAAAGCCCCGCCGAGGAAGTGGCGGAGGTTTCCTTCGCTCCGGAAGCGCCCGCTCGCCCCGATCCTAACGATCCCGAGCAAATCGCGTTCCAGCAGCAACTCGCCGAGGACATCGCTAAGAGCGAGGCCCTTGATTTAGGCGAGCCCGAAGAGGAGATGGAACCGAGTTTGGAAGTCCAAAACGAGATGAGCGAGCCAACCGCTTAAACCCATGAACCAGAAGCAACTCGAAACCTTAAAGAAAAACAACGAGGAATCCCGCGATTTCGTCAAGAGTTGCTTTCGTTTCGCCTTGATGATCATCCTCAAGGACAAAAAGGACAAAACCCTCACTGTCACTAGACTTTGCCACATCGCTGGCGTTTCTAGGACCGCCTTCTATAGAAACTATCGCACGATCGAGGACGTCCTCGTGGACGAAATCAAGGTGTTCGGGTTGAACGTCACCGGTCTCATCGGCACCGACGTCTATGAAAACTGGCTTGCCCTCTTCAAACTGGTCGATAGCAAACGCGAGGACCTCGAAGCGGTCATCTACGCCGGATTCGAGCACAAGTTCCTCGAGGTGTTCCTCTCCCTCCTTCCCGAGGCGGAGGAAAACCGCACGATCCAAACCATCTGGCTTAGCCTCTTCGTTTCCCTCATGATCAAATGGATCAAGGAGGGGACCCCGAAGAAACCCGAGGACATGGCTAGACTTGCTTACAAGTACACCAAATCGATTCCATTGGTCGCCGCCTGAGGCGGCCTTTCTTTTTCCTAGATATACCAGCAAATGATGG
>DKRQ01000019.1 GCA_002472275.1 Caryophanales bacterium UBA7278 | reverse complement strand
GCGTTTACTATGAAAATTCGCGAATATCTTTTTTTTAGGCTTTCTATACGCGCGCGTAGGCATACTTTTATATAAAAAGACCCCGATGCTCGGGTCTAGAATTCGTAAATGGATGCTTATTCCTTCTTTTTGGTGCTCACTTCGAGGCCCAATAGCCCCGTCGCGAAGATCAGGGCCGCGCAGATATACCACTGATAGAAGAGGAAGGAAGCGACCGCCCCGATCACCAAGGCGCAGGGGGCAAGGATGGCTAGAGGCCCTAACTTGAAGGAAGAGGACACCTCATTGACGATCGCAAGCACGGCAAAGGCCAGGAGCAAGACGAAATAGATCAGCCTCATCGCGTAGCCAAAGCCAGCTAGGGTCGGGTTCTCGGCGAGCTTCCAATCGCCCGAGAAAAGCGTGCGACCTTCCACGAAGCCCAGGGCCAAAGAAAGGACGATGCTCAAAACCATGCCGATCCAAGAGAATACCGCCCGGAGGATCTTCATTTCTTGGCACCTCCAAAGAACGCCTGCATGCCGCGGCTCGTTACGAAGTCATACAAAACGACGCCCCTATCCTCATAGGTGGAAACGCTTTGATCGATCCAGGCATTGATGTCATTAGCCACCGATGGGGCGTAGCTAGGCGGGAAGCCAGAGGATTTATAGCCGCTAAGGAAGTTGATCTTGAGGGAATGGCCGGCCTCGTTGAAGCAGGAGACGATCTCCTTCTTCTTATCCTCGATGTTGCCGACCTTGTAGTAGTCCTGGACGTAGATTCCGGTGTCCTCCATGAGGAAAGAGCAGGAATCCTTCCAGTTCGCATAAGCGGGGATGCCCATCGTGCTGTTGGCATAACGGGAAAGAAGCACGACTTTGCCACGGACCTCCCCTACTTTTGAAGGAACGGCCGATCCGGTATACCAAGCGCCGGGGTCGACGACTTTCTTTAACGCGTCCTCAAAGGAGATGGTGGACGAGGAAGAGGCGGCCTCTTCCTTGATAGACATGATGATGAATTCGCTAGGATGGAGCCTTAGGAAGGTGCTTACCTCCGCGGCGATGCTCCTAAAAGGAACCCTTTGGTCGATGAAGCCGTGGACCGCTTTTAGTTCGTTATGTTCTTCCTTAAGGCGGATATCCAGGAAACGGATGCCGAGTTTAAGTTGGTCGCCTAGGGAAAGGGTCTGGCATTGGCCGGAGAGATTGGCGATGGAATGTAGGGCCATCGTGTCGTGGCTACCGGGGATATTGAGGCTACGGATGGCAGTCTCATCGGTTGCCCCCTTCATCCATTCGGTGTAATCAAGGGACGCCCTTTGGGGCAACAAAAACGGCGCGAAACCGATGACGCCCGCGGCTAAAGCAAGCACCGCGGCTCCGCCAATCAGTCCAGACTTGAGGCCTTGTTTCATGTTTCTATTCTAACGACCCTCCTCGGACAAAGAAAGAAGCCCCTCGTTTGAGGGGCATCATCAAGAAGGCTGCAAGGTTTTTGCGGGAGTATGGAGATATGGGGTTTGTTTTCTCTCGGCGGAGAACGCTTGCCCGAATTCTCCCCAATTGAGATATTCGCGGAAAGTTGCGTAATGATCGTGGGTCAAAACCACGGCAGGATAGTTTCCATAGCAGGTAAAACCTGTTTGCCATATGACCAATCTGCCGGATTGACGGCTATTGATGGAATAGGTTTTGCCCGGAACCTTGATGTCCAGTTCATAGTAAATGTTGCCGCGATGGGGAACCGCGGTGGCATACCCACTAGAAGAACTATATTGACTGACGGTGCGGAGATTGTTGAATCCAAACAAACTCGAATCGCCGCTTTTTCTCTCGACCTGTTTTGTCCCGGTGTTGTAGGTCAGATAGTTAGCTGGCGCCTCACCAAAAGCGATGTAGTAATTAGCCACATCGACAGGATCGGTAAGACAGGCGTCTTCGGCGACGGAAGGATGCTCAGAGACATAATCGTAGGTGTAGTAGGTATAGGTTTTATGCGCGTTCGGGCTATAGGCGGTTTCGGTTTGATTGATGTCAACCGGCACGGTAACCTGGCTTTCTCCGGGGATGAGGGTCCCGCTGAAAACCATGGGGTTTATCCGACAATCCGGGGCGCTCATCTGCGTTTGTGGATAGTTTCCGGCCAATGAATAGTAATAATGGATAGTGACTGAATAGAGGGTCAGGGTCCCCGCGTCGCCGGCGCTGATTTTGAAATAGTTTGAATTCTTCGTGTCGATGATTGCGGTTTTTGCTGAAACGGACTTTGGCAAAACATCCGACGATTCGAGCACTGCCCCATCACCGAACTTGACCAAGCCAGAGCCATTCGGCAAAGAGTAACTAATTTCGAGGAAGTCAATCGCCCCAAAGGCGCTTATGTTATAGAAAGAACCCGCTTCTAACGAAGAGACGGAAGACGCAGGCAAAAGATTCACGTAAGCGTCTTCGCCCGATCCGTTAAGGTTTACGCGGTAATACTCGAATTCTTGGCCATTTTTAGTGAAATCACCATAATTTCCGTCGCTATAGTTCCCGGCACTAGAGGGAAAACTTGACGCCCAAACAACAAACGAGGTTGTGCCCTCATAATCGGGCGACCATTCGGAAGAACCGCTCGATGGCTCACTGGAAGCAGGGCTCGAAGAGGGGCTGCTTTCCGAAGAGAGAGGCTCTTCGCTTTCGCTGCTTTCTTCCGGCTCGGAATCGCTGCTCTGCTCTGATTCAGGAGTACTGGACTCAGGCTCGCTGCTTTCTTTTGAGGAACTCGAAGAAATGTATGAGAAAGACTTCTCGGAGGTAGAACTCACGACGCCGGGGATATAGGCCCTGCACGAGGCAAGGGCCAACACCATCAACGAAAGCAAGAGGGGCTTCTTCATCGTGGCAATATTCTACATAAAGGAGCGAGGAGAGAAAAGAAAGGCTAATGATGGCCACTAACGGTCATCGTCAAGGATGCTTTGGCAGTATTTCAACAAAGGGGCGACGTTTTCTTGGGCCGTGGACCACACCCTATCCAAGTCGATGGTGCCATAGCCGTGGGCGACTTTATCCCGCATCCCTTTGATTTGCTTCCATGGGACATCGTTGAAGCGCGTGATGAATTCGGGGCTCAAGCCTTTGGCCAACTCCCCGATTTGCATGATGTTAAAACAAAACGATTTCAACAACGTCTTCGTCTTGGTCGAACGCTTCTCGAGGAAGACTCTCTGTTTTTTCGAGGATTTTCCTGCAGTGTTTGATGATGCCTAGCAAAAGGCTTTTGTCTCTTACGCTTAGCATAGTCTTATCTTGTCTCCGTCTAGTTGGGCTTTGAAATACTCATCCATACGTGACCCGATGAACAGCAGATCGACGCTTTTGCCTAGCGCCTTTTCAAGTTCTTCTTCCAAAAAGCCTTGGTCTACGAAGCTTTTAACGTCACCAGCGCTGCAATAGATATCCACATCGCTTGTGCTTTTTGCTTCGCCTCTGGCATATGAGCCGAATAGATAAACTTCGTTAATGCCGTGCTTAGCTAGAATCGGGAGGATTCTATCCTTGATTTGCTTGATCGTTAGGACCGATGGATTGATGTCATTATAAATCAAAGAAAGGATGTAATTGTTTTTGCTGGGCACAGAGGAAAGTTTTTTCATGACATCCTCGTCATCTAGCCGCACGCGAAAAGGAATCATTTTGTAGTTTCTTTTGTTGTAACTATTGATGTATTCGCTTTGATTGAACGGCATCCATTGGTCTCCTATACATATGCTATCATATGTTTAAAAAGATAAAAGAAAATATATCGATAAAATCGAGCAAAGTAAAAAGCAGCAAGCACTTTTCACGAAGTGTTTTTCGCTAAAACAAGCACTTTTCACGAAGTAACAGGCGAATTGGAAATTGCAGCGGGTTCATCCGTAGCTCTCTTCGCCCTTCAGGCGGCGCATCAAGGACAAAAAAAGAGGCGTGAACCCCTCTTATAGGCATTAAGTAGATTATAGAAGCGCTGCCAAGCCTTGGCGGGCATCGATAAGGCGCTCAATGACCACGGTCGTGCCTTTGATCGCGTAAATGAGCAAGTAGCGGCCCTCTATGACCGCCTTTCGGAAAGAAAAGCCGGTTTTCCCAGGCATGTCTATCTCTTCGAATCGGAAAGGGAAATCCTGCAAAGAACTGATTGCGTTTTTGACCGTTGCCCCAAGTCTTTTCGCGGCTTCGGGAGAAACGCGGGCAAGGAAAAACAACGCTTGCTGAATGTCGGAAAAAGCGATGTCGGTAACGACTATCTGATAATGGTCCGCCATGATTTATCCTTTTACTGCCTCATCGATCATGGCGAAGGTCTCTTCCAGAGAATGGGTTTTCGCGCCGGAAAGATAGGCGGCGTGGGCTTGGAGAACCATCTCCTTAAGGGCGATTTCTTGCTTCATCCTCTCGAACGTTTCTATATCCATCACGACAAGATCCCCTTGTCCATTCCTAGTTAGATAGACGGGTTCTTTGGTGGTTTTGCAGATTTCGGCGACCTCATTGTATCTTTGTCTAATTTCAGCTGAGGGCAAAATGGTCATGGTATTCTCCTTTCGTAGTAATATTCTAGCATATTTTGTATCTTTTTCGGCTATAGCATCTCAAAGAAAAAGGATAGGTTTCCCTATCCTCATTCATCTGCTTCTGGTGGACCGTGAGGGACTCGAACCCGCGACCCGCTGATTAAGAGTCAGCTGCTCTACCAACTGAGCTAACGGTCCATAGGCGCTTTCGCGCTTGAAAATCTTAATACGGATGGGAACTCTCTTCAAGCAAAAAATAAGCCTATGTAAAAGGGGCCCTCAACTGCGTATCGTTTTGCTTTCGTTGCGCGGATAAAATAGAGGCGATGAAAAGGAAAGCCTTGCTGACCCTAAGTTCGCTCTCGTTCCTTTTGCTTGCCTGTGGCGGCGAACCCGCCCCCTCTTCTAGTTCCAGCGCTTCCTCGGCGGACTCCTCAAAGGAAGAGTCTTCCTCCACCCCCACTTCTTCTTCGGAACAAAGTTCCAGTTCCAGTGAGGCTTCCTCCTCCAGCGCTTCAAGCAGTGCGTCTTCCACGAGCAAACCGCCCTCAAAAGACGGCACATATGATTTCTATTGCATCAACGATTTCCATGGCTCCATCGTGGAACAGGGATCTGGTTCCTATTACGAAGCCGGCATCGCTAAATATTTCGGTAAGCTCAAAGCCCTGAAAGCGGCTGATCCCGAACACAACATCATCCTTTCCGCCGGCGACATGTTCCAAGGCTCCTTAGAAAGCAATTCCAACTACGGGAAGCTCATCATGGAGGCCATGAACGAAACCGGCTTCGACGCGATGACCGTAGGCAACCACGAATTCGATTACGGGCAGCAGAAACTGCTGGACAACATCAATAGAGCCGACTTCCCGGTTTTAGGCGGAAATATCGTCAAACACGACACGGATATCCCTTGGAATCAGGCAATCAAGACTTCCACGATTTTACAAAGGGGCGGCAACAAAATCGGCGTTGTCGGCATGATCGGATATGGCCAAACCACATCCATCAGTTCCCCCTATGTCCAAGACATTGATTTCAAAAATCCAACCCCCCTAGCAAAAGCGGAAGCTAAGCGATTGAGGGAAGAAGAAGGGTGCAACCTAGTCATATATGTGATTCACGATGACATGAACGCTTGCTACACAGGCGTTGCGGACAAAGCCTATTTCGATGGCGTTTTCTGCGGCCATAAGCACACCCTCAATGACGAAGTCGTCTTCGGCGTCCCCTTCGTGCAAAGCTATTGCAATGGCGAGGCCATTTCCCATTTCAAAATCACCATCACCGATGGAACCGCGGTTTGCACTGAGCATGGCATCATCCAGTCGGATAGTGCCTGGGAAGAAGATCCCGAAATCGCCGCTATCCGCGATTCCTATATCGAAGACCCGGCTTTCAAGGCAAAGGCCGCAAGAGTGGCCGGGACCGTTGATGGTACCCTGTATGCCAAAGAAGGGGTTTCCAATCTAGGGGTAAAGGCGATTTATGAGAAATATCACGCTCTCCACCCCGAAGTGGTCTGTGCGATTGAAAACGGGCAAAGAGCGAATCTAAGGGGAACCATCACTTACCATGACATCTACAAAGCCACCCCTTTCATGAACAAGATAGTCATCGCCAAGGTCAAGGGCAGCGAGATTTGGAAGCAAGCCAGTTATTCCGGCATGAGTTGCTACCACGGGAGCAACCAAATCAATAATAGCAATGACCTTTATACGGTCGCTTGCATCGACTATGTCCTCTATCACCAAAACGAGAGCAAAATCTATAACTATTTCTCTTCGCTAAATACCAATTTCGATAGCAAAATCGTCGCAGATTACGAAGATTTCCCTTTCGACATTACTTTCGACTACGTTAAGAACGATCTAGGAGGCGCGGTCACCGCGTCCGACTTCCTGAACTCCTCTCCGGGGTTTGGAAGTCTTTGATTGAATCAAGGATTCTTGTGCTTCAAGGGTCCTTTTTGCAAAAGAAAGCCCGACCTTTCGATCGGGCTATTCGCAGTTTGGTTAGTGCAACTGCTTAGGCGGCCTTGTCGTAAACAACGGTGATGCCGGTGATTTTGAACTGCTCGTTCTCAGCCTTGGTCTCAATATTGTTGGTGACTGTGTAGGTTTTGCTGGTCGCATTAACCGTGTCAGCCGTGCCACTAGCGAGTGGGAAGATTCCGTGATTCTTGTTCCAAATGTAAGAGAACGTAATGGACTTAATCACATATCCCTCTTGGGCAGTAACGGTGATGGTGCCGCTCTTATCATCGCCTTGGCCCAAGTAGCAACGAAGTTGGCCGATTCCATCGCCCTCAGGCTTGGTCTGAGAGGCATTGGTGTAATACTTCGACTTGTTCGAGTTGGTGAAAGAGAAAGCGAAATCAACTTTACCAATGGTGACTGAGGTGACGACATCGCCGTTCGCCCAGCTGTTTTCGGTCGCCAATTGGGTCGGGGTCTTCGTGACGGTGACTTCTCCTTCGGGGGCAGCTTCGACCGTAACGTTGGCAACGGCGGTCTTGGTAGGATCGACGGTCGAGGTCGCAGTGATGGCGACAGGGCTGGTCGTCACGGCGATGCCGGTGATGACACCAGTTTTAGAGACGCTGACCTTCTCGGGATCGGCGGAGGCCCAGGTGACTGTGCCGTCAGCAGTGGCCGGGGTCGGGGTCACGGAGAGGGCTTTCGTGTCGCCAACTTTAATGGTCGGGGCCGTATCAGAGATGGTCAGCCCTTCAAGGGTAGCGTAGTTCCTCTCAACGGTGACGGCGACGATGCCGAAGTACTTGCTGGAGCTGTTGTAGGACCTAATGTAGCCGGTGACGGTGTAATTGGCGCCTTCGACGAGGCTCGGCATATCGGCCGGCTTGCTGGCATAGCTAAGGAACAAATCGCCGATTTTCCAGTTGACGTAGTCTCCGGACTTGGCGGCGTCAGCGGTAAAGGTGACGGCCTGCGAGGAGATGTTGCCCTTATCCTTTTGAGCAACGATGTTCTCGGCAGTCAGCGTGAGGGGGTTGGTGAGGGTGACTTCAGTGATCTTGGCGTCATCCCTAATGGTCGCAAGAGAACCATCGGCGAACTGCTTTTCGCCATAGTAGAAACTCGTGGTGCCATCGATGACCATTTCCTTGCCGATGACATATTCGTCACCGGAGGCTTTGATGGCGGCAACGTCAGTACCATCATCGATATAGACATAGTCTTTGGTCTTGGCGGTAATAACGCCACGGACTTTATAAGCGGTTTTGTCCGCCAAGTCTTTTAGCGGAGTGTATGTCTCAACGACTTCCTTATCAGAAACGTTGATGGTAATGGTGGCTTTGATGTTGGCATCGCTCTTCAGGGTCGCGGTGATAACGGCGGAGCCTTGAGTGAGGCCTTGCACCGTGCCGTTAGCATCAACGGTAGCAACCGCTGGGGCGGAACTGCTCCACTGAAGTTCGCCGATTTGGGCGCCATCAGGAATGGCGATAGGCTCGAGCTTAATGAATTCGTGCTGATCGATGTCTGCGGATTCTTCCGCGAAGGAGATACCGGTGAGGACAACGGCGTCTTTCTTAGTGACTTCAACACCGATGAGCGGGAAATAGTTGCTGGAACTATTGTACGAAGTTAGGTATCCCTTGACCTGATAATTGTAGCCAGCGGTCAGACTCGGGAGCGCAGAGTTCTTAGATTTATAGCTGATAAGGGAATCACCAAGTTTCCAGTTGACATAAGTGCCAGACTGAATCGCGGGAGCAGTGAAGGTAACGGCGACCGCGTTGCCGATGGCTTTGGAGCCTTCGGGTAGATAATCGGCAATCGTGGCAGCAGTGACTTCCGTCGGGTTATCCATCGTGGTGCTCTGGACGGTCTTGCCAGTCGGCCAGGTGATGGTGGCGGCACCATCGCCAGAGGCATAGAACTGAATCTGGCCATAGTATTCGGTGGCTTTGCCCTCGACCTGGATGACGCTGCCAACTTTGGAAGCGTATTCCGCGGGGACAGCGGTGCCTTTGCCGAAGTAGATGGCCGCGGCGCCGGTGCCATCGTCAATGTAGACGTATTCTTTAGCGCAATAAGCGGTAACTTTGGCAAGAACCTTGACGGTTTTGTCCTTCTTAACATCTTTGATCGGGGTCGGAGCGGTCTCGACGACATCGAGTTCGACTTCGCCCTTCTTGGTGGTGTCAACCGTGGAGGTGGCAATGATCTTGACCTTGCCTAGGGCTTTGATGGTGACGGCGCCGGCGGCAGTAACGGTCGCCTTCTCGGGGTCGGAGGAAGACCAGGTGACCGCGCTGCTCGTCGCGCCATTGACCTTGGCCTGGACGAGGAGGACGTCGCCGATATGGCAGGTGGCAGAGCCATCGGCAATGACGACTTCCACGGTGTTGATGACGACGGGGTCGGCAGAAGAGGAGCTGTCTGAGGACGCGGCGGAAGAATCCGAAGAGACTGCGGAGGAATCCGAAGAGGCTGCGGAAGAATCCGAAGAGGCAGCCGAGGAATCCGACGAAGAGGTCGGAGTGACGGAGGACTCGCTAGAGGGCGTCGGGGTAGGAGACGACGACTGAGCGGGTTGCTCACCGCAAGCAGCTAAAAATAGTCCAGCCGCGGCGAGTGTCAGAAGAATGTGTTTTTTCATAGAGCTTTATTAACTCTCCTTATAACGTTCCAATTTTACTAGCCCTAAGGGCTCACTTCAAGAAATGAGAGCCATGAGGAAAAGAGGTTGTCAATTATTGCCAATGAAAGCGATAACAACGGAATTCCGCTTGAAGGAAAACGCTCTTTTCTCGATTTGACTTTGTAGCACGCGCTACAGCGTTAAATCAATTCACCACTACCACTACAAGAAAAGCCCCTGAAGGGGCTTTTGGTCGAATGGTTTGCGGCTTATTTGTCGCGCAAGGCTTCAAGGAAGGCGATATCTTCCCTAGCCTGGCGGCGGATCTTCAGGGCTTTGATGAGCCTGACGATACCGATGGTAAGGAGGGTAAGGCCTGCGGCGATGCCGACGATGCAGATGACGAAGGCGAAGGAACCAAAGTTCACGCCATCGATCTTATTCGCCTTCTTCTTCAAAGAGAGGAAGATGAAGAGCAAGCCGATGATGAGGGAGATGGACCCGATGACCACGAAGCAAAGAGCGTTCTCCTTGCGGTTGAAGCCATCGATGTCATGGTTATGGGCTTCCCTGGAATAATGGGAGATTTCCTCGTAGGTCGTCTCGTTTTCCTGAAGCTCGCCATGGCAAACGGAGCATTCCTGCTCGCTTTTCCATTCCAAACGGTGGCAGTGCTTGCAGAAGCGAGGATTCTTTTTTTCTTCGCTCATGCGGCAGCCTCCTGGAGGGTCACGTCAGCCGGGGAGGCGATGGTGACCTGGTAGCAGGCGGTGTTCACCGAGCCGGAGGTGGAAACATACTTCTGGCTGATGCCGGCGACAACGCCTTTCTTCTTGGAGTAGTTGTGATAGAGAAGTTGGGAAGCGTCAATCGTTTCAGTGACGGTTTCGGTCGAGCCGTCTTCCTTTTCGACCTCGTGGACGTATTTGCCCTTCTTCGTGTTCTCAATCGCGGTGCTGTTGGCCACGTATTCGGCAAAGCCAGGATAGTAGTAGGATTCGCCGCCGATGTAGAACTTGTAGGTCAAGGAGCTTTCCACACCATAGGTGAGGAGGACGTCCTGATCCTGGGTGAAGCGGACCTCGGTTCCGCCCGTGGTGTCGCCATAGAAGACGATCTTGTTGGTGGAGTAGTAGAACGGATAGGCTTCGTTGTTCTTGTCGACTTCCTGGATGCCGCCGTAATGAGAGGCGAAGGTGGCACTGCCCTTGCCCTTGAAGGTAACCTCGTCGGTGACCTTGACGAGGACCTGGTCGTATTGCTTGGCGTTGAACTCGGCCGCAGTCAGTTCGATCGGTTTGATCTCGTGGTTGCGGGAGATGATCGTCATGTCACGGTTCGGGTTGGGGTTGAAGTCGTGCCAGGAGACGCCTTGGAGCTGATAAGTTCCGGAGTAGACGGAGAGAACGCCGACGACGGAGACATAGTCGCCAACGTGGATCGGGTGCTCCGAGAACGAGAAGACATAGATGCCATAGGCTTCGGGCGCACTGCTATCGGGTCCCCTCTCGTAGGAAGGCTTGTCCTGGAGATAGAAGGAATAGCCGATGACGCGGGTGACGTAGCCGGTGATCTTGGTCAGCGTCTTGACGTCGGTATAGATGTTGTTGTCCCCGATGATGTGCTTATGGTCGGCATCGTATTGGATGTCGCGCTTGGCGTAGAGCTCTTTGAGCTCGAGGCTGCGTGGGGCTCCACCCCTATCGACGGTGTAGTCGTAGGTGGGGTCGTCTTCGCCCGAGAACTGGTGGCGCTTGTTCGCCTCGGCGGATTTAGCCGCTTTGTCGAACATATAGTAGTAATCTTCGCCCATGTCCTCTTTGGAACCGATGCCCTGGGAATAACCTTGGTAGACCATCTCAAGGTTCACGCACTTAAAGTCTTCTTTGGTGGGTTCGTCCTTCTCGGAATACCACACATAGGCGAGGGAGCGCTGGTTGCCATCGACGGTAGCCGCTTTGTCCTCGTCGCCCCTAGCCCAGCCCTGGGACTGGAGAATGACCCACTTCGCGCGGTTGGTGAAGAGGTCTTTGGAGTAATTGGAGGCGGATTTACCCCACTCCTCGATTTCCGAGGTGGATTCGGGGGTGTCGATGCCTAGATAACGGACCTTGACGGTGTAGTGCTTGTTGAAGGTCTCGAAGTGGGTGGTGTCGCCATCAACCACGTTGAGGAAGCCATCCTCATTTTGAGGAAGGTTCATGAGTTCGATGCCCTTGGCGCGGAAGTCCATCAGGTTCTTCTTGTTGAAAAGACGGAAGAAGGTGACGTCATCGATGTTAAGTTTGAACTTCTCAACAAAGTTGACACTGGCGTCGACCTTATATTTGGCCTCGATGCGGTTGTTGCCCTTGGCCATGACGGCGGAATAGAAGCCATCGGCGCCCTTTTGGACCTCGTTTTTGTTCACATAAACCTTGTCGATGAGGAAGTCCTCGGACGGGGTCACTTTGAACTTAAGGGTCTCCCCTACTTTGATCTCGCCGGACTTCGCGGAGAAGTCGGAGAGTTTGCCATAGGGGGTGTTCGGGGTCGCATCCGAATAAGTGGCGTTCTCGGTGACGACCGAAGACTCGCTGCTAGGCTCAACGGAGGGGACCGAAGAGGATGCGGGCTGGCCGCCGCAGGAAGCTAATAGCAACCCAGCGGCAACGAGCAATGCAATCTTTTTAGGATTCATAAATTCCTCCTTTCAATGGGCGTCATTAACCGATGCAGATGTTATAGGCTTTGCGGAGAGCGCCATCGACGCCGAGTTTGGAGGAGATGGCGTAGCTGAGGACGTTGCCGATTTCGACACGGGCGACGTCAGAGCCAGGGAAGACCGGCGAGGTCATGTAGTACTGACGGAGATCCTTGGTGTGATACGGGATGTCGTATTTCATGGCTTCGGCGTGCCTTGCAATGAAGTCCTTATAAGACTTCGATTCGAACGAGGAGTTACGGATCGGGTCGTAGGAGTTAGCCAAAGCGAGCTCGGCGTTGGCCTGGCCTTCGGCCATGGCCTTGTAGAAGAGCCACGCGCCTTTGTGGATGAAGGGGTCGCGGTTGTCGAAGAAGCAGATGGACGGGCCCTGCTGGATGTACTTCGGGGTATCACCATGGTACGGGACCGGGGCGAGGCGGACCGCGAAGTTCGCGGAGACGTTATAGGAGGAGCCGCCGGTGGAGCCGACCGTCATGACGCACTGGCCGGCGGTGAAGAGCTCGTTGGTGTACTTGTTGGAGAGGAGCGCCTTCGTGATGAGGAGCTTGTCGTTGATGTTCTGGACGAGGGTATTGAGGAAGGACTTGGCCTGTGCGTTGTTGAACACATAGTGGAGTTCGGGATCCTCGTTGGCCTCGGCGGAGTTCACGGTGTAGGGAATGCCACGCTGGGCGAACTGCGAGATGAGCATGTTCGCGTCGGAGTCGTAGCCAACCGGGTAGAACTCGCCAGCGATACCCTGGGCGGTGCGATCGGCGACGATCTTGCGGGCAAGGGTGATCATGTCGTCCCATTTGACGGGAACGTCATAGGCATAGCCTTCGTGCTCGACGACGTAGTCCTTGAGGGCTTTGAGTTGTTCGTCGGTGGCTTTGGCGGCAGCACCTTCGACGGCCGCGGCCAAAGCGGCGTATTGGTCATCGGTGGCGAATTTCTTCTTGTTCTGCGGGTTTACGCCAGCCATGTAGGAGGCGTTGTAGTACATGATCTCGGTCGATTTGTACATCGGCATGGACCAGGTACCACGGAACTGATAGCTCTTGCCTTCGTTAAGGAACTCAGGGACGAAGTCGGCGAGTTCCGTTTCGGAATAGCCATCAGTCTTGTCGGCGATAAAACCATCGAGACGATAGATGCTCGACTCGTCGATGTTATTGGTCATATAGGCCGAGAAGGAGTCGGGATAACCCATGGCAAGGGCGGGGATTTCACCAGAGGACAATTTGGTCTTGATGGCGTCGGCGAGGGCGTCATAAGAGCCCGCGACCTTGACGGAGTTGACCTTGTATTTGCCTTTGTATTGCTCGTTGAAAGCATCGACGATGTTCTGGAGGTTGGCGCTCTTCTCGTGGCCAAGGCACTGCCAGAAGGGAATGGTGACTTCCCTGGTCGGATCGCCTTCGGGGAGCTTATAGTCCTCTTTGTCGTCGGAATACTGGACCGGTTCCACGGAGGTGGAGGCACCAGGGACGATAGAGGTTCCCGAGGGGGCGGGTGAGTCGCCGCCACCACCGCAAGCCACCGCGGTCAGGGCCGCGAAGGATAGGGAAGCCAGGAAGAGGAATTTCTTTTTCATGGATTTCATGTTTGTTTTCTCCTTTTATAGAGGGTTCACCTTTAGCCTTTGATACCAGCGCGGGAAACACCGCGCATGATGTATTTACGGGCGAAGATGAACACAAGTAATAGAGGTACGGTGACGATGACGGTCGCGGCCATCTGGGCGCCGTATTCGTCGTAGTTCTCGGTCGCGTTGAAGGATTCACGCAGACCGTTGGTGATCAAGTAGAGCTCGGTATGGCCGGTCGCGATGAGGTTAGGCCACACGTAGGCGTTCCAGGTGCCCATGAGCTTGAGGATCAAGATCGTGGTGATGGTTGGCATGGCAAGGGGCACCATGACCTTCCAAAGGAACTGCCAGTCGGATTTGCCGTCGACTTTGGCGGCAAGATAGAGTTCGTTAGGGATCTGCTTGAAGTTTTGCCTTAGCAAGTAGATGTAGAAGATCGAGACCATGAACGGGATGATCATCGCGGTGAAAGCCCCGACGGGTTCGCCGTTAGTCATGCCCATTAAGGAGACGGAGGCGTAGTTAGAGATGACCATCATTTCGCCCGGGATCATCATCGTGGCCATCAAGGCGGCGAAGATGAAGCTCTTGCCCTTGAATTCAAGACGGGCGAAGGCGAAGGCCGCCATGATCGTGGTGACGACGGTGCCTAGGGTCGAGATGACGCCGACGATCAAGGTGTTCCTGATGAGGATTGGGAAGTTCAGACGGCTTACCGCGGTCGCGTAGTTATCGAAACGGAAGCCCATGGTCGGCCAGAAGGTCGGGGCGAGCTGCTTGATTTCGGCGCCGGATTTGACCGAGGTCAAAAGCATCCAGTAGAACGGGAAGATCATGATGATTCCCATGAAGACGAGGAAGAGGTAGGTGATCGTCAAAGTGACCACGTGGGCGGCCTTGACCGCCTTTTTGCGGGCTTCGACGGAAGCGCCTTCGTCCTTGAGGACCAGCTCAAGGTCGGCGTAAGAGGATTCGTAGAGTTTCTTTTCCATATCAGTAATGCACCCTCTTCTTGCTGACTTTGGCTTGAATGCCCGTGAAGATCAAGATGATGACGAAGAGCAGGACCGCCGCCGAGGAGGCAAGCTGAACCTTGTTCTTCGCGATCATGTCGTAGACGAAGTAGACCATGGTCTGCATCGAGGTCGGGCCGGTCGTGCCGTCGAAGGCACCGCCTTTGGAGCCGAATAGACCGATGACGGAGTTGTATTCCTTGAAGGCCCCGATGAAGGACGTGATGGTGATGTAGAGGATCTGCGGCGAAAGCAGCGGGACGGTGACCCTCATCGTGGTCTTGAAGCGGGAGGCGCCGTCGATCTTGGCCGCGTCGTAGTATTGCTGGTCGATGTTCTGGAGGCCGCCTAAGAAGATAAGGATTTTATAGGGCAGCGAGTGCCAGACGATGTAGAAGCAGATCGCAAAGAAGGCGGACCAGTAGTTGACCGTCTCGCCCGTCCACATGTTGGGCGCGATCCAAGGATGCCCGGCGGATCCGAAGATGAAGTTCATGATGCCGTATTGGGTATCGAAGATGATAGCGAAGACCATACCGATGGCGATCGCGTTGGTGACGTAAGGCATGAAGAAGATGGTTTGGAACAGCTTCTTCAAGGGTTTGATGGAGTTAAGCGCGATGGCAATCGCGAGGGAGATGATGATGGAGAGGGGCACCGTCACGAAGGTAAGCAAAACGGTGTTAAGCAAACCCGTGTTGATGACGCGGTAGAACATGGAGCCGTCGTCCACACCCCAGATGTAGCCTTCGCCTGGGACGAGGATGTCGGTGTAGTTCTTCAAGGTAAAACCTTGGTTGGATCCGGTGATGTAGTTGTAGTTCTTCATGAACGAGATGAAGAACGTGTTGAAAATCGGATAGAAAGTGAATACCGCGAGCAAAATGAGGACCGGTGCGAGATAGAGCCAAGCTTTCCAGTTGTTCTTGCTTTCCATGATCGCGGACCCTTACTTGCCTTTCTTGCCTTCCTCGAGGTAGATACGCTCCTCGCTCTTGCCGTCAAAGACGAAGATTTTGGACGGACGGATGCCGAATTTCATCGGCCCGATGTTGACCTTGAGTTCGGAGTCGATGATGGCCTTGATGACCTCGCCTTCGAAGCAAGGATGGTTGCAGATGAGAGACATGTCGCGGCCCATGGTCTGGATGGCCTCGACGTTGAGGGTGAGGACTTTGTCCTTCTCCGGGGTGTGTTCGTCGCAGAGAAAGCCTTCGGGGCGGATGCCGACGTAGACGTCCCTATCTTCCGCGAGGGCGGGATTGGAGAGGATCTTCTCCTCGCCGATATAGAGGGCGCCGCCTTTGCAGTGGCCCTTGAAGACGTTGATCGGCGGGTTGCCGAGGAACTTGGCGACGAAGAGGGAGTTCGGGTTGCGGTAGACCTCCTGCGGAGCGTCTTCCTGCATCTTGATGCCGAGCTTCATGACGACGATCTTGTCGGAGATGGACATGGCCTCCTCCTGGTCGTGGGTGACGAAGACGGTGGTGATGCCCGTTTCGCGCTGAATGCGGCGGATTTCCTCACGGGTCTGGATACGGAGGCGGGCGTCGAGGTTGGATAGAGGTTCGTCTAGGAGAAGAACCCTGGGCTTCTTGACGAGGGCACGGGCGATGGCGACACGCTGCTGCTGGCCGCCAGAGAGCTCGGAGGGCTTCCTCTCAAGGTATTGATCGATCTGGACCAAACGCGCGGTCTCTTGGATGAGGGCATCGATTTCGTCCTTGGTAAGGCGGCGGGTCTCCTTGACCACTGCTCCGTCTTTTACGTATTCATAAGAATCATTGAGGCTATAGCCGGCCTTTTCCACCTTGGCCTTCTCCGCCTCGATTTCCGCGCTCAGCGCGGCCTTGACTTCCTCGACCTTGGCCTTTAGCTCTTCGCCTTCAAGGGCATGGAAGCCGAAGGAGAAGATGCGGTTGGCGAGGGAGGTGACGACATGGTAGGCGAACACCATCTTGCGGGCACTGGCCTCTTTGGAGACCTTGCCCTTGAAGATCGAGGTCTTCTCGATTTCGATGATTTCGTCTAGATGCTCGTCGATGAGCTTGAGGATCTCATAATCATCGATGATGCGATGCGCCTTCTTCGTGGTCGTGACGTTAAGATTGGTCAAAGGGAATTTGACGTTGTCGTAGACTGTCATGTGCGGATACAAGGCGTAGTTTTGGAAAACGAGGCCGATGCCGCGCTTTTCGGGGGCGAGGTGGGTGACGTCTTCGTCGCCGAACCAGATTTCGCCTTCCGTGGGTTGCTTAAGGCCGGCGATCATGTAGAGGGTGGTGGATTTGCCGCATCCCGAAGGCCCCAGCAAACCAAGCAACGTGCCGTCTTCGACGAGTACGTTAAGATCTCCGACCGCGGTGGTGTCGGGGATGTTCTTCTTGGGATTCCCGGGGAAAGTCTTCGTCAAGTGATTGATTCTGATTTCCATAGTAAACGCATTATAGCATCAGCCAAAAAAGAGTTTCAACGCGCAGGAAGCGCACGAAACCAAAAAGCGACGGTAAATCGGCAACTAGTCCAAATAAGAAACGAATCGGGGTTCCGCAGTTCCCAAAAAAGGGTCAAAACGTCGTTCAAATTCAAAATTGTCAACCGGATTGTAAACCTATAGAAAAGGGCCGCCGAAGCGACCCGTTATATCAATTGCCCTTCCAATTGCCGTAGGAAGTGACGAAATTGCTCCAATTGGTGAAATTCGTTCTACTCGAATAATAGGATTTGCGGTAGAGCCCACATAACGGACAGAAGAAGTTCAACCCGGAGGCGCCTTGGTAATCGCTCGTCGTCTTGGAACAGATAACCAAATCGTCGAAGGCGGAGGCTAGGGCGTTTAGCTGCGAGGATAGCAACCCATTGTAGGTAGCATTGGCCTGCATCTTCTCAATGAGGTCACCCACGTCGAAGATGTCATAGACATATCCTTCGTTATAGGCGTCGTAGCCGTCGTCGGTGTAGAGGCCGAACCTCATGCAGCTGTTGACGAGGTTCTTGAACGTGTTCCATTTGCTGGAGGTGTTGACGATTCCCGCCAAGCCGCTGGCCATGTTCTCCCACGCGGTCTTATAGGCCGGCATCCTCGATAGATCCAACGCGGACAAAGTGGCTTCCCTGCTGTTGTCCGCAACGAAGGTCGTGCAGATCGCCTCGAGGAAGGTCGGGGTCTCGACGCCTCTAGGGTTGGCATAGATCTTGTGCAGCATGCCGTTGGCCCTATCGTAGTCCCACCCGGCGCCGGCTTCGCTTTCCTGGGAGGAAATCATGTAGTTGTAGTACTGGGAGTTATACTCGGCGATGTCTTGAACCGCCATCAAACAGGCGTCGTAGCCGATCCATTCAAGTTTTTCGGTCCTGCCGACGTTCTTGAACGCGTTTTTCATGGCGAGGTTCACTTCGTCGTTGGTCAAACAATCGTCATCATGCTTCTCATCGAAGCACACGCCATCCATGGCCCCGCCATGATTCCACATAATGACGCCGGTCCTTTGGGCGGGGTATTCGGTGAGCCCCCACTCGATGAAGGATTGGAACGTCGAGGAAAGACCCATGTTGAGGTCGGTGAGACTCGTGTCCTTGACGAGCTGGCGGTTTTGCACGTGATAGCGTTCGACCACTTGGTTGCTAATTCCATATCTCTTCCAACTGCTGGACCCACCGGTCTCGACGATGATGTTCACGTCATCGGGCTGTCCTGAGACGTTGAGGATTTCCTTGAGGTCCCCCGTGGCGAATCCACTGCCACTTTCCAGGTCGGAGCCGCACATGTAAATCATGATGGTGTGGGCGTCGCCTAGGTCTTCTTCCACCGTGACCGCGCAAGTCGCGGTGAAACCGCCGTCGGCGGTTCTAGCCGTGATGGTCGCCGATCCTAGGGAAACAGGAGTCAAAACACCGGTGGAATCAACGGTGACGACGCCGGTCTTGCTAGAGAACCAGGTCACGTTTTTATTCGTCGCGTTCGAAGGAGAAACCGTCGCGGTGAGCGAGGAAGTCGATCCAAGGTAAATGGTCTTGGAAGAAACCAAGGAAACGCCCGTAACGGCAACGTTTTTAACCGTGAGCTCGAAGGACTCCGAAATGCCCCAGGTAGTCGCGTTGGTCTTGACCTCCGCGGTGATAGTTGTTTTGCCGGCGGCCACGCCCGTGAGCAGGCCAGAAGCCGTAACGGTCGCCGCGGCTTCGTTGGAAGAGGAATAGCGAACCGTCTTTTGGTTGGTGGTCGCAGGCGTATAGGTGACGCCGATTTGATGGGTGTCGCCAATCGCGAGTTCATTGTTCGTGGGCTTAGACAAGGAAACGGAGGTCGGATACACCGGGGTGGACACGCTTCCCCTATAGAGTTCAGGGAGGAGCATCGTCGAAGTTAGCGAAGTGCCCGAAGCATAGGTGGTGAACCTGAGGCTATTGCTATTCGCGTTATAAAGCATCCTGCCGAATGAGGCTTCCCCGTTTTGGATGGTGACATTCCCGCCGACGATGGAGATGGACCAGGTCATCGTGCCGCTGCCCCAAGCGAGCTTTTTGGCGGCGGTCGCGCCGAGTTTTTGCCCATTCTCATTGCTGAGGGTCCAAGCGTCGGGGCTTCCGCCGAGGGTCAATACGACCGCGTTATCGGGCAACGAGGAGATCTTACTATTGGCAAAGGAAGCCGAAACGGAGGCCATGTATTGGCTGGTGATGTCGCCCGCGACGGCCCCTTTGGAGGCCAAGCCGATGACCAGCTTATCGCCCGCGGCCAAAGTCGAATCGTCGGTGACCTTGGCCCAGGTGTCGGGGGTCATGGGCGCCAAAACGTTGATCGTGCAGGAAGCATGGGCCCCGCTGCCGTCGGCCGCGGTTGCCGTGATGGTCGCTTCCCCTACTTCCACCGCTGTGACTAGACCTGAGGCGGAAACGGTGGCGACACTTGAATCACTCGAAGTCCAGTTGATGTTGCCATTGGTGGGATTCTCGGGATTCAAGGTCGCGGTGAGTTGGGCGGTTTTACCCTTTTCGACGTCGATTGCCTCATGGTTCAGGGTGATGTCATGGACCAAGATGGCCGCGACGGTGATGTCCTTAGTCGCGGAGAGGGCGCCTTTAGAAACCTTGACCTCAAAGGTCCCAGGGGTGCCGAAAGGACTATTGATATTCACGTTCGCATGGGTGGATTTGTTGGTGACGGACAAAGTGACTCCGTTAGAAGCGAGCTGCGAATACCCAAGGCCCGTCTTATTCAAATCCGCGAAGTTATAAGTCAGGTCAACCGAAATGGAATTGGCCTGATTCAAATAGGTCGCGAAGGTATCCGCGGTGGTGAACTCGGTGGTCGTAACAGCCAAGGAAATATTTTCCAAAACCTCATAACGGGTGACGGTCAAAGGAATGACCACGGGGGTGAAGCTCTTATAAGAAACCTTGAGGTTATAGTTGCCGATCGTTCCGAATTTCGCCGCGGAATTGATGGGGTTTTCGCTGGAATCGAGGATTTGGTAGGTGTAGTTTTCGGGCGAAATGGGCGAGGAAGTGCTGTCGGATTTCTGGGCGGTCACCGTGAGGCTATGGGTCGAATCAAAGATATCCTCGGTGGTATAAGAGGTCTTTGCCTCGGAGGCGGTGAATCCGATCTCATATGCCTCTGGGACATCGGGGGTCGGCATGACCTGGCCCACGCCATAAAGGTAGATGCGATAGAGGCCGATGCGATTGCTGTTGCCAGAGGAATTGGTGAATTCCAAAGAGGTTGGCGCATTGGCGAAAGTCCATTCGACAAAGGGAACATCGTCAATTTCGGAAACGCTAGATAGGGTGGTACTTATCGTTTTGCTTGTTCCGTTGAGAGAAAAAATGGTTCCATTGTCCCTTTTGACCGCTTGAACTCGGACGGAGGTCGGAGCAATTCCGCTGGCCAAGGTGATGGTCAAATCGCCGTAACCGCTCTTCGACCCAAAACCAATGCCGCCATAACGGCCGCCGTAAAGGCTGCTGCTGTTATTGCTGACGGAGCTGGCCAAAGTCTTCGCCGCCCCTCCTATGGAAGCGAAAGACCTGGCGGAAACATAAGCCAAATCCACGGTGGTCTGCGAATCCGTGTTGCCCAAAGCGCTGCTATCCCAGAAATCGATGACTCCAAGGAGTTGGTCCCCTACCGGTTCGGTCGGGATGTCGGGGTTCACGATGCAGGAATAGGTGAATTCAACGCGGTCGATAAAGGTCGCCGCGAGGGCTTTGAATTCGACGAAGTACGGTCTGTCGACTTCGACAAGGACGTTGTTCCCGAGTGCGAAATAGTCGCCCCAGGTCTCGCAATCATAAGAAAGCCTCGCTTGAAGGGAGCCTTGGAAGGTAAGGCAAAGCGAGGTAATCGAGGTGATTTGGGTGGTGTTCCACATCTTTCCGTCTTTGGCAAGTTGGACGTGGGAGCCGTCTTTATGGGAAGCGAGGCTATAGGAGAAGGAAACGGAGGAATTGCCCGAATCTACTTGGACCACGTTGGTGGAGCCGGAAACGTAGGCGTTATGGGGATCGAGGGTCAAACCATAGGTTTTGCCGGCTGCCCTAAAGGAAGAGGGGCCGAAAGAAGCCCGATTCATCCCGATGAGCAGTCCAAGCGCCATAAAACCCGTTAGGGCGACTCCGACGATGGCTTTTTCCTTCAATTTCATTGGTTTAGGTACAACCCATCATACTCGAGTTTTCCATAAAACCATAGGTAGGTATGCCTTAGATATGGTTTTGCTTGATCTCGAAATCCTTGTCCTCGAGCAAGGAACGGTCGTGGACCCCCTTACGATTCGCGTATTCGGAGGGGTCGCTATAGACGTCGTCGTCGGTGATGTCGACCTGATAATGGCCGAATAGGTAATCGGGAAGGTTTTGCTGGTTCTCCGAGAGGAAGAGCATGCCCGTCGACACGAACAAGGGAATCAGGAAGGCAAAGAAATCCAAAAGCACCAGGAAGGCGTATTCGAATAGCCATCTAAGCGCGTATTTCCCTTTACTAGGGACTAACGCGTGCCTCGTGACGATGCCGATGCGGAAGATGGCCCTGCCTAGGGTCTTCCTTCCTTTAGGGAACACCCAAAGGGGGATCACAAGATAGAGAATGGCGAAGAAGACGGTGCCAAAGACGAGGATCTCACCCGAGGTGAAAAGGAAGATGAAACGCGTGGTCGCGAAGTATTCATCGACCTGGAAGAGATAGGACATCGCGTGGTTTTTGAGCTCCTTCTCATAGAAATTAAGGAAGAAGGTGGGGTTTAGGTTCCTCTCGACGAGCTTGCCGTCCTTCATCTCGAAAAGGGTCACCCCTGCCCCATTGTCGGCGGTCGCTTTCCTTTGCTCGTATTTGGCCGCGGCGTCGACGGGGCAATACTTATGGACCGTGTAGAAATCGTTCAGCCTAGAGGAGACGAAGTCCTTTCTTTCCGCGTCGTTGGTATAAGGTGAGCCGTCTTGTTTAGCGAAGGCGACGATGTCTAGCCCAGAGGTTTCGTATAATCCCGAATCCACCTGCAGGGAATTCCTTTTTTCCAAAACCGCGGAGTAGAAAGGGGCGTTAGGCAATAAGGAATTGGCCACCGCGAAGGAAATGCCGGTAAGTAGGAATAGGAAAAAGAGGTCGACCAAAAAGCAAAGGACCCTGCGATGGAGCTTGGCCTTATGGTAGGCGACCTTGATGGTTTCCTTTTTAGGGTTTGAGTTCGCCGGCGACGAATCCATCGTCCCCTCCTTTTCTTTCCTCTAAGGGCACGCCGCCCTCCATTTGGTTGATGTCTTTGACGATAAGCCCCGAAATGGTCTCAGGCAAGCCGCGGTTATCCCTCCTCGCGGCGACCATGATGAGGGAACCGATTCCTAGGATTGCCCCAAGCAGGAATAGCATCGCCAAATTGAAGAAGCCGTAGGAAACGAAGCTAAGCGAGGTCATGCCGGTTAGCAGGAAGCAAAAGAAGACGCCCGAATAATGGATTGGAAGCCTGCCAAGCGACTTAAGGAGGAACCGCCACCAAGAGGGGTTTTCCTCGTCCATGGTCGCGTAGGATACCTTGATCGCAAGGCAAGACAAAGTCCTGCCTTCTTTGAAAATCAACGGCAAAACCCCCTCCAAAATCAAAAATCCGGCCAAAAAGCAGAGGGTATAGGAAACGATGATGGTCGCGTCATAGGAAGCAATCACCTCCTGGAACCTGCGGTTTTCCTCTAGATAGGGCTCGTATTTGGTTTCGACTTCGTGGATGAGGGTCGACGCGGCCTGGCGGTAGCTCTCGAGTAGCCCCTCGTAGGCCTTACGCGGGGTTTCGGTCGCGTCGGAATAGACGAGGTAGGAAGTCACCAAAACCGCTTGGTCTTTCTTTAATTGCTGATATAGAGGCAACCTCTCATCGACTTTGGCAAACCTTTCCTCGGTGTAGCCAAACGCCTTCTTATAGAGGTAGTCCTCCTTGTTCGAGGAATAGTCCACTCCATCATAGACATAGCTACTCAGCGAGGCCTCCTTGGCTTTGAAGGTCAGATAGAAATAGGAAATCCTGTCGTTAGGATATTGGCCCGACTGCGAATTCAAGAAGGTGTCACTCTCCTCCACGGGGGCCTCCGAATAGGAACCGTCGGGGTTCTTGCTTGGGAATTTATCCCCCGATAGGTAATAGGAGGTTTTGGCGAGGGTCAAAATGTATTCCTTGCCATCCACCGCCAAATCGTTGAGGCCGCCTTTTTCGTTAAGACTTTGTAGCCTCGTCGCGGCGATGATCTCATAGGTCTTCTTGGTGTGCGCCGCCGCGGCCGCGTAGCCCTCTTGGGTCGAGGGAAGGGCGGAGACGATCGGCCCGCCGGCGACGGCGAAAAGCAAGAAGGTCAAAATGAAGGATAGGAAATAGTCCGCGATATTGGTCAGGTAAACCTGCTTCTTACTCGCGGTGACGTGGTTTTTGTATTTGGAGAGGAGCTTCATTTGCCCTCGCTTTTAAGGCGGAACTCGACCGCGCGGTGGAGATAGTCCGCGTAATCGGGGTCTTGGCACATCATCTTGCCGGGGACGTCGCTAAGCTTGGCGACGGGATTGCCGCCGACGTATTGGAGCTTGATGACGATGTTGAGGGCCTCGACGCCCGTGTCGTTGCTAAAATGCGTGCCGATGCCAAAGGCAACCCTGGCTTGGCCCTTGAAGTATTGGTAAAGCGCCTCGGCCTTTTCGCAGGTAAGCGAATCCGAGAATAGAAGCGTCTTGGTATGGGTGTCGATGTCGTAACGCCTGTAATGGGAGAGGATCTTCTCGCCCCATTCGTAGGGGTCGCCCGAGTCATGACGGACGCCGGTGAAGTTGTTGCACATCGAACGGTCGAAGTCGCGGAGGAACAAATCGGTGGTTAAGGTATCGGTTAACGCGGTACCGTTATCGCCTTTATATTCGTCATACCAGTCCCGCAAAGCGATCGCATTGGTATAGGCAAGAGGGATGGTCGGGATGCCCTGATACATTTGCACGAATTCGTGCGCGTAGGTGCCGATTGGGGTGATCCCATATTTTTTGGCGAGGTAGACGTTGCTCGTGCCGACGAGGTTATGGGTCCTCTTCAAAAGGGAAGCGACCATCTCGTCCTCCCATTCCAAGGAAAGCCTCCTTCTGCAGCCGAATTCGGCGAATTTGAAGGCATAGGCCCCGTCATTGAACTTCTTGATTTTCTCTTCTAGGCGTTCCCTGGCCCCGGCGATCAAGGTGTCGTAATCGTAGGTGAAGCGGAAATAGACCTCGTTGACGATCTCCAGGAGGTAGATCTCGAATTGCATCGCCGAGAAAAGGGGCCCTTTGACCTTAAGGTTAAGTTCCCCGTTAGGCATAAGGCCGCAGGTGACGTAGTCCCTCATCGGATGCCAAAGGCGAAGGAATTCGATGTAGTCGGGTTTGAGGAAACGGATGGAACGGAGGTATTCGAGTTCCTCGCTGCGGAAACGCAGACGGCAAAGGCTGTCGATCTGCTCGTTGATTTCCTTGACCATCTCCTCGGTGAAGACGACGCCGTGGTTACGGCATTTGAAGATGTATTCGCCAAGCAGGTCGTTGTGTTTATGGAAGATGACCTGGTTCATGTTGAACTTGTATAGGTCGGTGTCCAAAAGGGACGTGACAATCGGTCTAAAACGCATGGGGGTTACTCCTTGATTTCGTAGCAGGGCATCGGCAATAGCTTATGGAGTCCGGCGCGATGCATCCTCTCGATTTTCTCTAGTTTCTCGGGGCTAGGTTTGACGCCATCCCTTAGATAGGCGTCGAGCTCGGCATAAGTAAAGCCAAAGCGGTCTTCATCGGTCAGCCCGCACATGCCGTCGGTTGGGACCTTGTGGCTTAGTTCGAAAGGCAATCCAAGCATGTCGCCGATCTCCATCACCTCGGTCGCGGTGAAGCGAGAAAGCGGGGAGAAATCCCCTGCCGCATCGCCGAATTTGGTGCTATAGCCGACGTAGTCCTCGGAGAGGTTGCAGGTATTGGCGACCCTGGCATTGCCGATGATCGCGGCCACGCCATAGAGGGTGGTCATCCTGATGCGGGCGGGCGTGTTGGAGGTGAAAAGGAGATTCAAATCCTTCTTTTCGATGCCCATCGAAGAGCAGGTGTCGTTAGTCAGGGCGTCCACCGTGTCCCCGATGTTGATGCGGGCGCTTTTGATGCCGAGGGTCTTGATGAGGAGTTCGGATTTATCGATGTCGTCCTGGACGCGGTTAGGCATCATGACGCCGAAGACCTTGTCCTTGCCTAATGCCTTGACGCACAAGGCGGCGACGACCGAGGAATCCTTTCCTCCGGAAATGCCGATGACGACGTTGCAGCTGCCGACTGTTTGGCGCACCCAATCGATTACCTTGGGCAGCTCTGTTTCTAGATTGATTTTTGCCATGTTCCAATTATCCCCCTCGCGCCCCCAATTGGGAACAAGGGTAAATCCAATGGAAAAGGGCTCAAAACTTACTTATGCAATTTTGCATGACCAAGTTTTAAAGCCCGTAAACTTTCCTGTAATAAGCTTTGGCTCTTTCAAACGGAGAGAAGATTTTTTCGTCCTTTTCTACAATCTCCAGCCATGATGCCACCACCCATTCCTGGCTTTGGGTATGGAACGCCAAATAGGTCGACGCCATCTTCTTCGGAGGAAAGAGGCGGAAAAGGAAACGGGTTTCGCATTGCCTTGTATAGGCGATGTAACGGTATTGATATCCAAGCCAATAGAGGACCGAAGCGGGATACTTGTCTTTGCCATAGGAGGAATGGCCAAATTCTTCTTCGATTTCCCGCAACGCATCTTCGACCGTCAAGGAATAGTCGGCCGTGCCCCGGTCGAAAGACAAAGCCAATTTGGATTTGCCATAGCGACGAAGGAAAATAAGCGAAGAACAATCGGTTTTGGTGGCGGAAGCCTCGAAAATCTCCGCTTGAAACTCGGCTTGCCTTAATCCTTCTATATCAAACTCTCTCATGACAGCAATTCGTCAATAAATTGACCCTCTCCACGGAATTCCCGCTTGGCGTATTTGAGTTTCGTTTCTATCAGTTTGGATCTTTCCTCGGCTTCCATGGCGAAGTGTTGCCTCTCACCTTGGCATAGATAGAAACGCTCGAGGAAAACAAGGCGCTTAATCGCCTTCTTGGTTTTGATGACGGTCTGCTTCCCTAGACTCGAGGCAGACAAGCAATGGATAGCCTCCACGTCTGTCATCTCCCCTTTCGCATAGGCATCCATGACGAAAAACATCCTGTTGTCAGCAATCGGGGCTTTGATATAATCGGCCCCCGCAATGGTTTCCATGGCTTGCTTAATCCTAGGGTGATTCGCAAATTGGCCTAGCGTTCCCCTAAAAGCGCAAACGAGGAGCATCCATTTCAAATCGCATTCAAGTTCAACGCCTTTGAGCCCTTTCGGATCAAAGGAAAACGCATAGACGCTGCTTCCTTCATTAGCGAAGACAAAACTTGCTGCGGAATCAAATCTTTCGCCCAAATAAAAGCCTGTCCCAAAATCGCAATTGGCTCGGGAGCCGTCCGCGACAATCTCCTTTAGTCCTTTCTTGGACCCATGGAACAAGAGGGCTTTCCCATATTTCTCAGCCAAAGTCTCCTCTTTCGCTCGATTCAAGGAGTACCCTTGGTCGAAAAGGAGCGAATAGATTTTTTCATTTACCTGATCCGAGGCTTTAGTTTCCCCTAAGGCAACGCTTTCGATCGTCCGTACCGAAAAACCCGTTTCGGAGGCAATCTCCTCTACGGTCCGCCCCCCTACTTCTATAAGAAACTTCAAATCTTTTCTGGTTGAATAATCGAATTCCATGACAAAACTTTATCACGGAAAACTTACTTATGCAATTTTGCATGACCAAGTTTTGTGGCAACGAAAAACCCCAGGATTTCTCGCTGGGGTCAATCGATTACTTCTTGTCGGCGAAGTCGTCTTCCTCGCCCTCGGGTTCTTCTTCCTCGAGGGCGGCGGAGCCTTCTTCTTCGCTTAGGCCTTCCATCTTGGCGAGGTCGGCGAGTTCTTGCTTCTGCTGCTCGGATAGTTCCTCTTCGGGCTCTTCCTGAAGCTCGGAGTTAGCCTTTGCCTCGGATTCCCTTCTCGCGTAATCCTCATCGGATTTGCGCTCGAATTCGTCGAAGGAGGAGATGGCCTCGGCTTCCTTCCTGGCCCTGCCGATCGTCGTGGAGTCGACGATGGCGTCCTGGGCGGCGATGGCCGCGGTGGTCGCCGCGTAACGGGGATTGGATTCCCATTCCTCGTCCCTGCGAAGCTTTGCGACGTAGGAATTGGGGTGGCTCTTGAGATATTCCTCTTCATCCTCCCTACTCGCGAACCACGTGGATTGCTTGGCGTTGACTACGATCGTCTGGGCGATCTTGTCGTGGATGGATTGATGGTTGTGGGTCATGACCAAAGTCATGTATTCCACTAGGAGCAATAAGACGAAGAGGGGAAAGGTTATGCCTTGATAAGGCAACATCAGAATGAACCAATAGATGGTCGGGAAGAAATAGTGAAGGACGATGTTGAGCTTCTTGGCGGTATAGCCGTCGCTTCCTAATACCGCTGTTCCGACGATCCTTTTGCCGATGGTCCTGCCGTTACGGCTCGCCACGGGGATGACGAAGAAGAAGATGACGGGGGCCACCGCGAACCAAGGCATCCAGGCGAACCAGCCATGGAGCCTTTCGGTTTTGGCCAAAGCGGCGTATTTGTTCTGGGCCAAGATGTGGCTCACGGTGAAGACGTAGGTTCCTTTTGGGGTGGTCGTGGAAACGTCATACATCGCGGTCTTCAGTTTGGCCTCGCGTCCCGTCGGGTCTTCGGCGGGAATCGGGGCCTTCGAATAGTCGGGATCCTGGGTGCCCTCTTTCACAGGGGCCTTCCAAAGATTGCTGGTAAAGTAATGGTCATAGACCCATTTGCCGATGTTTTCGACGGTCTTCTCGCCGGTGAAGGGCACGAAGTCGTGTTCGTTATCGAAGGAGGTCATCGGCGGGTTGATGTCATATCCCGAATTGGGGTCCGCGCATAAGACGGTGAAATAGTTCCAAACGCGATCGATGTACTTTTGATAGGCCGGCACTTCCCCTTCCTTGTCCTGGAAGTCCAAATAGCCATAGGATTTGGGGGCCTTGATATTGACGAGGGCGGTCCCTTCCATGAAGGCGTCCATCTTGGCGATGTCGCCCGCATAGTCGACGGCCTTATAAATAAGGGTGTTGCCAATCGAGACATAGAGGAGGACGATGGCCACGATCGTTAGGGCCAAATCGATGGAAAAAGCCCCGATGGCCCTCCAATAGCCTTCGGGCTTCACGTTCTGCGGTACTTTGGTTTTCGGCATGGAATTACTTTATCGCGTTTGCACGCGAACATTAAGAAAAACCGATAGGGAGCCCCTACCGGTTCATTCCTTGTTTACTTACGGGCGAATTTCTTGCCGACTTTTTGTTCCACCGACTTGATGAATCTCTCGATGCGGGGAACGGGGATGCCATAGTTCATCGCGACCGCCTCGTTGGAACCGAGGGTGACGATGCCGACGACTTTGCCGTGCTTATTGAAGATCGGGCCGCCGGAGTTGCCGCCGACGATGTTCGCGGAGATCATCATGTAGTCGTTGTCGGCGATCTCGCGGAGTTGGTCGGCCACGAGTCCTTCCATGATGCACATGCCTTGTCCCGCAGAGTTGCCGACCGCGTAGATGGTCTCGCCGGTCTCGGGCATCTCCTTCGCGATTTCGGCGATGGCGGAGCAAGAGAGGTCAGTCGCTAGGATCGCCATGTCCTCGTCGAGGTTGGCCGCGAGGATTTCCGCGCCATGTTGCTTGCCTCCTTTGAAGCAAACGGCGATGTAGGAGGACGGGGTCGGGTTTGCCCCGCCGAAGTCATCGAAGACGACGTGGGCGTTGGTCATCACGAAGTTATCGGCGATGAAGAAGCCGGATCCCGCCGAGGCGCCGGAGCCACTGCGGCAGAAGATCTCGACCGTATTGGCTTTGGCAAGGGCGAAGATTTCCCTGCCGTCTAGCTCGTCTTTGAGGGGGGCCGCGGGTTTTTCGGGTTCTGGTTCTTTGGGTTTGGCCTCGACGCGCGGCTTAGGGGTGAACTTCGAGCCGCAGAAGGAGCAAGCGTAGATCTCCTTGCCGTCGGCGTCGGTACTGACGTAGTTGGCCACGGAGCCACAGGAAGGACACTTCTCCGTCTTGGAGGGAGAGGGCCTGACGGGGGCGGCAGCGGAACGTCCGCCATGCGCGGATGGGGTGCCTAGGGTATGACCGCAGCTCGCGCAGGTCTTGGTCCCGTCGCGATTGGTGAGGAAGAGCCTTCCTTTGCAAACGGGGCAGATTTCGGGTTTTTCTTTCATGATCGCTACTCCTTTCTTGGGTATCGCAATTTAGGAAATCTAATGGTTTTGCGGCGATTTCCCGCTTATTCGCCGTCTTTTGGTAGCGAATCGTCGATTCCGGAGAGGAAATCGTCGAACGCGGAAGATGAGGAATCGCCCTCCGTCGGGGCGGCGGGTTCTCCACTTGGAGCAGGCTCAGGTGCCGGGGCCGGTTCGGGTGCTGGTGCAGGTTCGGGGGCGGGCTCGGATGCCGGAGCGGGTGCAGGGGCAGGCGCTGGCTCAGGAGCGGGTGCCGCGGGTTCGGTCGGGGCCGGTTCTTCCTTGGGTTTGCCGGCAAGTTCGTCGTCATCGAAGCTAATCGGCGCATCGTTTTCCTTACGCCAGGCATCGAGTTTGATGATGTCGTCGGCCTGGACGGAGGAGACGGCTTTCTTAAGAACGAGGACAAAGTCGTGGTTGGCGATGTATTTCTCGCCGGTCTTCATCGCACGGACAAGGGATACCTCCTCGACGGAATTGAGGAAGTTCGAGACGTCGGCGCAGTTGAAGCCGTTCGTCTTCTCGACGATCATGTCGATGTCGATGTCGGGCCTGATCTCGACGGTGCGCTTGGATTTGATCTTGTCCAAACGGTGGGTGATGATGTAACGCCTCGCCGCGTCATCGGGCAAGCCGACGTAGATCTTCGTGCCGAAACGGCCCGGACGTAAGAAGGCGGAATCGATATCCCATGGTTTGTTGGTCGCGCAGATGAGGAAGAGGATGTTCTTGCTCTTCTTGCCATAGCTAGAAACGCCTTGAAGTTGGGCGAGGAACTCGGAACGAAGTTGCCTGGCCGCGGTCGATTTGGTGTTCTTCGGGGCGATTGAGTCCATTTCGTCGAAATAGATGACCGCGCAGGGATAGGAACGGGCTTCCGCAAAGAGGGCTTTGACGGCCTTCTCGGTGTTGCCTAACCCCTGCTGAAGCAAATCGGAGGGGGTGATGGAGCAGAATTTAGCGTTGATCCTGTTGGCGATGGCCGCGGAGATCATGGTTTTGCCGGTGCCCGGAGGGCCATAGAGGCAAACGCCTCCGCCGCCGCCGGCGACGTAGCCTTCTAGCATCTCGGGGTGGAGCAAGGGAAGCAAAACCTTCCTTTCGACGAGGGCTTTGCATTCGTCTAGGCCCGCGATGTCCTCAAAGGTGACGGTCGGGATCTCATCCCAGTGGAACTGGGTTTCGGGTTTGGCTGCAAGCGCGGCGTCCTCGGGGGAGAGCTTTTCGGGTTCTTCGTCCTTGGGCTCCGGCTTGGGTTCTGGTTTTGGCGCGGGAGCAGGTTTTCCGCCGATCGGCTTCGCGTCGGGATTATAGCCGGCGAAGGGATCCTCTTTGGGGGCCGCGGGCTTCGGCGCGGAGGGGGCCTCGTATTTCGGCTTCGGGGAAGGGATCTTCAAAAGGGCATAGGAAGACTCGCTGAGACTTCCGGCAATCAGTTCCCTCCTGACTTTGGCCAGGGCGTTGAAGGCCCTGCCATTCTTCTCACGGTCGATGCCGTTCTCAAAGTCGAACTTGAGAAGGGTCATCAGTTTTTCGATGTGCTTGGTCGCGGTGCGGTAATCGCCACGGACGATCGCGGCTTTGGCTTCGCGGAGGATGTCTGCGTTGTTGATCATTCGGTCATTCCTTTCCCGAAGGCTTCGTATCTAAGTAGCATTTCGGCGGTGACGGGGTTATGGTGGGCCGCCAAAGCGGAGTCGAAATCCGCCTTGGACACCTTGTAATATTGCCCTTTTGGCAAATTGTCCTGCAAAACACGGGTCAATGTCTTGGTCTTTGCTTGGTCGAGGATCGTCTTGATATCCGCGCCGGAGAACCCATCGAGGGCGTCGATCGCGTAATCCATCGTGAGGTCGCTGCCTTCGTAGATGTTGGCGAACTTCTCCCACTCCTTCTTCACGAAGAATTCCCTGGCCTTGCGGTCGGGCAGGCGGACGTAGATCGCGGTGTCCAAACGCTGGCCACGGACCAAAGCGGAGTCGATCGCCCACGGCCTGTTGGTCGCGCCGATGATGACCTTCAAGGATTTGTCTTTGGGTTTGAAACCCGACATGCAGGTGAGGAAGGTCGTCAAAATGTCCTTCGTGTGAGCGGAATCGTCGGAGTCGCGGGAAGCGCAAAGCGCGTCGATTTCGTCGAAGAAGAGAAGGACGTTGTCGTATTTCTCGGCTTCGTCGAAGACGGCCTTGATCCTTTTGGAGGCGACGCCTACATACTTGTCGAGGATTTGGTCGGAGGTGATGACCGCGTAATGGCACTTGAGCTCGCCGGCGATCGCTTCGGCGACGAAGCTTTTGCCACATCCCGGCGGGCCGTACATGATGATTCGCGCACCTGCGTCCTTTTTATAGTTATAGAAAACCTCGGGGTCCTTTAGAGGGAGCAAGACGTTGATGCGAATCTGCTCCTTGACCTCCTCTAGGCCCGCGACGTCGGCGAGGGTGGTCGTCGGGATCTCCGTGGAGAAGAAGCCGCTGACGTTTTCCCCTTCCTCGGGCTTTTGGGCTTTGCCATCCCCTCCTTTTGCCCCGTCTCCGTTAGAAACGGTGGCTTTCTTCCGGAAGGGGTTCTCGCCCTTGCCGAGCATGCCCTTGATTTTGAGGAGCTGGGCGTTCTCCTTTTTGAAGCGCGCCTGAAACTCCGGGATCGCCGCGTTTGCGGCGAGCTCGGCGGACAGGGTAATCGCTTTGTCTAGGTAGAGGGTGCCGTTTTCGACGTCGCCGTTAGAAAGGCATTCCTTCGTTCTTTGAAGGGCCGCTTCGTAGGCTCTATTTTTCCCCGGGTAATCAAAGGCCATGGTTTTGGATTAGATGTCGAGTTCGGAGAAGAAGTCGCCCGAGGACTGGGAGGCCTTGTCGCCTTCGGTCGCGCCGATCGTGGTCTGGCTCGCGCCGGAGGTCATGAGGATCTCGTCCTTGAGGCTGTCGAGTTCGGCGGGGGTGAGTTCGGAATCCGCGGAGGGATCCAGGTTGCTCATCATGGAGTTGATGGAATCCATGGAGAGCTGGCCTTTCATGATGGACTTCTTGAACTTCATGAAGTCGCGGTTGTTCTTCTGCAAAGAGGGCATGGAGTCCATCATCTTGGCGGTTTTGCCAAGGACGTCCTTCAAACCGACGAAGGTGTTGGCGACCTCGACTTGGATCAGGTAGTTCTCGAACTGGCACTTGATGGCCTCGATCGAGTTCTTCATGTTCTGGTAGTACTTCATGGAACGGCCGAACATCTTGAAACCGGCCATGTCGTTGCGCTTGACCAAGGCTTCCTTGGCCTTCTCGCGGCACTTGGCGATGCCATTGTCCAAATTGACGATGACGGAATCGAATTGCTTGATGATGTCTTTGGCTTGCTGCTTCTCTTCCATCATCTTCATGCGGCGTTTGATGTCGTTCATGGTTATATCTCCTTATTGATATCAGTTTTCTGCAAATTGCGCCTTGAATTCCTCCAAGGCGATTTCCTCATCGCGCTTGACGGAGGACTTAACCTCCTTCAGCGCGGTGGTGATCATCGAGGTATCGACTTTGTCGATCATATCGTCCGCCCTATGGGCTTCGAATAGCTTCCTCTTGATTTCGTCGATCAGGTTGGAGGCGTCGCGGTTGGAGAACTTGCTTTTGGCAAGCCTGTTGGCCACCGCGGAGAGGTCGACGTCGGGGGCGACTAGATCCCCTAACTTCCTCTTAAGAGTCCCATAGAGGACCTCGGCGCCGGGAAGAGGCACCTCGATCTTGGGGGAGGCGCGGGAGAGCAACGCACCGTCTAGGTTATAGGGGCAGTTGGTCGCGGCGATGAAGAGGAGGTTCGGGTTGGAATCGAAGCCACCGAGTTGGGTGAGCAACGTGTTGACAACCGTGACGGCGGTCGGGTCGCCCGAGTTCTTCTGTCTGGATTGACCGATCGCGTCGAATTCGTCCATGAAGAGGACGCAACGGTCGAACTGCTTCGTGAACTCGAAGAGGGCGATGATGTTGTTCTCGGTTTGGCCGACGTGGGACGATTTCAAATGCGTGCACACGACGGAGAAGAACGGGATGTCCTCGCCCGAGAATTCGCGGAGCTCATTGGAAAGGGCCATCGCGAAGTAGGTCTTACCGGTGCCGGGAAGACCATAGAGGAGGATGAAGTTCTTGTTCTTGAGGCCGATTTGGGCTTTGTAGGCTTTCTCTTCCTCTGAGAGGAACAGTTCGCCTTTGACCGTGCGCTTCTCCCTCTCCATGCCGATGACGTCGTCGAACATGACATCTTTCTCACGGGATTCGGAAGCGAGGAATTGCTTCAGGTCGATGCCGTTGACGACGTAGTTGATGCCATCGTCTTCCTCGGCTTGCTTGCCTTTGCCCTTCTGGTCGCCGCCTTTTGCGGGCGCGCCGCCCTTGGCTTGGGAGGCACCGCCAGCGGCGGGACGGGGGCCAGCGGGACGCTGGGTGCTCTGACGGGGCTTGGAAGAGGAGGAAGGCGCCATGCCTAGTTCCTGCTTGCACTCGTCGTATTTGTCGCGAAGTTCTTCGCGGATACGCTTATACTGCTCGCGCCTTTGCACGTTAATGTCGCGACGATAAACCTCGCCAAGGAGTTCGGCGGCCTTCTCTAGATGAGGCATGGCCCCTTGGTAGTCCTTGACTGTGAGGCGGTATTCCGCCTCTTTCTTCTCGGCTAAGAAACGGTTTTTGACGGAGTTGATGCTTTCCATTATTGAAAATTGAACGCGCTCTCATCGAGGTCGGCCTCGGCCTGCTCCTCAATGCGAGTCTCGTACCCCTTCATTCTTTCGCCGACCATCGCCTGAACGGAGGCGGTGAGGCTAGGATCGACGCTCATTTCGCCGACGGTTGCGTCCATCGAGCCCATGAAGGCGTCCATCATGTTGTTGGTCTTGGCGAAGTTCTTGTTGAACGTGTCGAGTTCGCCGACGATGGATTTGAGTTCCTTGGAATCGACGAGTTGGCCGATGCTGCCCAAGGTCTCGGAGAGGTTGCGGGAAACCTCGACTTTGTCGAGGATATCGTCGATTTTGGCTTTGACGCCTTCGACGCTGTCATAGAAACGTTCCTTTTGGATCTTCTGGGCGAGGTAGCGTTGGATCTTGGCGAGGGAACGATGTTCCTCGTCGATGTTGCCGGATTTCCTATAGGAAATCGCGGCGGCCACTTCGGCCTCGATCTTTTGGTCGAGCTGGTCGATGGAGCGCTTCAACTGGCGCAGGCTCGACGAAAACTTGAGGTTGATGTCGGTGCGGTTAGGCATCTGAGCGGGTTTCTTACCAAACATGTTCGTCTCTCTCCTTAGAAGTCGAAGGCGTTGTCGACCTGTTCTTGGCTGAGTTCGGTCTTGCCGGTGCTGGCATGCATATGCATGTCATCCATCGAAACATCGGTGCTGTTCTGACGGATCTGCGACATGACGTCGTTTTTCTCGGAGGAAAGCGCCTCGGCGTCGGCCTTCTGGTCGGCGATCGCGGTGTAGTCGTTGATGTCCTCGGCCTTGGCTTTCGCGGAGTTGCGGATCTGGGTCTCCTGCTCGGTGAGGACGGTCTGGGCATCCCTCAAATCGCTCTGGGCGTTCTGGAGGGAACGTTCCAAGTCTTCGACTTGAGCGCGGATGTCGCCGACCCTGGAGACGGCTTCACGTTGGTCAATGAGGCCGGCTTCCATCCTGGATTTGAGTTTGTCGCGTTGGCGATACAAAGCCTGTTTCTGGCCTTGGAGGTCTTCCTTGAGGGCGGAAAGCTCGGCGACGCGGATACGACGCTTGACGTAGGCGGGATCGGCCATAAGTTTGGCCTTTTGTGGATTCTCCGCGTCGTTAATGAGGCTCCTAAGCTCTTCGA
This sequence comes from Caryophanales bacterium UBA7278, assembly GCA_002472275.1. Classification (GTDB taxonomy): domain Bacteria; phylum Bacillota_I; class Bacilli_A; order RFN20; family CAG-826; genus Alloenteromonas. The sequence continues at coordinate 192,368 of DKRQ01000019.1, read as the reverse complement.
AGAAGCCGATGATGGCGGCGTAGTTGCCGGCGTGGGCCTTGACGATCATGTCCTGCGCTTTGGCGCGGATGAAGGTCATGATGGCGTCGGTGGCACCTTGGTTCTTGCCAAGGTTCATCCTCCTGACCCTGACGGAAAGGTCGCGGATTTCCTGGGCGTCGTCTTCGGCGTCGGGGAAGCTCAGCGAGATTTCCCTGGAGAGGTTCCTGAGGATTTCGTCGATCTCGTCGCGGTTGGCTTCTTGGTGCTGGGCCGCGGCTTGCTCTTCCTGCCTGCGCTTTTTTTCGTTGGCGTAGGGGGTAACATCGTCTTTCGGGGTCATGCTGTCTTGTAGACCCTTGTTGATGGCGGCTTGCTGCTGCTGCCTCTGCTTTGCAGCGGCCTCAGCGGCCTTCTGCTCTTTGCTTTTGAAAAGTCCCATTGTTGATTCTCCTTATCGGTGGTGATTAGCGGGTCTTGGTGCCACAGGACGGGCAATATTCGTCGCGGGGGGCGAGTTCCCTGCCGCAATGCGAGCAGAACCTCTTGCCGGTATCGGGGGCGGCGGGAGCGCCGTGAGGATACTTTGGGACATTGCCCGAGTAGGCATAGCTGTTGTTGCGGTTCTGGGTATCGGTGTTCTGAGCGTTGATGACGTCGATTTCGTGCTGGTAGTCCAACTTCTTGTCTTCGATTTCCCTTTGACGCTGCTTATCGGCTTTGGCCTCGTCGAATTCATCGAAGGCGGCTTCGTTGAATTTGGCGTTGATGGCGGCGATGATCTCCTCGGAGTTGCCGACCGGGTTGAGCCTCAGGCTGATGCCGGAAGACATAAGGGACATGCCCATGTCGATGAGGGTGTTCTGGAGGGAAGAGCCCTGGATACCGGCCTTGGCGATGTTTTTGAGATCCGAGTGGATCGAGACATCGGTGGAGGAAGAAGAGATATAGGTTTTCGCGGCTGCGGTCATGTGGATTGAGAACGCGTCCTTGAAGTTCTCGTGGAGTTCTTTCTCGACATCGGCATAGGTCACGGTGCTGTCGAAATAACGAGCAAGCGCCTTGTAGTCATCGATCTCGATCTTGGCCGTGCCGACAAGGGCGAACGTGGCCTTGGCGGTCTTATGGGCGTCTAGCGAAATGGTGTGCTGACCGGCGAAGAAGGGAACGATGATCGGCTTGGCGATGCTGCCCTTCTGGTAGACGAAAGCAGTGAGCGTGGTGCCGATCGTCTTCTTGTTGTAGGTGTTGGTTTGGTTCGGCCCGATTTTGTCGTAGCCGTTGATGATGGCTTCATAGCCGGGTTTGACGTGGATTTGGATGGTTCCTTTCTTGACGTCGAAAACATACTTCTCAATCAAGTGTTCGCGGGAATCCGCCATCCCTAAGTCGACCTTATCAGTGAATAGTGACATGATTTTTGTCCCCCTTCGTATGGCGCCTTAAAGGCGAAGTTTAGGCAATTATAACATGCGGTTTCCATATATCGAGATTTTTTCGTTTCCTGCCCTTTGGGCATCCGCTAAAGAAGCGCTAAGACAGCGCTAAAAATGCGCTAATTATGGGTTTTAGTTCCAAAAAATATGGGGTTTTTGCAGGGTTTTTGTGAGATTCCTCACACCTCAAAAATGTGAAAAATCTTTGCAAAAATGTATGGTTTCCGCATTCGAATTGGAACTGGGTATTTTTTTATAGAATAAAAGAGTCTCGTGTAATAAGATGTTCCATAGGAACGGGGGAAAATAGTGTTTTGAGCACTCACTCCCCCTGCCACTACCCAAGGAGGAAGAGCATGGCAATCGAACTTCAGGCGCTCAAATGCCCCCATTGCGGCGAGAGCTCTGGCTTGGTCAAAGAGTCGCTCGGCCGCTATAAGTGCAAGTTCTGCGGAAGCATTGTGCTAAGCCAAGGTGAGGACGAAAGTTCCCTCATCGTTTTGCCTAGTGAGGACCAATGGAAAGCCATCCATAAGGCCGTCAAAAATGCCGGCACCGATCAAGATCTATTAGAGGCCGCCAACGAACTCAATAAGGCATTCCCGGTCAACCTGGAAGCCGAAATCCAATCCATCGATCAGCAATCCGCGAGCACCATCAAGATCGAGATTCAAGGTCTTGCCGGTGAACTCGGCGCATATCCGAACAAAGGCAAAACCTGGAACCGCTTGGCCGAGGTCGTCCTCCGCGTCGTCTTCTGCCGTTCGCTTTTCGGCGACTTCGACACCGTTGCCCAAATCGTGGCGGACATCAAGGAATGCGACGCCATCAATCCCCATTTCTGGGGCCAGCTTTATCAGAACTATTTCTCCGTTTCCGGAAAAGGCGGCGACCTAACCACCTTGCTTTCCGTTTCGAAGATCAAGCAATCCCTTTCCGACAAGTTCGGCAACTATGACGAAGTGGCCTTCTATGAATTTGCCGAATTCCTCATGAAGACCGCGAAGACCGATGAACAATTGAAGTTCTACGTCGCCTTCATCAACGACACCCTCAACGACGAGGATTTCGTCACGAGCGTCTATCCCCTGAAGACCCTCATCTTCAGCCGCAGGAAACGCAAGCACATCAAGGTTCTCAACAAAGCCTATAAGGGCTTTAGCAAACGCCTGGAAAGGAGTCAGAAATAATGGCACACATGCTTCGCGCAGTGGCCAGGCTCAAACTGGCCCAATCCATCATGATCGGCAGCGTCGCCCTCGTTGCTTTGGGCGTCGCCGGTGGCGCCACCGCCCCCGTTCTTATCAACATGGGAACCAACGTGGTCACCGAAGTCAAAGAACTCCAGGAAGAATACCCCATCGTCTATGGCGGCACCTTGGATTTATCCAACGCCAAAATTCACGTCGGCAACGCCTTCGATTCCGTCGGACAATGGATTTCCGGCGACAAGTTCACCGTGACGGGTTATGACCCGCTTTACGTCGGCACCCAAGAGGTCACCTTGACTTATTTGAACTTCAAAAAGGTCATCAAGGTCACCACTTCCCCGAAAAAACTCCTCACCCCTGCCCCCAAATTCAACTTCACTACCGGCGTTTTGAACTGGGAGCCCATCGAGAATGCCACTTTCTACACCGTTTATCTCCGCAACCCCGAGACCAAGGCGGCCATCACCAACTACAACACCGAAACCACCACCTACGATTTCAACTCGATCGCCTTCTTCAGCCAATTCGAGACCTACGTCATCGCGGGAAGCGACAAAAAGGGCAGCAACGGCGTCTCCGCCTACTCCCCCAGCGACGAATCCGCCGCGGTGAAACTAAGGAAGATGCCGGGCGTCTCCGACATCCATTACGACGCCACCGACGGCAAATTCAAATGGACCGCCGCGACCGATGCTTCTGGATATGATGTCCGCATCAACGGCTCCACATTCTCCCCGACCGCACCCGAAATCGCCTTCGACACCACTAACCCTGGCGTCTATAACATTTCCATCCGCACCATTGGGCCTAACGCCGAAGTCGATTACGCCACCCCCGTGGAAGCCGAAATCCGCAGGATGCCCACTCCCAAGCTTTCCTTGGTCAATGGAGCGCTCACCGCCGCGGATGGCGAAAACCTCATATGGTATCGCGATGGCGTTGAGTTCACCGGCGACGTGAAGACCATCACCGAAGTCGGCAGCTACAGCATCACCGCCAAAAACGCGGCGAGAAACGCGGGAGAAATCGATTCCGCGATGTCCGCGCCTTTGGTTTTGACCAAACTCGATAGCCCCCTCATCTCCATTTCCGAAGGAGTCCTCCATGCGAGCAACGTCAGCAGCGAGAATTCGGTCCAATACTATCTAGACGGAGCCGAATGGGACGCCAATCTTAACGGTATCACCGCGGTCGGTGCCCACAAGGTTACCGCCAAGGCCGTTGGCAACACCAATCAGATTTCCTCGGAGTTCTCCAACGAGGTAACACTCACCAAACTCGGTGCTCCCACCATCTCCTTTGATGGCAAGAGTTTCACGTTCGATAATGCCGATCCTTCTTCTTTCACGATTTACATTAACGACCAAAAGAGGACGGATTTGACGGATCTTTCCGAGACTACTCTCAATGGATTCGCCGCGGGCCAATACGCGGTGAGGACCGTCAACCTCGGCAATGGCAACGACATTCTCCGTTCCGCGGATTCTAACCGTGTCACCTTCCTCATTCCGAACATTTCTTGGGATGAACCGAGCACCTCAATTGACAAGGAAAGCGGCCAAAAACTCGCCCATTTTGTCCTCCATCACTCCATTCCTGGCGTGAACAGGAACATCAACGCCAAGGTCGAGGTCAAATGGATTTACTCCGATCACGTGAATACACAAACCTACGCCGACTGGACAGTTTATCGCGATGGGGTTACTCCAGGCCTACGCCCGCTAACCTTCCGTGAAGCGAATCGCATCGAATTCACGATCGAAGAGGTCACTTATTCAACCGACCCCGAATCCACCATCAAAGTCTTCGAAAGGACCTACGAAACCCTAGGGTTAGACTACTAAGGAGCAATCTTTATGAAGAAGAAACTCATTCTGATTCCGGCCATCGTCGCCTGTCTCGCCTCCTGTGGAGGTGAATCTAGCCATATCGGCGGACTCTCCACCGGCACCCGTTCCATCGAGCTGACCACCACCGTCAACGTGACTAAGATCAAACGCGGTTTCATCGTCTCCACCGGAAAGCCTAACGAAGTTGTCGATTACAGCAAATACGCCGATTTGGCGAGCCTTTGCATCGCTGACCAATACTATTTGGTCTACGAGTTCGACTACTATTCCCGCGCCGAAACCAGCGGCCATCTCCTTTTGAAAGCCGCTCTCGAATTCGAGGCCATCACGATCTTCGATGCCTTCTTGATGAAGTCCGACTCTGGCACCGACGGCACCCCAATTCCCTACCGCGACCCCGTCACCAATAAGCAGATGAACAAGATCGAGCAGGCTTTCCGCGTGCCCGCGGAACCGGATGTCACGGAATCCCAACGCATCGTCTTCAAAATCACTCCCTCCGTCGTCGGTCAGTCCACGATGAAGATGAATTTCTATCCCGAAGACCAATCCGGAGTCGAGGTCATCGGCTCGGGCGCTTCCGGATGCACCATCCCGATGATCGTCGACAAATACAACATCCTCAAGCCCACGGTCAGCTTCGAGAACAAACTCGCTTGGAAGCACGTCAAAGGCGCCGATTACTACAAAGTCAACATCGACGGCGCTCCCATGAAGAACCTCGACGGCACCGAATATCAGTTCGTCCCCGAAGAAGGAACCCTCGTGGATGACGAGTGCTCCATTTCCACCCTAGAATTTGAAAAACGCAACTACTACGGCGGCCCCTATTCCGTGACCGTTTCCGCTTGCTCCAAAAAGGCGGGCTTCACGGATTCTGGGAATTCCAACGCCGTCCTAGTGACCATCTAATCGGGGGGAATAGATATGAAACTTGCCAAAATCGCACTCGGCATCGTCGCAGGTGCTTTGCTTCTTGTCGGTGGAGCCATGTCGGTCGAGACGAATATCGCCATCGATCAAGCGACCTCCACTTTCACCAAGTCGACCTTCGATTACATCATCACTCAGCCTTCTAACGACCAGCTGACGACCTTTAAGGCCAATACGGAAGCGGTCAGCGGGCTTTTCCCCACCTATCATTACGAAATCTCCGTGGCGGCTGGCACATCAGCCAAAATCCACCTGCTCCTCTCCGACCAAATGGCGGACTATGACATCTCCTTCTTCAACCCTAAGCGCGTCGTTAAGGGCGACTACAAGGAAAATGGCCTGATGCTAGATGAAGTGGCCGCCCAGAAAATCGGGGCCCAAGTTGGCACGCAGGTTTCCTTCACCTTAGGCGCCTCCAAATTCACCTTGCCCGTCTCCGTCATCTATTCCGCGGTCAACTACCAGACGATGGCCACCGGCATCGCCATGGCCAAATTTACCCCCGCGATGGCGGCGTCTTGGGGCGAAGGCAAAGGACCCAAGACCTACGAATTGGCCTTCATCGCCGCGAAGGATATCACCAAATGCACCCAGATGCTGGAAGGCTATAAGCCGATGGGCCAGCTCATGACCTATGAGGAATATAAAGCGGGATGGGACGCGCAACGCCAACCCGGTGAATACACCGACGAAGAATGGGAAGCCAAACTGCAGGCTGGCTACGAAGCCATGAAGACCAATTGGCTTAAGCAGGATTTCGTCAACGCGGTGCAAGCCAAGGCCGTTTACATGCAAGGCGCCGAGGACACCGTATCCACCCGCAAAGACCGTGGCTTCCAGCTCACGATGCTCTTCTCCATCCTCGTTCCGTTAGGACTAGCGGGCGGCTTAATCGCCTTTGATTTCCTTGGCCGTAACCGCGATGAAGCCGAGAAAACAAACGGCAAAACCAAAGAAATTCTCCGCAAAACCATCATTATTTTCGATTTGATCGCCGTCGGAGCGGCCCTTGTGGTCTCCCTTGGAGGCACGCTTATCTACTCCGCGATCCGCGGCCATATCTTCGTGGATTCGCTCCTGATCTATAGCCTGCCCGTCCTCGCCGCACTGGCGATCGCGCTCCCCATCGGCATGGTCTATAGTAACCTCGTCTATGGTAGGCGCGAGTTAGCCCCCGAGACCCAGGAAATCCCTGCCGAAGAACCCCTCAACGTCGAAAAACCGGAGGAATAATGCTCTTCTTCCGGAAGTTCATCCACGATTACCTTCCCTCCCTTTTGATCATGCTCGGGGTATTGGTTTTCTGTCTTTATTCCTTTGGCCCCGTTTCGGCTTCGCTTAACCAATATAGCGTCCTCCGCAAATGCGAATTCCAGGAGAAGGTCTACGCCGATTTGCCTTATGAAAATCCCTCTACGGGTGAGAAGAAAGACGCCTTCGCGGACTTTGCAGGAGTAAGCATCGTTAAGACGGGCAAATACTCTCTTTCCTCCGATATCCTCATGGTGCTCCCTGGATTCACCTATACCGAGGTGTTGCCCTTCTACGTCTCCGCGATGAATTCGCTTAATCCGGGCGAAGCCATGGTGAGTAAAAACGTCATGGGGATGAGAAGACTCAAAGTTGGCGACACCTTACTCACCAACGACAAAGACGACGGAACCTTCAAAATCGTCGGGGAACTCCCCGCGATGAAGGGTTTTGAGCATGAGCATTACGGCATCGTCTTGCTCGGGCACAACGCGCATATGGAGGAATATCTCCGCTCCGTGAAGCCTAGATACGTTAGCTTCTCCAAGAAATTTGGCACCTTCGGCCCCATGCAGATCGAGGGCAATATCCGCCTCAAAAACGTCGAAATCGAAAAAGCGGCCCAAGAATCATGGCCCCGCTTTGCGGCCGGGGTGCTCGTGTGCCTCCTCGCCCCCATCGCCGTGGGGCTCGTCTTCCTAAAAGACGACCAAAGGAAAAAGAGGCAGCTCATAACAAGCGGTTCCTCCAGGTGGGGCGTCTTCTACCGTTTCCTACTGGAAAAGGGCCTCTACCGCTTCTTGCCCCCGTTCCTCATCGTCCTCATCTTCTTCCTCATGAACCTAACCTATCCCCTCGCGGGAGCGTCGATGCTTCTAGCGATGGGGTTATCGCTACTAGTGTCCATTTATCTGCAATCATCCGTTTTGACGTGGAGGAAATGACCATGGAAGAGATATTGCTTCAAACCCAAAAGGCGACGATCGACGTGCACGGGACACCCGTGGATTTCGACGATCTGCAAATCAGAGGAGGCGACTTCGTCCTCATCAAGGGCAGGAACGGCTATGGCAAAAGTTCCTTCCTCAAGATGCTCGTAGGCAAAGACGTCTCGGTCAAAGCCACCAAGGGAAAGGTGCAATTCCCCTTCCTTTTCGGCGAAAAGGCCATGAATAGCTTCTCCGATAGAGAACTCGCCCATCTACGCAACTCCATCGCCTACGTCCCTCAGGAAGACGATTTCCTGCCTACCTCCTCCATCTTCTCGGCGATCTACCAAAATCTAAAGCTCACGATCGAATATAACCAGAAGATGAGTTATTCCGAGAAGAAGGAGAAAAAGAAGGAATGCCGCAAGGCGGTCGAGGACTATTTGGCCCATTTCAGGAAAATCGGCCTCTTCGATGAGAGGAAAGGAAACGGCTTCTTCACTAACCCCCACCTCCGTTCCATCTATTCTTGCTCTGGCGGCCAACGCAAGATGTGCCAAATCGTCACGGCCATCCTCCAGGCCAGGATCCTAGGCAGCCGTCTCATCCTGATGGATGAACCCTTGAATAACCTCGATAAGAACAACAAGAAAATCCTCAATAACGAAATCAAGGACCTCATGAGCCAGCCTAACCCCCCTGCTTTGCTCATGGTCACCCATTGCCACATCTTCTTCGGGGTAAACAAAGAAATCGTCTTAGAGGACGTTTCTATGGGCCGTAAGGCCACCTTCAGGGAAATAGACGGCAAAGAGGCGTTCTTCCCCTGCCTATGCGACGGTAACGAAAAGGACGGCAAATACGAACTCGACCCCGTGAAGGGAGAATAGCCCACACAAGTCAAAAGAGAGTCGTAAGGGTTTTCTAATCTCTTTTTTTGTAGAATTCTACATTTTTGTCGGTTAGATTATGGGGCTTCACACCCGTAGTGTCTGTAAAACTATCTAAAACCTTATAAATAGTTAAAAAGACAATCCTTAAGGCGAACCGTCGATTGAAGTTGGTAAGGCGGCCGGAAGTTTGTCTAGGGACGATATGGATTAAACTTTTGGCTCGCAATCGACCGGGCATCTTGTCTGCTTTTCCCCATTCACATGTGATTCACGCCCATTTTCTTGTTTTTTTTCAAAAGCGTGCTAAATATCAGGCAGGAGGAACACCCATGAAAATTCCTATCATAGTTTCCGGTTTTGCCGTTTTACTGTCTCAGGGTCTTTTTTCTTCCCAGGGGAATCTTTGCCCCACAGAGGACGCCGCCTCGATTTCGGCCGACTTTTACTCGCTAGCCAAGGAAGGTCACGAGACAGAGCCCGATGGTTCCTCTGCCTCCTGCATAGAGGAAGACGAGGGAGGTGGAAAAGGCCTGGAAGATCCTGACGAGTCGACCGGCTTTTCGGATGCTGAACCCATGTATTTCAGCACTTATATCGCTAGGAGGTTCCAGTTTTCCGGTGACCACGATTACTTTTCTTGCTGGATGACCGCGGGCCAAACCGCGCTTTTCTTCTTTTCTTCTGTATCTATTAAAGTATCGGTTTTCCGCCAAAACACTGGTGGAACGTGGGATTGCTTCTACCCAGAGACAACCGCCCCCACCGAGAGGATCTTTTTCCCCACATCGGCCAACTATTGTTTCGTTTTTTCCGGAACGGGCACAGGCAATTACTCCTTCGCGTGCTTGCGCACCACGATCGCCAGCGTAGATGCTGACTATTACTATATCCGGGAAAGATACACCAGCAGTGGCGTGACAGCCCTCTCGATTGTGCAAGAAGATTATTCGAACGCCCCAACAAGCGGAACCAAAAGCGGGCTTGTTTCATCGGAAAACGGCGTCAATCTGCCAACTAGTCTTACGGGTTCGGGCTATGTTCGCTCGCAAATATCAGAGGGGATTTATTACTACGGAGCTGCAGTCGAGGAATTCCCTCCGCTTGGCGGAATCTATGATAGCAACGGGAACCCCGCATCAAGCACGAACGACGACGACAGAATGTTTTTGAACGCACACGATTCCTATCCTGCGAGCGCCGTTGTCCAAACTCTTGCGAATTTTGATGGCAACTCAAATAACCTCGCAAGAGGTTCTGGCTTTTTCGTGGATAACGAATACATATTCACTGCTGGGCACGGTCTGTATAACCATGAAAACGGCTTGTTCCTAAAAGGAATGACCGTTCGGGTTGGGACTCAATCCACCCATCGATATACGGACACTGCTCTTACGGGCTATTTTCCTTATCGATACTACCTTTATCACGAACGGGCTTATGATTGGGGGATATTGCGAGTGGCCAATTCCTCTTCCCCCTCGAATTATAGCCACGGCTATTTAGGGTTGTCCTACAACACGTCGACCAATTCAACAAACAATTCGATTTTGGGTTTCCCCGCCTACTACAGTACCGACAGCCCAAGCAATAAGGGCCTTCCGGATGAACGGGAAGAGGATAGGAATCCGGGTTCTTATAAGAATGTTGTGTCCTCAGGCACCCTCTACAGTTACAACGGAGCCTTCCGGTGCCATGTCGATTTCACCGCCGGGCAATCGGGAGCCCCTTCTGTTATCGCTGATAGCGGCTCATATTATGCCCAAGGGATTGTTTCTGGAAGCAAAAACGATCAATCCGGTTCCTATAATTACCTTTCCGCCGTCAATCCGTCAAATTTCAGCTTACTGAACGATCTTTTAAACGGGGTGGTTCTATGAACGAAGCCAAGGCCCCTATTTTCGCGTTCGCCTTCCTCCTTTGCTTTTCCTGTGGGCAAACCCCGGCAGCATCGGAGGAGCCATACGTCCCCACTCGGAAGGCCTACCTCGATTTCTGCGACTCTTTCCAAAAGGTGATGAGACTCAGCGGCGACGAAAGGCTTTTGGAAACCGCAAAGCTCGAGGCTTGGCTCCAGGACGAGGGCTATTTCTCCCTGACCGACCGGCTTTCCGGAAGTCCGTTCATGACCCGCTTCTACTCCATCAACCGTGAAAAAGAATACGCGGGAGAGTTCGTATGGGACAACCTTTCCGACGCAGTCTGTGTGACCGAACCTATCAAACGGGACCACTACCTCGCAATCAGAAAGCAAAAACCAAAGCGAAGGCAGGAAGTCGTGGACGCATTGCAAGGCTTTGGCTACACCATCAAGGACACGGTCACCGTGAACGGGGCCGTTTGCACCACCTTTTCCAATTCCCGCGGCCTTTTCAAAGGGTGGGATGGGGATGAGCCGATCCTCGACTTGGCAGAATCCGTCGAATACGACGAAAAGAACATGGATTATATCGTGCGGATCAAGGACTGCTGGATTTACCATTCTGAAACCGGCGAGCCCTACCAGAAGATCACCGCGAAGGACTTCGTCGGCTCCTTCAACAATTCCAGCTATTGCAAGATCCTTTGCAAGGACCGGCTGCCGATAGGAGGGATCGATTACGCGGGGCAAATCGACGTCGCCGACGACAAATTGTTCCGATACAGCGCCCTCTTCGACTCCCCGCTTAAGGGCGATATCTTCAACACGGGGCTCAACTACGCTTATGAGCCCGGGATCTGCACCGGCTTCTATCAAGAGAAAACCGACGCCACACACTGGACCCGCACGGCCCGCGAGGACGCCAAGGGCGAGGACGTCATCCACGAAATCAAGGAACTCCAGGAGGGAGGGGGCGAGTTCAGCGATTTCCTCGATGGCAAGGTGGATCGCTTCTTCAAGTTCTCAGGAAGGGAAAGCCCCGTAGAATATGACGAGTACCTGATCCCCGCCTTGCCCGCGCCCGGCTTTCTGAGGGCTCTGCAAAACGGCAAGGGCGACAGACGTTCCTGTGAGGCCCTCAACAACAGGAACTTCCGACTCGGCCTTCTCGCGCTGCTAGAACAAACAAGGACCTTCTATGGCGGGTCGCTGACGCCGAAGTTCGACAAGGGTTTCGACTGCGTCTACCAAGGCGGGGCTTCTCTCTCCGAAAAACGTGAATGGGATGGCCATTCGTTTAAGGAAGGCACCCCTTACGCCGACCTCGTGAGGGCGATGCGGACCACCGACATCTGGAAGGAAGGCGCCGCGAAAGCCCACTTCGAGAAGGCAAAGGAGGCGCTAGGCGCGTCGTTCTTCTCCGAACCCGTCAACGTCCCCTTCCCCTTCGTCTACCTTTCCAAGGATTATCCCGACCCGAGGTCGGAAGCCTTCTTTTCAGCGTTGAACGAGGCCAGGAAAGGCTACGAGGAGTTCTTTGTCCCGGCCAAAATTCCATCCCAATACTATGGCGACTTTTATAGCCAATACCCCGAAAAGAACGGGGTCATCTATCGAATCGACGAACAACAGCCTTTCTTCGACGACCCGCTTGCCCAACTCTCCATCTTCGCCACGAACACTTCCAACTTACGGACCTTTTAAGCCTGTGCGCGGTTATCTTTCATAATCGCCTCTTCGAATTTGAGGCGCATTTCTTGGCGGAAATTGACCGAAATATCCGGTAAATTCCTACGAAAAAGGCGTTTTTCTCGTCGCCCCGTAGAAAAAAGCGGTTCTCTAAACTCTAAGGTGGTTGGCTTTTCTGGCTAACCACCTTAGAGTTTAGAGAGCCTTTCATCAAAAAACTCCGCGAAGGAGTCTTATCGCAAGCCCTAACTGATCCCAACCAGTAAAGCCATCGGCTTTAATCAAGGGCTTGCTATCTCCGGGAATGCCGTTAAGCATTGGGAACCCGCAAGAATCGATTTGATTTGGTGGACAATGATACGGATCATTCTCCTGCGGAATATTATAGGCCTCATTTCATTCATTGGTGAGAAAAAAGGATGAGTTCTTCCTCATATGATCAAGCAAGAAAAAACCCGCCAACTGACAAACTAAATGCAACTTTGTAGTCGAAAACTGCTTTTAGTTGGAAAAGCCTCTTTCGAAGTATGGTATTCATGGTTCTCCCCAGAACTAAATATCCATACCCAAAGGAGGCGTTTTTATTATATGGGTAAAACGGAGGAAAGCAGTTCAATATCGAAAAAAGGACAATGCTTTCTTTTTGACCGCTTTTAGCCACCATAGAGTTTGGAGAATCGATAGAAAAAGCCCCACTCCCGAAGGAATGAGGCTGTATCCAATGATTAGGATGATCAGTGGAGAATTTCGGCAACGGTGCCGGCGCCGACGGTCCTACCACCTTCACGGATGGAGAACTTGGTTCCCTTTTCCATGGCGATGGGGTGGATGAGTTCGACGGTGAAGGTGACGTTGTCACCAGGCATGACCATGTCGGTCCCAGCGGGGAGGGTGATGGTGCCAGTGATGTCAGTGGTCCTGAAGAAGAACTGAGGACGATAACCGTTGAGGAAGTGAGTGTGACGGCCACCTTCTTCCTTCTTGAGGATGTAGGTGGTAGCGGTGAACTTGTCGTGGGGGACGATGGAGCCCGGCTTGGCGAGGACTTGGCCACGCTCGACCTGGTCATGGGTGATACCACGGAGAAGGGCACCGATGTTGTCGCCGCCCTGAGCGAAGTCGAGGGTCTTGCGGAACATTTCGAGGCCGGTGACGACGGTCTTCTGGGTCGGACGGATACCGACGATTTCGGCTTCGTCGTTGAGCTTGATGACACCACGCTCGACACGGCCGGTGACGACGGTGCCACGGCCGGAGATGGTCATGACGTCTTCGATCGGGAGAAGGAAGGGCTTCGCATCGTCGCGGACGGGTTCCTTGACATAGGTGTCGAGGGCTTCCATGAGCTCGATGATGCACTTGGCTTCAGGAGCATCGGCGGAAGTGGCCTGGCCGGCCTTGAGGGCGGAACCGCGGATGACGGGGATTTCATCACCAGGGAAGTCATAGGAGTTGAGGAGTTCGCGGACGTCCATTTCGACGAGGTCAATGAGTTCGGGGTCATCGACCATATCGCACTTGTTGAGGAAGACGATGATCTGAGGAACACCGACCTGACGGGCGAGCAAGACGTGCTCTTTGGTCTGCGGCATGACGCCGTCGGTAGCGGCGACGACGAGGATGGCAGCGTCCATCTGGGCGGCGCCGGTGATCATGTTCTTGATGTAGTCGGCGTGCCCCGGGCAGTCGACGTGAGCGTAGTGACGCTTTTCGGTCGCGTACTCGACGTGGGCCGAGTTGATCGTGATACCACGAGCCCTTTCTTCAGGGGTGGCGTCGATGGCGCCGTAAGCCATATCCTTGGCTAGGCCCTTGAGGGAGAGGACGTGGGTGATGGCCGCGGTAAGGGTGGTCTTGCCGTGGTCAACGTGGCCGATGGTACCAACGTTAATGTGGACGCGGTCACGGTTGAATTTTTCTTTTGCCATGAGTAGTTTTCCTCCAATTGGTTTCTAGATTGGCGTAGTTATGATAGGGCAATCGCTTTGGTTTGGCAATCCTACTTTAAGTAGGTATTACCGATTGCTCATGGACGACTTCTTGATGATCTCGTCCTGGATGAAGCGCGGGCATTCGCCATAGTGGTCGAACTGCATCGTGAAGTTTCCACGACCCTGGGTGAGAGAACGGAGGTCGGTGACGTAGCCGAACATCTCAGAGAGGGGGATTTCGCAGTCGACTTGCTTGGCGTTGCCGCGTTGGGTTTCGCCGGTCATGATGCCACGACGACGGGCCACGTCGCCGATGACGTCACCGTAGTACTGTTCGGGAACGGTGATCTCGACCTTCATGATCGGTTCGAGGATGACGGGGTCGCATTTCTTGGCGGCCTCTTTGAGGGCCAAGGACGCGGCGATCTTATAAGCGGCTTCCGAGGAGTCAACATCGTGGTAGGACCCGTCGAAGAGGGTGCACTTGATGTCGATCGCGGGGTAACCGGCGATGAGACCGCGGTTCATGGAGTCCTCTAGACCCTGTTGGGTCGGCTTGATGAACTCCTTCGGAACGGCGCCGCCGACGATGGCATCGACGAACTCGAAGCCCTTGCCGGGGTTGGGTTCGAAACGAACCCAGACGTCACCGTACTGACCATGGCCACCAGACTGCTTGACATAGCGGCCCTGGGCCTCGCCGGTCTTGCGGATCGTCTCGCGGTAGTTGACCTGCGGGGCGCCCACGTTGACGTCGACCTTGAATTCGCGGCGCATACGATCGACGAGGATGTCGAGCTGGAGCTCGCCAACGCCGGCGATGATGGTCTGGCCGGAGTCGGGATCGGTGTGGACGCGGAAGGTCGGGTCTTCTTCGGCTAGCTTTAGAAGCGCAGCCGTCATCTTTTCTTGGTCGGCTTTGGTCTTGGGTTCCACCGCTTCCTCCAAAACGGGTTCGGGGAAGGAGAGGGACTCGAGGATGACCGGGCAATTCTCATCGGTTAGAGAGTCACCGGTGGTCGTGTTCTTGAGGCCGACGACAGCGCCGATCTCACCGGCGTGGAGGGATTCGACCTCCTGACGGTGGTTGGCGTGCATAAGAACCAAACGGGCGATACGTTCCTTGCCTCCTTTGGAGGAGTTGAGGACGTAGGAGCCAGAGCGGAGGACGCCCTGGTAGACACGGACGTAAGCAAGACGTCCGATGAAGGGGTCGGTCGCGATCTTGAAGGCAAGACCGACGAACGGCTTCTTGTCATCCGCCTCGCAGACGTAGGGTTCGCCATCCAAGGTTCCCTTC
The DNA here is from genome assembly GCA_002472275.1 of Caryophanales bacterium UBA7278. Lineage (GTDB taxonomy): Bacteria > Bacillota_I > Bacilli_A > RFN20 > CAG-826 > Alloenteromonas. Next base: position 177,108 of record DKRQ01000019.1, on the reverse strand, counting down.
TCACCCGCGATGTCTAGCGGAGAGGGGAGGTAGTCGACGACCGCGTCGAGGAGCGGCTGGATGCATTTGTTCTTGTAAGCGGAACCGCAGAGGACCGGGAAGAACGTGCCGGTCAAAACGGCTTTGCGGATGGTGGCCTTGATGAGTTCGACGGAGGGTTCTTCCCCTTCGAGGACCATCATCATGAGGTCATCGTCGAAGGCGGCGAGCTTCTCGAGGAGGATGCCACGGAGCTCTTCGCACTTGTCTTTGTACTCGGCCGGGATGTCGGTGATCGTCGGGGCATCGGCCTTATCGTCGCCATAGATGTAGGCTTTGCGCTCGATGATGTCGCAGCAACCCTTGAGATAGGATTCCTTGCCGATCGGGTATTGGATGGCGGCGGCGTTGGCGGCGAGCCTCTCATGGAGGGAGGCGACGCACATGTCGAAGTCAGCGCCGGTAGCGTCCATCTTGTTGCAGAAGACGATACGGGGGACATTGTACTTGGTGCCCTGGCGCCAGACGGTTTCGGTCTGGGGCTCGACGCCGTTTTTGGAGTCGAGGACGGTCACCGCGCCGTCAAGGACGCGGAGGGAACGCTCGACTTCGACGGTGAAGTCGACGTGCCCCGGAGTGTCGATGATGTTGAAGCGGTTGCCCTTCCAGAAGCAAGTGGTCGCGGAAGAGGTGATGGTGATACCCCTCTCCTGCTCTTGGGCCATCCAGTCCATGGTGGCGGTGCCTTCGTGGACTTCGCCGATTTTGTGCGAACGGCCGGTGTAATAGAGGATACGCTCGGTCGTGGTGGTCTTGCCCGCGTCGATGTGGGCCATGATGCCGATGTTGCGGGTATGAGGGAGGTCGTAAGACTCAGCTTCTTTGATGTTGATTTCGTTTTCAGCCATGGTCTTTTCTCCTTATTACCAGCGATAGTGGGCGTAAGCCTTGTTGGCTTCGGCCATTTTGTGGACGTCTTGTTTCTTCTTGACGGAAGCGCCGACGCCGTTGGCGGCATCGATGATCTCGTTGGCGAGCTTGTCTTCCATCGTCTTCTCGCCACGGAGGCGGGAATAGGTGACGAGCCAGCGGAGGCCAAGGGTCTGCTTCCTGGCGGGAGAGACCTCGACGGGGACCTGGTAGTTGGCGGCGCCGATGCGGCGAACCTTGAGTTCGACTTCGGGCATGATGTTGTTGATGGCGGTGGCGAACACGTCGATGGCGGGTTTGCCGGTCTTGTCCTCGATCTGCTTGAAGGCCTTGTAGATGATGGTCTGCGCAGTGCCCCTCTTGCCGTCGTACATGACGCGGTTGATCAAGCGGGTGACGAGTTTGGAGTTATATACTGGGTCGGGAAGAACATCACGTTTCTCGACAGCACCTTTTCTTGGCATGGTCTAGTTCTCCTTTCCTTATTTGCTCGCCTTCGGCTTCTTGGTGCCGTAGAGGGAGCGTCCCTGACGACGGGCGTCGATGCCGGCGCAGTCGAGGGTTCCGCGGATGATGTGGTAACGGACACCAGGGAGGTCTTTGACACGGCCGCCGCGGATCATAACGGTCGAGTGCTCCTGTAGGTTGTGTCCTTCGCCGCCGATGTAGGCGGTGACTTCGTAACCGTTGCTAAGACGGACACGAGCGTATTTGCGAAGAGCCGAGTTCGGTTTCTTCGGGGTCATGGTGCCCACACGGGTGCAGACGCCGCGCTTTTGAGCGGAGGGCTGATCCGAGGAGCGTTTGTTCAGCGAGTTCCACCTCTTGCCTAGAGCAGGGGTTTTGGACTTCTTGGCCGCGGACTGGCGACCCTGCCGAACTAGTTGGTTAATGGTTGGCATTTTGTGTTCTCCTTAATTCACACATGCCCCGGTGTATCAACCACCGGGTTAAATAAAGCGGGCGAAAGCCTCTTTACTTATGTCCGAGGGAGACTATACGCGTATAGGAAAGCGGTGTCAACAAAGTTTTTTGCTGGGGCCGAACAACAAAAAACATGGATATAGCTTTCCAGATTGTGCCTCATCGATAGAGAAAGAATTTGGGCTACTGGCTCATCTGTGCCTGCTGGCAAAGCTGAAGCGCTTCTTTGGCAGACTGCTGATTGATGATGGTGCCACCCTTGATGGCGTTGCCGAGAGCCTTGGCGGGATCCCAGAAGGTGCCAGAGGAGCCGTTGGCCTGAGAAACGGTGTTGCCGGCGGAACTCATCTTGGTGAGAGCGGCGATCCAGGGGCTGGTCCAGAGTTCGGTCTTGGCGATGACGGCCTTGTTGGAGACACCCTGGCCAAGCTGGGTCAAACGAGCTTCGGAGACTTCGTCGGAGCCCATGAACTTCGCGAATTCGACGGCGACGATCCTCTTCTCTTCGGTGAAGGCGGCGGCCCTCCTCATGCCGAGGGCCTTGTAGCCCTGGAAGCCCTTGAGGGCGTAGGAGGTTCCGTCGACGGAGAAGGAAGGAAGCGGGGCGACGCCGAGGTTATCGCCAAGCGCTTTCTTCTCGGCGTTGTAGTTGTTCCACTTGACGACGGCGCCAACGCGGCCAGCGCCTTCGACGCCCATCTTGTCATCGGCGTCGCTGTGGACCCAGGTGGAACCGGCATCCTTGACGATCTTGCCGAATCCGCCGACGGCCTTGGCGACCGCGTCAGTGGCGATTTCGGAGTGGAAGACGCCTTCGGCATCGGTGTAGGTCTTGCCACCGGCACCCCAAACGGGGGCAAAGGCGTACCAGGAGTTGGCGAGGTCGAATCCGAAGACGGCGTTCTTGGCTTTGCAAGCGGCGATGATGCCCTCGACGGTCTTGGCCTGCTCGTCAGAGACGATGGCCTTGTCGTAGGTTAGGACGTAGCCGTTATCGTTACGATAGGGAAGGCCATAGACCTGGCCTTTGATCGTGACGGCGGCGACGGCGGTTTCGCCATAGATGTCCTTGATCCACTGGACTTCGGAGGCCTTGCCAAAGGAGGTCATGGCGCGCCAATCGACGCAATCGGCGACGTCGTGGTCGGCGATCTCGAAGACGTCGGCGGCGATTTCGGCGTCCTTGCTCAATTCGCTTCTGACGTCGCCTTCGCCGAGGATAGCGAGCTGGGTGATGCTGCCCTTGTACTCCGGGTGGAGGAGTTTGAAAGCCGCGACCTTTTGGGCGAAGAGGTCGGTGTCGGTGTTCGGGCACCAGTAGGTGATGGAGGCACCGTTGCTGAGGTCAGGATATGCAGGCGGTGCGGGCTGCGGCGGCGTAGGGGCCTCGTAAAAGCCGTCCGAGCAGATTGCGGAAACAAACTCAGCAAGCAACGCCCATTCGCTCATAGTTCCGCCAAAGGAAACGGTCACGCCATTGCCGATGGCGCCGTTTGCAATAGAAACAACCCCGGATGGAATTTGAATAAATGAAAGCGAAGAACATTCCGAAAAAGGCTCCTCGCCAATCGAAACAACCGTAGATGGGAGAACGACGTTGCGTAAGTTATAGCACCCAGCAAAAGCCCGTTTTCCAACAATCCGACAACCTGGAGCGATTTGAGCAGACACCATTGACCTGTTATCAACCCCTGCCAAATAAACATATGGATTTGCGGAATTACCGATGTAATACAGCCCATCTTTTTGGACCAATGTTTGCAAAGAGCTTAGCCCGCCGATGGACGAAAATAGGGTACCGTCAATCGTAATCAAACTATCTGGGAGGCTCAAAAAGAGCAAACTGGTGCCGGCGAAAGCCCCATCCCCGATTGATGCTACGCCCTCGGGAACAACCAGCTCTTTCAGGGAAGCACAATTTGAAAAAGCATAATATCCGATGCTGGTGACTTTGTGACCAAGAATAACGTTACTTAACTTTTTACACCCGTAAAACGCGTTCGGGCCGATTTCGCCAGAAGGAATTGTTACAGATTCCAGCAAGTCCCAATCATAAAAGGCTTCTTTCTCGACTGAAGTAATGGTGTCAGGGAGAACTACCTTTTTTACTGCAATAGCTGAAAAGCCGTGTAGACTTGCGGGGGTTCCACACAAAAACCGAGTAACCTCTTTACCTCTATAGGTGGCGGGCACCGTTATTTCGCTTAAATATAAAGCGGCATCCAAACTAACCCCATAAGTGCCATCATCAAGAGGGTAAAACTTCAAGCCTTGTGGGTTTTCATCGGGGGAGGAAGAAGACTGGCCAGAAATATTGCCCGTCTTTGCCCAGACCCCGTTGACCTTGATATAGAAATCCCAAGTAAGGAGATCGATATAAGAATCTCCGTCCTTTCCTTTTGTGGATAAAGGGGCGCCTTCGCCAGTCAAAACCGAAGCACCCGAATCACCTTTTGGTCCAGTATCCCCTTTTTCGCCTTTGATGGTCGCGAGCCACTCCTCGTATGAAAGCGGAACTTCCCCGCTTGCGGAAACGTTTTTTACATACAAGTCATAAACTTTCTGGATCTCGTCTTTCTCCCCAGACTGCGCAGAGGAATCAATGGAAGAGGATTCGCTGGGTTGATCCGAGGAAATCGAAAAGCTGCTCTGCGATGAGTTTGGGGCACCACACGAAGGAAGAGCAAAGGCCAGCAACAATGCGGCCAACCTAATGGATACGTTCTTTTTCATAAAACCTCCTTGCCCTTTGGGCTCGCTAATTCGATTCGGTCAAAACTTCCGCCTGGCTTTGCTTTTCCTTGCGATACAACGCGATCAAACGAAGCAACGCTTTTGTGCCGAAAATGCCGCAAGGGAGGAATAAAAGGAAAGCGATCAAAGCCACTAGACAAAGGTATATCACCGTGGCTTTGCCAAGCAGGCCCCTCGCCATTTTGATGAAAGTCCGGGTAGGCAACGAGGAATTCATGACATTGACGTTCTTGGCCAAGCAAAACTCGATATTAAGTTCGGGCACATCAGGGCTATGGATGAGGATGTATTGGTCAAACGTTTCCGTCTTTGCCGTGTCGGCAGGGACTCTGACAACTAGAATGTCGTCATTTGCCTTGCACTGGGCGAGTTTCAGCGGCACTTCTGTTTTAAGCCCTGCTTCAAGGCGGGAGTTGGTGCCGTAAACCTTATAATCATAAAGAAAGATTGAATCGGCAGAAAGGTCAGCAACCGAGACCGACGTCGAATAGAGTTGCTCTTCGCTTATCAGTTGCTTCGGAACAAGGCAAACGCCCAAAACCGACAAGACGCATCCAAGGTAAAGCAAAATGGTGCGGACGTATTCTAACGGCTTCGATGATTCGACGGTCTTTTCTCGCTTCATTGCTCGATTTTTTCCAAGGTCAATGTCACGAAAGTGTTCAGTGTTGAATCGCCATAGGGGAAGGACACTTTGACCGTGGACTCCAATGGCGTTTCATTCAATTTGAAGTAGAGCGTGAGCGGCAATCCCTGTTCGCCGGCCTGCGGGAACGGAATGTTCATGGTGACCGTCATTAAGGTGGCCGTTTCCACGCAAATGACAATAGAATCAGCGATGGTTTCGATTTCCTTCTTATCGGCCTGGCTCAAGGCATCGATGAAATAACCGCTCAGTTCGACTTTGGTTTGGCTTCCATCAAAGCGAATGACCGCGTCTTCGATGTGTTTGGCAACATCGTTGAGCGAAAGCCTCGAATCCGCGAAATAGAGCCTTGCGCCTTCGACAAGGAGCTGCGAAACACGGTAATCGCCAATCAAATTGAAGATGGCAAAGTCGGTTTCGTTGATTTCCCCATTGCCGTCATAGTCTTTGGCGTTATGAGAACCACGCCAAATCTCATATGGGGTCAGTTCGGGGTGGAGGCTAGCGACATAGTCGGCATAATCAATTACCCTGTCTTTGTTGATGTCGGCGGCGGCGTCGCTTTCTAGCCACGCTCTAAACGCAAGGTAGATTTCGTAGTCAGCCTCGTCGACAGAACCAGATTCGTCGTAGTCTTTTGCCCATTCGGATTTCTTCCAGACCAGGTAGTTCTGATAGCCTTCGCTGGTGAAAATCACATAATCCTGATAGTCGATTACTCCGTCGGAATTGAGGTCGATGGCATCGTCCCCGTCTTTCCATTCGGCATATTTCAAATAGGCGACATAATCCGCGTATGTGATTGACAGGTCGTTATCGATATCCATCGCCTTGTCGGAATTTTTCCAAGTCACGAAAGCGAGGTGGATGAGATAGTCATCGTAGTTGATGATCCTGTCTTCGTTATAGTCGCGAGCGGCATCGCTGGCACGCCATGCGTTGAACTCGTTCAACAAAATGTAGTCTTCGTAGCCGATAGTACCATCGCCGTTGACATCTCTAGCGTCGGTTCCATCGAGCCATTTCGCAAACGGGGTATAAATCAGATAGTCATCATAATCGATTGCCCCATTCCCGTCGAAATCGGCAGCTTTGTCCGATTCTTTCCATAAGGCATATTCGCGGAAGGCGAGATAGTCATCAAAAGTGATCTTTGAATCGCCATTATAATCGGCTGCGTCTTCGCCTTTCTTCCAAGCGTTGAAGTCCTGAAGGAGCGAATAGTCGACGTAATTGATTTTCCTATCGCCGTTATAGTCGGCGGCATCGTCACTATCAAGCCAAAGGAAAACAGCATAATCCTTTTCATCGATTTGCCCATCCCCGTTATAGTCGGCGGCATCAGCGCTCTTTTTCCATTCCTCAAAGCCCTCATCCATTTGAGAATCGGAGGATTGCGAGGGGGAAGGATCGCCCGAAGAAGCCGAAGAAGCGTCTCCCGAAGAGGAAATGCCACTACTACCGGCAGGGTCAACTCCTGAATTGGAAGACTGGTCCGTAGAAGGGGTGCCCCCACAAGAAGCCAAGGCCAAAAGAGCGGCTGCAGTTATTGGCAAAAGAGCTTTTTTATTCATGCAAACCTCCAAAGCAAAGCGGGCTGCGCCCGCGAAAAAGATACAATTAGGATACCCCCCCCCAGAAAAACTCAAGTCTTGAGAGCCTTTCCCACTCGGCTATTCCCGGAAAAGCTTTCTCCATTTTCTTTTTCAAGCCGGGTTCTATCCTGCTCTTACGGGAAAAAGCAAGTCCTATCACTCGCATTGGTTTCTTTCTGCTTTTTCTGCGGTTTCCCCCTAACCCCGCCACCGCCGCTTTTCTGAAAAGTTCATGCGGGTCAGCGAAAAGGCCAAGGGTTTGTTCATCCCCACCAAAATCACAAAGCGAATCCAGGGAAACGCCACCGAAGAAGACCAAGATAGGTTATACGGATGTCTATGGAAAACGAAGGAAAACGACTTTCCTACGACGATCCCTTAATGCAACTGATGGATTACACAATAAAAGGCCCGATCCTAACGACGTTCTAAACCTCAATTTCCCTTGTATCCGTAGACGAAAGTCACGTTTGTATAGGCGGAATCCTTCGCGTATCCGCTCCAGTATTTCGGTCTGGTCGAGGAACGGAAATAGACGGTCAGGTTCTCGCATCTGGCGAAGGGGTCCATCCAATCGACCGTGGTCACTGAGGCAGGGATAATGATCTTTCGTAGCGAAGTGCATCCTTGGAACGTGCGGTCCCCGATAGTGGTCACCGAATCCGGGATGGTGATCGAAGTCAGGGAAGAACATCCAAAGAACATATAGGAAGGAATCGTCTTGATCGAGGAGGGAATCGTCACCGAGGTGATGTCGGAAAGCCCCGCGACGGCAAAACTCGGAAGTTGGGTGAATGAGGACGGGATGCTGACCGCTTTGGTGTTCAATTTGAATTTTGCGCTCCCGTAATATCCGAGTTTTTCCCCAAAACGGCCGTTGATCCACTGCTCGACGCTTCCTTTGTAGGTGACGGTTTGGCCTGAGGAGAACGAATTCCCATACACCGGTCTGAGATCGCTACCCCCAAAGGAGATGGTTTTCAGGGAATCGCAGTTATAGAAAGCGTTTTTCCCGATCGCGAGGGTGCTAGGAACGGAATAGGAGATGAGTTTGGTTTTCGGGGGCACGCGGTAAAGGACGCCGCCGGTAGCGAGGATGTTGCCAAGAATCCCATTCGTGGCGGGAAGGGAATCGCTATAGGATTCGAAGCTTTCGATGTTCGAATTCGGCAAGGGAATGGAGAAAAAGGAGGCGTCATTGCCCGAAATGGGCGCGTAGGTTTTGCCTAAAATCACCTTTTTCACCGGACTATAGCTCCAAGCGTCTTCCTCGACGTTGGGGGCAGCCAGGATAACGGTTTCGACGTTTGAGCCGGCGAAGAACCCCGATTTGACTTTGAGATCGTAGGTTTTCCCTTTTACCTTCACCGTGGCGGGAATCGAAAGTTCGCTATTGTAGAGGCGGCAGGCCAAAGCCGATGCCTCGCTCGAGCCGGTGGTGACTTGAACCTCAAAGCCATCGACGACGACGGGTTCGTAGTCCTCGTCCACCCCAAAAACCGGTTGCCGGTAACTGCTTAGCCAATTTTTGGGCCAATTGGATTCGATCGCGTCCTTGGATCCGGCCACGTAAACCTGTAGACGCTTATTGGAGTTGAAGGGCGTTCCCACCATCTCGATTTGAGGCGAGACGACCGCGGTTTCGAAAAGGGGGAGATTAAAGAAGGCGTAGGATTCCAAACGGATGCCGTTTTTCCCGATCCTAAGACTCTTCAGCCTAAGAATATCGTCAAAAGCATGGGAACCCGCGTAACGGAAACCCGTGAGTTCGCCGGCGAAATAAGCATTGTTCGCGACAACTTCGTTGCCCCAGCCTTCTGGTAGCACGGCGAGGGTCTTGGGGAAGACGATGTTCTTCTTGTAGTTCTTGAACGCGTCTTTGCAGATGCCGACGCACCCTTCGGGCAGCACGGCGGTCTCGGTATCGTCTTTGACCCCGTAGGCATATTTGTATTCGAAATCTAGGCCAGCCAAAAACCAGACCCCGCCATAGCCGTGGATCTTCAGATTTGTGCCCTCAAAGGAAGAGACGCTCACATCGACGAGGCCGCTCGTGACATAGAGTTCCTCAAGTCCCGATTCGGCAAAGGCCGAGGGCTCGATTCTCCTTAGGTTGTCGTGGAGGGCGATCCTTTTCACGCCCGTGCGCTTGGCAAAGGCGAAAGAGGAGATGCCGACAATCGGGGCGACGCCATGGTCCCCCTGCCCTGCCGAGGGAATCTGGAAGCTTTCCATGCTCCCCTTGTAGTCAGAGACGTAATAGCCTCCCCAGTCGTCATGGTAATCCAAAGTGAAATCGCTGACCTTGGCCTCGGGAGGCGCGGCCACGCTCCAAGCGGGAATCGGGGGCTGCGAATAGGAAATGGATTCGTCGATGGAGGAACTGCCGCTGCTCGAGCCTGAAATCGACCCACTGCTAGGGTTACTCCCACAGGAAGCCAAAACGAAGAAAGGCAATAGGAAGAGGACCTTCTTTTTCATTGGACCCCCTTCATGGTTACAGAGACCTTCGCATAGGTCGCCCCCACTTCCGTAACCTTGAAGTCAAAATTCATTTCCCTGCCATCATGGAAGGTGAAGTCTTTGAAAACCGCTGACTCGGTACCATCCCCCTCCTGGAAGAGAACGTCTCTTAGATTCACATTGCCCCTAGCCTCGATATGGTCGGAGGCAACATAGCCCTTAACGAGTTTGCTGGAAGAGGCCGAAGCGTCCAGAAGATTGATGAGATATTGCGAGCTCGAAGAGCTGTTGTTTTGATAGAAATCCACGAGTTTCCCCGTCAAATCGCTGTCCTTTTTCAAAAAGCCGATCGGGGTGGTCTTTCTTTCTTCGAACACGCCTAAACGCGCGTCCACGTGATAGACCTTGACGCCCGCCTTGTTCATGAGCCTCATCGAGGGGTCGTCGCGAAGATAGGTATCGACCCGGTTGAGTCCGCTTGGGGTATAGAACTCCAAGAGGAGGTATTCCTCAAACGGGGAACCTCCCCAAGAGGGGCTAAGCAAGATGGAGTCCCCGTTGCCGACGCTTTGGCGGAGGGTGATCACGCAGTCTTTGGTGGGAACATAAGGACGGGCCCAGTTAAGGGTCATCTTCGAGAAGGCGTTATGGTCGCCGAGGGAACAATCCATCATATCCATCCTGCCAAGCGGGGAAATCGAGGAGAAATCGGTGACCGCGTTCGTGTCATAGTAGTCCTTCAAGCCGAATAGGTGCCCCGTCTCGTGGATGAAGGTATGCGCGTCCATTTTGTTTTGATTGGGATGACCCATGAAGAAAGAGGACCAGGCCGCGGGGGCGGGTTCGTTGATCGTGAAGGCCCAAAGCATGGAGGCGCGGTCGCTCACCCCGCCTTCATATCCCGAATATGGCGCGCAATAGACGAAATGGATTGGATCGCCTGCGGTCAGGGTCTTCTCCCCACCCCTGGCGTTATACCAATCGATGGCTTGGTTATAGATGGAGGTCAGGGCGCTTTTGGTCGCGGAGGAAGAGTGTTTGGATTTTAGCTCCGCCAGCGTTTCCTTTGGCCTAAACCAGGAAGGGACCACTTCCCCCGTTAGGTGGAGATGGTCATAGGAGGAGGAGGCGAAGAACTGCGCGACCGAGACGTATTGGTTATTGGACTCTGCCCCGAAGAAAGCGCCGCGGATCATGTCGATGGCTTGCCCGCCATGGGTTTGTTCCAAAACGTCCGCGGTGTAGTCGGAGAACTCGACGGGGATGACGGTTAGGTTCGCTTCGCCCGTGGAAATCGCGGCCTTGCGGTTGCCCCCAATCGAAAGCAAAGAGGCCATCGTGGGGTCGAATTCGCCGAGGGTGGTTTCGATCTTGGAGAAATCGCCCGCGAGGTAATAACCGTCGTGTCTTTTCCGGACGAACGGGTCTTCCTGCAGTTTGCCGTATTGATAGGGGACATAATCGAACTTCCAAGACCCGCAGGAAAAAAGGGCCACCGCGGGTAGGAATAAGAGTCCCCTGTTCTTTCGCATATCGTTATTATCCGCCTAAATGCGCGCGAAAGGGAAAGAAAAAGGGGCAAACGGGGCCACGGTATTCCAACTATACGCCTCCAAGCGTATACTTAAGGCATGGAAAAACACGTCTACCATGGCTCCGAATTCTCCATCTCCGAACCCATCTTCGGGTATGGAAAACCCAATAACGACTATGGGGTCGGGTTTTATTGCACCGAGGACGAGCCCCTTTCCAAGGAATGGGCGGTCGCCCCCGACCACGATGGCTATTCCAACCATTATCGATTGGAGATGGAAGGACTAAGTCTCCTCGATCTAACCAAGCCCCCTTTTGGGGTTTTGAATTGGCTCGCGATTCTTCTTGATAACCGCATCTTCGACCTAGAAAACGAGGATGAGGAGGAGGCCAGGGATTATCTTCTCGCCCATTTCCTCCCTAAGGGGTATCGCGATTATGACATCATCATCGGCTATCGGGCCGACGATTCCTATTTCGCTTTCGCCAAGGATTTCCTTTCGGGCGCCCTCACCTATCGTCGCCTAGCAAAGGCGATGGAATTAGGAAATTTAGGAACCCAAATCGTCCTCATCTCGAAGAAAGCCTTCGACGCCCTAACGTTCGTTAGTTCGACCAAAGTCAAAAGAAGCGAGTGCCTAAAAAGGAAAATGGACCGCGATTTGGAAGCCAGAAGGGAATACCGCAAGGAAAGAAGCAACCCCCGCATCAAAGGGGACATCAACGTATTCGACATCATCGACGGAGGATTCACCCATGGCGACCCCCGTCTATGATTCCCTTTTCCTTCCGATCGCCGAGAAGGCCTTGGGCAATGCTTTCGACGTTTTGTATCGCAAAGCAAAACTAACCGACGAGGAGGTCATCGCGGGCCTAAGGTCCACCAGGATCGCCCAAGGTTTCAACCAAGGCAACCCCTACGTCATCGCGGGCAATTCCGGCAACGAACTCGCCAGGGAAATCCTTGAATCCCTAGGCAAAGGGGATTCCTTCAAAAGGCGTTATGGCGGGGAACCCCTCAATGAGTATTTCTGGGCGGGATACGTATTCGCCTTCTTCCTTTGGAAAAGCGGACACCGCATGGAATCCTCTTTAAGAAGGCTAGGCATCGATACCCTCATCGCCCTCTATCACCCCTACCACGAAATGGCCATGGAAGCGGTCTACGAGAAACTCGAGGAGCTCCTTGAAAAGAGCAAAAAGCCCTGCGCCCTCAAATATTTAAGGACCGCCGCCCACTATAGCCAAAGCGACCTCTCACGCGCCTCAGGCGTCCCCCTTCGCTCCATCCAGGAATACGAACAAGGGAGAAAAAACCTTGGTTCTGCGCAAATATCTACGGTTTTGGCGATTGCCAAGGTCTTGTGGGTCGATGTCGAAGACCTGCTCGATTAGAGAATAAGAAAAGTCCCCTGAAGTTGCCTTCAAGGGACTCTTTTTTTGGGATTAGGCGTCGGTGTCGGGACGATCGTGCTTCTCAATGTATTGAGACTTGACGACCTTCATCGCGCCGAGGACGGAGAAGTCTTCGAGGGACTCTTCGGTCTCCTCCTCGCTTAGCAATCCGGTGCCGGCGGGGATCAGCTTGCCCGTGATGACGTTTTCCTTCAAGCCATGGAGGTTGTCCTTCTTGGCCTTGATCGCGGCGTCGGTGAGGACGCGGGTCGTCTCCTGGAAGGAGGCGGCGGAGAGGAAGGAATCGGTCTCGAGGGCGGCCTTGGTGATGCCAAGGACGAGCGGCTGGACGACCGCGGGGCGCTTGCCTTCGAGGAGCACCTGCTTGTTCTCGGCCGTGAAGCGGTCGATGGAGACGCGGGTGCCGGGGAGCATCGTGGTGTCACCACCGTCGATGACGACCGCTTTGCGGAGCATCTGACGGATGATGATCTCAAGGTGCTTGTCGGAGATGCCGATACCCTGGGCGGCGTAGACCTTCTGGATTTCCTTGATCATGTAGACCTCGAGCTTCTCGGGGTCGGAGACCTCAAGCAAACGCTTGGGGTTGATCGCGCCTTCGGTGATCTTGCCACCGTTTTCGACCTTGTCGCCGACTTTGACGCGGAGGTGCGCGCCATAGGGGGTGGTGTAGGTCTTTTCCTCGAGGTCGTTTTTGACCGTGACTTCGGTCTTATCGCCGATCGGGGTGATCGCGGTGACGGTGCCGGAGATCTCGGAGATGAGGGCCTCGCCCTTGGGGTTACGGGCCTCGACGAGCTCCTGGACACGGGGAAGACCGGAGGTGATGTCGCTTCCGGCCATACCACCGGTATGGAAGACTCGCATGGTGAGCTGGGTACCAGGTTCGCCGATGGATTGGGCGGCCATGATGCCGACGGCTTCGCCGATGGAGACGAGTTTGCCGGTAGCCATGTTCGTGCCATAGCAATGGCGGCAGACGCCATCGCGGGTCTGGCAGGTGAAGATGGTGCGGATCTCGACTTCCTTGATGCCGGCGTCGACGATGGCCTTGGCGGCCTTAGCGTCGATGAGGGAGTTGGCCTCGACGATGACCTCGCCGCTTTCGGGATTCACGATTTCGTGCATCGAGTAACGGCCGGTGATCCTATCCTGAAGCGGACGGATGACGGTGTTGCGGGAGGTGTCGCGGATTTCGCGGACCTTGAAGCCGTGGTCGCAGTGGCAGTCTTCCTCGCGGACGATGACGTCTTGGGAGACGTCGACGAGACGACGGGTCAGATAGCCAGAGTCGGCGGTCTTAAGGGCCGTATCGGCGGAACCCTTACGGGCGCCGTGGGTGTTGATGAAGAACTCGCTGACCTTCATGCCTTCGTGGTAGGAGGAGACGATCGGAAGTTCGATCGTTTCGTTCTTCGGGTTGGCGACGAGGCCTTTCATACCGATCAGCTGTTTGAAGTTATCGACCGAGCCACGGGAGCCGGAGTTGGCCATGATAACGAGCGGGTTACGCTTATTCGCGGCCATCTGCTCCTTGACCTTCTCGGCGACATCGGCGGTGATGCCTTTCCAGATGTCCTCGATCTTCTTATGGCGTTCCTCTTTGGTGAGGAAGCCTTTGCGGTAGTAGGACTCGACCTTCTCGACGAGGGCGTTGCCTTCCTCGACCTTCTCGTACTTGCCTTCGACGTCGTTGATGTCGGAGATGGCGACGGTGACGGCGGAGATCATGGAGAAGCGGAAGCCCTGGTCTTTAATCTTGTCAAGGACGGCGGAGGTCTTGGACGCGCCGTACTTGGCGAAGAGCATGTCGATGAGAGGTCCTAGCTGCTTCTTGCCGATCGCGGTCTTGGTGGGAAGGGTGTCGATGTATTGGGCAAGCGGGGTTTCGTACTTGCTCTCGTCAAATTTAATCTTCTCGGCCACTTCCGCGGGGGAGACGAACCATTCCTTCATGAAGGAGAGGTCCGAGGTGGATTTCGGGGTGCCGTCGTTGACATAGGGGAAGTCATCGGGGAAGACCTCGTTGAAGATCACTTTGCCAACGGTGGTGACGAGGTATTTGCCTTCCACGCCTTCGGGCATACCGGTACCGACGTCCTTATGGATGGTCTTGGCCGGGATGGCGATACGGGAATGGAGGGAGAGGGCGCGGGTGACGTAGGCCATGCGGACCTCGTCGGTGTTGTGGAACACCTTGCCTTCGCGCTCGGCATAGGACTCGTTCTGGGCGGCCATCTTAAGGAGGGTGGCCCTTTCGTCGGTGGCGACGCCGGTCTTCTCCTGGGTCTTTTCAAGATCGCGGAGTTCTTTGGCGCGGTCGTAGAAGTCCTTGCGGGATTCCTCGGTGGTGAGGTGGTAGTTGCCAAGGATCATGTCCTGGGAAGGAATGACGATGGCTTTGCCATCCTTCGGGCCGAGGATGTTGTTGGAGGCGAGCATGAGCTCCACCGCTTCTTTCTGGGCGGCCTTGGAAAGGGGGACGTGGACCGCCATCTGATCGCCGTCGAAGTCGGCGTTGAAGCCGGTGCAGACGAGCGGATGGAGGCGGATGGCCCTACCGTCGACGAGCTTAGGCTGGAAGGCCTGGATCGAAAGACGGTGCAAGGTCGGGGCGCGGTTAAGGAGGACCGGGTGCTGACCGATGATTTCCTCGACGATGTCGAAGACGATCGGGTCGTAACGGTCGATGATCTTGTCCGCGGCCTTATGGGCGGAGACGTGCTTGCGTTCGATGAGGATGGACGCGATGAAGGGACGGAGGAGCTGGATAGCCATTTCCCTCGGGAGTCCGCATTGATACATCTTGAGGTCGGGTCCGACCGCGATGACGGAACGTCCGGAGTAGTCGACACGCTTGCCGAGGAGGTTCTGACGGAACCTGCCTTGCTTGCCCTTTAGTCCAGAGGAGAGCGACTTAAGCGGACGGCCGGAAGGACCGGTGACCGCTTTGGTGCGGCGGCCGTTGTCAATGAGGGCGTCGACCGCTTCCTGAAGCATACGCTTCTCGTTCATGAGAATGACGTAAGGGGCGGACATGTCGATGAGCTTCTTCAAACGGGAGTTACGGGCGATGACACGGCGATAGAGGTCGTTGAGATCGCTGGCCGCGAAACGTCCGCCGTCGAGCTGAAGCATCGGACGGAGGTCGGGTGGGATGACCGGGATGACGTCGAGGACCATCCATTCGGGCTTCTGCCCGGAGGAGCGGAAAGCCGAGATGGCCTCGAGCCTTTTGGCGAGCTTCTGGCGGCGCTGGCCCTGTTTCTGGGTGCACTCGCGGAGCTCTTTGGAGATTTCCTCGAATTCCTTGTCGAGGTCAACTTCGGATAGGAGCCTCTTGATCGCGGCGGCACCTTCGCCGAATTCGGCGCCGGTGTGCCTGGAGATGAAGGCGGAGGCGGTGAAGAAGTCGAAGGCCTCAACGGGGGATTGCATCCTGGCGATGAGTTCTTCGGCCTTGGTGGCGTCGACGCTGCCTTCCTCGAGGTCGCCCTTGAAGGCGTTGATGACCTCGACGAATTCCTCACGGGCGGTCCTCTCGTTTAGGAAGTCCTTGTACTTGAGGACGGTGGAGGTGCCGGGGTTGAGGCAGACGTGGGCCGCGAAGTAGATGATGTCCTCTAGTTCCTTCGGGGGGATGTCGAGGACGAGGCTCATCCTGGAAGGGATGGACTTGAGGTACCAGATGTGGGAGCACGGGGAGACGAGCTCGATGTGGCCCATCCTTTCCCTTCTCCACTCCTTGGAGATGACCTCGACGCCGCACTTTTCGCAGGTGATGCCTTGGTAACGGATCTTTTTGTATTTGCCGCAATGGCATTCGTAATCCTTGGCGGGGCCAAAGATCTTTTCGCAGAAGAGGCCGCTCATTTCGGGCTTCTGGCTGCGGTAGTTGATGGTTTCGGCCTTGGTGACCTCACCATGGCTCCATCCGCGGATCGTCTCGGGGGAGGCGAGTCCGACTTGGACGGCGGAAAGGGTCTTGACGTCAAACGTCTTGTCCTCGTGCTTCTTGACGGGTAGCTCGAGTTTGGTATCGAATTCGGGTCTTTCAGACATTGTTTTCTACCTTCCTTTCTTATTCGCCACGGGAGGGGCCGCTGCCGATGGATAGGCCTTCTTCGGCTACCATTTCCTGCTCGACCTCAATGGTCGCGGCGGGATCGACGGTCTCTTCCTTCGGGGCCATCGCGGAACGGATGGAGGAATTGACCTTCCTCTCCTCGATGAGGGACTGCTTGGCTAGTTCGTCCATGTCGATCTTGTCGCCGTTTTGGTCGAGAAGGGACACGTTCATGCCAAGGCCCATGAGTTCCTTGGTGAAGACCTTGAAGGCTTCGGGCATGCCAGGACGCGGGATCGGATTTCCCTTGATGATGGCTTCGTAGGCTTTCCTACGGCCGACGCGGTCGTCGGACTTGATGGTGAGCATTTCCTGGAGGGTGTGGGCCGCGCCATAGGCTTCGAGGGCCCAGACTTCCATTTCGCCGAACCTCTGGCCGCCGTTTTGGGCTTTGCCGCCAAGAGGCTGCTGGGTGACGAGGGAGTAAGGTCCGGTCGCCCTGGCGTGGAGTTTGTCGTCGACCATATGCACGAGTTTGATCATGTACTGGACGCCGACGGAGATGCGTTCCGCATACCTTTCGCCGGTGCGGCCATCGTAAAGGATGGTCTTGCCGTCGGCGGAGATACCCGCTTTCTCCATGAGGTCATAGACCTCTTGGTTGGAGACGCCGTCGAAGGCCGGGGTAGCAACGCGCATATGCAGTTTGCGGCAGGCCAAACCGAGGTGAACCTCGAAGATCTGGCCGATGTTCATACGGGAAGGAACGCCCATCGGGCTGAGGAGGATGTCGATCGGGGTGCCATCGGCTAAGAAGGGCATATCCTCGATCGGTAGGATCTTGGAGATGACGCCCTTGTTGCCGTGACGGCCGGACATCTTGTCGCCTTCGGAGATCTTCCTCTTCTGGACGATGTAAACGTGGATGACCATGTTGACGCCAGGCGGGAGCGGATCTTTCTTCTTGCGGGAGAAGATCTTGACCGCGTGGACGATGCCAGCGCCGCCATGGGGGACGCGGAGGGAGCTGTCCTTACCCTCTTTCGCCTTTTCGGCGAAGATGGCCATGAGGAGTTTCTCCTCAGGGGTGGGTTCGGTCTGGCCCTTCGGGGTCACTTTGCCGACGAGGATGTCGCCTTCTTTGACCTCGGCGCCCGGCACAATGATGCCGTTCTCGTCGAGGAAGGCCTTGGCGTCTTCGCCAACGTTGGGGATATCACGGGTGATTTCCTCGGGACCGAGCTTGGTCTCGCGGCATTCGCACTCGTATTTCTCGATGTGGATGGAGGTGAACACGTCGTCTTTGACCATCCTCTCGGACATGATGACGGCGTCTTCGTAGTTATAACCGTTCCAGGTCATGTAGGCGATGAGGACGTTTTGCCCAAGGGCAAGCTCGCCATTGCGCATGGCGGGACCGTCGGCGATGATCTGGCCGGCTTTGATTTCGTCCCCGGGCTTCACGATCGGGGTGTGGTTGATGCAGGTTCCCTGGTTGGAACGATGGAACTTCTGCAGGTGATAGACGTGGTTGTCCTTGCCCTCGCGGACCGTGATGGTCGAGGAATCGACCGTCTTGACGATACCGTCGGCGGAAGCGACGACGGCCAAACCGGAGTCCTTGGCGATGATCTGCTCCATGCCGGTGCCGACATAGGGGATCGAGGGACGAAGAAGCGGAAGGGCCTGACGTTGCATGTTCGCGCCCATAAGAGCACGGGTCGCGTCGTCGTGGGCGAGGAAGGGAATGCAAGCCGCGGCGATGGAGACGACCTGCTTCGGAGAGACGTCGACATAGTCGATGAGTTCCTTGGCGACCATGACGTTGTCGTCATCGTGACGGGTGACGATTTCGCGGTCGAGGACCTCTTTGACGATCTCCTCGGGGTCGGCCTTCGGATCGAGGGTGCAAAGCTTGATGGGTTCGCCAAGGCTGATGTTGGCTTCGGCGATGTAATGGCCCCTTTCGTCGTCGGCGGAGAGGTATTCGGTCCTCGTCTCGGAGACGTAGGTCTTGCCACCGATGTTATAAACAAGGCGGTACGGGGTCATGATGAATCCATAAGGATTCACCTTCGCGTAGGTGCAAAGGTTGTTGATTAGACCGATGTTCTGGCCTTCAGGAGATTCGATCGGGCAGATACGGCCATAGTGGGTATAGTGGACGTCGCGGACTTCCATGGAAGCGCGGTCGCGGGTTAGACCGCCGGGGCCTAGCGCGGAGATACGGCGCTTGTTGGTGAGTTCGGCGAGGGGGTTCACCTGGTCCATGAACTGCGAGAGCTGGCTGGTCGCGAAGAACTCGCGGATGGAGGAGGTGAGGGGACGGGTATTGACCAGAAGCTGCGGGGTCACCGATTCGAGGTCGGAGATGGACATCTTCTGCTGAACCGTCTTGCTCATCTTGGTGAGGCCGATGCGGAACTGGGTCTGGAGAAGCTCGCCGACGCAGCGGATGCGACGATTGCCGAGGTGGTCGATGTCGTCGGTCTGGCCGATGCCGTCCATGATGTTGCAGAAATAGGAGAAGCAAGCGACCATGTCGGACACGGTGACGCGGGAAAGCGGGCAGTTGATGTCGTTGCCGACGATCGCGCACTTCTTGGCGCCCTTCTTGTCATTGGCGTAGACCTTGACGATGTTGACACGGCAAGGATAGGGCATGGGTTTGCCGTCTTCGCCGATGACCATGTCGAGCTTGGAGTTGATCTTGATGGTCTTCTGGTGGGCGCCGGCTTCGAAGAATTCCTCGTCACGGAGGGCTTTGACGTCCTCTTTAGAGAGGACATGGTCCTTCTGGAAACGGATTTCGCCATCGGCGGAGACCAAGTCTTCCGCGAGGACGCGGCCGACCAAACGATCGTAGATGCCAAGCTTCTGGGTGTATTTGAAACGGCCGGCCCTGCCGAGGTCATACCTCTTGTCGTCGAAGAACTTCTGGACGAGGAAGGTGATGATGCCATCGGGGGTGACGGGTTCGCCGGGCTTCAGTTTCCTGAAGATGTCGGTGAGGGCGACGGTGCCATCGGAGACGGTCTCGTCCTTCTTGAGGGCGGGCATGATCTGCTCGATGTAGCTGCGGAGCTTGTTGAGGTTCTCCTCGTCCTTCTTGATCGTGGATTCGACCTGTTCGCCGAAAAGATCGACCAAGACCTTGTCGGATTCAATGCCGAGGGCCTTGAAGAAGGTGGTCGCGGGCATCTTCCTCTGACGGTCGATGCGGACGTAGAGGATGTGCTTGGTGTCGGACTCGAACTGGAGCCAGGTGCCGCGGGTGGGGATGATCTCGCCGTTATAGATGTGCTCGCCGGACTTATCCAAGGTGTCTTGGAAGTAAGCGCCCGGAGAACGGACGATCTGGGAGACGATGACCCTTTCTGCACCGTTAAAAATGAAGGTGCCGGAGTCGGTCATTCTGGGCAAATCGCCCATGAAGACCTCGGCTTCCTTGATTTCGCCAGAGTTCTTAAAGCGGAGGCGAAGGGTGGCCTTGAGTTTGCTTGAATAATTCAAGTCACCTTCTTTACACTCCAAAGGAGTGTATTTTGGTTCCTCCAAACGGCAGGAAACGTAATCGATGAAGAGGGTCTGGGAGTAGTTGGCGATCGGGAAGACCTCGCGGAGGACTTCGTCGATGCCTTTTTCGAGGAACCACTTATACGATTCGATTTGGATCTCGATCATGTAGGGAAGATCCAGATGGCCGGAGATCTTGGAGAAGTCGATACGGCCGTTGATGCCAACAGGATAAGGTTTGCCGTTAGGATCCTTATAGTCGGTCATGGGGATGAAATTGTCTTCTTGAGGCATGGTTGACTCCTTATTTTGTCGCGATGAGGATGCGATATCCCTTGTGTTGGGCCACGCATTCGACCTTCTGGAAGAGGGTCTTTAGGTAGTCCTGGCAGGAGGCGGCCCCCTGCTGCTTTCGGATGACTAGGATCAGCGAGCCACCTTCATTAAGATGGCTGACCGCGCCCGCGTACATCGCGTACGTAACCTTCTTTCCCGCGCGAATGGGCGGATTGGTTACGATTGTGGAGAAGGATGCGGTGATGTTGTCGTAAACATCGGATTGTAGGATGGAGACCCGAGACTGCAGCCCGAGGTTCGAGGCGTTTTTCCTGCAGCATTCCAGGGCGCGTTCGTTGACATCGGAGAGAGTTACCTCCCTACTGCTATCAACGTCGGCGAGCACGAGGCCAATCGGCCCAATGCCACAACCCAGGTCGAGTATGTTTCTCCCAAGGTCGGTCTTGGCGATGGTTTCAAGCAGCAATCTGCTACCATCGTCGAGGCCATCTTTGGAGAAGACCCCTGCATCGCTTACGAAGGTGTAGTTTTTGCCTAGGACCGAGAACGAGTAGACGATGTCTTCGTGAGGCAAAGTCTCGTCGTTATCGAAGTATTGGCCCATGGATTTCTACCCTCCTATAAGCGAGCAAACCCCGCCCCAGGAAAAACCCAGGGCGGGAAGAGAAGCGATTTGAGTGAGATTACTTGATCTCGACTTCGGCGCCGGCGGCGACGAGAGCCTTCTTGTGTTCTTCGGCTTCGACGGGGCTGATGTGCTCTTTGACGGGAGCGGGGCAGGCGTCGACGAGCTTCTTGGCATCCATCAAGCCAAGGCCGGTGATGGCCTGGACGGCTTTGATGATGGCGACCTTGGAGCCGGTGCCAAGACCCTTGAGGATGAGGGAGACTTCAGAGGGTCCCTTATCGACGGGGGCTTCGTCCTCGGCGGGAGCGGCGGCCGGGCCAGCGGCGGCGACGGCGGCGGTGACGCCGAATTCGGCCTCGACGGCCTTGACGAGCTCAGAGAGCTCGATGATGGTCATCTCCTTAAGGGAGGCGATGATCTCTTCGTTGGTGAGTTTAGCCATTGTTTGATCCTCCTTAATTGATCAGTTGGCAGCCGGCTGGGCAGCCGGGGCTTTGTCCGCGATGGCCTTGACGGTGGCGGCGAACTTGGTGATGGGTGCGTTGAGGCACGATAGGAACATAGCGATGAGGCCGTTTTTGTCCGGGAGCTTGCTCACGTCCTTGATGCCTTGGGCGTCGAGGACCTTGCCTTCCACGAGACCGCCTTTGAGGACGAGGGCTTCGTGGGTACGGGCGAATTTGACAAGCGCCTTGGGGCCGGCGGAGACTTCGGTGGAGAAGACGAATCCGTTGGCACCATTGAGCAATTCGCCTAGATCCGGATGCTTGCCTTCTTCAAGAGCGCGGCGCACGAGGGTGTTTTTGTAAACGGTGAACGTGGAGTCGGCCTTTTCGAGGGTCCTGCGGAGTTCCTGGGTTTCGGCGACGGTGAGACCTTGGTAGGAGACGACCGTGAGGGAGCCGGCTTTAGAGATGCTTTCGCCAATCTGTTTGACCAATTCCTTCTTAGCTTCGAGAACTTGCTGGTTCATGGTATGTACCTCCTTTCTGTGTATATGTGATGCTTCGATATAACTAGTGAAGTGTGAATGTTTGTTACCTCAGCAGGGTGTATCTATTAAGGCACTTGCCCCCGGCTATCTTAGGAATATGAAGCGATTCACCAATGGTGATTAGTTGCGTCCAGCGAAGGTGATGTGGACGGCGGGTCCCATGGTAGAGGCAATGGCAGCGTTCTTGATGAAGGTGCCCTTGACGGTAGAGGGACGGGATTTGACGATCTGGTCGGTGATGGCCTTGAGATTGTCGAGTAGGTCGGCTTCGGAGAAGGAAACCCTTCCGATGCCCATGGAGAGGTTGCCATCGCGGTCGACGCGGTAGGCGACCTTGCCAGCCTTGATTTCCTTGACGGCGGTTTTGACGTCCATGGTGACGGTGCCGGTCTTGGGGTTAGGCATCAAGCCTTTGGGGCCGAGGACACGGCCCATTTTGCCGAGTTCGCCCATCATGTCGGGAGTGGCGACGATGATGTCGAAGTCGAACCAGTTCTCGCGCTGGATCTTCTCGAGCATGTCCTTGCCGCCGAAGAAGTCGGCGCCGGACTCTTTGGCGTCATCTAGCTTCGTGTTGGTGACGACGAGGACCTTCTTGGTCTTGCCGTTGCCGTGGGGAAGGGTGATGGTGCCGCGGATGAGTTGATCGGCGAGGGTGGGGTTGACGTTGAGGTTGAACGAGATGTCAACAGAAGCGTCGAACTTGGTGACGGAGGTCTCTTTGACGAGGGAGACGGCCTCCTCGAGGGTGTAGAGCTTGGTCGCATCGACTTTCTTAACGGCGGCCGCGTATTTCTTGGAAACTTTTTTCATGATTCGCTAACCTCCTTATTTGTCGATGGCGATGCCCATCTGCTTGCAGGTACCGGCGATGACCTTTTTCGCGGCTTCGATGTCCTCGGTGTTGAGGTCAGGGAGCTTGTACTGGGCGATCTCGGTGAGCTGAGCGTCAGAGATGTGTCCAACGATCTTCTTCGAGTTGCCGGATCCTTTTTCGATGCCCGCGGCCTTTAGAAGCAACGGAGCAACCGGGGTGGTCTTGATGACGAAGTCGTAGGACTTGTCCTCATAGGCCGTGATGATGACTGGAACGACTTGGCCCCTCCTGTCACCGGTCTTCGCGTTGAAGTCGGTGCAGAATTTGGCCATGTTGACGCCGGCGGAAGCCAGCTTCGGTCCCGGATGGGCGTCGCCGCCCGGGAGTTCCATTTTGACGACTTTGGTAATCTTCTTTCTCATGGAAATTCCTCCTTTTTGGAATGTTTCATGCAGTGGTTCGTCCGGACCCTCGTCAAGGTCCTCCCACGCAATCGCGCTGAATGTGCGCAGTGCGTATGATATACGTGTGAGAGAGGCACGTCAAGAAAAATCGTGCGCACATATAAAAATCGCCGCGGTTTCGCCTATTCAATCTTGGCCTTTGCAATCAGGAACGAGGACAAGATGCAGACAAGGGCAACGCCGGTATCGCCGATCGCCGCGACCCATAGAGGCAAGGCAAAGGAGGCCGTGAGGGCGCCGATTAAGGAAGCGACCATGATTCCCGCTTTGACCGCGATGGAGAAAACGATGTTGAAGATCGCCCTCCTTCTGGTCTTTTTGGCGATTTGAACCGCTGTCATGGCCTTGGAGATATCGTCATTGACCAAAACAAGGTCCGCGCATTCAAGGGCCAAATCGCTTCCTACCCCTCCCATCGCGACGCCGACATCAGCCAAGCGAATCGAGGCGGCGTCGTTGATGCCATCGCCAATGAACAAAGTCGGGGCTTGGGCGATTTCCTTTTCGAGGGCGTCCACTTTGTCTTTGGGCGAAAGTCCGCCGAGGCTCTTTTCAATGCCTAAAGATTCGCCAAGGGCCAAGACGTTTTCCTTCTTGTCCCCCGAAAGCAAAACGGTCTTGATGCGGAGGGCTTTGGCTTTGTCTAGGAACGAGGCGACTTCTTTTCTAGGCGTGTCCATGAGGGTGACCGCGCCAACGCACTCGCCATCGACGGAAAGGAACACGCTCGTGCCCTGCTCGGACACATATTCTGAAGGGATGGTCGCCCCTAAAAACTCCGCTTTTCCAACCTTCAGTTCGTGGCCATCGTAAACGGTGCGGACACCAGATCCCGCGACCTCGAAATAAGAGCTGATTTTCTCTTCCTCGAACGGTGCGCCGATTGAGGCCACGATCGTCTTGCCTAAGGGGTGCGTGCTCCTGGATTCGCAGGCACAAAGATACTCGTTGAACCTGTCTTCGGAAATCGCGGAAGAACGCTTTTTCGACAAAGAGAAATCGCCCGTCGTCAAGGTGCCGGTTTTATCAAAACAGGCGGTTTTTACGGAGATTAACGAGTCTAAATGCACCGCTCCTTTGATCAAAATGCCGTTTTTTGAGGCAAGCCCCAAACCCGCGAAATAGGCTAACGGAATCGATATGACAATCGCGCAGGGGCAGGAAACGACGAGGAAGGATAGACCCACGTAAACCCATTTGGACCAGACCGCCGAATCCCCGATTCCTAGGAATAGAGGAGGCAAGACGGAGACCAGTATCGCCAGAAGAAAAACAATCGGCGTATAGACCTTCGCGAACGAGTCGATGAAGCGATTTACCCTGCTCTTTTTCTCACCTGACTCCTCGATGAGTTCCAGCATCTTGGCTGCGGTGGAATCCTCGTATTCCTTGCTTACTTTGACCTTGACGGAACCCTCTTTGACTAGGGTCAGCGAGCGGACCGAATCCCCTACTTTTTTACCGACAGGCATGGCCTCGCCCGTCAAGGAGGATTCATCCACCAAACACTCGCCTTCGATGACCTCGCCATCGCAAAGCAGTTTCTTTCCCACGCCATAGACGCAGACGTCGCCGATTCTTAGTTCCTCGGGCTTTCTTTCTACTAGCCCACCTTGGGTTTCAACGAGGCACACCTCTTTCCTGACGTCGATCGAGGCTAGAATCGAATCCCTTGATTTGTCCGAAGCATAGTCCTCGAGCATCTCCCCGATTTGATAGAGGAAAACGATGAGGACCGCTTCAAGGAACTCGTTGCTCTCAGGGCCAAACGCCCTCAGGGCGAAAGCCCCGACGGAAGCTAGGACCATCAGGATTCTTTCATTGAAAAAGTCGTGTTCTTTGAAGATTCCTTTGACCGCTTCGACGATGACGTCATAGGCGACCACTAGATAAGCCACGGCCATAATGCCCAGATTGACGAGCAAAGCTCCGGTTTCGCTTAATCCCCAGCTAACGAGGTTGCCTTCTGAGAAAAGGAACCTCCCTAGCAAAGCTAAAACCAGGGAAATGGCGCAACGAATGATAAGGGGGAGGCGTTTCTCCTCCTCTTCACACTCACAATGTCCTTCGTGGCAGCAGCAACCCATGTTCACTCCTCGGTAACGTGTTCGTAAACGACGTTCAAAAGGGCGATGACGTGATCGTCGGCCAGCGCGTAATAGACGCGGGTCCCTTCTTTCCTGGTGGAGACGAGGTTCGCTTTTCTCAAAACCTTGAGCTGATGGGAGACCAAGGATTGGGATGCCCCCACTTCTTCCACGATGTCGGAAACGGATTTCTCACGTTCGGAAATCGCGTACATGATCTTGAGCCTCGTGAAGTCGGAGGCAATGTTAAGAAGGTTCTCCATTTCGTCGAGGATCACTTCGGAAGGCATATTGGGCATAAACGGTCTCCTTATATGAACGCTGATTCATGTTCCGCCGTTATTATATGAATAGTTTTTCATATATGCAACAGCCAATTCGCTGTGTTACCTTTTTCATAACCAGGGGGAATAGATATGCGTTATCGTCATGACTTCCGGGAGAAAAAGGAATTCGCCATTTTGATGCCGATCGGAGGTGGGATTCTTTTCCTTGGCTTGATCGTCATGCTGATCCCGTGGCTCATTTCCCGTTCGATCATCAACGACAACCAAAGCTTCCTGACCGGCAAGCAATTGCCAGTCGGAATGGAGCTTCTATTCTCCGAACACCTCATTTGGGTTATCGTCGGCTTTGCCGCGGTTGCCTTGCTTTCCTTGCTGTTCTTCTTTTTGCGGAAGAAAAGAGGCTACCGCATGGAAGGGTTCTTCGCCGTCCTCGTTCGTATCTATGACGCGTTATTCGTCGCCGCGGGCGCCGCTTTGGCCATTTGGGCCGTCGCCGGCGTCGTCTTGCTTTGCGTTGGCATGGGTGAGCTCGCGAAACAATTCGCAGGCTATCCCATCCCCCTATTCTTCGTTTTTATGCTTTCGGGTTTGGTTTTCGGAGGCGGCGCTTTCGTAGCCGGAATCGGTTCGTTCGATTCCTGATCACCAAGTCAAGGAACGGAGGGTTTCCCCGCTATCCAAATCCACGAGGGAAAAGACGCCATCCTCGATGATCATATAGCTAGGGCCGTCGTCCCTAGGCCTAGAAACGGAGCCGGGATTGCCGTGGATGACCCCGCCTTCGCGATAAAGGGTTTTGATATGGGTGTGGCCGCATATAGTCGCGTCTCCCGGCGGGAAGGCAAGATAGCTCGGCCGATGGCTAAGATGGACCGTGTGCATGCCGATATCGAAGGACCAGTATTCTGGCAAATCGAAGCCAAGCGCGTGTTCGTCGCCTGGATAATCGCAGTTGCCTTTGACCGCGATGATAGGCGCTTTGATCGATTTGAATAGTTCAATGACCTTGGCCTGATTCGTGTCGAAAGCGCCATAAAGGATGTCGCCTAGGCAAACCACCACATCGGGTTTTTCCTTCGAAATCGCCGCAAAAGTCCTCTCCATTCCGGATAAAGAGCCATGAAGATCGGAGAAAACGAAGTACTTCATCGCTTAAAATATACAGCAAGTTCGCCTTTCTTTGACGGACTTCCTTGAGGACGGGATAATAGTTGCCATGAAACAAGCATCCGAATTCTACGAAGAGCTGAAGGACACATTCGACTACACCTGCCGTTCTTGGCTCCACATGCAACTCACCCAAACCACCGAGGAGGAATCCCGCCTGATCATCGGCGCGGCCGCCTTCCTTTTCGATAACCTATTCGCCAAAGAGAACGCCGGCGCGGACATCACCAAACTCGTCTACGAAGACGCGGGCAATTCCTATTCTGGAAAGAAGCTTTCGGCAAAGGCCACCTCGATGCGCCTAGCGATGTCGGGGGACGACTTCAGCCTCGGCACCTCGCCTTTGAGGGAATACGTCAAATGGGTCGGCGAATCCGAACCCGATGCCTTGACCGCCTATAACGACGACTATGGCAAGCTCGCCCTCATCACCATCGAAGAACTCGTGAACCTTCTGGTCGAACAGGAAAAGGACATCCCCCAACTCAGAATCGCGGAACTCCTCTTCCTCAACGTCATCGACCTCTATTTCCGCTTTTACAAGCAAATCCTCGGCGAAAAGGCCAAAGGCATGAAAAGCGCCCCTTGCTTCCTTTCGGTCGAAGAGGCCAATCAGAGAATCCGTTCCGAAATCGGCGACTAATCCGCTTTGTAATTTGGGTCAAGCCCTTTTAGATACGCCAAGTATAAGGCGGCTTTATGCTCGTTTAAGGCCGACGCCATGTTCGCGCCGTCGCACATTGTCAAAAAGAAGTTATGGTCTTTGAGCACGTCTTTTCTTAACAAGAAGATGAGGCTTGTCAAACCACGGACGATGTTATCGGAATTCAGAGAATAGGGCTTGCTTTCGAGCACCCTTTCCAAAACGGGTCGAATCGCCTCATCCCAGTTGGTTTTGCTAGAAGCGGCCTTTAATAGCAAAGAGGGGATTCCATACTCCTCGATCATCCCTTTGAAAGTTTCGCCGAAGACACCGCCCACGACCGAATAGGGGTTTTCCAAAGTGGGGTCGACCAGTGCCAAGAACTCCCTTGCCGCGTCTTGGCAGTTTTCCAAGAAGAAAGGCAGCGTGATGCGCTCGCCCAAATAGTCGCCCGCTTCCGCGAGGAATTTCGCCTTGTCCAAACCGCCGGTCCTAACAAATCTCTTTTGCTTGTTGAAAACGTGGATCGGACTAAACGAGACGGAGGAAAAGGGCATGGGGCTTAAAGGCGGGACCATCGTGTCCTCGCCATAGCGGGCGAATCCCCACTTTTTTAGGGGAAGCATCGCCACCAAATCAGCAGAGCCAACATAGTTATGGGGGACGGTGAGGGTCTCTTCGATTTCCTTGGCAACGTTGGGGCAGGCGAAGCAATAGGCGTAGACCTCGCTGATATGGGCCTTGCCGATTTGTCTAGGAAGGCTAACCGAGAAAAGATTGCTGACCGCTGCCGCCCTGGAGAAGCCGCTTACCCACACCCTGACCTCGCCGCGGATACGATGCTTTTGGATATAGGCTTTCGTCGCCTCGACGATTTCTGAAGCGGCAAGGTCAAAGCCCTTGTGCCTATTGCCTTCTCCTATGTAGGCGTTGGACGACCATTCCTTGCCGTAATTGCCTCCCCTAACGCCGATAGAAAGCAAAATAAAGGGCTTTTTGCCGTGCTTTATGGTCTTTTTGCCAATTGCATAGGCGATTCCTTCTTCCGTGGTTTCCTTGCAAAAATAGGGAGGGACTTCAATGCCGGAGAAGCCGCACTTGCCCATGAACTCAATGACGTTGACGGCCTGTTTTTCAAAGCCTTCCTTGAGGTGGTTGGAGCTAAACGCGGACATGGCTAGTCCAAGGGAACAAACCGCCAGGGAGGGGTTGGCTTTCGAAGAATCTTCGCAAAAGTAGGAATCCGTGTAATAGACGTCTTCTTCTGCGTCTTCTATAAACCCTTTCGCATAATGGAAAAAGATTCGCCGCGGGAGCAGAGGCGGCTGCTTTTTCCCGAAGATTTTCAGGAAGAACGATTTGATGGCGGAAAAGAATCTAAGCATCGCTTCCATAGTGTAGGCTTTTCGGGAGCTTTCTTAAAAGAAGAACCAAAAAAGCAAAACACCATTCATGATCAATCACGTGTGATTCACGCCACTTTCAAGTTTTTTTGACATCGATAAGTTTATAATGGGGCTAACAAAGGGCCGCTTGTGCCCTCGATTAATAAAGGGGATAACCCATGCTAGAGAATCTGTTTATGAAAAACGTTAAATCTGCAAAAATCATTGTTTTTCCCTTGCTCGTTTTAGCTTCTTGCGGGGGGGCCGAGACCAAAACCTGCGTCAAGGAAATTGCCTTGTGGCCTACCTATGGCCAAACCGACGTAACCCACTGCGGCTTTATCTGGGGCGACACCCGGTTCCCTGATTTCCTCCCCGAAAGCATCGGCGCCGATAGTTTGGTCCCCGGTGACGCTTTGGAAATCGAATACACGGGCGAACTATGGCTTCTGGACATGGGGCCCCGCATCGCGAAGATCAAGGATGGGAAATTCGTTTCCGCGAAAGTCACCCGTGGCTCCGTCCACGAAGTCGCGGTCAACAATGGGGTTATCGCTCAACCAACCGGCGTTTCCTTGGATTCGATGATCGAGAAAACCTACGCCATCGCCCAGGACAAAGCCTTGGTGCCAATGTCCGAAGTCGATTCGGGTTATTTGGTTTGCTCCGCCCTGAACAACGAAGAAGCGCGAGTTCTTTTGACCTACGACCCAAGACCCGTCCACAACTCTTGACAACCCCTATTGGCGCGCGTAGCATATTGCACGAAAGTTGAGCATAAGCATGGCTAGGAAAAAGGTTTTTTTGATTTGCTCTGAGTGCCTTAACAGGAACTACACCTCCAGCAAAAGAACCGATGACCCAAACCGCTTGGAGCTCAACAAATACTGCCCCCATTGTGGAAAATACACCGTCCACAAGGAGAGCAAGTGAGAAAGGAGACGAAATGACACCTAAGAAATACGCCAAGGAAGTCGTCAAGGAAGGCAAGCGCGTCCGTTGGCCGAAGAGGGAAGTCCTCATCCCGACCATCATCGTCGTTATCTTGATCGCCGGGTTCGCCGCTTTATGGCTGACCCTCGAGGACCTTACCGCCGGTTCCCTCATCTCCCAATTACAGAAAGCATTCGGAGGAAAATAAAATGCCCGCACAGCTCGGTGAAAAACAGTGGTATATCATCAATACCTACTCTCAGCACGAAACCAAGACCGCTGAAAACCTGAAGAAACGTATTCAAACCATGGGGATGCAGGATTATATCCTCCGCGTCCTCGTTGCCGAACAGGAAGTCCCCGTCATGAAAGACGGCCTTCCCACCGGCAAGACCAAAATGGTCAACCTCTACCCTGGTTACATCTTCGTCGAAATGATCATGACCGACCAATCCTGGTACATCGTCCGTAACACCCCGGGCGTCACCGGTATCGCCGGTTCCGGCGGCGGCGGACAGAAGCCGACCCCGGTCACCCGTGAGGAAATCGAACCCGTCCTCAAGAGGATGGGCATGGTCGACGAATCCATGTACGACCGTTACGCCGTCGGCGACAACGTCAAGGTCATCCACGGACCCTTGGAGGGAACCGAAGGCAAGATCGTCTCCATCGACAAAGAGACCGGCGCCTGCCGTGTCGAAACCGTCTTCTTCGGCCGTTCCACCCCGGTCGACGTCGACTTCTCCGAAATCGAGAAGATCTAAGGCTTATCGAAGGCTCGCGAATCCCGCGGGCCTTTTTCTATTCCCCGAAGGGCCACTTCTTCTCTTTCCTTAGGCGCCTGAACCAGTTCTGCACCGTGTTCGGCTTTTCCTTGATCATGAGGCTCGCCTCGGGGAGGCTGAAGCCCTCGATGAGAAGACGCACGACGTCCACCACTTTTTTGGAATAGCCAGCAGGCGGCTTGCGAAGGGAATCCGCCAAAGAGGAATGGTAGGCCTCTAAGACAACCGGGTCCTTCCCTCCATAGGCGGGCACCGCTTCCGATAGCAGCAAGCTCTCGTCGAATTGACGGGTTGGATCATGGTCAAGGCTAAGGGCGATCGCCTCGACGCGGTGGCTTTCCTTCCTGTTCTCTTCGGCGATTTCCCTTTTCAGTAACGCCGTGAAATAAGTCGAGAAGGTGCTTTTATTTCCGAATCGATACGTGTCGGAGGCGTGGCAAAGGGTCCTGAAATAGACTTCCTTCCTTTGCCATTCCGCTAGAAAAGGGGTAGGTGGAAGAACGGAGGAGCGGAGCCTCAATTCGTTTTGACGGAAGTAACGTTCGACCAAAGTCGCGCGGGCCGCTTCCTCTCCTGAGCGGAGATGGACGATCAGCTCTTCGTCGGAAAGATTCTCCAAAGGGGAATGAAAAACATCTTTTGTTTTTGGCATTTGTAAAACCTCGCAATTTTGCAAAATATACGGGTTTTACGATCTTTTATGGGAAATATGGGCGATTAGGATGCCGGCGGCCACCGAGGCGTTAAGCGAATTGACATGCCCTACCATCGGGATCTTCACGATGAAGTCGCTACGGGAAAGCACAAGTTTGGAGATACCGAATCCCTCGCTTCCGACGACCAAGGCGATCTTGCCGGAATAGTCGACGTCTTCATAGGACATCTTGGCCGAGCCGTCGCTAGAGACGACCCAGTATCCGGCGTCCTTGAGTTCGGAGATGGCTTGGGAGAGATTGGGAACGCAGGCGACCTTCACGTAGGAGATCGCGCCGGTGGAGACCTT
The DNA here is from genome assembly GCA_002472275.1 of Caryophanales bacterium UBA7278. Taxonomy (GTDB): domain Bacteria; phylum Bacillota_I; class Bacilli_A; order RFN20; family CAG-826; genus Alloenteromonas. The sequence continues at coordinate 145,796 of DKRQ01000019.1, read as the reverse complement.
GGCAACGGTTGGGGTGAGTCCCACTTCGCCCCTGGATTTGATGACGACCCCGTCGACGCCGAAAGCGTCGCAGGAGCGTAGGATCGCGCCGAGGTTATTGGGATCCTCAATGCCGTCTAAAATCAAAACGGTCGAATCCTTTTTGCCGGATGCGGACGCGATGATGGAAGAAAGATCGTAATACTCGTAAGGCTTAGCCTCGACCGCGATACCCTGATGATGGGAGGTACCGCAAAGTCTGGTAAGTTCGAAATCGCTACGGAAGAGGACGGGGATTCCCTTTTCCTTTGCCAAGCGGACCACGGGGTCACCTTGCAGGTTCTCTTTGATAAGAACCGACTTAGCGTTCCCGGAAAGAATCGTTTCCCGGGCTGCGTTTCTGCCTGCAATGATATAACGCTTCTCTTCCATTTGAAATACCCCTTTAGAGGATTCCTTTCGCGGAAAGAAGGGCGCGCAGCTCATCGGATTTGGCAAAATCCTTCGCCGCCTTCGCGTCTATATAGGCTTTATAGAGGGCCTTATCCTCATCGGAAAGAACGGGATAAGGAACTTGGATACCAAGGATATTCAGATAATCGTTTAGCTTGCCTAGGCTACCCTTGACCGAGTCTAGATTAAGCGGGCGCATCCTAAGGGATTGGTTAAGGACCTTGATTTCGGCGTAGAGCTCGGAGAGGGCGTTAGGCGTATTGAGATCGTCGCACATCGCGTCGAGGAACTTGTCCTCCCCCTCTCCTTTTAAGGAAGATGGATCGATGCCTTCTAATTGAAGAGCCACCGCGGCCTGCTTATAGGCCAAAAGGATCTTCTGATAGGATTTCTCGGCCTCCCCGATCGTTTCCTCGGTGAAGGAAAGCGGGGCCCTGTAATGGGCGTTGAGGACCATCAGGCGGAAAGGCATGCCGCCGAATTTGGCGATGATGTCTTTTGCGAGCAAAACGTTGCCAAGGGATTTGGACATCTTCTCGTTATCGATGTTGATGAAACCGTTATGGATCCAATAATGGGCAAGTTTGTGATGGTTATGGGCCTCGGCCTGAGCGATTTCGTTCTCGTGATGGGGGAACTTCAAATCGAATCCTCCGCCGTGGATATCGATGAGGCCGCCCTGCTCCTTGAAGATCGAGTTGATCATGACGCAGCATTCGGTGTGCCATCCTGGACGTCCCTGACTCCATGGGGTATCCCAACGGATGCCCTCTTCGGTTTTCTTCCAAAGGGCGAAATCTAGCGGAGAACGTTTCGCTCCCCTAACCTCGATACGGGCGCCAGCGTTAAGGGCTTCGGGAGTGTTCCCGGACAAAGAGCCGTAATCCCCTACCGATTCCACGGAGAAATAGACGTCGCCGTTATCGGCTTCGTAGGCCGCGCCCGATTTCACCATATCGCCGATATAGGAAATCATCTCGTCCATGTAGACGGTGGGCTTGGGTGTGATGTCGGGTTGCAGAGAGCCGACTTTTTCGACCATGTCGCGGAATTCGGCGATGACCTCTTCAGTGAGCTCCTTCTCGGAGATTCCAAGTTCCTTTGCCCTATTGATGATCTTATCGTCGACGTCGGTGTAATTGGAAACGTAGGTCACCTCATAGCCGATGGCCTTGAATAGCCTCCTCCATACGTCGAAGACGATGACAGGACGCATGTTGCCGATATGGGGCGAGTTATAGACGGTTGGGCCGCAGACGTAAAAGGAAACCTTCCCCTGCTCTATGGGGACGAATTCCTCCATCTTTTTGCCTAATGAATTGAACAGAACGACTTTACGCATGGCCCTATCTTACTCTTTACTCTTTGCCTAGCAAAGAACCCTTAACCCCTTACGATTTCTAGTAGATCGGCGGGAACCTTGGCCAAATAGCCCGCGCGGGCCTTGAGTTCATCGGTATAGAAGTCATAGCCCCAAAGGCAAAGGCAAGCGTCTAGACCCGCGTTTGCCGCGGTGTCCAGGTCGACATGGGAATCCCCCACATATAGGGTTCTTTCTTTTTCTAAGCCAAAACGGTCCATGATGAGGTTGACGCTATAGGGATTGGGTTTCACGGGGTCGCCTTCTTTCACGCCGACGATCGCCTTGAAATGGACCTCGCCCATTTTCTTGGCGAGGACCACCTGGGCCAAGGCGTCCGGCTTATTGGTCGCCACGAATAGGGAAACGCCTTCCTTTTCAAGGGAAACGAGGGTCTCGACGAGCCCCTGAAACGGTTTCGCCTTATCGCAGTTATGCTCGCGATAGATGGGCATATAGAAGCCTTTTAGCTCGTTAAACGCCTGCAAATCGCCGCTTTTTTCCTTAAGTGCCCTTCTGACCAAGGCATCCGCCCCATCGCCGATAAGGTGCTTGGTTCCCTCTTTATCGTAACGATGGCTATAGCCGCATTTTTCTAGCGCGGAATTGATCGCCGCGGAGATGTCCTCAATCGTGTCGAGGAGGGTGCCATCCAAATCGAAGATGATCGCGTCGTATCTCATAGAGATAATCATAAGGGTTATCGGGGCAATCAAAAAGGGTCGCGTGTGCGACCCTAGTTGTTTTCCTTTTCGCTTAGTAGGCCTTGCGGTCAGCGACGTAGGTGGTGTGGAGGAGTTCCTCGGATTCCTCGGAGCAGGGCTCGCCAAGGAAGTCCTTGTAGAGCTTCTGAATGTCGGGGTTGTTGTGGGATTGACGTAGCGGCAAGCCCTCGTCGATCTTATAGAGGATAGCGGCCCTCTTCTGACGATAGGTGTCGAGGACGTCGGGTCCTTCGTGGGGAAGGAGGTTGGGTTTGACGAAGGGTTGGCCACCGCCATTGACGCAGCCACCGGGGCAGCACATGATCTCGATGAAGTGATAGGGAGATTTGCCGGCCCTGATTTCGTCTAGGAGCGGTTTGGCGTTCTTCATGCCGGAAGCGACGGCGAGTTTGAGGGTGATGCCCGCAACCTCGACCTCGGCCACCTTAACGGCTTCCATGCCACGGACGGGCTTGAATTCGATGGGATTCATCTCCTTGCCCGTGAGGGTGTGGTAAGCGGTACGGACCGCGGCTTCCATGACGCCACCGGTCGCGCCGAAGATGACGCCGGCACCGGTGTATTGGCCAAGGAGGTCTTGGTCGAATTCTTCCTCGGGGAGTTCGTCCCAGAGGATACCGGCGCGTTTGATCATGACGGCGAGTTCGCGGGTCGTGATGACCGCGTCGACGTCGGGGAGACCATTCACGGCCGCGTTCTGCGGGCGCTTGGCCTCGTATTTCTTCGCGGTGCAAGGCATGACCGAGACGACGAAGATATCTTCGGGTTTGAGGTTATGCGATTTCGCGAAGTAGCTCTTGATGACGGCCCCTTCCATCTCATGCGGCGATTTGCAGGTGGAGACGTTCGGGATGAGGTCCTTGTAGAAGAACTCCATGTAGTTGATCCAGCCCGGGGAGCAAGAGGTGATCTGCGGGAGGACTTGCTTCTTGGTGATGCGGTTCACGAGCTCCTGCGCCTCTTCCATGATGGTGAGGTCGGCGCCGAAGTTGGTGTCGAAGACGCGGTCGAAGCCAAGGCGATGGAGGGCGGCAACCATGCGGCCGGTGCCATCCTGCTCACCAATGCGGTGGCCGAATTCCTCGGCGATCGCGGCGCGAACGGCGGGAGCGGTCTGCACGACGACGTACTTGCCGGCGGCTTTGGCGGCGTCGATCTTCTCGATTTCGCGGTGCTCAGTCAAGGCGCCGGTTGGGCACACCTCGATGCACTGGCCGCACTGGAGGCAAGGAACCTCAGAGAAGGAACGGTTGCCAATCGGGGCGACGATCGTGTTGAAGCCACGCTTTTCGAAGCCAAGGATGCCGATGCCCTGAGCGTCTTTGCACCTTTCGATGCAGCGGCCGCAGAGGATGCACTTGCTGGTGTCGCGGACGAGGCCGGGAGCGAGTTCATCGAGGGTGGTCGGGGTCTTCGCGCCGAGGAATTGCTCGGGGCGGGCGCCGACGACCTGCGAGACATGGAGGAGTTCGCACTGCCCGTTTTTGGGGCAGGGTTGGCAATCCATGGAGTGGTTGGAGAGAAGGAGTTCGACCGAAGCGCGACGGGCGCGGACGGCCATCGGGGAGGAGATTTTGATCTCGAATCCCTTGTCGGCCGGGCAGTCGGCGACGGGGTAGACGCAGGAGGCGAAGAGCCTTCCGCCCCTAGCGGTCGCGATTTCGACTAAGCAAACGCGGCAGGAAGCGAGGGAGTTCTGGCCGTGGTTCCAGTAGCAGAGGGTCGGGATGTTGTAGCCCGCGAGCCTCGCCGCTTCGAGGACGGTCATGTTCTTCGGGACCGAGTAGATGCGGCCCTCGATGTTGATGTTGATCTTTTCGATTTGTTCCATGGTCGTTCACCTCACTGTTTGACGATGGCACCGAAGCGGCAGCCAGCCATGCAGGAGCCGCACTTGATGCACTTGCTTTGGTCGATTTCGTGGGCGAATTTGCCCGGGAGCGCCGGCTTGCCAGGAACCATGGGTCTGGCAGGGACGTCGCTAGCGCTGATGCAGGAGACGGGGCAGTTACGCGCACAGAGGGTGCAGCCGACGCACTTGTCTTTGATGATCTGATAGGACATCAGGTTCTTGCAGACGTGGGCGGGGCACTTCTTCTCGGTGACGTGGGCGATGTACTCCTCGGGGAAGTTATGCATCGTCGAGAGAATCGGGTTGGCCGCGGTCTGGCCGAGGGCGCATAGCGAGCCGGCCTTGATGACGTTGGCGAGCTCTTCCATGTCCTTGAGGGTCTGCTCGGTGCCCTTGCCCTCGGTGACCAAGGTGAGCATCTCGTAGAGCCTCTTGGTGCCGATACGGCAGGGAGAGCACTTACCGCAGGATTCGTCGCAGATGAAGGACATATAGAAGTGCGCGACGTCGACGGCGCAGTTGTCCTCGTCCATGACGATGGCGCCGCCGGAGCCCATCATGGAGCCACGGGCGACGAGGGTGTCATAGTCGATCGGGGTATCGAGGTCCTTTTCGGTCAAGCAGCCGCCGGAAGGACCGCCGGTCTGAATGGCCTTGAACTTCTTGCCACCAGGGATGCCACCGCCGATTTCATAGATGAGCTGGCGGAGGGTCGTTCCCATCGGGACCTCAACGAGGCCGACATTGTTGATCTTGCCGCCGAGGGCGAAGACCTTCGTGCCTTTGGAGCCTTCGGTGCCGATGGAATTGAAGGCGGAAGCGCCTTCGCGGATGATGAACGGAATCTGGGAGAGGGTTTCGACATTGTTGACGCAGGTCGGCTTGCCCCAGAGGCCTTTGATGGCCGGGAAGGGCGGACGGGGACGAGGCATGCCGCGCTTACCCTCGATGGAGTTAAGCAAGGCGGTCTCTTCGCCGCAGACGAACGCGCCGGCACCAAGACGGAGATGGGCGCGGAAGGAGAAGTCGGTGCCAAGGATGTTGTCGCCGAGCAAGCCAGCGGCCTCCATGTCCTTGATCGCGTTTTGAAGCCTTTCGACGGCGATCGGGTATTCGGCACGGACATAGAAGTAACCTTCGGAAGCGCCGAACGCATAGCCAGCGAGCATCATGCCCTCGATGACCTCAAAGGGGTTGCCTTCGAGGATGGAGCGGTCCATGAACGCGCCGGGGTCGCCTTCGTCACCGTTGCAGACGATGTATTTCTGATCGGCTTTGACGTTGGCAGCGAACTGCCACTTACGACCGGTGGGGAATCCACCGCCGCCACGTCCGCGGATGCCGGAGGCGAGGACCTCGTCGATGACTTCTTGCGGGGTCATCGTGGTGAGGGCCTTCTTCAGGGCCTTGAAGCCGTCGTAGCCGAGGGATTCCTCGAGCTTGTCGGGGTTGATGAGGGAGCAGCCGTGGAGGGCGATGCGGATTTGTTTCTTGTAGAAGGTGATGTCATCCTGACGGGCGACCTTCTCGTGGGTGACCGGGTCGACGTAGAGGAGGTTTTCGCAAACCTGACCGCCGATGAGGTCCTTTTCCACGATCTCGGCCACGTCTTTGACCTTGACGCCCCTATAGAGGGTGTCTTCGGGGAAGATCTTGACGAAGGGCCCTTGGGAGCAGAAGCCGAAGCAACCGACGTGGTTGACGGAGATCCTGTCCTCGAGGCCTTTTTCCTTGATGAGGCGAACGAGTTCTTCCTCAATGGCTACGGAATCGTTGGCGATACAGCCGGTACCGCCGCAGACGACGACGGCCCTCTTGCCACCCTCGCCTTTGATCTTGGCTTGGAAGACCGAGGTACATTCGTCGATGCGCTTTTGAAGTGTTTCAGGTGAAGTGATGCGTTCCATCATTAAGCCTCCGCTCCGAGTTTACGGTATTCTTCGATGATCTTGCCGACCTGGTCGGGGGTGACCTTCGGATAGACCTTGCCGTTGATGGACATGGCCGGGGCAAGGGCGCAGGCGCCGATGCAACGGATGGCCTCGATCGTGAATAGGCCGTCCTCGGTGGTTTGCCCGGGCTCGATGCCGAGCATGGAAGAGAACTTGTCGACGACCTGCTGCGAGTTCTTGACGTAGCAGGCGGTGCCTAGGCAGATGCCAAGCACGTATTTTCCTTTCGGGTTGAGCGAGAAGAAGGAGTAGAACGTGACGACTCCATAGATCTCGGCGACGGGGATGCCCGTCTTTTCGGAGACGACCTCTTGGACTTCCAGGGGAATGTAGCCATATTTCTTCTGGATGGCCGAGAGAATCATCATCAAAGGTGAGGGCTCATTCGCGTAAGAATCGCAAATTGCCTCGATGCCTTTTTTGACTTCGGGTTTGATGTTCATGCAGAACCTCCACAGGGACGATGCCCTTAAACTTAAGTTTATTCTAGATTTTGGCAGCCTTTGAATCAATGAAAAAACGCGCGATGGAATCGATAAAAAAAGTTAAGTTTTCTTAACTGCTAAACCTTCCAAAAATAGGCTCAGTTTAGATGGCCTATAAGCGAAAAGAAAAGGCGGGTAACCCCCGCCGGCTCTACACCTACCCATATTATAGCCAGGTCTGGGGGACCCGCCACTAAAACCGAGCGCCGATGAAAAAATAGTCCCGATGGCGTCGGGGTTTCGAAAACCCGAATCATTTTTTCCGTCTTTCCTCCCTATATATAGGCAGGGGGTGAACCAATGGTGAGAACCAAAGGGGAACTTCTCAGTGGGTGGTCGGCCTTCTCCCCGGGAAACCGGCGGGACCCCCGCGAAAGAAACGGAGGCGCCCGTCCTGGGTCGCTTGATACGCCTGCTTCGACTTGCAGTGGCCCTGCTCGTCGTCGCGTCCCTCTGTCTTGTGGTCCTAGGGGCCCGTAGGTGATAAGAAAAGGCGGGTAACCCCCGCCTAAGTAAGACCACCTATATTATAGCCCGGTTCGGGGGCCGCACAAGAAGGTCTGCGCCCCGAACTGGGTTATGAGAAGGGTTCCGAAGAGGCGGGCGTCCTCCCTCCCTCTATCAGGGCCTGGAAACGGGCCCTTTTCCTTTTGCAAAGCAAAAGCCACCCCGAAGGATGGCTTATGTCGCTTGCGGCTATTAGCGGTCGGACCAACGAACGAGGGTCACTTCCGCGGAATCGCCACGGCGCTCACCGAGTTTATAGGACTTGGTGTAGCCGCCCTTGCGGGAGGCCATGCGAGGTCCGATTTCGGTGAAGAGCTTCTTGAGGGCCTCCTCGGAGCGGACGGTCTCCGCGGCGAGCCTCCTGGCGTGGAGGTCGTTCCTCTTGGCGAGGGTGACGAGGTGGTCGGCAAGCTTCTTGAGGTCCTTGGTGACGCCCGAGGTGACCTTGACTTCCTCGTTGACGATGAGGTCGGTCACGACGTTGCGGAGCATGGACTTGTTCTTCGAGGCGGTGTAGCCGGTCTTGAAGCGAACGCCGGTCTTGCCGTGGACGTTCTTTCTTCCTTGTGCTGCCATTAGTTTATTCTCCTACGTAATCGCGGAAGTGGAGGCCGTTGGCGGCGAGTTTCTCCTTGACTTCCTTGAGTGATTTCTTGCCCAGGTTGCGGACCTTCATCATCTCGTCCTCGCTCTTTTGGGTGAGTTCCATGACGGTGGTGATGCCAGCGCGCTTTAGGCAGTTGTTGGAACGGACGCTGAGGTCGAGTTCTTCGATCAGCATGTTCTGGTATTTGTTGTCCTCAACCTTGAACTCCTCCTTGACGAGGCGGATGTCCTTGACCTTCTCTTCGAGCGAGACGAACTGCTGGAAGTGGGAGATGAGGAGCTGGGCGGCGAGAGCCACCGCTTCATGCGGGCTCACGGAGCCGTTGGTGGAGACCTCGAGGGTCAGCTCATCGAACTTGGAATCGTGGAGAACACGGGTCGGTTCGACGTTATAGGCGACTTTGACGACCGGGGAATAGTTGGAATCGGTCGCGATGACGCCGACGGTGTCGATGCGGCGCTCGGCCTTGTTGGCCTCGGCGGTGACGTATCCCCTGCCGTTGCCGGCGAAGATGGTCATCTTGAGCTCGGCGCCGTCGTTGATGTGGGCAATCTCGAGTTCGGGGTTGCAGACGCTCACGAGAGCGGGGAGGTCGAGGTCGCCGGCCTTGAGGGTGCAGGGACCCTTGACGTCGACATCGATGCGCTTGAGATCGCTCGACTTGTCGTCGATCTTCAAGACGAGGTCCTTGAGGTTAAGGATGATAGCGGTAACGTCCTCGAGGACGCCGGGGAGAGCGGTGAACTCATGCCTGGCCCCTTCGATTTGGACGGCGACGACGCTCGCGCCGGGAAGGGCGGAGAGAAGGACGCGACGGAGGGCGTTCCCGAGGGTGATGCCGAATCCCCTCTCGAGAGGACGGACGACGATCTTGGCATAGTGCTCCGATTCGTCGTTGACTTCGATGTTGATGGTGACGGGCTCGAACGGATTGGGGAGTTTGATCTCCTCGACTTTGCTTTCGGCTTTAGTGTTAGCCATGTTTCTTTTTCCTCCTGAATGGTTAGTTTTAGCGAAAGGTGATTAGAGACTAACCACGGGGACGCTTGGGGGGACGGCAGCCGTTGTGCGGGATCGGGGTCGTGTCTTCGATCGAAGTGACCTGGAGTCCGGCGACGGTAAGGGCCCTAACCGCGGATTCACGGCCGGCACCGGGGCCTTTGACCTCGACGTCGACGGAGCGGAGGCCCTGATCGAACGCGGTCTTGGCGGCGGCTTCAGCGGCGAGCTGAGCGGCGAAGGGGGTGGATTTCTTGGCGCCTTTGTAACCAAGGGCACCGGCGGAGGACCAGGCAATGACGTTGCCTTGGACGTCGGTGATGGTGACGATGGTGTTGTTGAAGGTGCTGTGGATATGGGCGACGCCTTTGGTAAAGGAGCGTTTGATCTTCTTCTTACGGGCGGTCGTGGATTTCTTTGCGTTAGCCATTGTTCCTTACCTCTTATCGACCCGCTTCTTTCTTGTTGGCGATGGTCTTCCTCTTACCTTTACGGGTACGGGCATTGGTGCGGGTCCTTTGGCCACGGACGGGAAGTCCTTTCTTATGGCGGAGGCCACGATAGCAGCCGATTTCCATAAGGCGCTTGATGTTGAGGGCGGTCTCACGGCGGAGGTCACCTTCGGTTTGATACTTGGAAACCTCGTTACGGAGAGCGGTCAATTGCTCATCGGTGAGGTTCTTGGTGCGAATGTCTTCGCTGACATTGACGGCCGCGCAGATCTTCTTCGCGGTGGTGTCGCCGATCCCATAGATGTAGGTGAGGGATACGACGATACGCTTCTCATTGGGGATGTCAACCCCGGCGATACGTGCCATTTTCGATAGTTCCTTTCTTTGCTCAACCCTGGCGCTGCTTGTGCTTGGGGTTGGAGCAGATAACCATTAGCTTTCCGTGACGGCGGATGACCCTGCACTTGTCACAGATCGGCTTTACAGACGGTCTGACTTTCATGTTTCTTACTCCTAAGTGTTGGTTGCAACGTTGTACGCATCAGTTGCGGTAGCGGAATATGATTCGCCCACGTGTTAAATCGTAAGGTGAGAATTGGACGGTGACCCTATCACCGGGGAGAATCCGGATGTAGTTCATACGGATTTTGCCCGAAACGCAGGCTTGGACCACTAATCCATTGGCGAGCTTCACCTTGAAGTTGGCGTTAGGTAGACACTCTAACACCGTCGCCTCGACTTCGATAAAGTCTTTCTTGCTCAGAACGCTTCCTCCTTTCCTTAGTCCTGTTTGGTCAATATCTCGTAGCCATCCTTGGTGACTACGACCGTGTTCTCATAATGGCTGGTGAGACCCCCGTCTTTGGCGAGGACCGTCCATCCGTCTTTGAGAACTCTGACGGCTGGTTTTCCTTCGAGGATCATCGGTTCGATGCAGATGGTCATACCTTCTCTAAGCACCGGACCTTGCCCCGGATTCCCATAGCAAGGGATCGCGGGATCCTCGTGCATTTCCCTTCCGATGCCGTGGCCCGTGAATTCGCGGGGAACGGAACAACCATACTTTTTCGCGGTCTCTTCGATCGCGTGGGAGATGTCACCGACATGCACCCCTGGTTTAACCAGGGACACAGCATTATAGAAGGATTCCTCGGCGATGGAAATCATTCTTTTCGCCCTTTCGGTGACGATGCCGACCGGATAGGTCCTGGCCCCGTCGCCGCAATAGCCGTTTTTCCTAGCGACAAAGTCGAGGGTGATGATGTCGCCGTCGCGGAGCACCTTCTTCTCCGAGGGGATGCCATGGAGGATGCATTCGTTGACGGAAGCGCACACCGCACCGGGATAGCCATAGTAGCCAAGCTCGCCGGGGGTCGCGCCCTCGCGCGCTGTTATTTCACGCACCTTGGCATCGAGGAACGCGGTGGACACACCGGGCTCGATATAGGCGCGCATTTCGTCTAGGACGACCGCCACCACGCGAGACGCCTCCTTAATGAGGGCGATCTCGCGGGGGGATTTGATGTTGATCACTTGTTGGCCTGCAGGAGGCTGCTGATGCCTTCCGAGACCTTTTGGAAGCCGATCATGCCATCGAAATGATGGTAGATGCCTTCTTCTTTGTAGAAATCAACGAGGGGCTGGGTTTGGGCATAGTAGTTTTCCAGCCTGACCTTAAAGGATTCGGGATTGTCGTCTTTGCGTTGGATAAGCTCGGCGCCGCAACGGTCGCAGATGCCCTCCACCTTCGGCTTCATGGAGTTCACGTTGTAGGAAGCGCCGCACTTGGGGCAGACCCTCCTGCCGGCGATACGCTCCACGAGCACTTCGTCGGGGACGGTGATGTCGACGACGAGGGTGACGGGACGCCCGATTTCGGGACCCATCTTCTTGAGGGCCTCGGCTTGGGCGATCGTGCGGGGGAAGCCATCGAGGAGATAGCCTTTCGCGCAGTCGTCCTTGCATAGACGGTCCTTGACCAGGCCGATCGTGAGATCGTCCGGGACGAGGTCGCCGCGTTCGATGATGGCTTTGGCCTGCAATCCGAGCGGGGTGCCTTTGGCGATGTTCTCGCGGAAGATGTCGCCGGTCGAGATATGCGGGATGCCAAATTCGTCGATGATGCGGGTGGCCTGGGTGCCTTTGCCGGCGCCCGGGGGGCCCATGAGGATGATATTGAGCATGCTTAGTTACCTCCTTGCTGCACTTCTTCGAAGGATTTGCCGGCGAGCAAGCCGTCGATCTGCGAGTTGATCTCGATGCAGACGCCGACGACGATGATGAGGCCGGTGCCGCCGATCGCTAGGCTCGTGTCGTTGCCGAAGACGCCAGACAAAGTCAACGCGACGGGAATCAGGGCGATGGTCGCGAGGGCCAACGCGCCGATGCAGGTCACGCGGTTGAGGACCTTGCCGACGTAACGTTCGGTTTCTTTGCCAGGACGGATGCCGGGGATGTAGGAGCCGTTCTTTTGGAAGTTGTCCGCGAGTTGCTCCGGATCCATTTGCATCTGCGAATAGAAGAAGGCGAAGACGATGATCAGGGTGATGTAGATGAGCAGGCCCCAGGGCATGGACCAAGCGTGGCCGTTGATCTCGGGCATCGGATACATTTCCGAGTACGAGAAGATCTTGAGCCACTGGGCATTGCCCGCGTCAGAGGAGATGAAGCTCGCGATGACGGAGGGAGCCAGCATGATGGAGGAGGCGAAGATGACGGGGATGACGCCGGCGCTGTTTACCTTGATAGGCAGGAACGAGGCGCGGGCCATGGAGGCCGTCTGACCCGATTTACCCGCGTGTTGGACGGGGATTTTCCTCCTGGCGAGCTCGAAGAACACGACGCCCGCGATGATGAGGAGGAAAGCCAGGATATAGAGAACGAACTGGAAGGCGCCTTGGATGATGGCGTTGCTGCCGTGTCCGATGTTCTGGCTAATCCACTTGTCCCAAGCGGTATGGATCTGGATGGGGAGGCTGCGAACGCAGCCGGCGAAGATGATGACGGAGATTCCGTTTCCTAGGCCCTTATCGGTGATCTGGTCGCCTAGCCACATGGTCAACATGGCGCCGGCGAGGAGGACCGTTACGATGTAGGCGTAGGTCCAGAATGTCGGGGTGAGTCCATCGACGTAGGAGATGTATTGGGAGTTCTCCATCGTCTTGATGATGCCGTAGGCTTGGACCGCGCCGAGCAACAGGGTTAGGTACCTGGTCGACATTTCGATCTTCTTGCGGCCGAACTGCCCTTGCTTGGAGAGTTCCGTTAAGGCCGGAAGGACGTCCTTGGAGAGCAATTCGACGATGATTTGCGCCGTAATGTATGGCGATACACCTAAGGCGAAGACGGAGAAGTTGGACAATGCGCCGCCCCCGAGCAAGTCCATCATGGCGATGGCGTTGCCCGAGTTCATTGCGTTCTTCAGTTGCTCCGAGGGAACAACTAGAGGAACCGTGATGGCCGCCCCGATTCGCACGACAAAGAGAATCATGATCGTAAAGAAGATACGACCGACGATTTCCTTGTTTTTGAAGATCGAGACGAATTTACGCATTATTCGATTACCTTGGCGGTGCCGCCGACGGACTCAATGGCCTCTTTGGCTTTGCCAGAGAAGGCCTTGGCCTCGACGGTGAGCTTCTTGGTCAGCTCGCCCTTAGCGAGGATTTTAACACCATCAAATTCGTTTTTGATGATGCCTTTTTCGATGAGGGTGGCCGCGTTGACGGTCTCGCCATCCTTGAAGGAGCTCTCCAACCTGAATAGGTTGACGGCGGCGTAAACGGTCTTGCGGTTCTTGTGGGTTTTGCGGACACCGAACTTAGGAAGACGGCGGGCGATGGGGGTTTGGCCACCTTCGAAGCCGTTTTTCTTGGTGTGGGCGTGGGCGCCTTGACCCTTCTGGCCTTTGCCAGCGGTCTTGCCGTTGCCGGATCCCCTACCGCGACCTTTGCGGAAGGAGTCGACGCGGGCGCCTTCGACGTTATGAAGTTCAGAGAGTGAGGACATGATTACTTATCTCCTTTCACTTCGGCCTTGGGAGCGGCCTTGCGGGCACGGATCTCCTCTTCGGTCTTCTTGCCGCGGAGGACCATGATCTTGTCATAGTGCTTCAGCGACTGGAGGCCCGCGTCGGTGGCGCGGATGACGTTGATCGGGGCACGGGAGCCATAGACCTTGGAGACGACGTTCTTGACGCCGGCGAGCTCAAGGATGGCGCGGACCGGGCCGCCGGCGACGATACCGGTGCCGGGACGGGCGGGTTTGAGGACGACCTTGGTGGAGCCGTAGACGCCTTCGACGTCATGGGCGATCGTGTCGCCTTTGACGATTTGGATGCCCCTCATGCTCTTGCGGCCCTTTTCAAGGGCTTTCTTGATGGCATCGGGGACTTCACCGGACTTGGCCATGGCGAAGCCATAGCGGCCCTTGCCATCGCCGACGACGGCGAGGGCGGAGAAACGCATGTGCTTACCGCCTTGGACGGTCTTGGAGATGCGGTTGATGGAGACGACCCTCTCGTTGAGGTCATCGCCTTCACGATGGAAACCACCGCGACCACCCCTTCTTTCGGAGGGACGGCCCTTGTGGTCACCGGCCTTGCGGTCGCCCGGACGGGGCGCAGCGGCGGAACCATGGGGCTCGTAGCCACCGCGAGGGGCGGGTTTGGCCTCCGCTTCGGCGGCGGGGGCTTCGACGATTTTCTTTTCTTCTTCCATTGCCTTTCTCCTTAGAACTTGAGGCCGCCTTCCCTGGCGGCGTTGGCTAGGGCCTCGATACGGCCGTGATAGAGATAGCCACCGCGGTCAAAGACGACTTTTTCGATGCCTTTGGCCTTGGCTTTCTCCGCGAGGTCCTTGCCGACTTTGACGGCGGCCTCGCAGTTGCCACCGTTCTCGAGCTTGAGTTGGGTGGAAGAGGATGAGACCAGGGTGACGCCTTTGACGTCATCGATGATCTGGGCTTCGATGTTTTTGTTGGAGCGGAAGACGCATAGACGCGGCTTCTCGGCGGTGCCGGAGACCTTTTCGCGAACACGGATGTGCTTGCGAACGCGGTTGGCGTTCCTAGAGACTTTTTCGATCATAGTGTTTCTGCCCTCCTATTACTTCTTGCCCGTGGCAGCGGCGCGCTTGCCTTCCTTGCGGATGACGTATTCGCCGACGTACTTGATGCCTTTGCCACCGTAGGGCTCAGGACGCTTGGTGTCGTGGATGAGCGCGGCGGTCTGGCCGACTTTCTGCTTGTCGATGCCGGTGACTTCGATCTTGGTTTCGGACGGGCAGGCGATCTTGACGCCTTCGACCGGTTCGATGACCACTTCGTGGGAGAATCCGACATTGAGGACGATCGCGGTGCCCCTCATGGCGCAACGATAGCCGATGCCGGAGATCTCGAGTTCTTTCTTGAAGCCCTCGGAGACGCCGACGACAGCGTTGTGGAGATTGGCCCTGACCGTGCCGTGGTTGGTGACGGAGCGGGGATCGTTGTTGACGCGGGAGACATGCGCGGAGCCGTCTTTCACCTCGACGCTGATGATGTCCTTGGGGAAGGACACACTTAATTCGCCTTTGGGTCCTTTGACGGCGATGACGCCTTCCTTGATGTCAAGGGTGACGCCACTAGGAAGAGAGACGGGTTTCAATCCGATACGTGACATGGTTCTTTTCTTCCTTTCTTACCAGACGTAGCAGAGGATTTCTCCGCCGACGTTTTGCTTTCTGGCTTGTTTGTCGGTGAGCAAGCCGTTCGGGGTGCTCACGATGGCGATGCCGAGGCCCTTGAGGACGCTCGGGATCTTGTCCGACTCGGCATAGACGCGGAGGCCGGGCTTGGAGATGCGCTTCAAGTCGGTGATGACGCGTTCGCCAGAGGCGGAGTATTTGAGGTTGATGGTCAAGGTCTTCTTGCCGTTTTCGGTTTCGACCTTGTAGCCGGAGACGAAGCCCTCGTTCTCGAGGATCTTCGCGATGCCCTCTTTGATCTTGGAGGAAGGCATGGAGACTTCCTCGTAACGGAGTTTGTTCGCGTTACGGATGCGGGTGAGCATATCTGCGATGGGATCTGCGTGCATTGTTGTAATCTCCTTTCCTTATTACCAAGAGGCCTTCTTCATGCCGGGGATTTCGCCCTTGTAGGCGAGCTCGCGGAGGCAAATGCGGCAAAGGCCGAAGCGGCGGATGACGCCGTGGGGACGTCCACAGCGTTTGCAGCGGGTGTATTCACGGACCGTGAACTTCTTCTTGGCCTGCTGCTTGGCGATCATGCTTTTCTTAGCCATGGTTCCTCTCCTTATTTCCTGAAGGGCATGCCGAGCTTATCGAGCAAGGCATAGGCCTCTTTGTCGGAACGGGCGGTCGTGACGACGACGATGTCCATACCGCGGACCTTCCCGACTTTGTCGTAGTCGATTTCGGGGAAGATCAGTTGCTCTTTGACGCCGAGGGTGTAGTTGCCGTGGCCGTCGAAGGCGTTTTTGCTGATGCCGCGGAAGTCACGGACGCGGGGAAGCGCGATGGAGACGAGCTTATCGAGGAACTCGTACATGCGGGCGCCGCGGAGGGTGACCTTGCAGCCGATCGCCTGTCCTTCGCGGAGTTTGAAGGTCGCGATGGACTTTTTGGCTTTGGTGATGACGGGCTTCTGACCGGCGAGGATCGTCAGGTCATTGACCGCGTCGTCGAGGGCCTTGGAGTTCTGAGTGGCGTCTCCAACGCCCATGTTGATGACGATCTTCTCGAGGCGAGGAGCCATCATCGGGGTGGTGTAGCCGAATTCCTTGACGAGTTCGGCCACGACGGTGTCTTTGTACTTTTGCTGAAGGCGGGGGGTGTACCCTTCGGCCTTCTTGGCCGGCTTAGCGGCGGCCTTCTTTTCCGCTGCCTTCACAGCGGTCTTTTTGGTTTCTGCCATGATGCATACCTCCTTTAGTCGAGGCTCTCGCCGGACTTGGCGAGGCGGACCTTCTTGCCTTTGACCGTGCCATAGTGGACGCGGGTCGGCTTTTTGGTTTTGGGATCGATGAGGGCGACGTTGCTCGCATCGAAGGGAACGTAGACGTCAAGCACGGAGCCTTCGGGAACGGCTTGGGTCGGTTTCTTGTGGCGCTTATGGACGTTGACGCCCTCGACGACCACTTTGTTGAGCTTGGGATAGACGCGCTGGACGATGCCGGTTTTGCCCTTGTCGGCGCCGGCGATCACGATGACCTTGTCACCTTTTTTGATGTTCATACTCGTTTCTCCTTTCCCTTATAGGACCTCGATGGCGAGGGAGACGATTTTCATGTATCCCTTGTCGCGGAGCTCACGGGCAACGGGGCCGAACACACGGGTGCCGGTGGGGTTGCCTTCGTTGTCGATGATGACGACGGCGTTGTCGTCGAAGGAGATGGTGGAACCGTCTTTGCGAAGCACGGGGTGCTTGGTGCGGACGATGACGCATCTCACGACGTCGCCTTTTTTGACCTTGCCGTTAGGGATGGCATCCTTGACGGAGCAGAGGATGACGTCGCCTAGCGACGAGGATTTGCGGTGGGATCCGCCATAGAGGCGGAAGGCACGCACGGATTTCGCGCCGGAGTTGTCGGCGACGATTAGATTGGTCTCGGTCTGGATCATTATTCTTCCTCCTTGACCTCGTCGGCGACGGGGGCGATTTCCTCTTTGGAGCCCTCAGCGGCCTCGAGTTCCTTCTCGATTTCGACGGCCTTCTCGGCGGTGATGGGCTTCTTGTCGACGCTCACGAGGCGGAACCTCTTGAGTTTGGACATAGGACGGCACGCCATGATGGTGACGATATCGCCGACTTCGGCGATGCCCTTCTCATCGTGGGCGTAGTATTTCTTCGAATAGCCGACACGCTTCTGATAAAGGGGATCGTTGCGTTCGGTCGAAACGGTGACGACGATCGTCTTGGCCATCTTCACGGAAGTGACGGTGCCCTGGATCGAGGTGCGATGATTTCTTTCCATTGCTAATCTCCTTATTTCTCAATGCCAAGCTGCCTCTGGCGCTTGACGGTTTCGGCTTTGGCGAGGTCCTTGCGGAGGGCGCGGACCTGTTCGCCATGCTCTAGCTGCCCCACCGCTTTCTTGCGGCGAAGCTCGAAGAGGCTTTCTTTGAGCTCGTAGATCTTGGCGTCGAGCTCTTGCGGGGTCAACTCGCGGAGTTCTTTGACTTGCATTAGTTGTCTCCTTTCTCAGCCCTGGCGACGACCTTGCACTTCACGGGAAGCTTATAGGCAGCGAGGCGGAGGGCTTCTTTGGCGATTTCGGGGGCGATACCGCCGATCTCGAACATGACGGCGCCTTCTTTGACGACGGCGACCCAGCCTTCGGGAGAACCTTTGCCGGAGCCCATACGAACTTCGGCCGGTTTCTTCGTCTTGGCCATGTGGGGGAAGATGCGGATCCACACCTTGCCGGCCCTATCCGTATAACGGGAGAGGACGATACGGGCGGATTCGATCTGATGGTCGGTGATGTAGTTGCCTTCAAGGGCGACTAGACCGTAGTCACCGAATTCGACGGTGGTGCCGCCTTTGGCATGGCCTTCGTACTTGAGGCTATGCGGACGGCGATACTTAACGCGCTTTGGTTGAAGCATTGTTCATATCTCCTTTCGGAGCCCTGCGGGGTCCACGGTCGCGACGATCGTCGCGCGGATCGCGGGGAGCGGGCTCGTTGACGGCTTCGGTGCCGACCTTGTTGAGGTCGCGGCAGATCCAGACCTTGACGCCGATGTTGCCATAGGTGGTCGCGGCGTGGACGGAAGCGAAGTCGATGTCAGCGCGGATGGTGTGAAGGGGGACGACTCCCTCTTTGTAACCTTCGGCGCGGGCGATTTCGGCACCGGCGAGACGGCCGGAGCAGAGGGTCCTGCAGCCTTTGGCGCCGGCCCTGCGCATCCTTTGGATGGCTTTCTTCATCGTGGAACGGAAGGCAGCGCGGTTTTCGAGCTCGCTAGCGATCCATTTGGCGACGAGGGTGGCGTCGAGGTCGGGGTTCTTCACCTCGACGACGTCGAGGCGGAGGCTCCCGGAGGTGATGATCTTGCCGAGTTCGGTGCGGAGGCGCTTGACGTTCTCGCCTTCCTGGCCGATGACGTCACCCGGACGGGCGACGTAGATCGCGACGCGGACGTCGTGACCCTTATCGGTTTTCACGCGGCCGATCTCGATGTGGGAGAGCATCGCGTTCTTTAGCTCCTTGTTGAGGTAGCGGCGGATCTTGATGTCCTCGATCAGATAGTCACCGTAGTCCTCTTTGGAGGCGAACCATTTGGAATTCCAGTCACGGTTGATGCCGACACGCATGCCGACCGGGTTAACTTTGTGTCCCATGTTCCTTTAGTTCCTTTCCTTGACAGTGACGCTGATGTGAGCGTTGCGCTTGATGATGCCGGAGGCAGAGCCTTTGGCGCGGGGGATGAAGCGCTTGATCTTGAGACCGTCCCCGACTTGGATCTCGGCGATGTAGAGGTTTTCCTCTTTCATGCCGAAGTTGTTGATGGCGTTGGCCGCGGCGGAGCGGATGACCTTCTCCACCGGGGTTTTGGCGACGCGGTTGCAGCCGGCGAGGATACCGAGGGCATCCTTGAGCGACTTGCCCCTGACGAGGTCGGCGACGAGCCTGACTTTGCGCGGGGTGATCCTGACGTCGCGGGCGAAGGCGGAGGCTTCGTGGCGGGAGGGTTTCTCCTCGACAGGCGCCTTCTTGGAGGCCTTCTTGGCTTCCTTCTTCGCTTCTTTGGGTTCCTCCACCACTTCGGCTTTGGCAGCCTTCTTGGCGGGGGCTTTGGCCTTGGGGGCCTTCTTCTCTTCGACGGTTTCGGCCTTGGGGGCTTTCTTCACGGTTTTCTTTTCTTCAGCCATGGTTCAGTGCTCCTTATTTCTTGCCGGCTTGGTCGCCGAGGTTGTTGCCGTGGTGTCCGGGGAAGTTGCGGGTCGGGGCGAATTCGCCAAGTTTGTGGCCGACCATGTCCTCGGTGACGTACACGGTGATGTGCTCGTGGCCGTTATAGACCGCGAAGGTGTGTTCGACGAAGGCAGGATAGATCGTCGAACGGCGAGACCAGGTCTTGATGATCTCTTTTTTGCCGGACTTCTGTAGGGCTTCGACCTTCTTGAGAAGGTATTCGTCTACGAACGGTCCCTTTTTGAGTGAACGAGACATGTCTTTCTATCCTTTCCTTACTTTTGTCCTTTGCGCCTGACGATGAGGCGGGTGGAGTTCTTCTTGACCCTACGGGTCTTGACGCCCTGGGTGCGCTTGCCCCACGGAGAACGGGGAGCGTCGCGGCCGACGGGGCATTTGCCCTCACCACCACCATGAGGGTGGTCGCAGGGGTTCATGGCAGAGCCACGGACCGTGGGACGGGTGCCGTTCCAACGGGTCTTACCGGCTTTGCCGAGGTTGACGAGGTTCCAATCCTCATTGCCGACGACGCCGACCGTGGCGCGGCAGACTTTGAGGAGCTTACGGACTTCGCCGGAGGCAAGACGCACGGTGACGTATTTGCCTTCGGAGCCGAGGACCTGAGCCGAGGTGCCGGCGGCACGGCAGAGCTGAGCGCCTTTGCCGGGCTGGAGCTCTAGGTTGTGCACGAAGGTACCATCGGGGATGTTCTGGAGCTCAAGGCAGTTGCCGATTTTGATGTCGGTGACCGGGCCGGAGACGATGACGTCGCCAACGGAGAGGCCCTTGGGCTCGATGATGTAGGCCTTCACGCCGTCTGCGTAGCAGATGAGGGCGATGTTGGCGTTGCGGTTGGGATCGTATTCGATCGCCTTGACGGTCGCGGGGATGCCATCCTTGCGACGCTTGAAGTCGATGATGCGATAGCGCCTTTTGTTGCCACCGCCGATGTGACGGCAGGTGATGTGTCCCTGATTGTTGCGTCCGCCCGTCTTTTTCATCGGGGCGAGGAGCGATTTTTCAGGAGTGGACTTGGTGATTTCCTCAAACGTCGACTGCGTCATTTTGCGACGGGACGGCGTGTAAGGACGATAAGTTTTGATTGCCATTGTTTATCTCCTATAGTGGATGCTTTATCTATATACCTATTTATATATAGAAGGGTGTTTCCTTACTCTTTGAAGAGGTCGATGGCGCTGCCTTCGGCAACGGTGACGACCGCTTTCTTGAAGCCGGAGATCGTTCCGCGATAGCGGCCGCCGCGGGTCGTTTCCTTAGAAGCGACGTTGTTGACTTTGACAGCGACGACGGGAACCTGGAAGATCCTTTGGAAGGCTTCCTTGATCTCGATCTTGTTGGCTTTGGCGCTCACCTTCACGGTGACCTTGTTGGCGTTTTGCATGAGGGCCATGGTCTTTTCGGTGATGTGGGGAGCGACGATGACGGCGAAGTCATGCTCGGTCGGCTTGGCGAATTCCTTCTTGGCCGGTTCGGCTTTGGCTTCTTCCTTCTTTTTGGCCGGCGCCTTCTTTTTGGCGGGGGCTTTCTTCTTCGGAGCGGCTTCTTCGACCGCTTCGACCTTCTTTTCTTCGTCTGCCATTATTGCAAGGCCTCCTCAATTTTCTTGATGCCCTCTTTGCTCACGATGACGTTATCGAAGTAGAGGACGTCGTAGACGGCGATGTTGTCGGTTTCGACGAGGCCGGCGTTCTTGATGCCGCGGGCGGAGAGGATGAGCTTCTCGTCATCGCCATCGACGACGATCAGGTTCTTCTTTCCTTCGCAGCCGAGGGCTTTGAGCTTGCTGGCGAACTCCTTGGTGGAGATCTTGGCGAGTTTGTAGCTATCGACGACGATTAGGCCTTTGCCGACCTTCTCGCTCAGAACGGACTTGAGGGCGAGGTTGTGGGCCTTCTTGTTCTGAGAGAGTTTGTAGTTCTGGGTGCCATCCGGTCCGAAGACGTTGCCGCCTCCGACCCAGACTGGGGATTGCGCGTCACCCGAGCGAGCGCGCCCGGTTCCTTTTTGTCTCCAGGGCTTCTTGCCGGTGCCGGAGACTTCATGACGCTTCTTGGTTTTCGCCGTGGCCTGGCGGCAGTTGGCGAGGTAGACGGTAACCGCGTCTTTGACGACCTGCGGATTCACGTCCTTGACACCGAAGACAGCGGCGCTGACTTCGACGTTTCCCGCTTCGGCACCATCGAGGGTGACGACGGGAAGGCTGATTTTCTTGCTGGCCATGGTTATTCTCCTTTCTCAGCGGGCTGTTCAGGAGCTTTGGGGGTCAGGTCGACGAGCGGCTTGACGACGGGCTTCTTGAACTGGGTTTTGACGGGCGAACGGAGCACGACGTAGGCCTTCTTGGGTCCGGGGACGCCACCCTTGACGAGGATGTAATTCTTCTCAAGGTTCGATTCGATGACGGTGACGTTCTGGACGGTGGCGGAAGCCGGCCTCCATTGACCGGACATCTTCTTGCCGGGGATGACGCGGTTGTTGTCACGGCCGTTGTTGGCTAGAGAGCCGATGCCGCGGTGGTAACCGGAGCCATGGCCCTTGGGGCCGATCGTGTGGTGATACCTCTTGATGGTGCCGACATAACCGTGGCCCTTGTGCTCGCCGACCACGTCGACGACGTCGCCGGCCTTGAAGATGTCGGCGGTGATGGTCTCACCAATGTTCTTTCCGTAGATTTCGTCGCCTTTGAGCTCGATGATGAGCTGCTTGGGCGAGACGCCGGCTTTGGCGAAGATGCCTTTCTCGGCTTTGTTGCAACGCTTCTCGGCTTTTTCTTCGTAGCCGACGATGAGCGCTTCGTATCCATTCTTCTCGATGGTCCTCTTACCAATGACGACATTGGGGAGCACCTCGATGACGGTGACCGGATACATGGTTCCGTCGGGGGCGAAGACCTCGGTCATGCCCACTTTTCTTCCGACGATGGATTTCATGATTTAGGTCCTCCTTATAGTTTGATGTCGATGTCGACGCCGCTAGGCAGGTCGAGCCTGCGAAGTTGGTCCATCGTTTCCTTGGAAGGCTTCGTGATGTAGATGAGCCTCTTGTGGGTGCGGATCTCGAATTGCTCGCGGCTGTCCTTGCACACGAACGTAGCGCGGAGAATCGTGTAGACCTGCTTTTCGGTCGGCAGAGGGATGGGTCCCTTCACGCCAGCTCCGGTTTTCTTAACGACTTCGAGGATCTTTTCGACGCTCAGGTCGAGGATCTTGTGGTCATAAGCCATCAAGCGAACGCGGATCGCTTTTTCTTTCGCCATGAATTTTCCTCCTTAACGTATTTTTCAGGCTTCTTGGCATTTGCTCGGTGCGAATTCCCTGACTCACCCTTCATGGATAACAACGCCTGTTGGTGTGTCAGCAACCTCGCATTTCATCGCAAGCGCCAGCGTTAGATACATTACGCGTATAGGCATGCTAAGTCAACAAAAAGATGCATTATTTTATAAATGTCGATGGAATCGGCACTTTTTAAGCCTTTTTCCACCTAGGATCGAGGGATTCTGCGAAAAGGGCAAAAATGAAAGAAAAATTGTGCACCGTGCACAATTTTTGGTTTTCCTTGCGGTTAATTTTTTGGTTTTGCAGGCCTATTTTTGGACCCTGTTTTGAAGGCGTTTTTCACGCTCTTTCATCTCTTCGAAAGAGGCTTTGCAGCCACAGTAATTCTGGTTATAAAGTTCGTATTTTTTACGGATTTCCGTGCCGATTTCTAAGCCATGATTCTTCTTGAAATCGCTATGGAAATACTTGGTTTTGGGGTACTTCAAAGCGAGTTCCGCCCCGATTTCATTGAGCTTTTTGGAGTTCTTTTGACGGGACACGGTCATGACGGTCGTGAAGTAATCGAAGCCATGAGCCTCCGCGTAGGCATAGGACTCTTCCATGCGGAGGCGGTAGCAGGCGAAGCACCTCTCCCCTCCTTCCGGGCTGCCCGCATAGGGGGCCATGGTTTTTTGGTAAGACTCGTTATCGTAAGGCGGAACGATCAATTTGACCTCATACCCATAATCACGCTTTAGATAGGAGATGAGCTTTTTAAGCTCAGAGAGCCTATGATCATACTCTTCGCTTGGATAGATATTGGAATTCGCGTAGTAGATCGTGACGTCAAAATGGGGGCAAAGGAAGGTGAGGGGGAAGCAAGAGCAAGGCCCGCAGCAGACATGGAACAAAAGGGTGGGCCTTTTGCCCGTGGCTTTGATGGCCTCAAGTTCCTTGAGGGATTCCTTGTAGTAATTGATCGGGGCTTCCATCCTCATTCCCCGTATTGGTAATCGCCGTAGATGAACATCGCATCGCCAAAAGAGAAGAAACGATACTCGTTCTTCACGGCCTCTTCATAGCAATGAAGGGTCCATTCCCTGCCCATGAACGCGGAAACAAGCATCACGAGGGTGGATTTGGGGAGATGGAAGTTCGTGATAAGGGCGTCGACCGCTTGGAAGGCGTATCCCGGGGAGATGAAGATGCTCGTGGCCTCTTCGCAGGGAACGAAAGACCCATATTTTCCATATACGGATTCAAGCGTGCGCACGCTCGTCGTGCCTATGGCAATGATACGGCGGCCTTCCGCCTTGGCTTTGTTCAGGGCATCCGCGGCCTTTTGGTCCATGTGGAAGGTCTCCGAGTGCATGACGTGGTCTTTGGTATCGTTCACCTTAACCGGCCTAAAGGTTCCTAGGCCGATATCGAGGGTGATGTCCACCACTTCGCAACCCATCGCCAAGATCTTCTCAAAAAGCTCCGGGGTGAAATGAAAGCCCGCAGTCGGCGCGGCGGCCGAGCCCGGCACTTTGGCGTAGACGGTTTGGTAATCGGATTTGTCCTCGCATTGTTTCTTGATATAGGGGGGAAGTGGCATAAGGCCCAGGGAATCCAAGACCTCGAGGAAGATTCCTTTGTAATGGAACCTCATGTGACGGATGCCTTCTGGCAGCACCTTGATGCATTCGCAGGTAAGCCTGCCATCCCCGAAGGTGCAATGGCTCCCCTCCTTCACCGATTTGGCGTTGCCGACGAGGCATTCCCAAACGTCCTCACCTTCCTCTTTGACCTCGTGAAGAAGCAGTACCTCGACCTTGCCGCCGGTCTCGACCTTGCTGCCGATGAGCCTCGCGGGGATGACCTTGGTGTTATTCCTAACGAGCACGTCGCCAGGACGGAGGTAATCCAAAATATCGAAGAACTTCTTGTGCTCGATGGTCTTCGCCTCGCGGTTGACCACCATCAGTTTGGCCTCGTCCCTTTGCTTCAAAGGAGTTTGGGCGATGAGTTCTTCAGGAAGGTAAAAATCAAACAAATCAATATTCATCAGAAACCTCTGGAATCGCCGAAATCTGCGAGGGTTTTCTCCATAAACTCCGCAAAAGTGTCATTTTTTATCGCTTCTCGCGCATCTTCGCATAGTTTGATGAGGAAGCGGATGTTGTGGATGGAATTAAGCGTTTTGCCAAAATCCTCGCCCGCTTTATGGAGATGGTGGAGATAGGCTTTCGTGTAGTGTTTGCAGGTATAGCAATCACACTCAGGATCTAGGGGCGTGAAATCCTCTTTATATTGCGCGCGTTGGATATTGATCCTGCCGTGCTTGGTCATGAGGGCGCCATGCCTAGCCAAACGGGTAGGCAAAACGCAATCGAACATATCGACCCCCATGGCGATGCCTTTGAGGATGTAGTCGATGGAACCGACACCCATGAGGTAACGCGGCTTATCCTCGGGAAGATAACGGACCGCGTCCTCGATCATTTGGTAGCAGACTTCCTTGGGCTCCCCGATGGAAGTGCCCCCGATCGAATAACCGGGGAAATCCATCTTTGCGAGTTCCTTGGCGCAGTGTTCGCGCAGGTCGCGATACGCCCCGCCTTGGACGATGCCAAATAAGGCTTGGTCTTCTCTAGTGTGGGCTTCTAGGCCGCGCTTAGCCCAGCGAAGGGTCCTTTCGGTGGAGGCACTAACATATTCCCTGGTCGCGGGGTAAGGGATGCATTCGTCAAAGCTCATGATGATGTCTGCGCCAAGGGCTTCCTCGATCGCAATAGCGCTTTCGGGGGAGAAGAATTCTTTGCCCCCATCGATTTCGTTCCTGAATTCGACGCCTTTTTCGCTGATTTTCCTTCGAGATGCCAAAGAGAAAACCTGGAATCCGCCCGAATCGGTGAGAATCGGACCATGGTAATTCATGAATTCGTGGAGTCCGCCCGCCTCCTCGACGATCTTCTCGCCAGGGCGAAGGTGGAGATGGTAGGTGTTAGCCAAGACGACGCCCGAACCGCACGCAGCGACTTGCTCTGGGGAGAGACATTTGACGGTGGCGTTCGTTCCTACGGGCATGAACATCGGCGTCTCAACGTCGCCATGAGGCGTATGCAAAATGCCATAACGGGCACCCGTTTTCTTGTCGACGTGGAGGATTTCCAAATAGAAGTTCTTTGCCATAGTGGGTCAATTCTAAACGCGGGGTTAGATAAGGACAACCAAAGGTTACCACTTAAAGGGCCTTAGTTGAGCAAAAGAAAAAGCCGATAATCGGCTTCTTCGCAATTGCTTATTACCAATATTGGACGGCGGCGAGGACCATGGCCTTGTTGACAGCGGTGTCCTCAAGCATTGGCAGCCCGCTGACGTCGTAGCCTTTCCTCTTAAGCAAAGAGTGGGTTTCTTTGCCAAGGAACCAAAGGCGGATTCCCTCTTTCTCAAGAGGATTCTCCTCAGTGAGCTTTTCCCATTTAGTGGGAAGATAGAACATCTGGGTGCCGCGAAGCATGAAGTTCTGCGGGGCCCAATCAAGAGCGACCTTGGAGAAGCGGGCGAAGCGGTACAAAGAGAACAAAGCGGCGAAGTAGATATCGGGAAGCGGGCCTTTGGAAAGGACCTTGAGGCAATCGTCCTCAGGGAAATAGTCGAAGACGATGATCCCCTTTTCATCATCGTGGAAGCAGATTTTGGCCATATTGATGCCCGCGTGCTTCAAAACCTTGTAATCCGCCATCGCCTGGGCGAAGCCAGAACGGTAGACGCGAAGAACATAGGTCCTATTGGACCATGAGCAAACATAGGTCGTGTGGTCTTCGTGCTCGGCCTTGATCGATTGGATCACGAATTTCTTGTTTTTGACCTGAATCGTCTCTTCCATGGATATAAGAAAATACTATCAAAAACGCGGGCAACAGAAAACAATTACATAGGTTGGGTTTCCTATGGAAATCGTCACTTTTCATCGATTATGTCTCGCTTTTGGGGACAAATCGCCCCGCGCTCGGCCTGCTTTCGCAATTTTTCTTATAGAAAAAGGGGGAGTCAATGCGTAACATACTCACATATGAAAACGATGGTCATCCTATCGGCGATCCCCGGCTCGGGCAAATCGACTTGGTCGAAAGCCTATGCCAAGGTCCACCCGAACACCCACATCGTCGCTAGCGATGAAGTCCGTGCCCGTGTCTCCGGCAGCCCTCAGAACTTCAGCAACGAACCCCTCGTTTGGGATACCTTCCTCCATGACCTCAATTCCTACGCCGAGGAAGAGGGGGATGTCACCGTCATCGCCGATGCGACGAACCTGCAAAACCGTTACCGCCGCTACTACTACGAGAGCACCCCGAAGTACGATCGTCACGTATTGGTCCTATTCAACGTTCCGTACGAAGTATGCCTAAAGCAAAACAAAATGAGGGAACCCGAGAGGATCGTCCCCGACAAAGCGATGGAATCCCTTCGCAAGGAATACGAGGAACCAACCCAAGAAATCCTGTCTCTATTTGACGAAGTAATCGTCGTTGAAGAATAAACGAAACGAAAAGCGCAGGGCACCAACCCTGCGCTTTGTTTTTGCCTTTTGGATTAGAGCTCGCTGACGACGCGCTTCTTAGGGAAGAGGGTCGAGAACATGAATAGGATGCCAGCGAGGACGATCGCACCGCCGAGGATGTAGCCGGTGATGCAGAAGTCGAGGTAGTTGACGTTGGACATGCCGATGGTCTTGGCGACAAGGGAGACGGCGCTAGGACGAGAAGCACCTTGGTAGATGTTCTCGAAGACGGAGGTCACGAGGATGGAAGCTCCGCTTAGAACGAGGGCGCCCTCAAAGAGGATGCCGTTGCGCTTGACGACGGTTTTGTTCTTGTCGGCTTTGACGTAGCCAAGGTAGGCAACGAGGCAAAGGAGGCAAGCGACCAAACCGATGATGGCGGGAACGCCGATCTCAAGGCTGACGGTAGTCTGACCATAGAAGGGATCGGAAGAGGTCTTTGTAACAAGATAGGCGACACCGAAGACGATGCCGATGGCAGCGCTAACAGAGCAAAGGGAATAGCTAAGGACCTGCATGACCTTGTTGAACTGGCTTTCATCACCAAAGAGGCGGACCATCGGAACGTTGGTGGCAAGCAAGACAACGATAAGGGCGATCACATAGACGGTGACGACGAAACCGATGTCATCATCGCCAAGGTTGCTAGAGGTCAAGCGATAGAGCCACATGGCGTTGAGAAGGAGGAAGGCGGCAACGAGGTAGCCGATTCCGATGTAGCAGCCAAAGGACTTCACGACGGGTTCATCATCGTTTTCCCTGAGCATGGAGAAGATGGAGGTCAGCAAACCTTTGCCCGCGATGAGAGCGCCAGCCAAGCCAAAGCAGCCAAGCATGGCGGCCAAGCCGAAGCTGATGTCGGGAAGATCGATCGGGGAGCCTTTGCCAATCCAAAGGAACGGGGTGATCAGGAAGCCAAACCAGACGGCCAGGAAAACGAACCCAGCGGTCAGCAAGGCAAAGATAATGACGTTGATCAGACGAATGCCGGACGAATATTTCATAACGGACCTCTTTCTCTGCCACCGACCATAAAGGGTCGGCGAGCGACTAGATAATTAAAGGCTATCTTAGATAGATAGTCAATGAAGTTTTCGGAGATGAAGAAGGTGGACTGACCTTGAAGGTCAACGGGCAGCCAGCAACGCAGAAAGCAAGGCCCAGCCGAGATTGTATCCACCGCACAGGCCATCGATGTCGAGGCATTCGCCCACGAAACCAACCCCGGCTTCTTTGCGGCTAAGCATGTTCTCGTCGATTTCCTTGACGCTCACTCCGCCCGTCGTAACTTGGGAAGCGGAGAAAGGATAGGAAGCGTCGAATTCGAATCGCAAATCCTTCAAAATCGCCACCAATTTCGCGATTTCGCAGCGGTTTTGCGGGGTTTTTCCAGCAAAACCCGTTCTTTTTAAGCAATATTCTTTAAGCGGTTTTTCTAGATAGGCATCGAGATAAAAGGCAGGGTTTTCTTTGGCGGAAAGCACCATGTCCTCACATAAGGAATTGGCGGGCATCTCGGGAAACAAATCGACATCGATTTCGTATTTCCCCTGCTCCTTCAGGCGGGCGATATAGCTTTGGCAATTGAAAACCGCGATGCCGGAAAGGCCATCGTCCTTGAACAAAATCTCACCCTTCTCACCATGGGTTTCCTTCCCGTTTTCTCTTAGCAAAACGTAAGCCTTGTGACGAAGCCCCGAGATGGATTTGGTGGGTTCTTTCGTCTTGATGGGGCAAAGGGCGGGCCTTAGGGGCGCCATCTCGTAACCGTGTCGTTTGAATTCATCGAAAAGCGATCCATCGGAGCCAAGATTAGGCTGGCTCTTTCCTCCGACGGCGAAGTAAACGCGGTCGTAGGTAAGACGTCCCTCGCCGGTATGAAGAACGACTTTCTCTTTGGCCTCGTAAGAATCGACCCTTACCCCCAAACTGACTTTGACGTTCAAGGAAGCAAGAAGACCGATTAGGAAGCGAAGATAGGTGGAGGCGCTATAGGAAAGCGGGTAGACAAGGTCCCCCACTTCCAGGGTTCTCACTCCCAGGGATTCGAGTTCGTCTAGCAAGCGGACGGGAGGATATTCCTTGATGGCCTTCGCCATAAACTCGGGGTCGTTATAGGCGTTGGCGCACATCCCCTTGTTGAGGAGATTGCAGTGGCCATTGCCCGTAGCCAAAAGCTTTTTGCCGAGTTTGTCGTTCTTTTCCAGAATCGTGACCTCGAAATCGGGGTGCTTTTTCATAAGAAAAATCGCGAGGTAAATTCCGGCGGCCGAGCCACCGACGATCGCGATTTTCTCTTTTTTGTTTTGCGCCATGGCAAGGTAATGATACCCCAAGCCTAGCGTTGGATGTATTGATCGATTTCCCAAGGCGTGATGAGCGCGCGGTATTTCTCCCACTCGATGTCCTTGGCAGCGAGGAATTTGTTATAAGCATGCTCGCCAAGAACTTTGAGCATGAGCGGATCGCCTCTCATCTCTTTCAAAGCGTCTTTGAGGTTCTCGGGAAGGTTAGGAATGCCCTGAGCCTCGCGTTGCTCGCGGGTCAGCGAGAAGATGTTGTCATAAACAGGGGCGATGACTTCCTCGTCTTTTACGTTTTTGATGCCATCCATGCCCGCCGCGAGGATAACCGCTAGAGCGAGGTATGGATTGCAGGTGCCGTCGACATGCCTAAGTTCGGTCCTCGTGGATTGGCCTCTAGAAGCGGGGATACGAATCATTGAAGAACGGTTGGCGTCGCTCCAACAGACGTAGCACGGGGCTTCATAGCCAGGAATCAACCTCTTATAGGAGTTGACGGTCGGATTGGTAATCGCGGCCATGGCTCTGGCATGCCTAAGGATGCCCGTGATCCATTTCCTGGCAAGAATCGAAAGCTTCATCGGGTCGTTAGGATCGTAGAAAAGGTTCGTTCCATCCGCCGAGGCGATGGAGCAGTTGGTATGCATACCAGACCCATTGATGCCAGCGATTGGCTTGGGCATGAAAGTAGCCAAATATCCATGCTTCCTGGCGATGAATTTGACGACTTGTTTGAAGGTTTGAACGTTGTCACAGGCTTCGAGGGCATGGGCGAAACGGAAGTTGATTTCCTCTTGGCCAGGCGCCACTTCGTGATGGGCGGTTTGGATGACGAATCCTAGTTTTTCGAGTTCGAGGGCGATGTCCCTGCGGATGTATTCGCCACCATCGATCGGGGAAAGATCGAAGTAAGACCCTTGGTCGACGGGATCGAGGGAAGGCTTGCCGTCTTCTTGGATTTTGAAAAGGAAGAATTCGGGTTCAAAGCCAACGTCAAGGTTTCCGATGCCTAGTTCTGACATCGCCTTCAGTTGCCTCTTTAGAATCTGGCGAGGATCGCCGGGGAAGGGTTTCCCATAACTTGTGTAGACATCGCAGATGAGCCTAGCCACCTTGCCATATTCGTTTCCTTCAAAGGGAAGAACCATCCAGGTGCTGTAGTCTGGGTGAAGGAACATGTCGGCCTCTTTGATACGGACGAAGCCCTCGACGGAAGAGCCATCGAACATGATTTTGTTGTCTAGGGCGTCGTTAAGTTGGGAGACGGAGATTTCGACCGCCTTGATCGTGCCGAGAATGTCGGAGAATTGGAGGCGAACGTAGCTGACGTTGTTCTCCTTTGCGAGCTTAAGAATCTCGGCTTTGGTGTATTTTTTCATCGATTTTCCTCAAGAAACCAAGAAATTATGCCATTTTAAGGAATTTTGTTAATAGCTCTTTTCCTTGTGATTAACAAAAATAAGCAATTATCGAAACTTTTTTGGAAGTAAGACTCCATATAAAATTACTTCAAAATTAAATTTCTCAAACTTTTTGCCTGTTTTTTGGCCTATTTCTATTGCGAAAAAGGAAAACCGCCCTCGCGGACGGTCTCTCCTTATTTCCTTATTTGGAATTCAATTTCTTTTCGATCGCCGCGAAGGTCGCTTCGGAGATGATGTGCTCCATTTCGCATCCGTCGTCTTCGGCGGTTTGCTCGTCCACGCCGATGCTTAGCAAGAAGTCTTTGAGGACTTGGTGACGATGGAGGATGTTCTTGGCGATCTTTCTTCCCTCTTCGGTAAGCGACATATCGCCATAGTCAATACGGGTGATATAGCCTCTGTTGATCAGCTCGTGGCCCATCTGGTGAATCGCAGGTTTGGAAATGCCTAGTTTCTTGGCCATGCGGGTGGTCTCCAAAGGCTCCCCCGCTTCTTCAAGCATCAAAAGGGCTTCAAGGAAATCTTCTTGGGATCTTGTGGTCGGCTTCATGATCATTCCCCCTTTTGCTCAGCTTTAGGCGCGCGATAAATGAATAGTTTTCTCGTGATGAAGTTCCAGGTCATCGTGACCGCGGTGCGGACCACGAAGACGATGAACCAGGCAGCGAAAACGTTGATGTTGCCTTTGACGAACATCTCCTCGAAGTTGAACCCGCCGAGGATGTTGATGTTTAGCGGAGTCCACTCAAGGCAAGTCATATAGCCAAGGAATTGAACGAGGCCGCCGATCAATAGGCCGAGGGCGGCCCAGAAGGTGAAGATCAAGATTCCTTTAAGGGATTTGGCTTTCTTTTCATCTTCTTCGCGGACGTTTTGGAATCCCCAGACAGACGTCAAAGACCAGGTTGCCGGAGTTGCAACCAAGAATCCAATGACCGAGATGGCAAACAATGCAAAGAACGCGACGACATGGCTCGCGCCTGCAGTTTTCGAGGAAGCCAAAGAGGTCAGCCATCCTTCGACGGCTAGGTCGATCAAGGTGCCGTAGACACCGATAACGACGAAACGAACGATTTCGGCAAATAAGGAGTTCTTGTCAATCTTCATGGAAGCAATAAATATTTTATGCTCGCGGGGGCAAAACAAAAGGGGCATGCGCCCCGATTGTCTTGTTTTAAGCGATTAACGCTTGTGGAACTTGCCCGCATGCGCTCCCTTGGAAGCACGAGCGATAACGGTGCCATCCTGGTTGGCCGCCAATTGGTCGGCGTAGGCAAGAGCCTCAACCTTGGTGTCGAAGAGTTTGATTACCTTCTCGCCGCCAGCGAACTTAACAGTCCACTTGCCGTCGGACGGCCTCTTCGAAACGTGATAAACCTTTTTCCCATCAGCCATTTTCATAGCCCTCCTGATTTCATTTCATTTTAATGCACGCGTTTTTCTTTTTTCTAGAGAAAATCACCGCAAGGGATCAATGCTATAATTTCGACCATGATGGGATCTTCCAGCAAAAAATGCCTCATCGTGGTCAACGCTTACGAAACGTTGCCTTCAGTTGCCCATTTCCTGCAAAGGATGAAGGACGAGTTTTCTCGTTTTCAAATCGAAACCGATGTTCGGCCGGCCTCCGAAATCTTCGCCTATGTTGGCCAAGATGGAAGCCTGAAGCACGAAGATCTTCCTTATGATTTCGCCTTGTTTCTAGACAAGGACCGCTACATCGCCTCCATGCTCGAAATGGCCGGATTAAGGCTATTCAATAAGGCCAAGGCAATTGAGCTTTGCGATGACAAAATGCTCACTTACCTTTCCCTCGCAAACGCGGGAATTCACATGCCTAAAACCGTTTCTGCCCCCTTGCATTATTCCTTGAAAAACTCCGATGAATTCTTGAATAACCTTGCAAAAACCCTCTCTTTTCCAATTGTGGCCAAAGGAAATTTCGGCTCGATGGGCTGCAATGTATTCCTCGTCAAAAACGAGAAGGAACTCGCTGAAATCGAAGCCAAATTGACCAGGGAACCGCGCCTTTATCAAGAGGCGATTTCCGCTTCTTTTGGTATGGACCACCGCCTCATCGTCATCGGTGGAAAGACGGTTTGCGGCTATTGCAGAAAATCCGAAAACGGCGACTTCAGAAGCAACATCGCAGTCGGGGGTCATGGCGTGCCAATCCAGTTGTCCGAAAAAGAGAAAGCGATGGCTGAAAAGGCAGCCTCCATCTTGGGTCTAGACTATTGCGGCGTGGATATCCTCATCGATGAAAAAGGCGAGCCTGTCCTTTGCGAAGTCAACTCCAACGCTTTTATCGAAGGCGCGGAAAAAGTCACCGGGGTCAATATCGCCGGGGCTTATGCCTCTTATATCCACGGAGTTATTTATGAGAAAGCCTAGCATCGACTTTAAGGAGCGGGTTGAAATCAACGGAGTCGTCCAGACCATCCACGTTTGGGGCGAGGACGTGAATAACCCCATCATCCTTTTTCTCCATGGAGGCCCCGGCAATCCCTTTCGTCACAAAATCGCCGCTAACTTCCTGCCTCTATGCGACCATTACACCCTTGCCGCCTATGACGAACGCGGCTCGGGGGCATCCTATTCGAAGAAGCTTACCCCGCGAGACCTGACCGTCGACAAATACGTCGATGACGTCATCGCCTGGGCAAGATGGCTATTAGAAGGAACAAGCCAAACACAGGTTTACCTCGTTGGCGAATCCTTTGGATCCTTCATCGGCACTAGAGCCCTCCTTAAGGAGCCATCCTTATTCAAAGCCTATATTGGCTATGGCCAATTCGTCGGGGTTGACCCGTCTTTGCGCTGGCAATACGAAACTCTTGAATGCGTGCTTCAAGAACGAGGGGAAGACGAAAAACTCGACTTGCTCCATCAAATCGGGCGCCCTGGCGAACCTAAGTTCCAGACCAGGGAATCTAGAGGCATCTTCCTTTCACTCCTCCACCCGACCTTAGAACCCGAATGGTTTGAGCCTTACAAAGTCCGTGAGGTCAAACCCTTCAGGCGTAGCAAGGAATACACCTGGCGAGAAAAGCGCCTTTGGAAAAAGGGTGCGAACCTCAGCGGCTTCGCTTTCTCGAATTGGAGCAAAGCCGACCGCAACCTTCCTTCAGGGACTCTCCATTTTCCGATGCCTTATTACGTGATTCAGGGCAGCGAAGACTACATCACCCCCTACCCCATTGCCAAGGACTATCTGGAAAATCGAGTCAAAGCCAAGAAAAAAGCCTTCATCACTTACGAAGGCTATTGTCATATCTGCGCGATGGAGAACCCCGTCGAGTTCATGAAGGACATCCGTCGCTTATTCAAAGATTAAGGGAATAAGTAACGGCAGCAACTAATGAGCACCTCGCGATCGGAATTGTGGGTTAACGTGATGAGCGCATCCTCGGGAGAGAGGAAGTAGATTTCCCTTACCTCGGCTTCCTGAGGTTTAACGTCTACGCTTTCGACTTCGGCTGCGAACCAATGGACTTTTTTGATGTGGCCGGGTCTAGGCGAATAGACGGTTTCGGCATGGAACCCAGGCTTAATGGAGGCATCCAAGCACGTCTCTTCTTTGATTTCTCTGATCGCCGTCGCCTCATCGCTTTCATCGATTGGCTCGACGTGTCCTTTTGGGATCGAATAGTGTCCAGCGGCCATGTGTTCAACGAGGACTTTGCCCTGATGGAAAACGACCGCGCCACAGCTTTTTTCCTGAACGCCGAGGATGTTTTTGAAGGCGTTTGCATCCGCTTCGGAAAGGCCGATTGCCTCGAAATACCCATCAAAATCCTCATATTTTTCGAAAAACATCTGCATAAATTCATGCAGCATGTGGATATTTGGCCTTAGGCAGACCTCGGGGAAGTCCGGCTTCATTTCTAAGAGTTTTTCCGTGGCGTCGAATAGGTACGGGAAAGAGGACATGTAGTCCGCGTTCACGTCATCGAACCTCACACCTTGGGCGGTCAAAATAAGGGCAGCAAAGACCCCGGTTCTATCTTTTCCGGCGTTGCAATGGATAAGGCAAGGCTTCTCGCAATCGAGGAGGGCCCTGATGATCCTTCTCGCGGAATAAGGATCCTCCACCATCTCCATATAGGAGGCGAGGACATCATCATGATCGACCGGAACGCGTCCGCTGCCGTTCACGTTCAATTCGATGACTTTGAATCTGCTGTCCCCTTTGAAAGGAGAGGGGTGAGTTTTCTTGACGCTATCTTCGCGAAGGTCGATGACACTGCGAATACCCAAACCAACGATCTTCTCGATGTCGGCCGGCGTCGCATTCACCGGAGTCGCAGAACGATAAACGACCCCATAGGAGGTCATGCCGTAGTCGCATTCATATCCGCCTAGATCACGGAAGTTGTCGATGCCTTGGAAGGCGTAGCTTTTAAACATGCGGGTATTGTAACGCAAAGGAAAAGCGGACCCAATGGCCCGCTTCCTTTGGAGGTCTACTTTGGTTTTTATTTTCCGGCGTTGCCCTTCTTGAGCTCGGCGAGGATCGCGGTGAGCAATTCCTCTTGGGTCGGCTTCGGAGCTTCCGGTTCGGGTTCGACGGGACGCTCCTCAGGGTGCTTCTGATAGTAGGCTTCGCGAGCCTTGGCTTCGAGAGCGGCCTTCCTCGCGGCGGCGGCATTCGACAACTTGACGATGACGAATAGGACGACGGCGATGATGATGAAGGCAATGACGGCGTTGATTAGGGTGCCCCAATCGATGATGGCGGACATCTTCGAGGTGAAGGTGGTGCCATGCTGTTCATAGAGGCCTAGAAGGGAGTTCTTCCACTGGATGAAGTCAGCGTCATTGACGGTAAGCCCATCGCGGCCTTGGGCGGCGGCGAACTCAACGACCTTTTGGTTGGCTTCAGCCATGGTGAAGGCCTGAAGGGTATAGAGACCTTCGGCGCCTTTGAAGGTGGCGCCTTTTTGGGCCTCGGTCACGGCCGGTAGGACGGTGACCAAGCCTTTGAGACCACCAGGAACGGGCCAGGTGGCGAGGGACGTCAGCATTCCGACGAAGGCATTGACGATCGCGGAGAACGCACCGCCGATGACGACGCCGACGGCGAGCATGAATGCGTTGCCGCGGTTGACGAAGGCCTTGAACTCATTCCAGAGACCTTTGCCCTCTTGTTTCCTTTTCAGCTTTAGAGCCTTCTTTTCTTCTTTAGTAAGTTTAGCCATTGTTTTGGTTGACCTCCGGCTTCCTATATTAATAGACCTAACTTCTTTTTTAAATAAAAGAAATAACCTTGGCGGAAGGAAGAGGGCCGATTACCAAAACCAAAAATTTATACACTGTCCAAAAATAGAACGGCGTTCCATCTCAAAAAACGCCAACTTATAAAAACCAAAACTACTAATGTTGACGGGTTTTCTTAGTCCGCATCGCGCTTCCACGAAAAAAAGTGCTTTGCAAGGGTCGAATTTCAAACACTTTTTTCCGCTTAAGCGTTTCCTTTTGCATTTTGTTTTTCGCTCCTTAATATATCTCTCGCAAGACCCACGGGAGGGCCTTATATACGTCAACGGTTTGACGCGTGGTTCAAGCCACAGACAGGGTTTTAGAAGCCCGCCAGCCAGTCCGTTGACACCACATCATCAAGGGAGAGTAACCATGCTGAAAGTTACCAAAAGAGACGGCACCACCGTCCCATTCGATCTTAAGAAGATCCAAAGCGCCATCGACCGCGCTTTCACCGCGGAGCACAAGGAAGTCACCCCCGACATCGTTGAGCTCCTCGCTTTGAGGGTCACCTCTGTTTTCAACCCGAAGATCAAAGACGAGAGCATCGGGGTTGAGGACATCCAGGACGCCGTTGAAATCGTCCTCATCCAAGCCGGCTACATCGAAGTCGCGAAATCCTACATGGATTACCGCAATAAGCACGCCGCCTTGCGTCAGGTCAAGAACACGAGCCTCGACTTCAAAAACGTCGTCGACTCCTACCTCCGCGTCGCCGACTGGCGTGTCAAAGAGAACTCCACCGTCACCTATTCCGTCGGTGGCTTGATCCTCTCCAACTCCGGCGCCGTCACCGCCAACTACTGGCTATCCGAAGTCTACGATAAGGAAATCGCGGACGCGCATCGTAACGCCGACATCCATATCCATGACCTTTCCATGCTCACCGGCTATTGCGCCGGCTGGAGCCTCAAGCAGCTCATCCAGCAAGGCCTTGGAGGCGTCCCGGGCAAGATCACCTCTTCCCCCGCCCGCCACTTGATGACCCTTTGCAACCAGATGGTCAACTTCCTCGGCATCATGCAGAACGAATGGGCTGGCGCTCAGGCGTTCTCCTCCTTCGACACCTACCTCGCTCCCTTCGTTAAGAAGGACAACCTCAGCTACCGCGAGGTTAAGCAGTGCATCCAATCCTTCATCTACGGCGTCAACACCCCGTCCCGTTGGGGCACCCAATCCCCCTTCACCAACATCACGTTGGACTGGACCTGCCCGGATGACTTGGCCAACCTTCCCGCCATCGTCGGCGGCGAGGAAATGCCCTTCACCTATGGTGATTGCAAAAAGGAAATGGACATGGTCAACAAGGCCTTCATCGAAACCATGATCGAAGGCGACGCGAATGGCCGCGGCTTCCAATATCCGATCCCGACCTATTCCATCACCCGTGACTTCGACTGGTCCCCGACCGAGAACAACCAGCTCCTCTTCACGATGACCGCGAAGTATGGCACCCCCTACTTCTCCAACTACATCAACTCTGATATGAAGCCTAGCGACGTGCGCTCCATGTGCTGCCGTCTCCGCCTAGACCTCCGTGAGCTCCGTAAGAAATCCGGCGGCTTCTTCGGATCTGGCGAATCCACTGGCTCCATCGGCGTCGTTACCATCAACATGCCGCGCATAGCCTACCTCGCGACCGACAAAGCCGACTTCTATGCCCGCCTCGATCGCTTGATGGATATCTCGGCCCGTTCGCTCAAGATCAAGAGGAACACCGTTTCCAAACTCCTCGAAATCGGACTCTATCCCTACACCAAGCATTACCTCGGCACCTTCAACAACCACTTCTCCACCATCGGTTTGGTCGGTATGAACGAAGCCTGCCTCAATGCCCGTTGGATCGGTTGCGACCTCACCCACCCCGAGGCCCAAGCCTTCACCGAGGAAGTCCTCAACCACATGAGGGAACGCCTCTCCGACTACCAGGAGCAATACGGCGACCTCTATAACCTCGAGGCCACCCCCGCCGAATCCACCTCCTTCCGCCTTGCCAAGCACGACAAGCAGCGTTATCCCGACATCATCACCGCCTCGAAGAATGGCGAAACCCCCTATTACACCAACTCGTCCCACCTTCCCGTCGGGTACACCGACGACATCTTCGCGGCCCTCGATGTCCAAGACCGTTTCCAGACCCTTTACACCTCTGGCACCGTCTTCCACGCCTTCCTTGGCCAGCGTTTACCCAACTGGGAATCCTGCATGAAGCTCGTCCGCAAGATCGCGACCAACTACAAGCTCCCCTATTACACGATGTCCCCGACCTACTCCGTTTGCTCGGATCACGGCTACATCACCGGCGAGCAGTACAAGTGCCCGATCTGCGGCAAGGAGACCGAAGTCTACTCCCGTATCACCGGTTACTACCGTCCGATCAAGAACTGGAACGCCGGCAAGGTGCAGGAGTTCAAGATGAGGAAGACCTACGACATCCGCGAAGATCAACACCCGATCGTCGAGGAAGGCGACCACTGCACCTGCGGTCATGATGAGCACCACGCCGAGGCCCCCGAAGTGAAGCAAATCCTTCTCTTCACCTCCCCGACCTGCCCTAACTGCAAAATGGCCAAGATGCTTCTTGATAAAGCGGGTATCCCCTATCAGAACATCGACGCCGTCTCCAACAAGGAACTCACCGAATCCTTCGGCATCAAACAGGCCCCGACCCTCATCGTCCCCGAAGGTAACGGCTTCAAGACCTACGAGAACGCCTCTCTCATCAAAGGCTTCATCGAACAAGGAAAGAAAGCCTAAGCCCTAAGGCAAAAGCAATCACGGCCCCTCTCGCAGGGGCCTTCTTCTTCAAAGGAGCATTCACCATGTATGACAGCATCGTAATCGGCGGCGGCCCCGCCGGACTCACGACCGCCCTCTATCTTCTTAGAGCGGGCAAGTCCGTTTTGGTTTTGGAAAAGGAGGCCCCGGGCGGACAGATCGCCAAATCGCCCCGCCTTGAGAACTTCCCCTCCATCAAGGCCATCTCGGGCATGGATTTCTCCAGCGAGCTCTTCGACCAGGTCACCGACCTAGGCGCGGACTTCGAGCTCGAAAACGGGGTCGCGATCGAAAAGGAAGGCGACGTCTTCAAGGTCAAAACCGACTGGGGTGAGCACGAAGGGAAAACCGTCGTCATCGCGACCGGCTGCGAGCACCGCCGCCTCGGCTTGCCTAGGGAAGAGGAACTCACCGGACACGGCATCTCCTATTGCGCGGTTTGCGACGGCGCCTTCTATAAGGACGAAGACGTCCTCCTCATCGGCGACGCCAACACGGCGATTCAGTACGCCATCTCGCTCTCTCAGACCTCCAGGAAAGTCACCGTGGCCACCTTGTTCGACCGCTTCTTCGCCGACGACATCCTCATCAAGAGAATGAAGAGCATCCCTAACATCGAGTATTTCCATAACCTCGAATCCAAGGAATTCCTAGGTAAAGATCAAATCGAAGGGGTCCGTTTCGAAGACACCAAAACGCACGAGGAAAAGATCATCCCCTGCAAAGGCTGCTTCATCGCGATCGGACAAGTGCCCTGCAACGAACCCTTCCAAGACTGGGTCGACCTAGACAAAGGTTTCATCGTCACCGACGACTCGATGAGGACCAAAACCCCTGGCATTTACGCGGTCGGAGATTGCCGCGTCAAAAAGATCCGTCAGGTCATCACCGCCACTTCCGACGGTGCGATCGCGGCCATCGCCATCGCCAACGAGCTCAACGCCCGCTAATCACTCGTCATAGCCCCGCAGCGAAGCGAAATCCACCGTTTTTGCAAGGATTTCGACGAATTTGCGGGCTTTTTCTATCGGAACTTGATGGAATCCGTTTTGGATGCAGCCACCCGAATCAATGTAACGTTGCACGTAAAACCTTTTGGCGCCTCTAACCCAGTCGGCGATTTTCTCAAAGGCCTCTTCATCATGAAATTCCTCCATGACGGTGGTTCTGAATTCGAACGGGATGCCCGAATGGATGAGCAAATCCACCGACTCCTCGATCGCGGCCATATCTACCTTGGTGCCGCAGGTGGACATATACCTCTCCTTGGAGTTTTTGATGTCCATCGCGATATAGTCCACGAGTTTCTTTTCAATGAGGGAACGGAGGATATGAGGCTGGCATCCATTGGAATCCAATTTGACTTTGTATCCAAGCTCTTTAATCTCGCGGCATTTATCCTCGAGGTCAGGAAGCAAAGTCGGCTCGCCTCCGCTGATACAGACCGCGTCCAAAACGCCCCGCCTTTTTTCTAGGTATCCCTTTATCTCCGCCCAAGGGATTTTGGGTGCCGATTCGGGATGCAAAACGAGTTCGGCGTTATGGCAGAAGGGGCAACGGAAAGGACACCCCGCCATAAAGAGGGTGGTCGTGATGTTGTCGTCGTAATCGACGAGGGAGAGTTTCTCCCATCCAGAGAAGTCGCTCATGCTGATGGTAGGTCCTTAATCCAATCTGATATTTTTACGGTTTCGTAGCCGCGGTATTCGGGTATCGCTTCCTCCGCCACGGCCTTAAACGAAAGCTGTCCGTCGAATCCGCCTTTCGCGGTCTTGATATCGAGGAGGGGGTCCTCGCTTTGGGCCCCAAGCGAGACGAGATCGAATCCAAGGCCGACGATAAATCTGGAAATGGACATATCCGCCATGGAGAAGATGAGCTGGAACTTCCTTTTGTCTTTGTCGGGGAGGATTTTGGCGAATGTCTCGGCGATTTTGGCCTTTTCCTCATCGGTATAGGCTTTTTCGGATAGATAGCAATAGAGTTCGGTCGCCATCTCGGGGCTCAAATCGAAATCGAGGAGGAAATGCTCGTCATCGTAAGGCTGCATCGTCAAAGCGTCCGCGAATTTGGACTCAGCCGCCCCCTCGAAGAAGGATTCGGTCAGGGAGGCTATCTTCATCTCCTGGTATTCGGCAGGCACCTCGATGTTATAAAGAAAGGAGAATATGTCGGGGATCCGGATTTTGTTCTTGGTGAAAAGACCATCTGAACTGGTTACCGCGGTGAGGTCGAAATATCCATCCCCTTCTAAGAAGGCGAAAGGAATCGAACCGCGCGGGAAGGTTTCGGTTTTTTGGTCCTCGCCCCAATCGAGAGTGTATTCAAGCGAGGAAAAGGAGATGATCCCGCGGGCGAAGACAGTGCTTAGGTATTCGCTGGACACGAAATCGGCGACATAGACCGGCGGTTTCGACACGCGGATTTCGGCCTCCGACTCCTTCAATGCGACTATGAACGTCGCTTCTTTATCTTGATAAGCAGCCTTCAAATCGAAGGAGAGATCACCTTTGAGGTCCACTCTTCGCCAAGTGAGCTCGGGGGTAACGATCGTCTCCGAAGAAGAACTTTCGGCTGGGGGTTGCTGACCGCAAGAAAAAGCGAGGACGGCAAGAGGCAAAAGGAAGAGGGAGGCCTTGGCTTTCATTTGTCCAAATGCCCCCTTTTTTGATCGGGGTCGTCCTCTTTGATGGGACGCCCATCTTCGCCGTAATTGCCGCTAGCGCTTTCTTTCTCGGGATCGATGTAGATGGCTTTCTTCACGGCCTTTTCGATTTTTTCGATGGTTTCGGGTTTCTCTTTCTTGGGTAAAGAAAGGGCGAAACGTTCCGCGGCTTCCTCCTTCTTCTTCCTTAGTTCGACGCGGAATTCCTCATAACGTTTGCTAAGGCCGGATTCCTTGGCAAAGCGGACAACCTTGGAAAAGAGCCCGATCGAGCCGACGAGGTCGATGAGGAAGATGCCATAGGCAACGCCAAGAAGGAAGATGACGCCGAAGTTAAGGCCTTTTCCCTCTTCTAGGAACATAAAGCCGAACACGTCGGTGGCCATTTTGTAAACAAAAGGATGGGCCCCGTAGTAATAAAGGACCGAGATGGCGACCCAAATAAGTGAGAACACGGGACAAAGGATCCCCATGAAATTCCCTTTCATGTTCGAATAGTCCCATAGACGGACTTTGAACCCTTTGACGAAGATGAGGCCCGCGAGGAGTTCGAGGACGTTCATCGTCACCCCCATCACGAGGATAGGAATCAAATCATAGACATTGGGGCCATGGGAAAGGG
This sequence comes from Caryophanales bacterium UBA7278, assembly GCA_002472275.1. Taxonomy (GTDB): domain Bacteria; phylum Bacillota_I; class Bacilli_A; order RFN20; family CAG-826; genus Alloenteromonas. The sequence goes on along the minus strand of DKRQ01000019.1, from coordinate 103,625 downwards.
TCGGGTCGTAGAGATTCCAATCGGCGAAGTTTTTATGGAACGCGGTAGACAAGGCAAACATCAGCAATAGCCCAAAGCCATATAGAGGAAGCCACGGCCCTTTCATGAAACCGGGATTCACCCATTTCTTCGCGGAGAAGAAGCGACGGAAAAAGACTTCCAGGAGATATCCGAGGAAGCATCCCATGAGGAATAGGAACAGACAAAGGATGAAGATTTCCATCCTTATCATCTTATCTCGAAAGAACCGATGCTCAAAGATTGATATTGCTACGCAATTCCCTATCGGTCGAATATAATTTCACTTATGAGCCGCGCAGATAAAATTTTCATTGAGAACATGCACCGAATCATGGAGGAAGGCGTGTGGGACACCGATTACCCCGTTCGTCCCAAATGGGAAGATGGAACCCCCGCCCACACCATCAAGAAATTCGGCATCGTAAACGAATACGACCTTTCCGAGGAGCTACCGATCCTCACGATTCGCAGGACCGCCTTTAAGTCGTGCCTCGACGAACTCCTCTGGATCTGGCAAAAGAAGAGCAACAACATTCATGACCTCAAATCCCACATTTGGGATTCGTGGGCGGACGAAACCGGGTCCATCGGCAAAGCCTATGGTTACCAACTTGGCAAGAAAGCCATTTACCCCGAAGGGGAATTCGACCAAGTGGACAGGGTCCTCTACGATTTGAAGCATAACCCCCACTCCCGACGCATCCTCACGAACATCTATAACTTCGAGGACCTCCACGAGATGAACCTCTACCCCTGCGCCTACTCGATGACCTTCAACGTCGAAGGCGATAGGCTTAACGGCATCCTCAACCAAAGATCCAACGATATGCTGACCGCGAACAATTGGAACGTCCTCCAATACTCGCTCCTAATTTACATGTTCGCTCAGGTCAGCGGCCTTAAACCCGGCAAACTCATTCACGTCATCGCCGACGCGCACATATACGACCGTCACGTCCCCCTCGTTGAAAAGGTCATCGCCAAGCCCGAGCATCCCGCCCCGAAGCTTTGGATCAATCCCGAAATCAAGGACTTCTATGACTTCACGGTCGACGACTTCAAACTCGAAGGCTATGAATTCGAGACCCTAGAGGAGAAAATCCCGGTCGCCATATGAGCAAGATCATCGCCATCCTCCACTGCGACGCCGAATACGGAATCGGCAAGAAGAACGACCTTCTTTTCCGTTTACCCAAGGACATGGCTTTCTTCAGGAAGACCACCTCTGGCCACACGGTCGCGATGGGCGAGAACACCTTGCTTTCCTTCCCTAATCAGGCACCTCTAAAAAACAGGGTCAACATCGTTTTGTCCCAAGATCCGAGCCACAATTACGAAGGATGCGTGAACGTCCACTCTTTTGATGAATTCCTCGAAATCATCCGCAAAACCAAGGAAAAAGATGACGTTTACATCATCGGGGGCGCCTCCATCTACCGCCAAATGCTCCCTTATTGCGACGAAGTCCTTCTTACCAAAGTAGATGAAGTCGGCGGGGCGGAGACCTTCTTCCCCAACATCGATGAAGACCCGTCCTTTGGGTGCGTTTACGAAAGCGAGCCCGAGGACGACAACGGGCACACGATCCGCTTCACCCGTTACGAAAAACGCTAAGCAAAAGAAAACCCCTCATCCAAGTTAGAAAGAGGGGATTTTTTCAAATGGTGGAGTCGCCCCCCACTACCTCACCGACCCCTGGGAATGGTTCACCAAGAAAGAGGAGCTCTTCCAAGGCTCCACCTTGAAAATCGAACCCATCCACGCCTACACCACCTGTTTGGATTGCGGCGAGGTATACGACACCATCCAATACGCGAAAATCTGCCCCAAATGCCACAGCGAGCATACCGTCTTGAAGACGGGCAACGAACTGCTCATCAAGGAAATCGAGGCCGAATGACGATCGCCGCGCATCCCCGCGCGGCTTTTCTTTCCTATATAGGCACGCGTCGCGCCTTTACTCATGCGCGAAATAAAGCGATAATTTCCGCATGAAGCCTGATCTGAAGACCGCCTTGGAGTCCCTTCACGCGGCCATCGCCCTCTCTGTTCCCGCGGAAGGCGATTATCTTCACGCGCCTTTGGACTACCTCCTCGGCGACTTCAAGATGGCGAACCTCCCGCATTATAAGACCTTGCAGGACATCATCGACGCGATGAACCCCCATGCCGAAATCTCCATCGGCATCGGCTTCGAGACCTATAAAGCCAGCATCTATGACGGCATCAACAACGCCATCGCCACCGGCGGGCGCTTCTCCTTCATGCTGCCCCTTTGGGACGAGAGGAACACCCATTCCTTCTTCCTCGCCCTCTCCTGCAAAGACGGCTACCTCAACATGCTGATCTATTATTTCGGCAACGCCCTCCGCTTCCTCGGCATCGATCAACTCCTCGCGAATAGTTTCAAGGACCAGTTGACGGGACTGTTCAACGCCCGCACCATGAAGCGCCACGTCGCCGAGAATCGCAAAGGCAGCTACCTCTGCCTCTTCGATCTCAACAAGTTCAAGGACATCAACGACACCTTCGGCCACAAGATCGGCGATGACGTTCTCACCCTCACCGCATCCTTCCTCATCTCCATCTCCTCCTCCGACGAGGTGTTCTACCGTCGCTCGGGCGACGAATTCATGATCTTGTTCCTGCGCGACGACCTCGCTTACGCAAAAAGCGTAATCGCCAAAATCGAAACCTATCTCGAGGAACTTTCCGAAAACGCGTTGAAGCATTGCCCAGGCCTCACCTGCTCCGCTTCCTATGGTTTGTTGGAACTCCAATATCCCGGCGGCAAAGACATGATCGGGCTCGAGAATCAATTGAAATTGGCCGATTTGGCCATGTATCAGGCCAAAAAAGCCCATAAGCGCATGCACATCATCTCCTTTGAGGACGCTCAATCCATCTTGGAAAAAGGCGATCTCGACCTGCGCCTTGCTAAGCTCGCCCGCAGCATCAGCCGTTGAAACTCTTCGCGTTCCCAAACAAAGATTGTCAGGGTCGTCCCAACTCTTTAAAACCTCACCTCGGAGGTTTTATCCATGAAAAAATCCCAAGCCGATTAAGGTTTGGGATACGGGTACTGGTGGTGGAGTCGCGGGGAGTCGAACCCCGGTCCGAAGATGTCCCCCTAACGGCGCCTACAGTTTAGACGTCATCGTAATCTCGGGACGAAGCAGGATGGCGTCCAGCCTTCGCCCCCAGGTTTTAGGGTTTTCGTCGCCTTAGCCAAACCGACTAAGACGCTTATCGCTTGTTTATGGCACTTGGTACCCGCCTAAGCGAGGCGGCGGGAGCAAGCGTGCTCGTCCCCTTAGGGAACTCTATGTCGAGTGCTAGATTAAGCGCGAGCGAGGACGGCGTTGTTACGCACCATCCAGGGTTTGACAGTGTTGTCAGTTATTGTTTTTTGGTATTTGGGTTTACCAGACCACTGCAACCGCTAATTGGATCATCTCCGTCAAAACCATGACGGCCCCATTTGTGAAAGAACCAGCGCCTTTCGGCTAGATAACTATATCTAGATTGACGAGAAAGGGAAAGGGGTTTCCAAATAGGCGCAGTTTCATGACGCAAATCACATGTGATTCAAACCTTTTTCACTTGTCCAAACAACCGTAGAACCTATCATGAAAAGAAGAGACCACAAGAAGGAGAGCAAGATGGCACTTGAGACACTCATCTTCAGCAATTCGCAAGTTAAGGTTAATGGGGCTCCGGCTTCGTCAACAACCACCACAATATCGGGGTCAGACCAGCTTACCATGTCCTTCAATCTTGACTTGAAACCGACTGATGTGGTGTTTGAAGCACGCCTCCTCTTTTGCAAAAACTCCGCGACAAACCCCGGCGCGTTCGAAGGGTATCTTGAGGGGGAGACCCACGATCGTTTCGATTCTTATGCCGGAAATATTCTATATGTTGACCTAACCGATTCCCTTATCGCACACCAAGGCTCTTCGTCGGTAACTGCTTTAGTGAAGACCGCGTCCGGAGAAAGCGGGAGTTTGTCCGTCTATACCCACTTGGCTTCCCCAACTTATAGACCTCGTCTGGAAATCGATGTCTGGAGGAATCCGAGCGACCGACCCTTCTGCCCGATTTCCACCAAGTCGCTTGCCGATGGAACCACGGTGCAAATTGGGGCAACCGACGGGCGTATCCGCTTGGAAAAACCCGTGTTTGCAAATGTTTTTGCATATCCAGTCTCTATCGTCTACGATTCGCTGTTTGCCGATACCGTCCTTCGGTACGGGCTTCCGAAAGGGATCACGCTTTCCTTCATGGACGAGCTCAATGTATCCAACAAAATATTGAGAAGGGCCAATGGCTCTTCGATTGCTTTCTCGCCGATGCCCGGGTCCAGCTCCTTGTATTTTGACCCGCGGGGAAGTGGCTTGTTCCTGGATTTGTCGAATTCGAATGAACCCCGCGTTTATGATGCTTTCACCGGGGCATATGACGTTTTTCTACCGGGAGGTTCGCTGATAACCAAAGTGGACGCCGCCGGCAAAACCGTTCTTTCGGTTTATTGGGCCAGCTCTTTGATGGTGGCTACCGATGAGCTGGGAAACGAACTTCGAATGGAGGGGCTCAACTTGACGCGAGGAAGCGGAATCTCCATTTCCTTTACAAAGGATTCCAATGAGATTTGGACGGGCTTCACCTACGGAAGCGGCGAGACATATACCGTATCCGCAGACGCCTATGGCTTGCTTTCCTATAAAACCCCTTCTTCAGAGGAAGCCTTGATTTACAGGTTGACCGCCACAAAGCGCCCTCGTTCTCTCTCGATTGGGGTTGTGCAAGGCACCTCCTTCAGTATGCGAGAAAGCGACACAATCGATTATTCACCATTCTTGACCGCATCCACCGATTTTCACGGGATTCAAACCAAAATCGCCTTTGACAGTTCGCTTGAAACAACCAGTCTTTCTGGGGATGGCCTAATGACCGCGTTTCCAAAACCGGAAGAAGCCTTTTCTTCCCCTGCCCTTGACGCAAAAGGATACTTCAAACGCTTCTCTGGCCCCCTGACACTCAATTTCCCAATTTCGTCTTCGAACCCTCAAATACTGTCTGGCTCCCAAATCGTTCATGTTCATGGTTCGGCAAATCTCCGGGCCGGTTGCACTTACTGTGCAATCGCGGAAATGGAATTTCCCAATTGGTTTCAATTGGATGGGACTCGCCGCGGCCGCTCCGTAACTCTTGCGGTAGGGATAAACGATACTTCGTTAACCTCACCCACCATCACTTTCCAAGGCGGGATGAAGAGAACAACCTTGGGTTATTGCTTTTTCACCCCTCAATCCGATTGCGGCGTCATCGAGCTCGACATATGGTCATCTGCCAATATGAGGGGGCAAGGAAAGCTGCTGTCTTTTTCGCTGCTGCTGGTTCAGGAAGAATCCTCTTTTATGATTGCAGATTCAAGCGGATCGTTCGGACCGAGGCTTTCGAGAAATTGGACGAGATTATCCAGAAACGGGTCCTTGTATTTGATTGGTGTTGGCAATCGAGTCGGCGGAATCACAAAAAAAGATGCGGTTGCAAACGCCTCGCTAAGGCTCCGAAACCAATATATCGTTTTTGCCGATGGATTGCGTCGCGCCTATTGGGGCGCATATGCCTATGGGACTTCTAGCCACTACCAACAAATAAGTGGGTCGGAAGTCGCCTTCCTCACCAAAGACGAACGCGGAAACGAGATTGTGCACGGCGTGTCTTGCTCAATGTACAACCTCATTCTTCAAAAATCCGTAATGGATGGCACCGACGAGGTTGTTGAATCCAAAAAAATGGACTCTTTACTGCGCCCATATGAAGAAGAAAACCAATTCGGGAAAACGAATACCCAATATAACTCAAACGGACTCCCCTCTTGGGTTTATGTTTTGGCCTCCGACGGATCTGCCGGGCCAAACATCCATTATTCATACGATTCCAAACGGCGAGTTTCTTCAAGAACCGACGACGGGCCTTCTTCCGATGTGTCGTGGTCCTATTCCTACACGGGCAATGCCCTGCACCCAAGCACCGAAACCTGTTCTGCCTCTTCGGAAGGAGTGATCCTAAATGGTTATGACGTCAAAGGAAATCCGACGCATTATGATCAAGACGTCTCTTCCGTTTGGCAAAGTTGGTCCGTTGAGCAAATTGTCCGAATGGGCGGTGGAATCGGGCAGATTTCGTTCATTTATGGAAATGGATGTCTTTATACTGCCCAAACATCCAACTTCTCGCAATTGGTGACAACCAACCCGGCATATTCCTCGTCGGGAGATTCGATAACGACCTATTGGGGCTTGCAAAGCACGATAACCGCTGCGGCGTCACTTAACCCATTCGGAAAACCAACATCACTAACCATTAGCAACGGCGGATCGACAATCCCATCAGGAACGATTAACTATGGTTACTCCATCACGAATCTCTGCGGTTATGGTCCGGTTCTTTCTGAAAGTCAAAACAACGGGGAATACAGTCGTATATACACATACGATCAATACGGAGCTGTTTCTGGTTTTTCGGCGGTTTATCAAAGTCCTCTACTTGGCGGAATAGTGTCGGCATCCTATTCGCGCGATAGCTTAGGCCGTGTTTCCTCCGTTTCTGAAGGCAGGCTGGGAACCCCGTTGTCCCTTTCTTTCTCCTATGTCAAAGGGACCGATATCCTCTCCTCGATGGTGGGTTCTATTGGTAGCGGGGCTTCAATGGCGACGATTTCAAGTTCGGTGACATTCGATCCTTTTGGTCGCCTGAGCTCGACCTCAAATTCAATCGGTTTGACTTCTGTCTCCCAAAACCTGACTTACCTCCAAAGGAGCATCGGTAACACGCCAACTTCGCTGCCTTATATTTCTTACAAATCAACTGGTTGCCAAAACGGTTTCCTGCTGGGCGAAACTATGGCCTATGACTCCATAGGAAGAGTTTCCACTAGATCCTTTGTTGGTGCAGTTTCTGGAATCGACCGCTTTTTCTATGACACGAACGGACGGATCGTACGAGAAGATTCTGCCCTCTATGGCCGCACTATCACTTATGAATATGATTCCTCGGGCAACATCAGCGCAATTCAATCCTGCGCCTATACAACCGCGGCCAACCCCTCTGTTTCCAACGAAAAGACTTTTTCCTATGATCAATCCTGGGGTCCTTCCTTAGTTTCTACCAGCGATGGCTCAATCTCATCTAGCTCCGGCTATCCGACCTCCATTGAAGGCCAAAGCCTCAGTTGGGTATGTGGCAAGCTCGCTTCTTATGGGGCCGCGAACATGTTTTATGATATGTCCGGCAGGCTTTGCAAATATTCCGTCTCCGGTTCCACCACGCATCTGATTCGGGGAGCGGACGGGGAACTTATTGGCGTTAAAGACCCCGCCAACGGGGACATATGGTTCCTATATGGGCCAACGGGATTGTTCGGCTTCCGCCACGTCCAAAACGGGATAAGTGAGGACTATACTTATGTCTTCGACGCGCTTGGGAATGTCGCAGGCATCGTTGGTTCCTCAGGTCTGAAAAATCTTTACGCATATGATTCTTTCGGTCGTTTTAAAGTCCTAAAAGCTGACGGGGACGACGAAACTTCACCGACGGCAATCGGAAACATCAACCCCATTCGATACAAAGGTTATTTCTGGTTGGACTGCGCGGGTTTGTACCTTTGCGGATCAAGATGGTATTCCCCAAATCTAAGGCGATTCATTAGCCCGGATTCCCCGGAATATTTGAATATTAAGCAAATCGGGGGCACAAACCCTTATGTCTACTGTCTCAACGACCCCGTGACATATTCCGACAGCATGGGCCACATGCCGATTTTGGTAGCCGCTCTGATTGGATTGGCTGTTGGTGCTGCTTTGACCGGCGGTTTCGAAATGGGCAAACAATTAATTAAGAATGATTTCGACTGGGGTAAATTTGATTGGGCCGCCTTTTGGCGACAGGCAGTAATTGGCGGCGCGTTAGGATTTGCCGGCGGCGCTGGCGGAGCGGCGCTTGGTGGCTTCCTTGGAGGCAGCGCATCGATCACCGGGGCGCAGGCTTTAACATGGCTCGGTGCCAGTTCAACCGTTTCCTTCGCAGGCGGAGTCGGCGCCTACGCCGTCGAGACGTTTGGCCACGGATCTGAATGGGATTGGGGGGAGGCCTTTGGAAGTGGCTTCATGGGAATAGCCGCTGGCATGATCACTTATGGCGCCGGCGGCGTCTCAAAACTGGTTCTCGGCTCCGGCAAATGGATAACGCGTGCTCTTCGGAAGGGCGTGAAGTTCGTTTTCTCCTGGCCGATGAAATTCGCCGAAAGCCAATTGGTAAACTATCTCTCATGAAAGCTAAACGGAATTTTTTCCATCTATCTCTTTCGATCGTGAACACGATTGTCTTCGCGGCATCCCTGTCCCTTTTCCTTGCCGGTTTCATCGTCAGCTTAGCTTCCGGGATCCCTTTAGGGATTGTCGCATCTGGAATCCTGCTCTCCCTTTCCGTGGCGGTTGGGATCGTCTATGCGATATTCGATGGTTGGGCGAATTGGAGAGTGAGTGAGGATGCGATAATCGTCTCAAAACTTTTCAGAGGCACGAAAACGATTATGGTTTCCCAAATCTCCTCGGTGGATGAGGGGGTCATGGACATGGTCTCCATTGGAACGGCAGAGACGATGGAATGCTATGAAATCCATGGTGGAGATTCCGTGATCAAATTACCAAAGTGTCAGGCGTCCGATGCCTTGATCACTGAGATTAGAAAACGGAATAACATCTAAGCCCCGTCGGGGCGGCCTTGCGAGGAATGCGGCCGACATGGCCGTTTTCCTTTGGCCGCAGCGGTTCTTTTTGGCTCTTGCTAAAGAACCGTGAAGAATCAGGCGCCTCCTCCCGTCGCGTGGACATCCCCGAAACGACCCCGTTCAGGAATATCATGAACGAGTGGTACAGGGACATCTCTAAGAATGTCAGGGCCGCCAAGAGGGCCAAGGCGAAGTCCAAGGCGTCGATACGCGTGGACGTCCGCTACCGCTTCGTCGGGGATGATCGATTTGCGAATGGTATCGCGGAAAGGAGGATATGTCGGGGACGCTTAGCCCAAGCCAGCCCATGCCATACGGTTTCGGCAAACGATACATTCCGCAATACGTTGTTTGAAGCGGCGGGATGAGAATAATGAAGGATGAGCTTTCCGGTTTCAATCGGCTCGGAAAAACTATCGTCAGATTACCCTTGATTTAACCGTGCAAACCAAGCGAAAGCCGTAACTTATTTCTTGGTTTTGACGAAAACGACGGCGAGGAGTTCGAGCAAGAACGCGGCTCCGATGCAACCGATGAGCAGGAAATATCCTAGCGCCGGCTTAATCGAAGAGGCGGGAATTGCAGGGTTCACCCAACTAACAAAGGAAAGCGAAAGAGCGGCCAAAACAAGGGAAATAAAGAGAAAAATCGCCGCAATAACCCCAGTTTTTCTTGAACCAACGGATAAAAGGCAGGAAAGGAACGAGAGCAAAAACACCTGCGCGGTCACCAGAATCGGGATGTTGATTGAAAACGAAAGCGAGCTGCTCCCGCCAGCCTCGACGACGCTTAACTCCCCACCCCCGATCAAGGTGATGGTCGGGACGACGATAGGACCGCTATTGCCGGTAGCGGAAGCTAGGCCTAGAAAGGAAAAGCCAGCCGCCGCGAGTACAAAAATACTCGAGAGCATACATAGGATTGCGTTGCCTTTGTTACCTTTTGCCATCCTCGATATTATATCGATTCCATTTCCATTTTGGGCTCCTATCGTGTATCGTTTAGTTTGCTTAAGCAAAGGTCTGCCTATGTCGAATAACAAAAACAAGAAAAAATCCAAGTCCAAGTTGTCCCCCGAAGCGGCGGAAAAACTCCGCGTTGGTTTCGGCACGATCATCAACAACGACTGCTGCATCAAGGCCGCCAGAGAATGGGGTGGTGCTTGGAACGTCCTTCCTCCCTTCATCGCGATCATCTCCGTTTTGCTCGCGATCATCCCTTCCTTTGTCACCAACTGGAGGGTTGAGGGCAAGAACTACGTCTTCTCCGGCGCTAGCTACGGCTACGAAACCGGCCTCATGGATTTCACCCACGCCCTCGCCAAATCGGGCATCGAGCTCGAAATCAGCCAAGACGGCAAATTGACCTATACCTCCGTGGAAGGCCTCTACTCCACCTGGAAAGATCCTCTTGAAGCCGAACCGACCCTCCATAAATGGTATGCGGACATCAACCCCTCCACCGGTCTTCCCGAATTCGAGGTCTTCTTCAACGCCAACGACGAGCATAGCTTCGCTAGCGACGCCGACTTCTTCGCCGCGATCGATGCCAACAAAAACGTCGACACCGGTGCTTATAGGAGCAAAGCCGAAGACGGAACCGAAATGAAGCTCTTTGAGCACTCCTACATCGCCTTTGGCAAACAATCCGTCCGTTTCCGCAAGAGGGCTTCCACCTCTCTTACCACCGGCACCGGCCTCGTTGGTTCTTATAAGAAACTCGCTGGATTCAAACTCTCCTCCTTCATTCCTAAGAATGAGGCAGGCGTAGAAATCGGCACCATCGAAGGCGGAGGATGGGCTCCTTCCACTCAATACGCGGACATCGTCGTCGAACGTTACTCGAAATTCATGAATACGAGCTTCGAGGACACCAAGAACGCGCTCGCCCTCCAAAACGCCGGCGTCTTCCTGGGCATCGACGCTGGCATCGTCTTGCTCTTTGGGTTATTGCTATTCCTCATGACCCGCGGCAAGAAGAACCCCTTCCGCATCTACTCCTTCTGGGACACGACCAAAATCGCTTGCTGGGCCTCCTTCACCCCCGGCGTCCTCTCGGTTGCCCTGGGATTCGCCCTCACTAACTACGCGGTCCTCATCTTCATGTTCACCTTCGGCATGAGGATCATGTGGATGACGATGAAGTCGCTCCGCCCCGCTCAATAAGCAAAGCAAAGGGGAAGTCCGATTGGGCTTCCCTTTCCTTTTGCCTTAGTCTCCGTAATCCGAGCCGCGGGATTTGTCTTCGACGAAGATCCTTAGGGGGTCGGTGATGTCGTGAATTTCGCGGTAGATATAGCCTTCCCTGCTGATCCAGGGGTTTTCGAAGTCGGCCGTGAAGATGACGCGATGGTTCTTTTTGATGACCTCGTCGATCACCTCCATGATCTCGGCAAACCTCTCGGCCCGTTTCTCCTTGAACCCGAGCAATCCATCATAGAATCCGGGCTCTACGTAGAAGCGGTTCCCCTCCTTGTCTTCATAGCAATGAACCAGGTGGTTTAGGGGGTCAATTACGCTTTGGTACTTGTCAAACTCTTCGTAAGTCATAAGATTATCAACCAATAAGCCGAGCAATCATCTCCGACTTATTTTAAGTAAAATAAAACGATGGCCAAACAAGAAAAGCAAGTGAAAATCGTGTTCTCCGACATCGACGGCACCCTTTTCTCGCATCGAAAAGGCGAGATTCCCGCTTCGGCGATTTCGGCGATCAAGCAGATGCAGGCGAAAGGCATCAAGGTTTTCCTTTGCTCTGGCCGTAACTATTACCTAATCCGCAAGACGGGCATCCTTGCCCTCACCGAACCCGATGGCCTCATCACGATGAACGGCTCCAACGCGATCATCGATGGCAATATCATCTACAAATACCCGATCCCCTCCACCGTCGTCGACAAAATGATTCTCTTCGCCAAGAAGCTGAAGTTCGGCCTCACTCTCATCGAGGAAAACGAAGGCCACATCAACATGATCGACGAAAGGGTCATCTCCGCCCACGAGAAATATAGGACGAGATTCCCCCAACCCCGCACCTTCCCCGATCATTACGACCGCGTCGTCTATCAGATGATCGCCTTCTGCGACGAATTCGAGGAAAAGCTCATCCTCCCTCACCTAGAGGGTTGCAAGTCCGCCCGCTGGGACGAATTCGCCGTCGATATCATGCTTAAGGATTCGGACAAGGCCAAAGGCATTATGTCCGTGCTCGATTACTTCGGCTACGAGCCTAGTGAGGCTCTCTCGATCGGGGATGCCCTCAACGATATGGAAATGCTCCAATTCACCGGCAGGTCCATCTGCATGGGCAATGGCCACCCCGAAGCGAAAAAAGTCGCCGATTTCGTAACCGACGACATCGATAATGACGGTTGGGCCAAGGGCATGCTCCACTATGGCCTCATCGATCACTTGTGATAGGGCTCGCCTCTAAGGATCTTGAAGGCGCGATAGATCTGCTCTAATAGCATCACGCGCATGAGTTGATGGGGATAGGTCATCTTCCCAAAGCAAACGAAGTCATCGCAGCGTTTCTTCAGTTCATCAGAAAGACCTAGGGACCCACCGATCGTAAAGGAAACATTGGAGCCGCCTTTGATGAGCGCGGCATCAAGCAACGAGGCGAACTCAGGAGAGGTCGGCTCTTTTTTGTTTAGGTCAAGGCCAATGAGGTATTCCCCTTCCTTTACTTTTGCGAGTACACGCGCGCTTTCTTTTCTTTTCACTTCCTCTTCTACCGCCGGGGAAGCCTTCTCGGGGATTGGCACATCGGGGAATTCGACGATCTCGATTTTGGCGTAACCCGAAAGCCTCTTCTCGTATTCCTTAATCGCCGAAGCCAAATAGGCTTCTTTGATTTTACCAATGCAGTAAATGGTGATTTTCATAGCAATTCCCCACCGATTTGCATGGTTTTCTGCGGAATTGCAGTGATTTTGATGTGGCTATCGTCGATGCCTTGCTCCACCATTTCCTTCCTTAACGCGGCCAAAGCAAGCTCGGTCGTGTTGCATTCGTCGGAGATATGCCCTAGGAAGATCTGCTTGGTATTGGGGCCGATCAGTGAGCAAAGGTATTTGGCCGCGTCGATGTTGCAAAGGTGGCCATGCTCACTATGGATCCTGCGCTTAAGGGCTAAAGGCCTGGAGGACTTTAGGAGCATCTTGTAGTCGTGGTTAGATTCAAAGAGGTAGTAGTCGCAGTTTTTTAGTAATGGAAGATTGTCTTCATAGATGAGTCCCGTGTCGGTGACATAACCTAGTTTTTCCTTACCGGCATAAATCACATAGTTCACGGGGTTATTCGCGTCATGGCTCGCCGAGAAAGGAAACACCATGAAGGGGGCGATATCCACCCCAACCCCAGGATTAAGGACGCAGGATATATCTTCCTTAGGGAGCGTGCCTTCGGAAGCGTAAAGGGGAATCCTGCCATGATATGTGGCTAAACCCCCGATGTGGTCGCTATGTTCGTGGGTAATGAAAACGCCTTGGATGTCTTCCAATTTCCTATCGAGGATTTTAAGTCCTTGGGCGACTTCCTTTTTGGGGACGCCCATATCGATTTGAATGAGGCCTTCCTCATGGGCGATGAGGGTCGCATTGCCCTTTGACCCCGAGGAGACGAACACGATTTTCATCAGTCTTCGTCCAGGTCAGCCAAGTATTTGGCTTGCAGGGCCGCCTGCTTTTCTAGATAGGCGGGCGAGGGATCGTCAAAACGGGAATAGGCTTTCTGGAACTGCAAGGTGACCTTTCCGGTTTTACCGTTACGGTTCTTGCCGACGTAAATATCCATCGCGGACATATCGCCCGTTTTGGCCTTTTCCTCTTCGCTCATCTGGGGCTGCTGAGGCTGTTCTTCCCCGTTTTGCTGATTCTTCTTCCTAAAGGAACGTTGGCCCATGGTGCTGTAGTAGTCAGGGCGATGTAAAAGCAATACGAGGTCGGCGTCTTGCTCGATGGAGCCCGATTCGCGAAGGTCGGAAAGCTGCGGGATCTTGGTGTCGGATTTCTCGACGCCACGGTTAAGTTGGCAAAGGACGATGACGGGAACCTGAAGGTTACGGGCCAGGGTCTTCAGCTCACCCGAAATATAGGAGACTTCCTGCTGACGGGATTCGACCTTTCCGCCTTGGCGGATACGGCCAAGGTAGTCGATGACGACGAGGCCGAGTTCCGGCTCGCGGTTTTTGAGTTTCTTTGCCTTCGCAACGATGTCACCCAGAGTTGAATTCGGGGTATCGTCGATATAAAGCTTAGCTTTGGAGATCTCATCGATGGCTTTGGCAATCTTGACGCGATCATGGGCGCCGAAGATACCAGTTTGGATGGAATCGTTATTAACCGAGGAACGGGCGGAGATGAGCCTCTTCATGATGAGTTCGGCGCTCATTTCAAGGGAGAAGAAGGCAACGGGCTTCTTGCCCATATAGGCCGCGTTATAGGCGAAGTTCATGCCAAGGGCGGTCTTACCCATGGAGGGGCGGGCGGCGACGACGATCATGTCGCCTTTTTGCCAGCCGTGGGTCAACTTGTCGATTTCACGATACCCAGAGGTAATGCCCGTTAGGCCTTTGGAGTCGGCTCTTTGCTGTTGGAAATCATCCGCGACTTTGCGGGCCACTTCCCCCGCCGCTTTCATGCCCTGCACGGTGCGCTTTTGCGCGATGAGGGCGATGCGGTCGTTGGAATCGTTGATGAATTGACCGATGTCAGAGACGCCTTTGGCATACTCCTCTTGGATATCCGCCATCGCAAGGAGCAATTGCCTTAAGACGGATTGCTCATGGACCATCTCAATGTAGAGGTCGATATTATCGGGATTGATGACCCCGTTGATCAGTTCGTAGATGTAGTTATTGCCACCGGCCGCTTTTTCAAGCTTCAGATTCACCAGCATGTCGATGACGGTTTGCGGGTCGATCGGCTTGTGCTGGTCGTGGAGTTCGGCGCAGGCGCGGAAGATGAAACGGTTGCGTTCGTCGGCGGCGGAAAAGTCCTCTTCCCTAAGGGAGCCTAAAGCGGTGTCGGCCGCGATGGAAGAGATCATCATCGCGCCCAAAACGACCTTTTCGGCCTCGAGGTTAGCGGGAAGAGAGACGTAGGAGGGCATTATTTTGCCTCCGTGATGTGGACGTTAACGGTGCCGATGACCTGGCCTTCAGAACCCTTGTAGAGTTCGATTTTAAGCCTCGTGAAACCAAGGGCATTCGCCGGGTATTTGTCGACGAATTTCCTCTTGTCGATGCGGATGCCCCACTGCTCGAATAGACCTTGCTCGATTTCCTTGGGGGAGATGGAACCAAACATCCTTCCGTCGGAACCAACCTTAGCTTGGAATTCGACGTTGATGTGCTCTAGGCGCTTGGCAATTTCCTCCGCCTCGGCCTTGAGTTCTTTTTGCCTGGCCGCTTCGGCGGCGTTGTCCTTGGCAAGTTCCCTCTGGTTGGCCTCGGTGGAGAGTTTGGCGAGTCCTTTGGGGATGAGGTAGTTGGCGCCATAACCGTCGGAAACGGTCACGGTTTCGCCTTTTTTGCCGAGTTTTTTCACATCGGCGGTTAAGATGACTTTCATTCTTTGCTTCCTCCAATATCCGCTTTAGCTTGGTTAAGATAAGTATCCAAAGTGTCGAGCAAGCGGCTCTCGACAAGGGCGGTGGTGCCGTTATTGAAGCTGGCCGCAGCCATCGCGAAGTGGCCGCCACCTCCTAGCTTCTCGCAAAGGAGCTGGACGTTGACCGTGCCGTTGCTTCTGGCGGACACCCTGATTTCGTGCTCGGTGACTTTGCCGATGACGAAGCAGGCGTTGACGCCCTTAAGTTGCAATAGTTGGTTGGCAACCTTAGATAAGGTGGCCCTTTCGACGATGTTCCTTTCATTGGACACGCAATAGACGATGCCGGTATAAGGAGTCTTCGCCGTGGAGACGATGTCGGTGACAAGCGCGTATTCCTCGTAGTCGTCCTTGAGGTAATCGTCCGCCTTCTGGTTGTCCGCGCCAAATTCCTTAAGGATTTCAGCCGCTTCGAAGGAACGGATACCCGTGGATTTGGCTTTGAAGAAGTTCGTGTCGAGGAACATGCCGGAGAGCATGAGGGTCGCGAAGACCGGCGACATCTCAATGCGCGGGTTCGCGGTCGCGTAATGGATGAATTCGGCGACGATTTCCGAGGCCGACGAAGCAGAGGGGTCAACATAGGTAAGAACCGGCTTGTCGACGAAGGAGGCGCCGCGGCGGTGATGGTCGATGACGATGGTCTTGGCGGCTTTTTCCAGCGCTTTGGCGCCCATGACGAGTTCGGGGACCGAGACGTCGACGACGATCATCAAAGTGGTCGGCTTGATCTTTTCCTCGGCTTCCTTGGGGGTGATCGTCATGTGTTCGAACTCGGCTTTGCTGAAAGAGCCTTGGAACGCGTAACGGGTCTTCTTCTCGGTGAGGCGGGGATCGTAGACGATTTGGCAGGGTTTCTCGCACCAATCGCAGATGGCCATGATGCCAAGGCAAGCGCCAAGCGCGTCCATGTCCATGTCGGTATGGCCGGAGACGATGATGTTAGAAGAACCTTTGATAAGGCCGATGATGGAGTCGGCGACGGAACGGAACTGAACGCGGGAGGTGTTCTCGACCGCGGCGGTCTTACCACCGAAGAACTTCAAGTCCTCGCCATAACGGGAAACGACGGCTTGGTCACCACCACGAGAGACCGCGATGTCGATGCCGTTAGAGGCCATTTCGTTCAGTTTGTTGACGTCAGGGAAGTCGTGGGCAAAACCGATCGATAGGGTCGGGATGACGTTTTGTCCTTTGCCTAGGGCGCGCACCTTCTCAAGGATGGTGAACCCTTCCTTTTCCATCTTTTCCAAGGACGAGAAGTTGCAGATGGCGAAGTAGGAGTCGTTACGGTAACGACGGAGGAGGACGCCGTGTTCTTTCGCGTATTCGAAGATGACACCCCTGACCTTGGATACGAGGTCGTTGTTGTCGTCTTCGGTTTTACCGGCGATATCGCTGTAGTTATCGATGATGATCTGCCCGACGACGGTCGCTTGTTCTCTAGAATAGGCGAAGATGGATTCGTAGTCGGAAGTGTCTTTGAAGATGTAGAGGTTGGCGTCGGCGAGGAACCTGACCTCGTAGTTGCGCCCATTGGCCTCGATTTTGACGACCATGTCGGAGGGGGCGTTTTGCAAATCCTTCAAGGCGGGCCTCCATTCGAAGATGTCGGTGTCGAGGATGTCGATCTGGCGGTCCTTGAAGAGGTTGTTGTCCCACATGACGATGTTGTTCTCGTCGGTGACCACCAAGCCGATCTGACCGAAGTTATAGGCTTCCTGGACGTCGGAGCCGATGATGGAGGCGGCTTCTAGGTCGCTTTTCTGGCGGATGGAGGAGATGTGGAGTTCGGTGAACCAAACAAACAAAGCGTTGGAGGCGAGGATGCCCGAAGCGACGATGATCCAGTGGGTGTCTTTGATCAAATCGTGGAAGCCGGTCGGGATGTCGTGGAAATAGCAGACGATGAGCGCTACAAGCAAACCGACTTCGATGAACACGAAGAAAAGCGAGAAGATACGCATCTTTTTGAGCGCATCGCTCATCGTGGCACCGGACTTGTGGGGTTTGTTGCTGCGAACTGGCATAGCAAAATTATATCTTTGCGATTAACGCAAAGAAACAACGCGTTTCTATTTACTCCTCATCGGAGGGCTTTTCTTCTTCGGCGGCCTTGCCCTTAAGCCCATAAAGATGGACGCAAACCGCGAGGGTGATGGCAATCAAGGCGATTGTGACGATGATGCCGATGATGTCGCTAGTTCCAAGCAAGGTGACCATGGCGGCTATTATAGCCGAGCTTCGCATAGAAGGACAAGCCAAGCGGAGGATATGGTTGTCCTTCGGTAAGGAAAAGGTAGACTACCTTCGTATGGGAAACGCCATATCCGAAGCAACAAAAGAGAGCATCGCCCTCTCCGAGCGCTCTTATATCGACCTCTACTGCAAACGTTACGAGGGCATCCCCTTCCCCCGTTACTTTGACGATAAGTTGAGAGATATGTACGACCATAACTTCAGCGAATTCCCCGTTCGCGTAACCGAAGATGACCTCGAAGTCATCAAAAGGATCAAGGCGGAAAGAGGCGAAGACTTCATCAAGATTTCCTGCCATAAAAAGAGCCTCTACCTTTGCGGAGCCGGATTTGAGGAAGAGGCCCTCCTCACCCTCGCCAAAGAAGACTACCTTTCCTTCGATGTCCCTCCCCTAGATTTCGTAACCTACAAAAGAGGCAGCGAACACCCAGAGCTATTCGTCGACTTAATCAAAACCGAGAAGGAATATTACGGACCCGAATATGGCGAAAGCTTTTGCGAAAGGCGCTGGCTACGCGACCTAGGCAAAATCAAAGAAGGCGGGAACGGCCTCGATGCTTGGGCGGTTTACGACAAAGAGAAGATCATCGGCTACTGCTATTCCTATTTCGACCATGACGTGGTCTGCATCGACGGGCTTCTCGTCATCAAGGAGTACCGTAACAGTTACGTGGCCTCCAACCTCATCAAAACGATCGCGAATTACTACGCTTGCCCCATCTATCTTCACGCTTCCGAAGACGACACACCAAAAGAGCTTTATTACAAGCTCGGATTTGAGAAAGTCGACGTCGTTTACGATTATCTAAAGCTCGACGAAAAAGAATAACCGCATCAGCGCTTCCAATGCGGTTTTCCTTCATTTTTTGGATAAATCAAGCCTAATTTGCGGGGATTTCCGCAGTTTCGGGCTCTTTTTGAGGTTCGGGCTCTTCATCCTTTCCTTTTTTCTTTGCGATGATTTTGGGAAGGAAATATGCGGTCAGGCCAAACACGAAGGTCCCGGCGACGCCGACATAAAAGAAGGGACGAAGGACGCGATAGGATTGCGGGCCAACGTAGGACACGTTCATCGTGTAGGTTCCTTTACTAAGACGGAAGCAGACGAGGCCATCGACGTATTCGCCGTTCACGTTTCCGGTGGAAGATCCGCTTAGGCTTGCCACGTATCCGTCGTAATAGAACTGAGGTAGTTGCACCAAAGCCGATTCGCTGCTCACGCTTACCTCGAAAATCCCGTTAGGGCTATTGAGGGAGGTAATCGTGGCGGTTCCGCTCCCCTCAAGGAAGGCAGGGGTCAAATACTGGTCCGCTCCAAACTGCCATTTATGGGAATAGACGACCTCGTTACGAATCGTGTAATAAAGGGAGTTCGAATACTTGGAGGTATACCCGGTGTCATAGAAGACGCGGGGCATGTATTCGTTCATTACGCCAATGCGGGTCAAGCTCATGACGAACGCGGTGTCGGGCTCTCCCGCGTTGCCGCCATGGTTGTAATAAACGGTTCGCTTAATAACCGGCCCCATGCAAAGGGCATACCAAAGCACGGCTGAGACAAGGACCACGTATTTGGTCGCCTTGAAATGAGCAAACCTCCTGGCCACGAGCAAAGCGATCAAAACCAAGATGAAGTTGAGAACGCCCCAGAAGCGGAACGGGAACTGCGCTTTGCGCAGAACCGAAGGCGAGTATTGCCACATGAAGGGGACATAGAGATAGAGAAAGCAAACCACCATCGCGATGAGGAGCACATAAATTTCAGGGTTTCTCGCTTCGGAAAGAAGTTCCTTCTTAAGCGAGAAGCATTCCGCTTCCTTATGGTCTTCCGTTAGGGTGAAAAGCACCATGGCGATTGTAAATAGAGGCACGGCGAAAAGCATTTCCTCGCGGGTCAAGATCAAGGCGGGTGCCAAGGAGATGATGGTGGCAATCGCTAGGCCAAGTTCCCTTTTCCCTTTTTTCCTCATGATGGAAAGCACGCTGATGGCGGTCGCAGCGGCAAATAGATAAATGCCGATGTCCCAAGCCCAGCTGGCCGCGGTTTCGCCAGGATATGTGCCTGTATAGGTCTGCAACCAGGCGGGATTTAGATAACCAGCGAATTGGGGGGTATTTGCGATGGCCCTGACAAGTTGATCGACGTCGGTCCAAACGGCGACCTCATCGGACATCCTGTAATAGCCGGTGCTTAGGGCTTGTTGCATCGGAATCATGTAGAAAGCGACGATTGACCCAAGCAAAACCAACGAGATTGGCAAATAGGCCCAGGTGATCTTTTGCTTTGCAATCCTGATGACGTTTTTGGCGTTGGCGAGGATCATGAGCACCGCCAAAATGCCCGAAACAAGCGCGGTGAAAGGGTGAGACAAAATAAGACAGGCCCCACCGGCGATCGCTGCTAGATACCCCGAAACTTTTGGGGTTTCTTCTTTGAGGATTTTGAATACCCCTAGCAAAAGAAGAGGGATGAAGGCCTGAGCAAAGGCTTCGGAAAAGGCCGCGCGATAAAGGAAGCAATAAATCCTATAGGGACTGAAGATGTAGGCAAGCCCCAAAGCGATGGCGATTCCTTTGTCTTTGGTGAAAAGGAGAGCGAGCTTATAGGTCCAGACGCCAGAAAGGAAAACGCTAAGAATGGAAACAAATTTCCAAGCGTCGATGATCCTCATCCCCATGAAGGAAAGGGTGCCGACGGCATAATGGCTCATCGGGGCGTAGAACGTATAGATGTTGTAGCCAAGGTTCCCCAGGAGAATGTGGCCCGTCGAGATGCCATTGAACCCGTTCCGCCAACCATAGACCAAATCGTAGACATAGGCGCGGTGCCAGGTGATGTCGTCTCCAGAAGTGATGAACTGCGGGTTTTTGAACCAAACGACAAATGGCAAAAAGCTAGCCGCGAGCATCAATAGAAATGGGAGGGAGGCCTTCAAAAAAGATAGGACCTTTTTGACCCAGGGCTTTTCGCAGAAAGATTGGAACGCTTTTGCGGCGGAGCTCATGCGGGCCTTATTCTAGCACACTCGCACGCAACTGCCCGCTAGCGTTCCATAGGGGGTACATATAAGCGTATCATTGATTCCGCTATGGATAAGAAGAAGGTCCGCAGACTATCGCTACTAGGGATGATTCTTTGCGTTGTCCTTTGGGGCCTCACCCCGCTTGTTAGCAAGCACCTGATGAACAAAGGTTACGACTCCCCCGCTTTGCTCATCGCGGTCCGCTGCCTTATCTCGGTCGTGCTCCTTGGCCTTGTTTTGCTCTTCACGGGGAAGTTTAAGAAGATCACAAAGGGATATTGGGTATGCCTTCCCGCCGGTCTCGTCATGGGTGGCGCCTATCTATTCCAATTCATCGGACTTGGCGACACGAGCTTATCCAAGAACACATTCTTAGAAAGCTTCTCGGTGATTACGGTCCCGATCGCCATGTTCGCCTTTACCCTGAAAAAGCCAAGCCTATTAAGCGTGGTGGCCTCAATCGGTTGTTTGGTCGGCGCCTTCGTCTTATGCGGCAACGGCCTCGATTTCTCGGCGATGTTCACCTCCCCTTCTCGAGGCGACATCTTCTCCGCGATCGGGGGAGCCCTCTTTGGGGTCAACATCGCCTTCACCAAAGTCTTCGTCAAAGACAAGGATCCTTACGTCTACGTTTTCTTCCAACTCCTCATCACCACGGCCCTTTGCTTTGCTTATGCTTTGCCATTTGAACCTAACCTCACTTTCTCTTGGGAAGTGGAGAACATCCTTTTGACGTTGTTCTTGGCTTTGTTTTGCACGGTCGCGTGCTGGTTGCTCCGCACGGCCTCCATCAAAAACGTCTCGGCGGTCACCTGCGCGGTCCTCAATCCGATGTCCGCGGTCATCGCGACCTCACTTAGCATGTCTTTACTCATGGAGCCCTTCTCCTGGAACGTCGTCGTGGGCGGCCTCATCATCGTGGCCTCCATCGTCCTCTCTGGCGTGGTCGACGCGAAAAAGGAAGCCAAGGAAGAAGCCAAGGCGATCGCCTCGTCGGAACGAGATCCTTTGTCTTAAGTCGATCGATTGATTTCAAACATCCAAACTCATTCATAATGAAACGCATGAAATACTTCATCCTCTCCATCGATGACGGGACGATCTATGACGAGAAGGTCATCGCGATTTTGAACCGTCACCACATCAAGGGCACCTTCAACCTCAATAGCGGCCTCGACGATTTCGTTTGGTTTGACGATGGCCGCCCCGTCAGAAGGCTTTCTCTTCCTAATTCGCTTTCCCTTTATGAGGGGCATGAGGTTGCAAGCCATTCCCTTACCCATCCTCACCTCACCGGCTGCAATGATGACCATATCGGCTACGAGGTCGGCGTGGACAAGAAGAACCTAGAACGAATTTTCAACAAGCCCGTTTCTTCCTTCGCCTTCCCTTTCGAGGATTTCGACGACCGCTGCATCAACCGCATCAAAGCCATCGGGGGGTTCACCGCGATCCGCGTATCCGAAATCGATCCTTCTTTCCGTTTCCCAATCGACCCCTACCACATCAAAATCACCTCTTTGAACGTGAAAGAAGCCCTCGAACTCTTCCCCCGTTTCCTTGAGGACGAAAAAGCCGAACTCTTCGTCTTCGTTTCCCATGGATACGATTTCGAGTTCGGCGATAGTTACGACCTATTGGAAGAGCTTTGTGAGATGGTTGAGCGCAGCGGAGCCGAGTCCATCTTCACGAAAGAATTGCCGCAAATCATGGGTTTTTGAAGAAGAAATCCTGCAAAACCCTTTTATTTTGATAAATCAGCGACGGCGGCTTCGACGATGTCTTTGATCTCGTCGGCGTTTTCGATATCAATGAGGACCATCGGCTTGGCGCCAGGATAGGGAATCACTTCTCTAGCCTCTAAGGCGGAGGAAGATTCGGTCTTCTTCACGAGGAAGCGGTTATCGTAAACCCCGCCGAAAAGCACGTTCCCTTGGTACAGCAGATACTCGCCCATCATCTTCTTGTAAGAGACGTCTGGCACCTTCCTACAAAGGTCGAGGACGTAATAGAGATATTCGTTGGAGCTTGCCATCAACTTATTTTCCCGCTTTCCTAAGCGAGTGTTCAACCAGTCCTAGGAAGAGGGGGTGAGGGCGGTTAGGCCTCGACTTGAATTCGGGATGGAACTGCACCCCGACGAAATAGTCGTTCTTCGTTTCGACCGTCTCCACGATGTAGCCGTTAGGAGAGGTGCCGCTGATGATGAGGCCGCCCTTCTCCAAGGCGTCCCTGAAATCGTTGTTGAATTCATAACGGTGGCGGTGCCTCTCGGAGATGTCGCTTTCCCCATATTGTTTCTTTATGACCGTCCCTTCTTTCAGGTGGCATTCATAACGGCCTAACCTTAACGTCCCGCCTTTGTCGGTCCCGTCGTTTTGCTCGGGCAGGAAATCGATGACCTTATATGGGGAATCGGGATTGAATTCCCTGGAGTTCGCGTTTTCCAATCCGCAGACGTGACGGGCGAACTCGATGACGGCGATTTGCATGCCAAGGCAGATGCCTAAATAAGGAACGTCGTTTTCTCTGCAATAACGCGCGGTTTCGATCATCCCCTCAATGCCGCGGTCCCCGAATCCACCAGGGACGATGATGCCATCGCATCCCTCGAGCTTCTTGGCGACGTTATCCTCTACGATGGTCTCGCTGTCGATCCATTTGATTTTGACCTTAGCCCCAAGACGGAACCCCGCATGGGACAGGGCCTCCACCACCGAAAGGTAGGCGTCGTGGAGTTTGACGTATTTCCCGACGAGACCGATGGTGACCGAGCGATGGAGATGTTTGATGCTATCGACTAGGTCCACCCATTGGGCCAAATCGGGGGCTTTGCTTGGCAGCCCTAGTTCGCGGCAGACAATGTCGCCCAGACGCTGCTTCTCAAGCATCAACGGAGCTTCGTAAAGGACGGGGAGGGTGCGGTTTTCGATGATGCAGTCCTCCTTGATGTTGCAAAACAAGGCCAATTTACCAAATAGATCCTTCTCTAGCCTTCGATGGCAACGCAAAACCAGGATGTCGGGGTTGATGCCTAACCCCTGCAACATCTTGACCGAATGCTGGGTCGGCTTGCTCTTATGCTCCTTACTGCATTCCAAATACGGGATCAAGGTGACGTGGATGAATAAGGCGTTTCCCTTCCCCACTTCCAAGCCGATTTGACGGACCGCCTCCAGGAAGGGCTGGCTTTCAATGTCGCCGACGGTGCCGCCGATCTCGCAGATGAGGACATCGGGATTGCCATGGCTTTTCGCCGCGTAGATGAACTTCTTGATCTCGTTGGTGATGTGGGGGATGACCTGCACGGTCTTCCCAAGGTATTCTCCCCTTCTCTCCTTGTTGAGGACGTTCCAATAGACCTTGCCGGTCGTTAGGTTCGAGTAACGATTGAGGTCCTCGTCGATAAACCTTTCGTAATGGCCGAGGTCCAAATCGGTCTCCGCGCCGTCCTCGGTGACGTAGACCTCGCCGTGTTGGTACGGGGACATCGTGCCGGGGTCGACGTTGATGTAGGGATCGAGTTTCTGCGAGGCGACCTTCAGTCCCCTGGCCTTAAGAAGACGGCCAAGGCTAGCCGCGG
This sequence comes from Caryophanales bacterium UBA7278, assembly GCA_002472275.1. Classification (GTDB taxonomy): domain Bacteria; phylum Bacillota_I; class Bacilli_A; order RFN20; family CAG-826; genus Alloenteromonas. The sequence continues at coordinate 79,329 of DKRQ01000019.1, read as the reverse complement.
TGATTCCCTTCCCCAACCCGGAGACCACACCGCCCGTGACGAAGATGAATTTGCTCATAAAATTGCCTCCAAAAACAAAAAAGCAGCCCGATGGCGTAGCGACCAAGAAGGCTATCAAAGCGTTTCACGTCATTGCCATTCGTGAATCGCGTTCGTTGGACGGCCGTGCCAACGAAATACCCGAAAATTATGGAATTCCGCAAGCCGATGTCAATGGGTTTTTCCAGTATTTTTCCCTAAAAGAAAACCTCCCTGCGAAAGTCTCTTTCTTAGGGAGGTTGGATCTTTGCTTACGCGAACTTCTTGGTGGTTAGGTCAATCACGATCTGCTGACCATAAGCCTTATCAAAGAACATGTTCATCGTGTCGACTTTCTCGCCGCGGCTATTGAGGTAATAGCAAGTCTCCTTCTTCCCAGCGAGGTCCACGTTCACATAGAGGCCGATATGGCTCTTGGCCCCAGACAAGTTGGTGGGGTCGCCAAAGGTAAGGCCGGGCTTAGAAACCATGAAGGTCGGGAAGTTGAAGTCGGTCAAATACCCGTTGTAGGTCCCCTTCTTGTAGCTCGAGTTATAGGTAAGAGGCGAGGTCTCGGGGGTGACTAGCCCGGGCTCGAAGATCATGAGTTGATGCTGATGGCCGCAGACGGACATATGGAAATCCATCTGGTTGAGAAGAGCGGTCATCTCCTTCTTCGTGTTCTCGTAGTTATGACGGTAATTCACGAAGGGAATGGGGATATGCGAGGCAACGACGCGATAGGGATAGGCTTCGTAATCCTCTTTGGCGATTTCGTCTTTGAGGAAGGCGATTTGCTCTTGCCTATATTCCTCGAAATTGGCGGTTCCGTAATATTCCCACCAATCGTCGTCATGGTCCTCGCCTAAATCCAGGACCAGTCCATAGACGTCTTTGAAATAGAAGTTGTAATAGAACCTCTCGCCTTTGGCCCCGACAAACTTATGGAGTTCTTGCGAATACCTGCCCTTCACATCGTGGTTGCCCCTAGCGTAAACCACGGGCATCTGCCCTTTGGTGATGCCATAGGCGACCTGGTTATTGAAGTTAGCGTCATCGAAGGTCTCCACGTCGGAGATGATGTCGCCTAGAAGGAAGAGAAAATCGTAGTTCCCCGCGTGGCTAGCGGTCTCGAAGGTCCGCGCGTCATTCATGTGGACGTCGGAGAAGGAAAGGTATTGGATGCCATCGCTGCTATCGACGGGCCTAAAGGAGACCTTCTCGCTGATATCGCGTCCAAGGAATCCGCCAAAAGGTCCTGCGTAGATTGTCTTCTGCGAATGGACCGTATATTGCTTAGCCTCGTCAAGGACACTCATCGGCACCTCGACCTTATGGATCTTGGTGAAGGTTTTCGCCGTGCCGTTATAAAGGTCGTAATACTTCTTCCCGCCGATCTCGACCCAACCCGTGGACTCCGCGTTGGTGGAGAAGACGATTTGGTATTTGTCCTCGACCGCGTAGACGACGGGTTTGATCACAAACCAATTGACCGTGAAGTTCACAAGTAGTCCAACCGCCACCGCGCTAGCGACCCCGATGGTTCCAAACTTGAACCATTTGTTGTCCTTCAACACGGTTTTCGGATAGACGAAAAGGAGGAGATAGAGGGCAATCAAGACGGCGAGCACCCCCACCGCTACCCAGAACTTAGGCCATACGAATCGCATGTAATCGATCGCGCCAAGGGCGATGATCACCATGATGGCCGCAAAGAAAACAAGCGAGATGGCTAGGAACATGATCTGCAGCCAATTCTTCTTGAAGATTTTCTTCAGGATCAAATCGGCAAGGAGCTCGACGAAAAGCAAAACGCAGATGAAGACGGGCAGGAAATAAAGAAAGGTGTTGCTGCCTCCCTTATAACCAAGCGTGGAGCTGATGCCGCTCCAGCAAGGCCTCATCGCGAAGAACATCAACGCGTTGAAAAACGCCAAGACCGTGCCGGCCCAGCGAATGACCTGGAAGACTCTTTCCTTCATAACTGCCTCCAACCTTATGGTTCCTAGCCAAAACCATAGCACAAAGGGAAGCAAACCTCACTCAATGTAAGCGTAAGAAAAGCCCCTCATTTGAGGGGCGATTATCAATGGACTTTGACGTCGGGGATGTAGATGAACTTCGGTCCTTGATAGAAGTCGTAGGTCGACTTTTTCTTGGAGAGCCTCATCGACTTGATCGCGGCTTTGTAATCGCCTTGGATCGAGAAGCCTGTCACCGGAATCTCCTTCTTCCCGTCGAAGTAGTAGCCTAGTCGCACCTCGCCGCCGAAGAAGTTGTTCTCCAAATCGGTTTGAATGCCAGAGAAACGCACGCAACGTAGATACGGGGCTTTGGCGATTTCCTTTTCGTCGAGGGTGCCGGGGGCGGCCGTCAAAACGGCGGGCTGACCGGTAGGGTGTTTCTCGCCTAGGTAGTAGCCAAAACGGTAGGAGCCGAAGCGGGACTTCGTCACGCCGGCATCGATGACGGTCACGGGTTTGAGGACGACGCCATCGCCGTCGATCGGGCTTGAATTGATCGCCCCGTCGACGATGGACTTGAACTCGATCGTGAGGGGGTCGCCGTCTCCGCCTTCTTGCAGATTCTGTCCGATTTCGAACAAATTCGAATGGGTATAGGCCGCTTGATAGTTGAGATCATCGGCGATCGTGTAGAAGAACTGGGCCACGGATTCCTCATCGTCGATGATGACGGGGATGGAACCCACATCGGGCATCTTGATCGCCTCGGCCCTATCCTTGACCACCGAAATGGCCTCCGCGATTTTCGCGGTCAGCTCCTCGGGGTTAAAAAGGGAGAAGGAAATGGGCTGGTAGATCTCCACTTCCTCTTTCTCGTGGACGTAGTTAGGAATCGTCTCGATCTTGCATTCATAGGTGACGAAGCTAACGTCCACCCCTTTGCTGTTATGGACTTCCTTTTGGTTTTTGTTGAGGAAGATCTCGGTGGCCGAAAGGGAGGCGTTAGGGACGACGTTGGCCTTCATGATGGCCTCGCCGATTTCCTTAATCGTCTCCGCGAAAGGCTTATCGGCAAGATTGCCAGAGGGCTTAGGCGCCTCAAAGGGCTCGGGTTCGGGGATTTCGTAGAACTTATTGAGAGCGAAGGAGGCGGCGAAGACGTTCTCCTCGATGAGGCGTTCGATTTCCTTCTCGCCCATATAGGGATAGACCGCGAAGGTGGATTGGCCGCGGGCCTCCCCTTTGTCGACGTAGATCGTGACGGTGTAGTCGACCGTCTCCGTCGCGCGGACGGTTTCGACTTTCTTTTGCACGTAGAAGAGCTCGCAGGTCTCCCTGTGGTTCACGTTCACCTTCCACGCGGCGATGTTAGGATTCTTCCTAAGCGCGTTATATAAAGCTTCCATTAGCCTAATTTGCACCTCGCTTTCAGATAGGGGCCTCCATCGGAGACGGTGACCCATTCCTTATATCCTTTGCCGCAATGGCCGGCTCCAATGACCTCGAAATCCTTCGAGACCATGGAGATGGACATCAGCAAATCGGGGACATAGCCCGACATGACGACCGGGGCCACGATGCGGCCCGTGAACTTGCCGTCTTTGATTTCCCTGCCGTAGGAGCAGACGCATTGGATGTTCCAGTTCTTAGGATCCTCCATACCGTTATCGGTCTGGGAGAGCATGTATCCGTGTTTGACGGAGGCGATCATCTCCTCGACGCTGGAATCCCTTGGCACAAAGAAGGTGTTGGTCATACGGGTATAGGCCTTGCGCTTGGTCGATTCCCTCCTGCCGTTACCGGTGGGTTCGGTGCCAAGTTGCATCGCCGACACCGCATCGGAAATGCCGGTTTGCAAGATGCCGTCTTTGATGATGAGGGTATCGTGGGCGAGCACGCCGTCATCGTCGAAGAAATAGGAGGCGCAGGAATAGGTCGCGGCCGCGCCATCATGCATCTCCACTAGGGGCGAGGCGACAGGTTTTCCTAAATATTCCCGGCTTTTTGCACGGTTTTTGACGAACATATCCATCTCGACGCCATGCCCGAAAGCCTCATGGGCGATGAGCCCCGTGATGGAAGGCTCGGTGATGATGTCATAGACGCCAGGCTCGATTGGCTCGGCCTTAAGGAGGGCCAAGGCGATCTCAGTCATTTCCGGGATGTGCTTCTTGACTTGCTCAAAGCATGCGGCGGGGTTATTGCCTCCGGCGAAGTAGCGGTTTTGCCTGACTTCGTTTCCTTCGCGGGCCACCGCGGCGACCATCACACCCATCCAGGTGTAGTTTTGGTCGAGGTCACGGTTAGGGGAAATGAACATGGCCGAAGTCTCGTAATAGGAAAAGGCGGCGATCGCTTGGATGATGCGCTCGTCTTGCTTTTGGATTTCGTCCTTTAGGGCGCTAAGCGAGGCGATGGCCTCGTCGCTAGTCGGAATCTTACCCTCCACGGGGCGGAAAAAGGATTTGACGAGCGGCTCATCGGGCATCGCGGCGAGGGGGACGTGGTTGTCCAAAAGGGCATCGGGGAACGTGGTCTTGGCGATGATTTCCTTTTCCAATTCGTCGAGGCCGTTTTCATCGATGTCGGAGAAGGAATATTCGGCATAGGTTTTGCCATTATAGAGTTTCACGACGAAGCCGCACTGCCGTTCCATGGTGTCGGAGACGGAGGTGTTGAAGGTCGTGACGGCGATTTGCTTCCCGCTGACGTGCTTGCCAAGGATGGAGACATAGGGATAGCGCTTTTTCAGGCGTTCCACCAAGGCTTTACAGGCATCATGACGGGAGGATAGAAATTCTGAGTACATAGAAAACCTCCTCGCGTATTGTATGTGAGCGTGCATTAAGCGCAAGGAAAAAACAGGTTGTGCGAGATCTATTTCCCGTAAATCTTGATTCCGTCCTTCAGTATCTCGGCAAGGAAGGCTTCGTCGCTGAGCAATTGACGATGGGTGTGCAAATCAACGTTTTTGTGAAGGTGCTCCTCCAAAATCGGGCCGATTTCATATAGCCGCATGCCCATTGGGGGGCAAACAACAAGGATATCGATATCGCTTTTCCCCGTTGCCTCTCCCCTGGCATAACTGCCGAAAAGATAGGCGCATTCCACCTCGGGATACGCGGAAAGGACTTCCCGACAGATCTTTTTTATGAATTTGGGATTGGGGATGTAGCTGCTACCATCCATCACGCCCATTTCATTGAGCTTCGACAAAAGTTCCTCATAGGTTTCGTTGAGGATCCGATTCTCCTCATAGGTTTGGTAGGTCCTACGGGAAACGTGGCAGGCCGCCGCGGCTTGGGCTTGCGTGAGACCGAGTTCTTTCCTTTTTTGTCTTAGTTCGTTCATGCCGTCATTTTATCTGCGCATTTGTGTTTGCGCAACCAAGACAGCCCTTATCCCTTATATCCCCAGACGACCTTGCATCCGGACGGGAGCCTTTCGTCCCAAGAATGGAATTCGTTTCTGTACCATCCGGACGGTTCTTTTGGGGCCTCGCAATAAATAGTCTTCATTCCGGATCCCCAAAACACGTAGTCCCCCATGTATTCCACTGAAGCTGGGATGACGACCGAGGTCAGGGATTTGCAATTGTAGAAGGCCCTATCCCAAATCTTTTTAAGCGTCGAAGGAAGGGTGACCGAATTCAGCGAGGAACAACCGCGGAAAAACTCCGACCTAAGCGCTTCGGTTCCTTCGACGACCTTCGCCCAGGTGATGGACCCCGCCACTTGCCCGCAGAGCCCAGAGGCGGAATCGCCTGAGACCACCAAGCCCTTCAGGGATTTGCAGTCCTTGAAAACGGAATCTCCGACTTCCTTGGTGACCATGCGGGCGGATTCGAGGCTGACGCACCCAAGGAACGCCTCCTTCCCGACATGGTATAGGTCGCTTTGGAAGTCGGCGGACGTAAGGCTACTGCATCCATAGAAGGCCCGGCTTCCGACGCTTCTTAGCGACTCGGATCCAACGAGTTCCTTCATGGAGGAGCAGGACCTGAACGCCAAAGGACCGATGTGCTGGCAATCGGGATGGATCGAATAGGACTCTAGCTTCCTGTCCCCTACCCTTTGCAAAAGGCAATGGGGGTTACTGTGGCTAGGCAAATAGAAGAGCTCTTCGTCTTCGAATAGATTCAAATCTTCTACGTTGTTCACCGGGTCGTTGCTCATGGTGAACGCGTAATCCCCGGTTTTGGTCAGGTTGTCGGAAAGGGTGAAGCTCTTGATGTTGGTGAAACGATAGAAGGCGTAGTCGGGAATGGAGGTGATGGAATTGGGTATGACGACGTCGGTCGTTTCATTAAGACTCGCGTTGAGATATAGGTGTTTATTGCTCGATTCGTCCAAGCCGCCCGCGTCGCAAGGATAGGTGCAAAGCCACTGCTCGATGCTGCCGGTGAAGACGAAGCCGCAATAGGAGTCCCACCACCTTTTGTTTTTGTCCTGATACCGGTTATGGAAGGCCCGATCGCCGACCCCATCGACGCTGCCAGGGACGAAGACCGTGCAGGAGGTGCATTCGGCGAAGGCGTATCCGGAGATAAAGTTCAATCCGTTGGGGACGATGATGAACCGACAGCTCGATTCCAAAAGACCCGAGTATTTGTTTTCCGAGGATTTGTACTTGCTTTCGCTGGTCGTCCAAATCCCGCCCGAATAAATCGCCATGAAATATGGTTTATCCTGGGTGGATAGGTAGGCGATGTTGTTTTTGGCGAGAAAGGTCAATGAGGAATCGGCGAAGGAATGGTCGTCGATGCTAAGCAACCTGCGGCTGATTCGAAGGTTGGTGACCCCGCTTTCGGCGAAGGCATATTTCCCGATGGAGACGACGTTGTTGCCAAGGACGACCGTTTTCAAATCCTGGCGGCGGAAGAAGGCGTAATCGTTCACGCCGACGACCGGGGCGGTCACCCCGTCCTCCCCCGTCGCTTCATCGGGGATGATGATTTCGGTGGCACTTCCCCTATAGTCGCCGACGAGATACCCGCCTTTTTCGGGGTAATAGCTCAAGGAGAAGTCCTTGTAGTTGACGAGTTCGGCTTCGACTTCGCCATAGGAAGTCGCCGCGGAGTCCACCTTCTCCCCGCAGCTAGCCAAACCGAAAAGCCCAGGAATCGCAAGCAAAGGGTATAGGATTCCAAGAAAGATCTTTTTCATTTAGTCTCCCCCGTTGACTCTTTTTCAATGATACGTGCTGTATGGCCCTAGGCAAACAAGACGGCGATAAGAGCCATCAAATCCATGTGGGAAAGCGGCCCATCGATCTCATAAAGGTAGTTTCCGCAATATTCCCTAATGCGGTTGCCAACGATTTCGGCGATGTAGTTGCCACAATAGCGGCGGATCTTATTGCCATTAACCTCTAATAGATAATTGCCACAATAGGCGCGGATTCTATCTCCGCAAATCTCATAGAGATAGTTCCCGCAATAGCGGCGGACTTTATCTCCGTTAATTTCGTATAAGTAGTTCCCACAGTACTCGCGGATACGACCACCTTCGATGTCATAAAGGTAATTGCCACAATATCGACGCACTCTTGCCATAGGAGACCCCTTTTTTTAGAGTCTAGCTTTTTGTCGCCGTAGAGGAAATCGGCAAACGAAAGGAAAACCGCCCATCGAAGGCGGTTAATTCCTTCAGGCCAAGCCTAGAAATCAGCTTTCGTGTTTTTTATGCGGGCCAGGATTGGTGTCGAGGCATCCACCGCCGGAAACGGCTTCGAGCTGCTCGTCGGTAAGTTGGACGCCTTCCTTCTTCGCGAGTTCCAGAATCTCGGCCTGGCTCTTGCAGGCTTTGACTTTGGAGATTTGCTCTTCGGTTAGGCCTTTTAGTAAGTCTGCTCTCATGGTAGGTATCTCCTTTGTGCCACTACTTTACCATGATACGCGTCACAAACGTGCCACGGGAAAGAGGAAAGTTTCTTGACTCGTCCTTCGCTTACTTTTGCGCGCCCTTGCGCGTTTATTTGGCTTTAAGGGTCTTGAGGTATTCCTTGTGATTTTCGCTCACGCGATACGACTCCACCGCTTTTTGGATGGCTTTGTTATGGGTCACGGGATCGAATCTGCGTTCTTCGATGGCTTTGACGAAGGAGTCGTAGTTCTTCGCTAGTCCTGTAGCGAGGTACCAGGCCACCATCATTTTCACGTAGTAATCATCGAGTTTCACCTCGGCCGCCTTTTGGAGGTGTTCCTCAAGGAAATCGTCTCCAAGGTAGTAGTTCATCAAGCATTTGACGGCATACCTGACGCGATATGCCTCTTTGCTTTTGAGCCACTTATAGATTTCATTGATCAGTTCGGTTTTGTGTTTGTTCAAATGCTTATTGCATATCGTGTCACACACAGACCAATTGCCGACGAAAGGAAGGAACTCATCCACTCGGCGAACAAACTCCCCATAGTCCTTGATATTAGAAAGGATGAACGCGTGCAGAATGTTCTCTTCGTGATAAAGATGGGGCAAGGAGCTCAGGAATTCTTCCCTTTGGTTATCGTCTAGCTCTTTCGCGTATTTCTTAAGAACCGGAAGCCGCACCCCGATGAACGTCTTCTCATCGACGTTAGGAATCAAAGGCAAAGTGAAATCACGGTATTTCGGATCGGCATTAGCAAACAGGAATGTCTGTATCTCCGTCATACATCGATAGTAGCAAAAACCGCCCAGTGATGGACGGTTTCATTGTGGTGTTGTCCCATGACGACGACAATTCTCCGAAAAAGGCGTAAGACAAAACCGAAAGGCCCACGTTTTTAAGTCACGCAGACTTCTCTTCCTGCGATAACGCCTTGAATTCGTAAGCAGGTTTTTCACCGGTTACCTCCAGAAAAGGATATTGCGGTACAAGAAATAATAGAAACGGGTATAGGCGTGCATGTCCGCCCCATAATGGTGGGTGAGGTTCGGCACGTAGATCATGCACATGTTAAACGTCGAAAGAGCGCCAAGGAACAGTTGCCCGCCAAGGACAAGGAACCAAGCGAGCTCGCCGCCTTTTTGGCAACGCTGGTACTCTCTGGCGACATAGAAGAGCGTAAAGAAGAACATGGGCCAGGAGAAATCGATGAAATAACGGGTCGCGAATCCGCTTTGCCAGGTGATCGCCACCTGCACGAAGGGGAAGATCAGGCAAGGGATCCAGCGCGTGAAGAACCGCTCCAAGCGCAGCTTCCAATCCCCGCCTTCGCGGAAGGGGATGGCCAGCATGAATAGCAGAATCGGGAAGCGGGTATAAAGACCGATCGTGGAGGAGGTCTCGAAGAAATAGTAGGCAGAGCCAAAACGGTAGTTGTTCCCACGGATGAAGAAAGGGTTCGCGGGGTTGAAATTCACCCCGCCGAACATGAAGTTGTAAACCGAAGTCAGCACATTGTCGAAATGGAACGGCATGTGCTTGAAGTCGGCGATGGTCAAGGAATACTCGATGCCGAAGTCCAAAATCGAGCCGAAGCGCATGTAGTTATAGGCACACTGGATACCGCCGAAGACGACGTATGGGGCAAGCGAAGCCACGAGGAACAGCGTCCGTTGCTTCGCCGTGGCAATCTCGCTTTTCCACCGCTTGATGAGGAAGACGGCGAGGAGGATAACGTGGCAAAGGGAATATAGCGCCATCGTCGGGCGGCAAAGCACCGCGACCGCGCCCCAAACCGAACCGAAGACGAGATGGTAATAGAAATGCTTCGCGTCCGTTTTGACGATGAGCCCGCAGGAAACGACGTGGTAGAAGCCAATCATGACGCACATGAAGGCCGAGGAGGTCGCGACCTCATAGAAATAGGGTCGTTCCAGATTGAAGAAAACACCGCAACCGACCACCAAAATTCCATAGAGGAGGAATTTCAGCACCGGTTGCACCGGATGGTCTTTGAAGCAGACCCTCATCAATCGTTCATAGCTCAGCGACATGAAAAGGGTGCCGACCAAACTGAAAACCAGCACGCCATAAGCGTCATAGAGGTATTGGCCCGTGATAAGTCTCGCGGGCAAAAAGAGCATGAATACCGGCGCGATGCCATAGTAGGAATAGTATTTCCCGTTGTAGAGCAAGTGGTCCCAAAGCACGCCACTGATACCGCTTCGGGCCGCGGTGTCATAAGGGTTTTCTAGCGCTAAAAGCTGTTCGGGCGGGACCGTGTCGAGGTAGACGTGGCCGTGCATGAAGGCATCGACGAGCTCCTTGGATATCTGAGTGCCGGTATCGGCAAAGATCTTATGCTCGAAGTTCCCGTGCAAGGCATACATGAGCACGATGGCCACCATCGGTATCGAATAGAGGATAATCTCGGCCCAAGGAATCTTCTTTTTAGGCTTTTTTTCACCGCGGCTGAATTCCTCATCGTCTTGATGACGGTCGCGGTAAAGACAGACGAAGAACATCGCGCTGGAGACGATGATCGTCCCAAAGACCAACCTTACCCAGGAGAAATTAAAGGGCATCCTCTCGTTGAAACTGATGCCGCCGAAATGGAATTTCGCCCCAGAAAAATAGGAATAATTGGCCACGGAGGCGATGGAAAGGTTGATTTGCCTCACCGCGTGGTTGAACTGCGGCATGAAGTATTTGGTATAGGATTCGCCGCGGATGACCTCCATAGGTTGGGCGGCGGATTCGGTAAAGGATTTGCCGTTTTGGGAGTAGATGCCGGAAACGTTTACCGTAAAACGATAGATGGTGTCGCTTTCAAAATCCAAGTTCAGGTAAATGGTGTTGACGGTCCTTTCTTCGGGGAACTCCACCGAGAAAGAGGGCCACGTGCGCCCTTTTACCGACCAAATGGCCTTCCCTTCTTCATCGATTTCCCCGGTTTTGTTCACCTCGCGGGCCACAAGCGATGAGGAATCGTAAGCATAGGCGTCCACTTCGCCGCGGCTAGGAAAGGCGCGGTAGTTAAACGCGGTGCATTCGATGAGCACTAAGCCCGCTATGAGGCCAAGGAAAATCGCGGCGCGGCGGATCACCTTGTTTTTGAACTTCTCTTTTAGCGCGAACAAAAACCGCTTCATGGATAGCCCGCTAAGTATAGCGTTTGAAGGAGAAAAAGACACCGACAATCGCGCGATCCGTCACGCTCACCCCCGTCGGTGCTATAATGCGCCTATCTCGCTTAGGCGCGAAAGGACACCGCTGATGAAGACTTTGTATTGGATTTTCCCTTGCTACAACGAAGAAGAATGTCTGCCGACCACCTCCGCCACCATCTTGGCCAAGTTCCGCGAATTCATGGACGAGGGGCTCATCGCCAAAGATTCTAAAGTCATCTTGGTCAACGATGGGTCCAAGGACAAAACCTGGGACATCATCGCTTCATTGGCCAAAAGCGAACCCGAGGTCATCGGCGTCGGGCTCTCCCGCAACAAAGGGCACCAATATGCCGTGGAGGCCGGTTTGCGTTACGCTTACGAAAAGAAGGCGGACTACACCATCACGATGGACGTCGACCTCCAGGACGACATCGGCGTCGTCAAGGCCATGATCGAGGAACACGAAAAGGGTTTCGACGTCGTCTATGGCGTCCGAAACGACCGTGCCACCGACTCCTTCTTCAAGCGCTTCACCGCGAATGCCTATTATCGATTAATGAGCAAATTCGGCGTCGAAATGATCGAAAACGCCGCCGATTTCCGCTTAATTTCGCACCGTGCCCTCGGCGCGCTTTTGGAATACCACGAGGCCAACCTCTTCCTTCGCGGGCTTGTGCCCCAGGTCGGCTATCCTTCCAGCAGGGTCGAATACAAACGCTTAGAACGCCAGCAAGGCAAGACCCACTACTCCTTCACCAAGATGCTCTCCCTCGCCACCGACGGCATCACCGCGTTCTCGTCCAAGCCCCTTAGCATCATCGGCAAGACCGGGTTCGCCTTATGCCTGCTCTCCGTGCTGGCCATGGTCGTCTTTAGCATTCTTAACGGAACGGGGGTCTTGGCGTTTTCCATCTACTATTACCTCTTCCCCTTCATTTCCTTGATGACCGGGGTGCTTGCTTTGTGCATGCAGATCCTCGGCCTCTATATCGGCAAGATCAACATCGAGACCAAGAAGCGTCCCCACTACTTCATTAAGGACATCGTCGGCGAATAACTACTGCCCCGACTCGCAGCGTTTTTCAAAAAGCATTACCCGTAGTTCGTTTTGCCGTTGTCCCCAGGCTGCGAATCCTTCAACCATCCAGGATGAGGACGAGAACCTGAGAACAGTTGTCCCATGACGACGCTAATTCTCCGAAAAAGATAAAACTCCGCTTTCTCCGACGACGGTCTCCATATTTGGTCCACGTGACTCAGAATCTGCGGCGACTGGTATTTCGCTGGACGCGACGGCGATCGCTCGACGTGGGTCGATGAGCCCTATCTCCGAAGGGCCTGCCTTGGGATGCTTCTCGATGTACCATCTCACGAAGTTCTCCCCGAGGAAAAGCCCGGCCGGGCCGCCCAAAAGGACGGCCTCGGGGTCGATTGTGCGCTTTTTGCTTTTATAACGTAAGAGAAAAAGCGCCAGTGCCATATTGACGCTGACGCTAGTGAAAGGGGGCCAAAACGAACACTTAGGAATTGAAGTTGAAGTCGTAATTTGGGAGGAAGCAATTCATCAACAGGGTGATCGCTTCGCCGTTAGACGAATTCTTGTTGTAAGCGATCAAACGATTGCTGCTGCTGCCAATCGTCATTCTGCCCGTCGCGTCGTCTGGAGAATAGACGAAACGTTCTTTGCAATAATCGGTGGTGAAGGACGCACGAGCGCCTAAGATGATATCGACAGTGGCCGTTGGGTGCTCCGTGTCGTAAGTCTCCAGGCCAGTGCTCAAATCAGCCATTTTGCCCGTGATATCGAGGACCCATTTCAAGTTCGTAATCGTGACGTCATTGGTGGAAAGATAAGCGTCGAATGCCACGGATAGATCCCCCATCTGTTCTTTGGTAACCGCATTCTTGTAGCAGAAGACGGTGAGCTGGTCCAAGGTGGTCGGGGCGCTTTCGCTGCTCTCTTCGCTCGAGGTCACCGAGGTTTCCGAAGATTCCTCGCTGGATTCTATGGGAGTGACGCTGCTACTTTCGGAAGAGGTCTCCGGTTCTTCTTCCATATCGTAATTCGCCGCGGACTTGACGAGAAGTTTGACGGCTTCTAAATGGGCGGAATCGTTGGCGATGTAAATACGACGCTCCGTCTTCTCCTCCTCGCCGACATAGGTGGACATCGTCACGTAATCCGTGGCATCGTCGCGGGTGAGGACGGTGAAGTGATCGCCAACATATGTTCCGGCGCCAAGGTTGCCCTTTGCACCTAGAATGATATCGATTTTCGGATTGCTTTGTTCCTCATTATAGGCTTGGACCGCCGCATCGAAATCGGCGACCTTCGAGGAATCGTCCCCCGCCCAGATTTGGCCGGTGACCTCAATGCTCAAAGAGTCGCAATAGGCATCGAAATCATCGCGGATTTTCTTGACGTTATTGGCGTCCATGAAGCGTCCATAGGCAAAGACAGATAGTCCTTCAATGGTGGTCTTTTCAGTACTGCTGGCATCTGAAGCTGCAGAGGAAGAAGGCGTGGATGAGGTTTCGCTTTTCGAAGCGGAAGAAGTAACGCTAGCGATGGGTTCGCTGGTGGCGGCGCCAGGAGTGTGGTTATCTCCTTGTCCGCAGGAAGCGAGGGTGAGGGCGAGGAAGCTCGCGGTGAAGAGTAAGACGGATTTGGTTTTCATTTTTTGTTCCCTTTATGATTTGATTCCATAAGTGTCGTAGATGAATTCAGCGGTTTGGATAAGTTTGGCCTTGTCTTCGTCGCTGACGTAAGTTTCGCCATAAGCATTGAACTTGCCCTTCTCGCCTTGGTAGGTCAAGGGAGAGAGGCTAGTGCCAGTGATCGACTTGACGTGAATGAGGGCGGAGAGATAAGTCCCAAGGTAGGAAGGGTGCTTATTGTCCCCAGAATAATAAGGTGAGGTGCCACTTCCTGATTCGAGCCACTTTGTGAAGGCCTTCCCCACATAATGGACCCCGACTCCAAGAGTGGTCGCGGCATTTTGGTAGGCCCGGCAAAGCGCCTCTTCGCAGGCGGCAATCGAATCGCCATAATTGCCGACCATGTTCTGAAACGCCCAAGTTTGGTAAAGCCGGATATCTGCGCCTGGCTGGTTTTCGCGCAAGGTTTGCACCAAGCTGCGCGCCCCTTCGAGGAAGAGGTTATAGTTGCTCACGGGATAGGTGCTATGCTCTTGCAAAATGATGTGAGTGTAGGATTTTTCCGCAATCTTAGCGGCGATTAGTTTGGCTCCTTCGTCCTCCGGTTTCGCGTATTCATAGAAGTGATGGGAGGAAATTGCAATGCGTTCTGCAGTGAAATCGATGCCAAGGTTCGTCGCAATGTTTTGGCTTACGACCTCGAGATCGTTATAGTGGGTGAAACTATTGCCGATGAAGAGGACGCTGTAGGACTTTGGCGTCACTTTGGAAGAGCTTTCCGATGAGGAGAGGCTTGAAAGGCGGGAGGAAGGGTGCTCGTTGACGGGAGAAGAGCAGGCGCCTAAGGCTAAGGAAGGCAAGAACAACAAGAGTCGCTTATTCATGGATTTGCTCCCCGAATTTCTCGTGATAACGCGCTTTTGCGCGGCGGATGGTTTTGATGGCCTCCTCGCGGCCCGAGAAGCCTTCGATTTCCGTGTGCTTGCCTAGTTCAAGTTGCTTATAGACGGTGAAGAAGTGACGAATTTCCTCAAATAGGTGCTTTGGCAATTGATGGATATCCTCATACCCGGAATAAATCGGATCATTGAGGCAGACGGCGAGGATTTTCTCATCCGATTTCCCGCCATCAGTCATCTCGAGGACGCCGATGGGCTGGCACTGAACTAACGCCAAGGGGAGGATAGATTCGCTCGAGATCACCAGAACGTCGAGCGGGTCATCGTCTAGGCCCCACGTTTTGGGAATGAAGCCATAATTGTGCGGATAATGGGTCGAGGTGAAGAGAATGCGATCGAGTTTAAGTGCGTCCATTTCCTCGTCGTATTCGTATTTGTTTTTGCTGCCTTTGGCGATTTCGATGCAGGCGAGGAAGCGTTCTTCGGTGATGAGGCTTTCGTCGATGCGGTGCAGCAGGGAACTCATATGCGGTTCACTCCCGTTTGAATCGCCGCTTCCTTCACCTTGGCGGCCACCACTTCATGGGCGTGTTTATCAAAGGCAAACGGCAGGATGTGTTCGACGCTGAGTTCGTCCTCTTTCACGCAATCGGCAATCCCATAGGAAGCCGCTTTCATCATGGCGTCATTGATCGTGGAAGCGCGCACATCGAGTGCCCCGCGGAATAGGCCGGGGAAAACGAGGACGTTGTTGATTTGGTTGGGATATTGGCTCGAACCAGTGCCCACGATGAAGGCCCCTGCTTCTTTCGCGTCTTCCGGCGTGATTTCAGGAAGCGGGTTCGCGCAGGGGAAGATGATGGGGTCGCGGTTCATCGAGCGCACCATCTCTTTGCTCACACAGTTGGCGACGCTGACGCCAACGAAGACATCCGCGCCCTTCATAGCATCAGCCAAGGTGCCAGTGACTTTGTTCGGGTTGGAGATATTCGCGAGTTCTTGCTGTGCTTCATTAAAGCGGGTATCGCCCGCGACAAGGATGCCCAAACGGTCGACGGCGATTAGTTCCTTAACCCCAAAAGACATCAGGTACTTCGAGATGGCGATGCCCGCCGCGCCAGCGCCGTTAACGACCACTTTGATCTCGTCGATTTTTTTCTTCGCAAGCTTTAAAGCGTTAAGCAAGGCGGCTGCGATGACGATGGCGGTTCCATGTTGATCATCGTGGAAAACGGGGATATCGAGCTCTTGTTTCAGACGGGTTTCGATTTCGAAGCAACGGGGCGCGGAGATATCCTCCAAGTTCACGCCACCGAAAGAACCCGCGAGCAATTTAATCGTCTTGATGATGTCTTCTACGTCTTTGCTTTTGATGCACAAAGGATAAGCGTCCACATCGCCAAAAGCTTTGAAGAGGGCGCATTTGCCTTCCATGACGGGCATGCCCGCCTCAGGGCCGATATCGCCAAGACCAAGGACGGCCGTACCATCGGTAATGACGGGGACGGTATTCCAGCGGCGGGTCAGCTCGAAGCTTTTTTCGACATCGTCATGAATGACGCGGCAAGCCTCCGCCACGCCAGGGGTGTAGGCGAGCATCAATTCTTCTTTACTACAGACTTCAGCTCGGGCGCGAACTTCAATTTTTCCCTTCCATTCGTAATGTTTCTTTAACGATTCTTTGTAAATATCCATGGTTTTCTCCTTACATTGGGATATAGGCGACCGATGCGCTTAGCGACATCATGATGAAGATGGCGCAGGTGACGATCGGCCCAAGATAGGCTTTGTTGGTGATCTTGTAGAAAATGCGGTTCAGGATGGGGAGGACGAACATGAGCACCACCAAAGGGAACACCATGTTGATATAGAGCCACACTTCTTCTTTCGGCGAGCCAAAATAGCCATAGAAGACTTCGCCGTTAATAAAGAAGGCGGAATAGTTGATGAGGAGGATGAAGACGAGGGCGATGCTATTGGAGATAGCGCCGACGAGGCAGACCTTCCATTCCGACCATCCTTCGAGGCCGATGGAACAATTGACCTTGATGGAGTTGGAGATATAGAAGATGAAGAAGATGGGGAAATAGATGAGCCAGGTCACAAAATAACGTGGCGATAAGGGGGCGGCGGAGATGAGGAGGAAACGGAAATCCTGATGGAAGAACAGGTAGCTGAGGCCCACCATGCCATAGAAGGTCACAAAGAGGATAGCCGCCAAAAGCAATGTCTTGAGCAAGTCGACGAAATTAATCTTCAAGGGTTTCAGTTTCGACCAATCGTAGATCGGTTCGCGGCCCTGCGCCTTGGCCACGGTTTTTTCCACGAGGTTCTCCAAGGCGATGACACCAAAGAACAGGACGAGGCCGATTAAGCCATTGACGGCCGCCCAGAGCAAGACAGCATTCATCATGCGTGCCGGGAAGAAGAAGGTATAAACATTATTTGCCGCATCGGGAAACCAATCCATCGATAAACGGGCCAAAGGGATGAAGTCGAAACAAGCGATGAAAGCTCCAAGAACCGTCGTCGACCAGAAGATGGCCTTTCCGGTGAAGGAGAAGCGCGAAGGAATCGAGCTCTTCTTGTTCCGCTCTTCCGCCTTCAAATCGGTATTGGAGAGGCGTCCATCGCGGTGCACGCCAACATAATCGCTGCCGATTTGCACTAATTTTCTGCCTTTTATTTTCTTGAAGAAGGGAATCGTCAGTAGCAAAGGCGCTAACGAAGTGATGAAGACAAATCCCATGACCAGGGCGATGCCGTTGCTGATTTCTTTGCCCGCCCACGTGAGGTTGCGGTCATAAATGTTGGGGTCAGTGTGCAACGTCTCGCGGAAGAACGAGATCGAATTGACGATCGATTGTTCATCATACATCTCGAAGCAATGATTGGTGTTCTCGCGGTGAACGATGCGATAGGTACCATTATCGGCATGGCCATAAGCATAATCATAGGTAACGTTTGTATAAGCGTTCGTGGTGCCGCTGACTTCGTTGATGAAGCGCAGATTGATGACCTCGACGGATTCGGTATTGCTCTGGTAACGGAAGGCGCCTTCGTCATAATAGGCATAAGATTGAGCGGCGTTGCAGTGCAAGGAAGCGTACTTGTTCGCGGCGCTGACCTTGATATAACCCGAGATATAGAGAGATTTGATGACCGAGGTCTGGTAGGAAGAACCCGCGAATTCGCTGGCGGTCGTCACGACGTTGCCGCCACCCGCGCTATGACCGATCGCCCCGAAGCGGTCGCGGTCGATATAGGGGAAATCATCTTTATTGTTGTAGACATAATGAACGAGGTAATTAAGACCGTTTGCCTCGACGGTCGGCGAGATTTGCTTGCCATCCTCGCTATAGCCGGCAAACGTGGTCGCGCCTTGGCTTCCTGGGTCGATCACGAAGACCACGGCACCGCGCTTGGAAAATTCGATGGCATATTGGCTCATCGTGGCTTTGGTGCGCGTAAACCCAGGCATCACGAAGATGACGGGAGCCTTGTTTTCAGCCGTGGCGGCATGGGGTTTATAAAGCGTCACGCCATATTTCAGGCTATCATTCTCAATGACGTGACGGGTGCCGTTGATGGGTTCGCTGCCATAAACTTCCGTCATTTGCTTGTTTAACGTAAAGTCAGCGACATCAACCTGGAAGAAGCTAGTTTCAAACGCCTTTCCGCTGAAGCCGCTAAGCAAAATGAGAGCGAAGCTTGCGATAGAGAGATAGAAGCTCGGACGCTTGAAGATCTTGGGGTTTTCTTCCTTCTTAGCCACGTATTCTTGATAATCGGGGTTATCGGTGAGCAAATATGGGTCTTCCTTCTTGTTGAAGAGGAAGAGAAGATTGAAAAGTAACGGCAAAACGCCCACGAAACTGAAAACAGTATTGATGCGCTGACGAAGCGCGCCCTTCTTATCAAAAGGCAATAAACGGACTTCGCAGCTTGACTCTAGTCCCGAATAAAACGCGATGAGTCCCAGGATGAGGAACGCGACGAAAAGGTAATCATTCACCGCGAAGAACACGGCAAATAAGACCATATAACAGAAGGCGGCGACGTAGCTAAGGATGCTCGCGGCACGCAGAAATTTGGCTTTCTTTCTCATCGTTCTTCTCCTTATTCAAAGATGGTGTAGAAGGCATCGGAGAGGCAATATTCATAAAGCAAGCGGGATGCGGGCTTATCGTGGAGGAGATAGACATATCGACCCGATACGCCACCATAATCCTTGCCCGCGGCTTGGCGCTCCACATACTCGACGCCGCCAGTGGAAAGCAAGTTGGCCGCCGCGCCGATAAAGACATCGACATTGTCGTCTTCGTTAATCTGCGAGCCGATGGAGCCGACGTTGCCTTCATATCCTTTGACCACAAAGTCGGCAAGTTCTTCTTTGCTAGCCCCTTTGGAGGCGAGGTATTCGTTTAATTGGGTGCTTAATTTTCCAATGATCGTCTCGTTTAGCCCAGACGTCGCGGGCTTGTTGTACCAGCCGAGTTTCAAGTAATGTTGCAGACTTAGGGGCGTGGTAGAGGTGACAAACTGACTGAAGAATTCCACCCCGCCGTTATATGCGTACTGCTTGACGTTCTGGTAGCGGACGAGCTCACCTTCTTTATATAAGGCGTCGAGGCCTTTCTCGATGTTCCACCCGATGTCGAGCGTATAGCCCGCGAATTTCATCCCAGGAGCGATGAACGCGGGGTCCATTTGAGGCATGATGACGTTGTTGAATTCATTGACGATGCCGGAGAAATAAAGATCCCCATTATGTCGGATAGCGATGGTCAAATCGTGTTCTAACCCTTTCATAAGGCCACACGAAGCAAGCAAAACCGTGGAAAGAGAAAGAGCAAAAGTCCTTGTTCGTCTCATGAGTTTCCTCCTATTTGACCTTATTATAAGGATGGTTGTTTCTATATCTAAAATATTATATATTTATGCTATTCATATCAAAAGTTGATACATGAACCACGAACATTACAAGACCTTCCTCTATGTCGCGCGTTACCAAAGCGCGACAAAAGCCGCCAAAGAGCTTTATACGTCCCAGCCCGCGGTCACACGTTCCATTAAAATATTAGAAGATGAACTCGGCTGCCATCTTTTCGTCCGCTCGAAATATGGGATGGAATTGACGCAAGAGGGCGAGACCTTGTACGAATATATCCGCTCCGCTTTTTCTTTGATTGAGCAAGGCGAAGCCCTCATCTCCAAGAGCACCTCCGTCGAGGAAGGGCAGATCACCATTGGCGCCACCATCACCGCCTTAGACGAATTCCTCTTCCCTTTTATGGCCGAGTATCACCGCGCTCACCCCAAAGTGAAATACAAATTATTCACGCAATCTTCCAACCAAACCATTCAAAAACTATATTCCGGGCTCATCGACATCGCCTTTGTTACCACGCCATATTCGCGAAACGACGACCAGACCACCTATGAACTAAAGGAGTTCGACAACATCGTCATCGCAGGCAAACAGTTCTCCTATTTAAAAGATAAGAAACTAAGCCTGAAGGAATTATCGAAGCTTCCGTTCGTATTATTGAACAAGCGCATGCAATTAAGAGAATATGTAGATGAACTATTCAAGTCCCATGGGCTTTTCGTAGAGCCGACCGTAGAAATAGACGCTGCCCATATGATTGTTCAAATGGTGAAACATAATTATGGGGTGGGGATTTCGCCTCGCTCTCTGGTCAAGCAAGCATTGGAAAATGGCGACGTCATCGAGCTTCACCTCGAAGCGCCATTAGACAAACGCAAGGTCGTGGCTATTGTCAACAAAACGCATCCGCAGTCGGTTTTGTTGAAGTCATTCATCGATGAAATCAGGAAAGAAAAGATGCGCAAAATCTAAAATACAGCGCAAATTGATATTTTGAAACTGTCCTTATTTTTCAAAATATCTCGTCGTCGAACGCAAAGATGAAAGTCCGGACAAAGACCTCTAGTATGATGCAAAGAGGCGCTAAAATCGATAAATGGTTCTCCGCCTAGCAGCATAGCTACGTTCCTTGATACCGGAGAATAAAGAAAACCGGCGTGGCATCCATTAAGGATACGAAAAACCGCCCACATGGGACGGTCTTGTCGGTTTGTTGCTTCGTGTTTCGGGGAGAACGGTCTTCGTATGAACGGGGAGAATTGCTCTCGTCCTGACACAGGTGCGGTGTCCCATGACGACGACAATTCTCCGAAAAAGAACAAACTCCGCTCTCTCCGTCGAAGCCCATATTCGAGCCATGTGACGCGATTCGGACGACGCCTAACATTTGCCAGCCACGAGGACGATCGTAAGACGTGGACCGACCTGGGTGAGTTAGAACGAGTTATATACGGGTATATAAGGCTGCTTCGACGTCGATGGTTCTGAATGGGTCTAGGACGAGGACGGACGAGCGTGAAAAAACCGCCCACGTGGGACGGTCTTGTCTGTTGGCAAATTCTTATTGAAGGTTTTTGTTAACGGTAATCTTTTTGCAGTACTTGCATCGATACCATGCGTCGGACACTTTTTCCATGCAGTGTCTATTAAGACATTCCGGACATTGCATATCGTCAATTTCGTACCATTCTTTTGACTTGCCGCACCCACCGCTAACGGCTTCTAACTGTTCGTCGTTGAGTTCGATCCCTTCTTCTTTAGCGAAAGCTAATAATTCTTCGCTGTTTTTGCACGCTTTGACTTTGGCGATTTGCTCTTCGCTTAAGCCTTTTAATAATTCGTTGTTCATCGGTAGGCTCTCCTTTGATGCATATATGATAACAAAACCGTGTCACAAAAACGCCACACAAAAACCGCCCACGTGGGACGGTCTTGCTGGTTTGTTGCTTCGTGCTTCGGGGAGAACGGTCTTCGTATTATTTCGGAGGATCGCACTCGTCCTGGCACATGCTGTTCCAGGACGGAAGCCGTTCTCTTCTTCGAGACAAAGGCCGCTCTCTCAAAACAAGCCATCTGGGACACGATTTCGACGACGGCTATATTTCGCTCACTTCATCACATATTGTGCGACGTGGATTGAACAGGGCTAGTAAGAACGAGTTATATATAAGTATATAAAGCAACTTAGTCGTCGACGGCTCTAAATGGGTCTAGGATGAGGACGGACGACGACGAAAAAACCGCCCGCGAGGGACGGTCCTGTTGATTTGTTGCTTCTTGCCTATAAAAGAGTCGAAGGAACTACGCCTCCCTCTTAAGCAATTTGTTTTTCAGGTTATCCATCAATATCGCACCCAATGGAGCGGTTATCAATATTGCCACCACCGCAGCGGTCAGCACCAACGTGCCGCAAGCAAGGCCTTCGGACAAAGCAATCGCCCCAATCGATGCTTGAACGGTCGCCTTAGGGAGATAAGAAATGACGATATATAGTTTTTCTTTCCAAGTGAATTTCGTTGCAATTATGCTGCAAAACACGCCTAAACTTCTAAATACCAACGCAATGAAAACCAGCCCAACGATGATTGCCCCTTCTTTTGAAAAAGCGTAACGAACATCGACCGCAATGCCAACGAGAGCGAACAATAGGATTTCAAAACCTTGCCATAAGCCGTTATAGGATTTCTGCATCTCCTTCGCTTCCTCTTTTTTGAAGACGCCCACCACAAATGCCATGACGATGATGGCTAATAGAGACGAAACGCTGAAATACGGTTTCAAGGCATTCTCGAGGGCGAGCATCCCGAAGGAGAGACCGAGCATCAAAATGACATGGACGATTCTATTTAGTTTCATGTATCGAATGGCTAAAACCATCAAGAAGCCTACTCCGATGCCCAAAATGACACCGGAGACGATCGAAATGGGGATTTGCCCGACGCTCCAAGCGTCAAAGGTGGACGTTGCGACCAGATTCTTGAACGAATAGAAAAGGACGATTACAAAGATGTCGTCACAAGATGCCCCCGCCATCACAAGTTCGGGCACGCAGTGTTCTTTTCCATATCCTTCTTCCATTAGGCGAATCATTCTCGGAACCACTACCGCTGGCGAAACGGCCGCCAAGACCGAGCCAAGAAGCAAGGCTTCGAAATAGGATATCCCGAGGAGCATTGGGCCAAATATCGTGATGCCCGCAATTTCAAAACAAGCGGGTAAAAAGCACATCAATATCGCAGGTCGCCCTATTTTCTTTAGGTTCTTAATGTCCAAAGATAGGCCTGACCTGGTCAATATGATGACCAAAGCGATTTGCCTTAGATGAGACGAAACCGACAGCAACGTATCATCAACGATATTGAACAAAGATGGTCCAATAAGAATCCCGAGAATGATATACCACACCAGTTTGGGGAGTTTGATCTTCTCAAATAAAAACCCACCGAGGATCCCACCACCAAAAATAATAAACAAAGACAGAAATATATTCATCGATACCTCCCATCTGCCATAGAAACAAAAGCGCTGATTTCTATGACAAAACAAGTCATAGACGTCATCAGCACTTCATTGCGGTTCTCTATTTCTAGATGGGAGACATCATTCCCAAGCCAATTATACTACTAACAAGAGGAGAAACATAAGAAAACCGCCCAGCGATGGACGGTCTTGTTGGTTTGTTGCTTCGTCGTCGGGGTGAATCCGGTTTGTCCTAAATCGGAGAATCGAGTTCGTCCAGCGACACAAGTGTTCCAGGACGGAAGCCGTTCTCTTCTTCGAGACAAAGGCCGCTCTCTCAAAACAAGCCATCTGGGACACGATTTCGACGACGGCTATATTTCGCTCACTTCATCACATATCGTGCGACGTGGACTGACCGGGGCTAGCCAGAACGCGTTATATACAAGTATATAAGGGCTTCCGACGACGCTTGATGATGACGCATGAAAACGACGACGAAAAAACCGCCCACGAGGGACGGTCTTGTTGATTACTTTTCTTCTGCAATCAGATTCATGACGGAGAGAGCCAACTTTGTCTCATTGAAGAGAATGGGCTCTGTCCTACGTCACATGCGGATTCGCTTATTTAACGATGGGGAGAAGACCCATGAAGCGAGCGTTCTTGATCGCCACGGCGAGCTGCCTCTGATACTTGGCAGAGGTGCCGGTGACGGAGCGCGGGGTGATCTTGCCATCGGGCGAGATGAAGCGGCTTAGGAGTTCCACGTCTTTGTAGTCGATGTACTTGATGTGGTTCTTCTTGAAATAGCACACTTTCCTGCGCGAATGCATTTTCTTGTAAGCCATTGCGGTATTCCTTTCTTAGTGTGGATTAGAACGGGAGGTCATCGTCGACGACATCAATGGCATCGAGATTCCTTCCTTCGGAAGAGGGGTCGTTGTCCGAAACGGAAACGTCGGGAGTGTAGCCGGAATTGTCCACGCCGCGGTCCTTGGCGGAGTCAACGAACTCGATGCGATCGACGATGATTTCGGTCGCGCGGACCTCAACGTTTTGACGGTTGACGTATTTCCTTTGGGAAAGGCGGCCGGTGATCCCGATCAAGTTGCCTTTTTTGAAGAACTTGACGAGGGTTTCGGATTGTTTCCCAAATAGGGTGCAGTCAATAAAGACGGCTTGTTTTTCTCCATTGGGACCTTTGCGGGAGTCGTCGCACGCGATGGTGAAGGCACCGACGGACGTGCCGCTATTGGTTCTGCGGAGTTCGGGGTCGCGGGTAAGGCGACCGACCATGGTAATGACGTTTAGCATTTGTGGATCCTCCTTTTTGGATCAGTCTTAGTCTTGATCAACGGTGATGAGGAAACGGATAACGTTGTTGTCCAAACGGGCGAGACGATCAAACTCTTTGAGGCCTTCGGGCTCAGCGGACACCTTGACGATGACGTAATAGCCTTTGGTCTGTTTCTTGATCGGGTTCGCAAACTCGCGGACGCCCCACTCTCTGACGTTCTTAACCTGAGCCTTTTGGGCGGTCAAGATACCGTGGAGCTTTTCGATCTCAGCCTTCCTCGCCTCGTCGTCGAGCGTCGCGGTGAGGATGTACATGATTTCATACTTTCCCATGTTTGTTGCACCTCCTAATTCGGTCTATGGGTCGCCTTAGATGGCTCTATGCGACCATAAGAGCATGTGCGCTTCTGCCTTAAGAAGCGTTTCGTATTATACGGGTGCGTAAGGGGAATTACAACAATCCGTTTCCTGGTCCTCCCTTTTACGAAGGGAGACTCGTTTTCGCGTTTGCAGGAAGTAACGCTGAAGCGGCACGGGCAGGGCATAACCCCGCCTAGGTTGATGTCGTCGATGCCCGTGCCGGGTGTGGTCGCCAAGGCTAGCTTCAAGGTTTCCACGCCTTATATAGGGAGATTTGGGGTCAAAAAGTGATTTGACTTTTCTAGAAAGGAAAAGCCCGGATAAATCCGGGCAATTTTTATTTGAGAACCGAGATCAGCGCTTTGATCGCTTCTGGTTGAAGGGTAAGCTGGTCCTTCATCTCCTTGGGTAAGGGGCCGATCAGTTG
The DNA here is from genome assembly GCA_002472275.1 of Caryophanales bacterium UBA7278. Classification (GTDB taxonomy): domain Bacteria; phylum Bacillota_I; class Bacilli_A; order RFN20; family CAG-826; genus Alloenteromonas. The sequence goes on along the minus strand of DKRQ01000019.1, from coordinate 54,319 downwards.
TAGATGGGCCTGCAAGTCCTTGACCTTCTCCTCCTTCTTGTAGTTGGGGTTCGGGATCAGGGCCTGAAGCCGTTTTTCGCTGGCCTTTGCCTTGGCGAAGGCGTCATCCATCTTGCTCGGCTTTTCTGTCGCTGGCGCTTTCTCCACCTTGGGCTCTTGCTTAGGCTTGGCCTCTTTTGTTTTAGGGGTCTCCTCTTTGGCTTTTGCTTTAGGGGCGGGTGCTTTCTTTTCCGACTTTTTAGCGGGCTTCTCCTCTGGTTTCTTTTTCTCCTCGGGAGCGGGTTCCACCTTGGCTTTCTTCTTGGCGGGCGCCTTGGCTTTGGGGGTCGCGGTGGACTCCTTCTTTTCCTTAGGCTCCTCTACCTTTTTGGCTTCGGTTTTCGCCTTTTTGGCGGGTTTTGCGGCTTTTTTGGGCTTTTCCTCGGCTTTTGGCTCAGCGGGTTCAGCTTCCTTAGGCTCTTCCTTTGGAGCCTCTTCTTTAGCCGGCTGGGGGTTCGCATCGATCCAGGCGCGGTAACGATCGTTGACCTTTTGGCCTAGGAGAGTCGCGGCCCTCACCTGCACGGACTCACGCCTTTCGCCTTGGAGTTTTGCCTCGAGTTCGGCGATGGCCTTCTTGAGTTCCACGGTGGTCAGGTCGAGTTTGCCATGGACCTGCGGGACATAGGCGATCGTCACGTCACGGACGATGTAGCCGTAATGGGCAAGGCAATCGGAGAAGGCGTTAGGAAGGGTGTCTCCCACGCCATACCATAGCCTGGTCCCGGCTTCCTTTTCCTTTCTCTTGGCTTCCCTCTTGTCGGCGTCTTGCTTGATGTGGACGGCCTTGAGGTCGAGGGAGAGACCCTTTAGATGCTCTTGGAGCTTCTGCTGGGTGAAATTAAGGGACAATCCGGCAAGTTCAGAGGACTTGTGCTTTCCAATCTCCGTGATTTGGGCCTTAAGGTCAGCCACCTTCTTATCCAAAGGATAATTCGGGTTGGAAAGGTTGGCGGAAAGACGGGTGTCATTCGCCTGGATTTTGAGTAGCCCATCCGAGAGGGGCTTCTTGGGTTCTGGTTTTTTGAGGAGTTTGATTTCCTCTTTGGGTTTGGACCTGTGGTCCGGCCTTTGCGATGAGTGGTTCGCTTTGGAGTAATACCTGTCTTCGCCTTTGTTGGCGACGAGTTCTCCGTTTTGGGACACCTTCTTGACGACGAGCCAGCGTCCGATTTGGGATTGCATGTCGTTCAAGGCCAAAAGGTCTTTGGCGAGCCCTTTGTCTTGGGTGATCACCAGAATCTTTTGGGAGAGGCGGTCGGAACTTACTTTGACAAAGATGGCCCTATCCGCGAAATCCTCGTAACGGTCTTCTTTGTTTTCTTTGGGGATTTCGATTCTTAGCCAAGTGAGGATTCTTCTTTTTTTGCCCTCTTTGGCGATTTTCATTGCCCTCTTAGCGGAAATTCTCTTTGAATTGTCCTCTTTGTCTTTCATGTGCTTCTTTAGTTCTGCTAAGCACTGCAAGGGAATGTAGATCGGTAGGTTTTTGTCAATGTAGTCCCTGGAACGGTCGAGAACATCCATGAATGATGGGAAGTTATCGTCCATCAGCGAGCACGTATCGACGATCACATAGTCGAAGATGATGAGATCTTTCGCTAGCGATGAGGCCAAGTGCTCATCTTGAAACATTGTGTTGGCTTTAATACCTCCTTATGGCCGAAATTATAGGGAAGGGAAAAGGAAAAGGAAAGAAATCCGCGCATAAGCGAGAAAGGGGTCTGGTCGTTTCGTCTCATGTCGAGGCGCGAGAGTTTGTCTATTTTTCCGAGAATGAATAGAATCTATGCATGCTTCCCACCAAGCTAATCGTTGCCAGAAACCTCGCGAATCTAAGAAAGAAAGCGAACCTCACTCAGGCTGAACTTGCCGAAAAACTAGACTACACCGACAAGTCCATCTCCAAATGGGAGCACGGTGAGACGATGCCCGACATCGACGTTTTGAAACAACTCGCCGATTTCTATGGGGTCAGCTTGGATTACCTAGTCACCGAACACGTCGAAGTTAAGGGCAAGGAAAAAGTCAAAAAGAAGGAATCGCAATATCACGCGAACAAATGGGTCTTGGCCGTCCTTACGGTCTCGGCCGTTTGGCTCGCGGCCGTCGTGCTTTTCTTCATCGGAACAATCAAGGCGAATCTAGAATGGCCAGGAGGCGGATGGGTGGTCTTCGTTTGGGCCGCGCCGGCTTCCTCACTCGTGTTCCTCGCCTTCAACTCCGTTTGGGGCAATAACAAAGGCTGGAGGACTTCCCTCATCATCCTATCCATTTGGCTGCTCTTAGGCGCCATCTATGTCCAGATCGGAATGGTGATGCCTGAAGGCGGCTGGCTCCTATGGGAAATCTTCCTCATCGGCGTCCCCCTCACCGTTGTCGCGGCGTTATGGGACAAGCTCATCGTCAAAAACCACGACGAGTGAAATCAAAGCAATTTCTTGAAACAGGTTGGCATCGGCCAGCCTTTTTCTATCTCGTCCAAGGGAACGATTTGGAACCCTTCTGGAATGGTGACAGCCGAAGCTTCATAAACCTTCATTTTGTAGACAATATGGGTGAAGACATGCTGGGCTTCTTTCACGAATGAAAAACTCGAAAAATCCGCAAAACCGAGCTTTTTAAGCGATTCCTGCGGGGTTTTCTCCCTTTCGATATTGGGCAATTCGTATAGTCCCGCCATCAAACCGGTCCCTGGCCTTTTCCGTAAAACAATGCCGCCTTGGTGTTTGAGGATAAACACATCCAAAGGCAAAACTCTCTTGTCTTTTTTCTTGCCAACAATCGGGTACTCGTTTTGCTTACCTTCCCTTTTGGCTTTGCAGAAATCTTGTAACGGACACTCATGGCATTTGGGGTTTCCCGCGGGCAAGCAAACAAGCTCACCAATGTCCATCAGCGCGACGTTAAAATCCCCAGGACGGGCCCTGTCGATCTTAGATAAGAAGAAAGCCTCGGCCCTTTTCTTTGCTTCGGGCGTTTTTACATCGGTTCGATCCGCGTTAAGGCGAGCGTGGATCCTCAATAAGTTCCCATCGACCGCCACCGCCACTTCGTCGAAGGCAATAGAAGCGATGGAAGACGAGGTATATTCCCCGATGCCCGGGAGCCGTTCGAGCTCTTCTTTGGTAGCAGGAAAGCGACCGCCCAACTTAAACGCAACTTCTTTAGCGGCTTTATGAAGGTTCCTTGCTCTGGAGTAATAGCCAAGGCCTTCCCAGAGTTTTAGAACTTCCTCTTCCTCCGCATTAGCCAAGGCAAAAACATCGGGGAAGCGTTCCATAAAACGGGCGAAATAGGGTTTGACCGCTTCGATGCGGGTCTGCTGCAACATGATTTCGGACACCCAAACCCGATAAGGATCTTTGTCTTTTCGCCATGGCAAATCCCGGCGCATCGCGTCGAAATGGGCTAAAAGGGAATCAGAAAACTGGCTCAAGGTTATTTCTTTTGCTTGGCGAGGTATTCGGCGAGTTTGGTTTCTTGCTCGTGGGCCCTATTGAAGGCCTTTTGTTGTTTCTCGATGTGCTTCTTGTCTTCGAAGTAGTTGATGCCCATGGCCCTACGCGCCCTGAAAGCGATCTTGGCCGCGGCTTCGCGGGCTTTCGCGGTGCCTTCTTCGAGAATGCGGTAAACGGAGGCGATGTCCTTTTCGAATTCGTGCCTCCTTTGGCGGATGGGCTCGAGGACGTCGTTGAGGACCTTGACGAGGAAACGTTTGACGGTGACGTCGCCTAAGCCGCCCCTACGGTAATGCTCCTCAAGCGCCTCGAGGTTTGGATATTCGGGCAGGTATTTGGCGAAATGCTCATCGGTGGCGAACGCCTCGAGGTAGATGAAAACGGGGTTGCCCTCGGTATGGCCGGGATCGCTCACGTTGAGGTGGGTCGGGTCGGTGAACATCGACATGACGGCCTTCTCAACGGTTTTAGCGTCATCGGAAAGATAGATGGCGTTACCCAAGGATTTGCTCATCTTGGCTTTGCCATCGGTTCCGCAGAGCCTACGGGCCACCGCGGTTTCGGGAAGCATGATCTTGGGTTCAGGGAAGACCTCGCCATAGAGGCTATTGAACTTGTGGGCGATTTCCTGGGCTTGCTCGACCATCGGCATCTGGTCCTCGCCAGCGGGAACGATCGTCGTGCCAAAGGCAAGGATATCCGAGGCTTGCGAAATCGGATAGGTCAGGAATCCGACGGGAATGGATTCGCCAAAACCCCTCATGCCGAGTTCGGCTTTGACCGTGGGATTCCTTTCCAGCCTAGAAAGGGTGACCAAATCCATGAAATAACAAGTGAACTCAAAGAGTTCGGGAATACGGGATTGGACGAAGATGGTGACCTTGCTCGGGTCGATGCCGCAAGCTAGGTAATCCAAAGCGACCTCGATCACATTGTCCCTGACCTTGGCGATGTTGCCGGCGTTATCGGTGAGGGCCTGCGTGTCGGCGATCATGATGTACATCTCGTCGAAACCACCTTGGTTTTGAAGTTCAACGCGGCGCTTCAAAGAACCGACATAGTGGCCGATGTGGAGCCTGCCGGTAGGACGGTCGCCCGTTAGCATGATGTTTGGATACTTCTTCTCTTCTTCCATAACGCGGATAGTTTAGCACGCACGGGTGTGCTGGCTAGTCTTTCCTTAACGGCCTAGGAGGTCCTTGATGACCTCGGACGCGAGCAATATGCCCGCGGCAGGCGGAACGAGTGAGGTCGATCCAGGAGGGTTCTTCTTACCCCCTGGCTCCCCTTCAATCGGAGCCACCGGCACAAGAGGCTTTTCCAGGGAATAAACGACCTTGAGTTTCTTGATGCCTTCTTTTCGGCAACGGGAACGCATTACCTTTGCTAGCGGGTCCATCTCGGTTTTATGGATGTCCCCTACCTTGAGTTTGCTCGGGTCGATGCGGTTGCCACATCCCATGCAAGAGATGACAGGAACGCCTAAACGCTGGCATTCGAGGATCAAACCGATCTTGCCTTCGACCGTGTCAATCGCGTCGATCACATAGTCGAATTTCGCGAAGTCCAAATCGCTATCTTTGCCAGGAAGATAAAGCAAATCGTGAACGTGAATTTTGACGTTAGGATTGATGGAAAGGGCGCGTTTCCTTGCAATTTCCGTCTTTTTTTCTCCGATTGCATCGCTAGTGGCGAGCAATTGACGGTTGAGGTTCGTGATGGAAAAGACATCGAAATCGATGAGGTCGAATTCGCCGATGCCCATGCGGACGAGAGCTTCAAAAGCGTTGCCCCCAACGCCTCCTAGTCCGAAAATCGCGACTCTGGCTTTCGCTAGTTTCTCCATCGCCTCTGAGCCTAACAAAGACTCGGTTCTTTGAAATCTTGCGTCCACGCTCATTGCTTTGATTCCTTTGCCTCGATTTCGTCTTTGAGGGATTCGTCTATCTCGAAGCCGCGGTGCTCGCGGATGGCTTTCTCAATCGCCTTGTCCTCGATTCCGCTTTGACGGATTTCCTCGAATTGCTTTTCCTTCTTGGCCTCGTAATCGTCGAGGAAGGACTTCTCTTCTTTGGCAGTTTTGAAGCCGACGATTTTGTCTAGTTCCACGTTGCTCGCCGAAATGAAGATGTTCTTCTCCACAAGGGGGTTATAGGTTTTCTTGAGTTCCGCGATCAAGGCTTTGGTCTTGGAACGTTGCGAATTCATGTGGCCGTCCGCGACCCCTTCGGTGAAGCGGCAGGCGCATTGGAGGAAGCGCAGGCCCGAGGCTTCCACGAACGCTTTGATTTCGGCTTCGCGAACCAAATACAAAGGACGGATGAGCTCCATTCCCTCGTAATGGGTGGAAGGGAGTTTGGGAAGCATCGTCTGGAAGGAACCGGAGTTAAGCATGTTCATGAGGGTCGTCTCGATGACGTCATCGTAATGATGGCCGAGGGCGATCTTGTTGCAGCCATGTTCCTTGGCGATGCGGTAAAGAGCGCCTCTTCTCATCTTCGCGCAGAGATAACAAGGCGACTCGCCCGTAGAATTGGCGATTTCGAAGATATCGGTGGAGACGATGATCGCGGGAATCTCTAGCTTCCTGAGGTTCTCTTTGATGAGCAAAGCGTTCTCTTGGTTATAGCCAGGGTTCATCACGATATAGGTGACTTTGAAGGGGAAGTCGCTGTGGCGGAGAAGATTCTTGAATAGGACCGCCATCAAAAAGGAATCCTTGCCACCCGAGATGCAAACGGCGACGTGGTCCCCTTCCTTAAGAAGCTCGTATTGCTTCAGGGCTTTGGTGAACTTGCTCCAAATTCCAGGCCGAAAAGTGGTCGTCAGTTGGACGATGGCTTCTTCGGCGAACGATCTTTCCTTTTTCTTTGCCATGTCAAGAGGTTATCCGTTTCCCGTTGCTTAGGCAAAAGAATCCTTTTCTTTTTCTTCCGCCTGTTACAATGAAAGAGCCAAGAGGCAAACGCTTCCCTACATGCATTACCGGGGAACCTGACTGGAGAAAGCCTGTGTTGAAAGCCTTGCTCGACAAGGAATCCTAACGGCTGACCAAGGTGCCCACTTTCTTAGAGATAGGAAAGGTATGTACGTCTCTTGGTTTTATTTAAGACGACCGAGGATTGCGTAATGGTCATCCTCGGATTCCGAAAGAAGAATCTCGAAATAAGGTTCGAACGCCTTCTGCTCCTCGGAAGGCTTTTTTAACATCCTGGAGACCGTGTCCGCGGTGTGCTTATGATGTTCGTTCAGCCCTTTCATTCCAAATGAATGCAGGATGGCGAACCGTCCCCCTTCCATTAGGGTAGAGGCAACGCGCCTTGCAAATTCCGAAGCATCGAGGAAATGGGGATAGGCGTTATAGCAGACGACATAGTCGAACTTCTTCCCTAAGTCCTCGTTTAGGAAATCGAGGCAGCGGAATTCGACGCCCTCCTTCCCTCGATAATCCTCCTTAGCCCCTTCGATCATCTTGGGGGAAAGGTCCACGCCTAAAACGGGCGCTTTGGAAAGGTCGTGGAGAGCGCCGGTGATGACGCCTCTACCACAAGCCAAATCCAAAACCTCGTCCCCTTCTTTAATTCCAAGGAGGCGAAGCAAACGGACCGTAACCTCGCTTAGAGGCTGGTTGCCTTTATCCCAGCCATCCGCGAGGGTATCAAAGAATTCGCGTATTTCCCTTTGGGCCATGCTTATTTGAAGAACTCCGTGGGATTGTCGATCTTTTGATATCCGCCGAAGGACTGTGGCTTGCCCTTCATTTGCTCATAGAGCTTCTTGCCGTTGAATTTCTCGGTGATTTCATCGGCTTTGGCAGCGATATCCACATCGGCAAATAAAGACGGGTAAGCAGCTTTCCCAGTGAACCAAGCGTTGATGAGCGCGGTCTCGAGGTTGGTGTAATAGGCGTTATAGGCCATTTGGAGATAGACCTCTCCTGTTTGGAAGGCAGCGCACTGTGAGAAATCAAAGCCAGTGCCCCTGATGTTTTTCACCGCGGCGGCATCGAAGATCATGAGGTCCATGTCCGCGGCAATAGAGGCGAACTTCTCCGCGGTGATGGGCTGGATCCCATCCTTAGGCAAGCCCGTGACGACGTTATTGATGTGGACGGTGTTGAAGACGTCGTAGTTTTGGGCAGTCATGTACTGGTTCGTGGTGCCCCAGTTGCCAAGTCCGCAGACATAGGCATTGACCTTGTCTTCTTCGGCGATATTTGCGGTTCTATCGCTTAGGGCTTTCTTCTCGGCGGCAATGAAATCACTTAGCTGCTTCGCCCTTTCTTCCTTGCCAAAGATCTTGCCAAGAAGGCTATAAGTTCCAAGGGCGCTGTCGTTATTGAGACCGCCGCTGCCGCACTTCAAGGTGATGACGGGAACGCCGAGTTGCTTTTGCAGGGCGTTTTCCTTTTCGACGTCTTCGTATTCGGAGATGACGATGTCGGGTTTGCAGGAGAGGATCTTCTCCGCTTCGGCCGCTTGGGCATTAGGTCCGCCTACTCCACAAGAAGGAAGCGTTTTGAACTTCTCGCCGTTAGCAAGGACATAAGGCCGGGCGACGCCGTCGAACATCTTGGGCCTTTCGCTAAGGGCTTCGTTATCGATGTCCTCAACCCCCGCAAGAAGATCAACATCCCCGACATAGGAATATAGCCTTAAGGCACCCGCGCCGATGCAAACGACCTTTTTATAAGAGCCGGAGATAACCCTAACTTCACGGCCAATCATGTCGGTAATCACTTCGCCTTTTTCGGGTTCTTGACCACCTCCGCAAGAAGCGAGAAGGGCCGCTAAACTTAACAAAATAGTGGCTTTTTTCATAGTTTTTCCTCCAATATCACAATTTTCCGTTTTTCGATTGTTTGAATTTTGGCTTTGACATCGAACGTCTTTTCGATGGCGGCTTCGTCGATGTCTTCCGGCCCACACACGGCGATGGATTTCCCTTTTCTTAGGAGCAGGTATTTATCGCCTAAAGATAGCGCCGCGTTGATGTCATGGATGGAGAGAAGCACTGAGATGCCCTTTTCCTTAGCGAGATGCTTAATGGCGGAGAAGAGGGTCAATTCGTTTTTGATGTCGAGGTTCGCGCTAGGCTCATCGAACACCAATATGGAAGGGTCTTGGGCGATGGCCCTGGCGATCGCCACCTTCTGTTTTTCGCCGCCCGAGAGCTCGGTCACGTTTCGATTCCTAAGTTCGCCTAGTCCTAGTTCCTCAATGACCTTATCGACTTCTTCCTTGTCCTTTTTCCCAGGCATAAGCCCGAAGTACGGGAGGCGTCCGAGCATGATTGTTTCATAAACGGACAAAGGGGTGAATTCGATGTTTTGGGGGAGATAGGCAACTTTCCTCGCCCGTTCCTTGCTTTTCATCTTGAGGAACTCTATCCCGTCAACCTCAATGGTTCCCGATTCGGGTTTCATGAGGCCGAGGATGCATTTGAGGAAGGTGGATTTGCCTGCCCCATTAGGTCCAAGGATGACGCCGACTTCCCCGGAGGAAAGCTCAAAGTCTACATTTTCGATGGCATTTGTGCCCTTCTTGGAATAGGAGGCAGTGAGGCCATGAATGGAAATCATGCTTTGTCTCCTTTCTTGGTGAAGATGAGATATAGGAAGAAGGGCGTGCCTAGAAGCGAGGTGATGGCACCTACCGGCAAAGCCGAGCCGTTACCAACCGCCCTAGAAACGATATCGGCAAGCATTACGAGTAACGCTCCGGAAAGGACGGAAGAGGGGATGAGGAACTTGTGGTTGTTGCCGATGATCCTTCTCATCGCATGGGGGCAAATGACGCCGACGAAACCAATGATTCCAAGGAAAGAAACGATGACCGCGGTGATCATGGAGGCGGCTAGAAGGGTGAAGAAACGAAGCAAAGATACTTTGACCCCAAGAGAGGAAGCGACTTCCTCCCCTAAGCCAAGGGCGTTGTATCTCCATTGAAGTAACAAGAAAGCAATAACCCCCACCCCAACGACGGCGAGCATGATCCAATCCGTTTCAAAGGTCGCTCTGCCTAAATCGCCGAATGTCCAAATGACCGCGGCGGATAGTCCGACGTCGGTCGCATAAAACTGGAGAATCGTGGTCAGGGCCGTGAAGAGGAAGCCGAGAGCGATTCCACACAAAATAACGGTTTCAGGCGCATATCTTTTGATTTTGCTTAATGCCAAAACCACCAAAACGGCGCCCATCGCGAACAAGAAGGCGATAAGAGAGGTGGCAAACGGATTGAAGCCAGTCGTGTAGTTATCGACGTTATGCCCCGTGGAGAGGAATCCTCCGGCAAAGCCTATGATGGCTAGATTCGCCCCAAAGACCGCGGCGTTAGAAACCCCTAAGGTCGCAGGGCTAGCCATTGGGTTATGCAAAGTCGTCTGCATCATAAGTCCGGCCACGGCTAATCCCGCACCGGCGATGAGAGCGGCGAGGGTCCTAGGCAAACGGATGGCCTGCACGATGCGCACGGCAGTGACTTCCCCGTTTCCAAATAAGGCGGCCACGGATTCGCCAAAGCTTAAACCCGAGGAGCCGACCGCGATGCCGCCCAATAAACAAACCAAAACGCCGATGAGAAGAACGATCAAGACGATCGCTTTCTTCAGAGCTCCGCCTTTCGGTGTTTGATTTATTAAATCAGGCATGAGGGAATCCTAACAAAGAAGGTTTGGAATTAAAACACGTTTGCGATTTTTGTTTGTTTTTTATATTGTGTTATCGAACATTTGTTTTATTAGAGTTAAGAAACAGGACATTCATATGGACAAGCGAGTCGAAAAAACCAGGAAGGCAATCTACCAAGCCTTCATCGAAGAGCTCCGCGAGAAGCCGATTGAGAGGATCACCGTGGAGAACCTGTTAGAAAGGTCGGGTGTTTCCCGCTCGACTTTCTATTCCCACTTCAAAACCAAAAACGAGGTGATGGATTCGGTGGCCGACGATATCTTCGACCATGTCTTCTCGGCCTCTCTCCATGGCGAGAAGACCCATGACTTCTCCAAGTCGAACATCTTCGATTACGATCACATGCTCACCCACGCCTTCTATCATTTCCGCGACGAAAAGGAACTGGTCGGGGCAATCCTTTCCTCTACGGGAAGCGACGCTTTCTTCCGAGTTTTACGCAGCAAAATCTCCCCCATCGCCGAAAAATGCCTGCAAACCGGCCTTATTCCCGCGAAAAAGATTCCCGCCGAGCTGCAAGTCGAGCAGATTTCCAATAGCTTCGTTTCCTTGCTCGCCTATTGGTTCAATAACGGGGTCAAGGAAAACCCGGAGACGATCACATCCTATTTCTTCGAACTGAATCGATGAGCCTTTAGGCCAGCGTGCTATCCTAATGGAAGGAGCAAACCAATGAATAAGATTCTCAAAAGGACTTTGGTCACCGTCGGCGCCGTTTTAGGGTGCGCCGTCCTAGCGGTAGGTGGCTATGTCGTTTATATCATCGCTTCCTATAACCGCATCGGCAATCAAACCCTGGCCGTGGACACCAAGGCCACGGCAGCTCAGGCCAAGGTCGGCGAAACCTATACCGCGGTTAGCTACAACATCGGCTTTGGCGCCTATTCCCAGGACTACACCTTCTTCATGGACGAAGGCTATGACGAAGCGGGCAACAAAACCTGCGGTCATTATGGCAAAGCCAAGTCCAAGGAAACCGTCGAATTCAACACCAACGGGGCCATTCTCACCGCCCAAAAGCAAAACCCCGATTTCGTGATGTTTCAGGAAGTCGACACGAGGTCCACCCGCAGCTACGTCGTCAATCAGGACCAAAAGATCAAAGAGGCCTTTGCCACCTATGACCACGTCCACTGCGTGAACTTCCATACCGCTTTCCTCCCCTTGCCCCTTTATGACATGCATGGGGAAACCCATTCGGGTCTAACGACCGTCTCCCGCTTCAAGATCACCGCGGCCGAAAGGAAGGAATACACGGTCACCGATAGCCTCTCCAAGCTATTCGACTTGGATCGCTGCTTCTCGGTCCAAAAAGTCGCTGTGGAAAACGGTAAGAACCTCTATGTCGTCAACTCCCACATGTCCGCCTACACCAATCCCGCGGTCCGCGAAAAGCAGGTGCAGGAGATGAATGCCTTCCTTCAGTCGGTCAAAGACGCGGGTGACTATGTGATCGCCGGTGGCGACTTCAATCACGACCTTCTCACCAATAACCCCGAATTCCCCTACACCGAGGTCGCCGGCAATAGGCCGTTTGGGGAAACCAAGAAGAACCCCGACTGGATCTCTCAGTATTTCGATAAGGATGGCAAGAGCCCGCTCATCGAAGGCTTCAAGGTAGTCGCAAGCGACAACGCTCCCTCCTGCCGCAACAACGACATCGAATACGAACCGGGCAAAACCTACATCTGCATGGTCGACGGGTTCATCATCTCCAATAATATCGAGGTCGTCGCCCACGAAACCGTGCAAACCCAGGACAGCCGCAAGGAATACGGCAACAAAGGCTATGCTGGATTCGCCTATTCCGACCACGATCCAGTCAAGGTCCAATTCAAGCTTCTATAAAGCAAAAACGGCGGCAAATCAGCCGTTTTTCTTTGCAAATCCCGTTTATTTATTTGGAATATGAACCCACGATAGCCCCTACTTCTTTATAGGTTCCTAACGTGTATTTATGGCCATCCCTGAAACTAGAAAGGGAGAGGTCGACGCTCTTGCTTCCGCTCTCGCTTTGAGCCAAAACGATTTTGCTGTATTTGTTCGAATCGACGCTCGTCGTAAACGTACCGCCGGACTTGCTCATCGCAACGCCAGGCCAAGGCGCGTTCTCTTTTCCCGTCACTAGGTCATAGGCATAGCAATAGCAGGAAGACCAAGAGGCACTGGCTTTCACGCTTACCTCACCAGAGGAAGTGATGCCGAGCAATTTGGCCGCGTCGATCCTACCGTATCCAAGTTGGCTGGAGGTCGCGATTTCGGAAGTCGTGATCTTGTGGCAGCTCGCATATAAGGCAGACTCGAACTGAGCGGGCGTAGCGCTAGGGTTCTTTTGGAAATATAAAGCGGCTAACCCAGCGACTTAAGGGGAAGCGAACGAGGTGCCGTTCCAGCCTCCGTCATATTTCTTGCCCTCATAATGGCAGCAACCATACATCATGTCGGCCGGGGCGAACACGTCGCAGAACTGATATTTAGGTTCCGAATTATAAGAAGAACCAGTCCAAATCTCGCCTTCGGAATTCGCGGCTAATCCGCCAACGCCAATGACGCCCGGAGTAGCCCCGGGAAAAGTCCATTCCGTCGGCTTGCTCGTACCCCCATTGCCGGCCGCGGAGACGACGACCGTTCCTTTGTTTTGGCAATAGGAGACCGCGGAATTGAAAACGGTCGACAAATCGGAGCCGTCGTCCACCAAATCCCCGTCGATTCCATATCCATAATAGGAGCCGATGGAAATCGTGATGACCTTGGCCCCGTTGTCCGCTGCGTATTTGAAGGCCGCGACGATTGACTTTGGTTTCTTGTCGGTTTTTAGAAGCATCAACGAAGCGTTCGGCGCGACACCTACGACGCCTTTGCCGTTGATCCCAGCCGCAGCAACACCCGCGCAGAAAGATCCATGGGAATCGCCTAGGTCGGTCGCATATTGTTTACCTTGTTGGAAGGAAGTTTGGCCACCGGTCGTGGTAAAGCCACCAGAAGTCGACGTGACCTTGCTCGTCCCGTCTTCGAAAGTGAAATCTTCGTGGCCGGGGTTAAATCCTCCGTCGATGACGGCGATCGTAACCCCATCGCCACGATATTGCTCCCAGCAATCGTAGATGTTGCCGATGTTGTTCAGGTAATACTGCCTACCGATTCCAGGTTCATCCATGGGCGAGCGGGTATAAACCGGGGTGGACGAGGAAGAGGATTCACTGCTAGAAGAGGGAGAGGAAGAAGCCGCGCTCGAAGAAGCGCCTGAAGAAGCCTCCGAAGAAGAGGCGGAAGATTCCACGGAAGAGGAATCGACCGAACTTGTGGAAGATTCTTCTTTAGAAGACGTGGAAGGCGAAGAAGTCGCGGGTGCTCCCCCGCAAGAAGCGAGCAAGAAAGCGACTAGAGATAAGACAAAGGGCTTTTTCATAATCAGGCCGCGTAGGGGTTGGAGGTGTACCAGTTGCCGGTTACTTTGCCGCTTTTAACTTCGGGGACAAACCAATATTCGCCGGGGTTGTTACGGTAGAGGTTCACGGTTTGCTTTTGGTCCGACCCATTATTGAAGATGACGTTGGTCGCGCCATGGGAAATGGTAATGTCGTACCAATCGCCGTTTTTGGTCATGGCAGAGCCAGGCCAAGAGCCAGTGTAGTTGGTATTCGGCACATTGGAGACCCAGGTATAGCATTTCATGCTGCCCCAGTTGTTCGTGTCTTTGACGTGGAGGGTGAGGGATCCGCTCTTCTCAACGGTGACTTCGGTTCCAAAGGCATCGGGTTCGATACCGGAAGAACTCGTCGGGGTCACTGGGGCGGCGCTCGCCTCGACCTTGGCAATCGGTTGATCGCCATTAACAATGATCGCGGAATAAGCGGGCATACCAATCGTCTTGCCGCTTTGACCGAATGTTCCGGCAAAGGCCATTTGCCCTTTGAGCTCGACATCGCTATTGAAGGTGACGTGCTTTTCGCTAGGACCACAGTTGAAGACGACGGTCAAAGAGGTATTTCCAAGGGTGGAAACAAAGGAGCCGACTTCGGAGTTGCCACCGTTGTTGTTCTTTTTGACCACGCCGCTATAAAGCGAGGGGTTGCTGTTCTTCGCGTTGATCGCTTTCGCATAAGCGGCGAAGAGAGAATCAGAGGCTTTAGCTTGAACGTCCGCGGATTTGCCACTCTTGGTGGAGGAACTCATCACCTTTGACGGAACGTTATAGAGATACTTATCGGGGTTCGTCTTCTCGGTATCGAACATCATCGGGGTGCGGTAGTTCATGTCCTGCCATCCCGAAGCGGTGCCTTGCAGGCCGATTTCCTCGCCATAGTAGACATAGGAATCGCCAGGAGCCAAAACGTTAAGGAAGCCAGCGAGGGCAAGTTGAGCCTCGCTATAATCCGCGCCATTGAAGTTATAGAAACGGCCGATGTCGTGGTTGGAAAGGCAGGAGGCCTCGATGCCGTTAGGGTTGTACCCACGGATTTCCTTTTGGAAATTCTCGAGGAGGTTCACATAGCTATTGGGACTCGCGTAACGGGTCGCGTCATAGACGACGTCCCTCATCTCGAAGTTGAAGTTTGAATCCATGCCGGTTTTGTAGTAGTTCCTGTCGTCTTTGATGTTGTTGTCGACGAGGACCTCACCAATCATGTAGACGTCGGATTTGACGGCCTGGCAAGCGGTATAGAATTCCTTCCACCAGGCATAGTTCTTCTCATCGTCGGCTCCATTGGTGGTGCCGCCATAGTTATAGATCCACTTGGCCGCGTCTAGACGGAAACCGTCCGCGCCTTGTTCAAGCCAATACTTACCGACCTTTTTGATTTCAGCCCTTAGTTCCTGATTGTCGTAATTAAAATCCTTCATGCTGCCACCAAAGGCGTCAGGGCCTTTATACCAGGAAGGATGCTGGGTATACCAATCGCAGTTGTTGGAGGAATGGTTGAGGACCATGTCCATCAAAACCTTGATGCCTTTCTTATGGCATTTCTCGAGGAGTTTGCTGAAGGTGACCCCGCCTTTTTCGTAGGTCGGATTGATTTTGTAGTAGTTCTTCACGTCATAGGCGTGGTAGCTATCACATTCCAAAACGGGGGATAGCCAAAGGCCACCGATGCCAAGTTTTACTAGGTAATCCAAGTGGTCGACGATGCCTTTGAAGTCACCGACGCCGTCACCGTCGCCATCGGCGAAGGAATAGACGAGAAGCTGATAGAAGGTCCTTTGTTTGGCGCCTAATCCCGAAATCGGCGCGGGTTCTGAGGAGGAATCGCTTATCTCGGGCAGACTCGATAACGAGACCTCCGAGTAAGAAAGACCAGTCGCCGTGGAGCCGCTAGGCACGGGCGATGCCGAGATAGACGGGGTTGGGACAGGTTGCCCGCCACAAGAGGCGAGCAAAAGGCCGGAGAGGGCCAGAATCAGGGGTTTCGCGTTATGTTTCATATCCTTCTTATTTTAATAAGGCGCAAAGAAAAAAGAATTTCTTTCCTGTAAAGAGGCGGGCATGCCGCAAAAGGTCTCAATCAAATAAGGCCGGGGATAGTTCCTTCAAAGGAAGTTTTTCTTCAAGGAGATCCCTAAGTTTGGCCAGGAATTCCGCCTCTTCGTTTCCAAAGCGAGAAGGACGATCGCTATCGATGTCCAAAACGCCAATTGGTCTGCCATCAAGGCGAAGAGGCAACACGATTTCCGACCTAGACGCGGAATCGCAGGCGATGTGGCCAGGGAAGGAAAACACATCATCGACGACCACGGTCTCGTTCTTGCCAAACCCAGCCGCGCAAACCCCTTTCCCAAACGGGAGGATGGCGCAGGCGGGCTTACCCTGGAACATGGCGAGCTCGAGCCTGTTGCGCTTAGCAAAATAGAAGCCAACCCAGTTCAATCCCTCAATTTCGTGAAAGAGGATGGAACTGACGTTAGAAAGCGAAGCGAAAGGAAGGCTCGGGTCGATGCTGGCCTCGCATTGCTTCAAAAGAAGGTCATATCCCATCAGGAATCTTTCCTTCTATCTTCGATTGAATAGTTTTTGCTGGTGAAGCGAACGATCTTATCGTCTTCCACGGAGAAGGTGATGAAGACGTTCGAGCCGATGATGACGTTGTTGCCGATGACGGTGTCACCGCCGAGGATGGAAGCCCCCGAATAGATGATGACGTTGTTGCCGATCGTCGGATGCCTCTTCACGTTGCGGAGTTCGGAAGCGTGGACGAGAGATTTCGCGCCGAGGGTGACGCCTTGGTAAATGCGCACGTTATCCCCTACCACCGCGGTCTCGCCGATGACGACGCCGGTGCCGTGATCGATGAAGAAACGACGGCCGATTTTGGCGCCAGGGTGGATATCGATTCCAGTCGAAGAATGCGCGATTTCGCTCATCATTCTCGGCAAAACCGGCACTTTTTTCTCAAAAAGAAGGTGAGCGACGCGGTAGATGCAAATCGCATAGAAGCCAGGATAGGAAACGATGATTTCCTCTTTACTCTTGGCGGCGGGGTCGCCGTTATAGGCGGCATCGAGATCCGTATCCAAGGTGAATTTGATGGGAGGGAGTTCCTCCTCGAATTCCTTGAAGGTCAACTCGCTTCCCACTACCTTCATGGCCTTATTGAAGAAACAGGGGAAATCGCAGGGGCCAAGGTCCTCGTCGTGGAGGCACCCGGAACGCCAAAAATAGTTGTTGGTCCAGTGGATGATTCTTTTCGCGGCTTCTTTGTAATCGAAATTCATAAAGACAATATACAGGTTTTGCCTACTTCGAGTGATAGAGTTTCTTCGTTTCGTAGAAAGGTTCGCAGGTGTGGCGGATGCCTAGCCTATTGAGCGTGCCCATGTCCCTTGAAGAGAGGATGACCGAGGAATGGGATTCGGCGCCCCTAAGCTTGGGGAGCTGGGCAAGGGCCAAATCCGCGAGGGGGTTCGTGACCGCAGAAATCGAAAGGGCGAGCAATACATCGTCGACGTGGAGCCTCGGATTATGATGTCCCAATCCCTTGATTTTCAAATCGCAGATCGGCTCGATGATGGCCTTAGGCAAAAGCAAAACGTTGTCGGAGATGCCCGCGAGGTGCTTGAGGGCATTCACGATCATCGCAGCGGTCGCGCCTAGAAGAGAACTCGTCTTGCCGGTGATGATCTCGCCGTTATTGAGTTCAATTGCGGAAGCCGGGGCTTTGGTGGCCTTGGCTTTTTCGAGGCAGGGAGCGACGCATTTGCGTTCGGAAGCCGAGATACCGTTGTTGTTCATGAGGTTCTCGATCTTGGCGATCGCCGATTCGGTCGGCCTGCCTTTGCGGTTGTCCATGAGGGCTTTGTAGTAACGACGGATGATCTCTTGCCTAGACGCCTCAGCGCAAACCGCGTCGTCCGAGATGCAATAGCCCGCCATGTTGACGCCCATGTCGGTCGGCGAGAAATAAGGGGATTGCCCAAAGATTTTGGAAATCAGGCGGTTCAAAACGGGGAAGATTTCGATGTCCCTGTTGTAGTTGACCGTGGAGATTCCGTATTTCTCGAGGTGATAGGGGTCGATCATGTTGACGTCATCTAGATCCGCGGTCGCGGCTTCGTAGGCGAGGTTAACGGGATGTTTCAAAGGAAGGTTCCAAATCGGGAAGGTCTCGAATTTGGCATATCCAGACTTAATGCCACGGAGGGAATCGTGGTACATCTGGCTTAAGCAGGTGGCCATCTTTCCTGAACCTGGGCCAGGCGCGGTCACGACCACTAGCGGGCGGGTGGTTTCAACGTATTCGTTCTTCCCTAAGCCGTCTTTGGAGACGATATGGTCCACGTCATAGGGATAATTGGGAATCGAATAATGCTTGTAGCTCTTGATGCCGAGTTTTTGCAATTGCCTCTCGAACACCTTGACACCTTTTTGCCCGGCATAACGGGTCAAGACGACGGAACTAACATAGAGGTCGGCCTCGCGGAAAGCGTCCATCAAGCGAAGGACGTCTTGGTCATAGGTGATGCCGATGTCCTCTCTGACCTTGAGGGATTCGATGTCCTCGGAGTTAAGGACGACGATGATTTCGGCGTGTTCCTTCATCTCCAAAAGCATCTTCAGTTTGGTGTCGGGCTTAAAGCCAGGCAGCACCCTGGAGGCATGGAAATCGTCGAAGAGTTTGCCGCCGAACTCGAGGTAAAGCTTGCCGCCGAAAGCGTCGATCCTTTCTCTGATCTTTTCAGATTGAATCTGCACGTACTTTTCGTTATCGAAGCCAATCGCGTTCATAGGGCTCTCCAAAAACCAAGGACAAATTATAAAGTCCGCACGTAAATGTGGAATCGGGTTTTTGTAACACCCTTGTATAAGGGAAGGAAAGGTATATCATCTTCGCCATGACCAAACGAAGGCTGCTATGGACCGTCTGCCCCATCTACCTCCTCTTCTGGATGGGAGACGCTTTCCTTACCAGCTACTATTCCCTCTATTTCGTGAATCGGGGCATGAGCGAACAGGAGCAATCCATCCTCCTCGCCGTCATCCCTTTATCGCTTTTGATTGGCTGCTTTGTAATGTCGCCTTTTGCGAAAAACCCCGCAAAAGCCATTTGGTTGTTCCGATTTTGCGCCGTGATGGAGACTGGCCTTGCCATTGGATATGTCTTCTGCGACACCTTCGTTTCCTTGCTCGTTTTGACCTTGCTCATCTCCTTTTGTAACGGCGCCCCTTTCACCTTTTTGGAAGGCTATGTCGCCCCACTAGGAAAGAAAGCCGGCATCCCCTATTCCTCCATCCGTTTGTTCGGGACGCTAGGCTATGTCGTCTCTTTGGCGTTTGGTTATTTGATTCTTAGTCGATTCCCTTTGTCTCACGCCTATTTCTTCGCTAGCGCCCTCACGGGGGCGGCCCTCGCGATTTCCTTCATCCTGCCTAAATCGGAAGAAAGCAAGGAAGACGAAGCGGAAGAAGAATCTTCGCAGGTATCGAAAAGAGGTTTGGTCTTCTTCATCGTCTCTTCCGTCTTTTTCTTCGGGATGTATACCACGGTCACCTATGTGGTGCCGATCTATCTCAATAGGCTTGGCACCTCCGACGCGGACTATTCCCTCATGAGGTCGGTCGGCGTGGGGGTCGAGCTCGTCGCCCTTTTGCTCATGCCTTTCGTGGACAAGTTCATCAAGCACAAGAAGACCCCTCTCATCATTGCAGTGGTCGTATGCGCGGTAGGCACAGGGTTAGGCCTTTTCGTGAAGGACCCCTATGCCTATGGCTATTCTTTCTTCGTCCTATCGGGGATCGGCAAAGGGTTCCTCTTTGGATATCAGGCTCTCTTCCTTGGCTCCCTAGCGTCCTCCAAATACCTGCCTAAGGCCCTTACCATCAACACGGGCTGCGTGAACGTCACCGTTACCTTGATGAATTACGGCAGCGCCTCCATCTATAACGCCATTTCTTTCCCTGCCTACTTTGGCCTGATGGCGGGGCTCCAACTCCTCGGCATCCTTTTCCTGGTCCTTATCCCTAACCAAAAGGCAGAACAGCCCAAGCAGTCTGCTTAGCCTAAAGCGTATAGGCCGCCTTCCTTGATTGATAAGGCAAGTCCTTTTAATTCACAATTAAAGTTGCGAAAGGTTTATATCCATGACACGTCGTAAGTTCATTCTCAGTCTTTCCGTCGTTTCCCTCCTTTCCTTGACCGGATGTGGAGGCACCCCCGCCTCAAGCGGAACCTCAGGTGGAGAACCATCCTCTTCTTCCGCCAGTGGCCAATCCGGCCAAAGCGGAGCCCCTTCCTCGAGCCAAAGCGGCTCCGGTGGCGGAAGCTCCAGCTCCAGCCGCAGTTCCTCGCAGGAACCGCCCTGGTCCGGCACCACGATGCCCGACACCCAGAACATCGTCCTCTTTTGCGCGAAGAACACCGGTTATAGCAACGTCTATGCCTGGGTCACCGCTCAGCAAGAGCTAACATCGGCCTGGCCTGGCGATGCCATGGATTCCTATGACGACAATTGGTATGCCTATACCTTCGAAAGCCCGACTGTCACCGCTTTTAACGTCATTTTCAATGGCACCGCGGGCCAGACGGCCGACCTAACCGACGTCGTCAACGGAGCCGGCTACTATTGGTACACCAAATCGGCCGGATTCCAGAAATCGCAAACGATGCCTAATCCCGGCGGAGGCAGCGCCCCCTCGACCGAGGTGAGCACCATCGAAGGGCCGGGCGCCTATACCGGTGGCGTCGATAACGCCGCAAGCTACACCGACTTCACCTTCTGGCAAACCCACCCCTCCTCCTATTGGACCTGCATCAACAAATACAACGGTGCCCGCAAGGACTTCCGCGAGGATTCCATCTACTTCGCCATCACGAGCCGTTTCTATAACGGCGATCCGAGCAACGACGCCGATTGTTGGGACGGCGGCGTCAACAAAGGCAAGGATCCCGCCTGGCGCGGCGACTTCAAGGGCCTCATCGAGAAGATGGACTACATCAAGGCCCTCGGCTTCACCGCTATCTGGATCACCCCCGTCGTCTCCAACGCCTCTGGCTACGACTACCACGGCTACCACTCCATCAACCATAGCATGGTCGACCCGCGTTACTATTCGGAGGACATCGACTTCCAGACCGTCATCAACGAAGCCCACAAGCGCGACATGAAGATCTGCCTCGACGTCGTCTTCAACCACACCGGCAACTTCGGCGACGAGCACCTCTTCCCGATGTTCATCAAGGATCCCACCGTCGATCCCGACGACATGAACGGCTCCATCAAGCTCAACGTCAACGGCCCGCTCCTGAAGATGTTCCCCAACTACGGCGTCATGAAAGGCGAGGATCAGTTCCAGGCCCGCGTCAAGACGATGATGAGCGACGAAGGCGATCCGCAGGGCATCTACCACCACGACGGCGGCCTCGGCTCCTGGGAAGTGCAGGACGAGCAGGTCAAGAACATCGCCGGCGACTGCATCGACCTTAACACCGAGAACCCCCGCGTCGCCGAATACCTCGTCGATTCCTACGGCCACTTCATCCGCATGGGCGTCGACGCCTTCCGCATCGATACGCTCAAGCACATCAACCGCCTCACCCTGAACAAGTACTTCTTCCCCGCCCTGCGCGAATACGCGCGGCGCTGTAGGGGCGACGACTACTTCTTCATGTTCGGCGAAGTCTGCGCCCGCGTCACCGAACTATATAACCACGGCATCCCCTCCCTTTCGCCCTCCTTTTACACCTGGAAGGAAGAGAAGAGCTATCCTTGGGGCGACAAGGCGACCAACTACGCCTCCGCCAAGCAGCATTATTACGATTACGTCAAAGACTCCTCCGATTCCGGCAGGACTTCCAATAACTGCTACCTCAACGGCACCACCTACCACGCCCCCGACCATAGCAAGGCCTCGGGCGCCTCGGTCATCGACTTCCGCATGCACCGTTCCTTCGCCAACGTCGGCAAGGCCTACAGCGATGCCGTCAAAGACGATTGCCATTTCAATGACGCTACATACAACGTTGTATACGTCGACTCCCACGACTATTCCCCCGAACCCGACGAGAAGGTCCGCCCCAATTTCTCCCCCGCCGAATGGGCCGAGAAGATGAACCTCATGTTCACCTTCCGCGGCATCCCCTGCCTCTTCTACGGCACCGAGACCCAGTTCCAGAAGGGCCAGGAAATCGACGCCGGTCTGAATAAGCCGCTCGCCGAAACCGGCCGCGCCTATTACGGCGACCACCTGGAAGGCACGGTGAACGTCAGCGGATTCGGCCAAGCCACCGCCACCGGCGAAGTCAGCAACACCCTCAAGAGCGACCTCTCCAAGCACCTGCAGGTCCTCAACCGCGCCCGCCTCTCCTGCAAGGCCCTCCAGATGGGACAATACAAGTCCGTCGGCGATCTGGCCTTCATCAAGAGGTACACCGACGACGGTATCGATTCGGTCGCCTGCGTCGTCATGAGCGGAACCGCCACGTTCTCCGGACTTCCCAACGGCAAATACGTCGACCTCATCACCGGCGACACGAAGAACGGTACCTCCTTCACCGCCTCCGCTTCGGGACAGGGCAACATCCGCATCTACGTCCTCAACGGCAGCCAGATCGGCACCAGCAAGTTCGCCAAATAATCTTTATAGCAAAACCCTTCCCCCAATTAGCGGGCGGAAGGGTTTTTCTTTGCTTCTATGTAATGGCGCGCCCTAGGCGACTCGAACACCCAACTCTCAGCTTCGAAGGCTGATGCTCTATCCATTGAGCTAAGGGCGCGTCCGACCAATAGAATAGCAGAAAAGCAAGCAAAAACCCGCTTTTTCGTGCGGGTTCTGCATGCTTTTTTAGTCTTTTTGATACTTTTCGGGTTTGTATTTCCAAAGGGGAACGTATTTGGAAACATGGGAAGCATAGAGACTATATTCGGGGTATTTGCCGCTGGAGATGGCCTCGCCTAGAGAGGAGCTACCGAGGAAGAGGAGGACGAGGAGCATCGGCCCAAGAATCGTCCAATGGAAGACCCCATAGACCGTGACCTTGGCCCCGATTGCGAATAGATATAGGCAGATCCATAGGCCCTGCTCACCAAGGTAATTCGGGTGGCGGGCACGTCCCCAAAGGCCGGTCGTGTTGAAGCCTTTGTTATAGGGGGCGGGCAAATCTTCCAAGGCCCTTCCTTCCGCGAGAAGTTTCTTTTTCGTGGTGTAGAAGGACATCTGCTGCTCGTCGGCGGCGGTCTCGATCATGAGGCAGCCTAGCGAGGTGAACACGGCGACGTAATCGATGACCCCAAGCGGCTCGTTGGATTCCATGGCCGCGAGGGCGGGGAGGCAGATAAGGAGAATCAAAACGTTTTGGTAGATGGAGATGAAGAAGAGGTCAAACAAGGCCCAGACCCCACGGTTTTGGAAAGCCTTCTTCTGCCTAAGGATCGCCCAGCGGTAATCCTCTTCGCCCGTCCAGAACTTGATGCTATAGGCGCCTTTCCTAGCGAAGTTGATGGTGAGGCGGATGCCCCAAAGAGTGACGATCACCGCGAAGAGGACGAGGCGAGGCTTCATCCCTCCTTTGCCGGCGATGACCCAGGCATAGGCGATGGGAAGAAGGCTCCAAAGCTTGTCCATCTGCGAGTTATTCCTAGCAAGTTCGCCGACGACGAAGCAATAGCAGGCGGAA
Source organism: Caryophanales bacterium UBA7278 (assembly GCA_002472275.1). GTDB lineage: Bacteria > Bacillota_I > Bacilli_A > RFN20 > CAG-826 > Alloenteromonas. The sequence goes on along the minus strand of DKRQ01000019.1, from coordinate 31,025 downwards.
GCGCCGCAGATGATGCCGAGGATGATGAGGGTTTCTTGCTGGAGGGGGGTTAAATTTGGCCCCGCAAAGACGAAGCCGAGGATTGCCATCGTAAGCACGACGATGGCGGTAAGGGCAGTTCCTAGATACTTTTTCACAATTAACTCCTTGTTCTTAGAAGCGAATAAGGCATTTTATGCAGTGAGAGAAAGAAAACACCACACTTTTCTTCGTTATGTCGAAGAAGGAGCGGTGTTATTTTTTCCAATAGAACGAATAGGTTTCAGCAGGTTTGAACCCAAGTTTTTTATAGAAATCCATGTCCGAGATGACATAAGCGGAATCCGCGCCTAAGGAATTGGCTCGGCGCAGCAATTCGTAAACAAGGGCCTTCCCTAAGCCTTTGCCTCGGTAACCGGGAATCACGCATAAGGGTTCGAGGTAAGCGTAATCGCTGGAGGGATCATACCAAAGGCAGCAATAGGCGACCTTCTCGCCCGCTTCCGTTTCCACGCAAAGATGGAGATAGGAATTGAGATGCGGCTTATCCGCGACCGGAGTCCTTTGCTTTTGAAATGCCTCGAAGTCGTTGCCGTGGTCGAATCCTTGGTAGATCACCCATTGGACTTCGTCCTTGTCACCAGGCTCCACGAAGCGGAACCCCTTGGGCAAAGCCGGCTCTTTCCCTTTGGTGGAAACGACCATCAAGATCTCTTTTTGTTCCGCCGAGGAAAAACCAAGCCTTTCGGCAATTTCGATTTCCCCTTCGCTTTTGTCGTTGATGGCGACCCCCAAACCCCGATCGTCTTTTAGGTTTGCGTAGGCGTAACTAAGCACTTCTTCAAATAAGGGCTCATATCCTGAGGCGACAAGGCAAGCGGCCTCCCCTGGATAGGTGTCGTATACGGCAAGGGCAACGACGCGTCCGTTTTCATACCAAAGTCCGATTTTGTTTTCGCTTTCCTTTTGGAAATAAGGATGCCCCATAGACCATTCGAAACGGGCCCAATTCCAGTTGATGTGGGTTTTGTCTAACCGATTCAGCGACAAAAGGAAATCGCATACGGTTTGGTAAAGCTTTGGTTTATATGCCTGGAAGATCATGGTCTATTGGTTATAAACGCGAAAAAACAACGCAAGTTTCCTTATTATTCTGGATTATTTAAATCGAATAGGAAGAAAAAGAAAGCATAAGGAAATCCCTGTTCGCCGCAGGGATTTTCTTTTGGAAACTTAAGGTCTTTCTATCTCGTACCAGTTTATTTCAACTGGCTCAGGTCTAATCTCGGAGCAATGTTCCTTCTTTTCGACGAAGCAGAACTTGAGCCCACATTTTTGGATGACACGGTTGCTTCCGATGTTCCCGACGTTGGCTCTGATGATGACCTTTTTGAATCCAAGGGAGAAAAGGTAATCGATGAACGCTTTGCAGGCCTCGGTCATATAGCCTTTGTTCCATTTCGATCTAGATAGGCAATAACCGATTTCGGGGTTTCCATCATGATAATCCACGACGTCGATCGTGCCCCAAGGCTCGTCGCTGCCTTTGATGGTGATGACGAAACGATGGATGCCGGGTTGCCCGATTTCCTCGACCCAGCGGGCCACCCTTTCTCTAGTGACCTCGATTCTTCCATGAGGAAGCCAAGTAAGATGCTCGGTGACTTTTGGGTCGTTGGCCCAATTGCGAAACATCGGCTCGGCATCGTCGAGTCGGATTTCCCTTAGAATCAGTCTTTTCGTTTCCAGTTTCATGTTAATGCACCGTTAGTATAGACCCCCAGCGTCGCCACGATGGCCATCCTTCCTCAGGGGCGTCTTGCACGCCCGGTTGGATGGTTTGTTCTTCGGCCATGGAACAACCTTGATTTCGCCTATTATAGAACTTTTCGGACCCCATTTAGGGGGAAGGCAAAACAAAAGGTAACACTTTCGCTCCAGCAGGCGCACAATAGCGCTCGTGCGTCTATGGTAGCCACTATCATCATCTCCATCATCACCTTCCTCCTCGTGACTTTGTCCATCCTCTTTTTCCCGCAGATCAAGATTGGGAAGGTGAAGCTAGGCACCTATTGGATCATCGCCTTGGTCGGGGCTTTGATTCTCCTCGCCTTTTCCCTGGCCCCGATCGATGAGGTTTGGCGGGAACTCACCGCGAATTCCAGCGTCAACCCGCTTAAGATCATCACCCTGTTCTTCTCGATGACGTTGCTATCCGTCTTCTTGGATGAAGTCGGTTTATTCAAACATCTTGCTTGTTTGGCCGCCAAGAAAGCGAACAAGAATCAATTCACTTTGTTCGTGGTCCTATATGGTCTGACCGCCTTGCTTACGATTTTCACCTCCAACGACATCGTCATTTTGACCTTCACCCCGTTCATCTGCTTCTTCTGCAAGAACTCCAAAATCAACCCGATTCCTTATCTAGTCGCCGAATTCACCGCGGCCAACACCTGGTCTTTGATGCTCATCATCGGGAATCCGACGAACATCTATTTGGCCACCTCCGCGCATATCGGATTCTTCGAATACTTCCAAACGATGGCTTTGCCCACCCTCTGCGCGGGCTTAGTCGAGTTCACCGTGTTGATTCTTCTATTCCACCGAAAACTGCGCGTGCCTTTGACCCCCAGTGAAGAGGAGAGTCCCATCAAGAACAAGCCCGCCCTTGTGATTGGGCTAGTTCATCTCTTCGTTTGCCTTGGCTTCTTGATTGCCTCTAGTTACATCAACATCGAGATGTGGATCATCGCCCTCGTTTGTGCGCTTTCGTTGCTTCTATCGGCCTCGCTTCTATTCCTCATCAAAAAGGGTGGATGGAGTTACTTAGGGGAATCGGTCAAGAAGCTGCCCTATCAGCTCATCCCCTTCTTCCTGTCGATGTTTGTGATCGTCGTCGCGATCAATTACCAAGGGATCGCCGCCAAAATCGCCGAGGCTCTAGGGCATAGCAACGCGATCTGGACCTATGGCTTCTCCTCTTTCTTTGTGAGCAATCTCATCAACAACATCCCGATGAGCATTCTCTTTTCCGATTTGTGCGCGAATAACGCGGCGGTCTATGCCTCGATCATCGGCAGCAATATCGGCGCCTTCCTCACCCCGACTGGGGCTCTAGCGGGAATCATGTTCACCAACCTCGTCAAAGAGCATGACACGAAGTATTCGTTCGCCGATTTCGTTAAATATGGCGCCATCGTCTCTTTTCCAATCATCACGGCCTCATTGCTCGTATTGAACCTATCGGTCGGGTTTGCATAATCTTCGCGTTTCGCCTTTTCCTAAGCTAAGATGAAGGGCGAGGCAACCCCATGGATAAGACCACCAAGACGCTTAGCTATCTCATCAACCTCTCGTTTTTCCTCTACTTCCTCATCCTGCTTGTGGAACGAATCCTAAGCATCGTCCTTTCCTTAACTAATGGGGTCAATCTATACGCGGATGGGTATAACGGATACACCTACACATTGGTCTTTCTCTCGGTTATTGGATGGTTCATATACCTCATCACGTTTTGTAGGCCAAACATCAAGGCGCTGTTCAAGTTCGACGAGAGCATCAATTTCACCCATCTTTGCATCGCCAGCGGAATCCTGCTTCTTTCCGGCATGGTCCACACCGAGCACACGATTCCCGTCATCCAATTCGTCTCCTACGGAATCCTCATCATTGGAATTCTTTTAAAGACCGTCATCAATCAGAAAACTTCGCAAAACAAGGTTATTTTGTGGCTATCCTTCGCGTTTTTGGTCGCCATGTCGATGGCGATTCCCGTTATGTACCGTTCTCTCATTGAGCTTCATGTTTTGTTTCATGTGTTAGAAGGCATTGCTTCCTTCGTGCTCGTTGGGGCATTCACCTATTTGCTCCTACAGGTCTTCCAAGGTAAAGAGGATCTATTCCTTCCTTGGGCCGCCCTGCTCCTAGTTCTGCTAGATGTGCCCCTCATCGTCATGAGATGGAGTGAGGAAATCAACTGGTTCGTCTTGATCTTCCTCTCGTTTTCAATCATCCTCTTTGCGGTGGGCTACCTATACAAAAAGGCCACGTCCAAGAGGGCATAGCCGTTTCCGCAAAAGATTTTCTCTGGGCGCTAGGTGATGTGCCCCTCAAGAACCGCTTTGAAAAAGGTGAGCTTAAAGAAAGAAAAAACATTTTTCATTTCACTTGTGGCATGTTTGTTGCACGGCCCCTTTTAGAATAAGGGCGTACCAATCGGGGAAACGATAATGCCGAAGCTTACGAAAGAAGAACTCAAGGAAGTCCGTTACATCTCCATGGCGGACTATAGCAGAAGAGTCGACGAGCTCGAAGATTTCGACGACAAGCTCGCTTTCACGACGCGTTATCTCCTCACCCACGGGATGTATTCCTCCAAGGTACACGACTATTCCTTCGAAGCGGCCGTCCATATTGCCAGGACGAAAATCGCCGATGAGGCAGTCAAACTTAGGGATAAGCTCTTTGAGGAAAGCGAAGATAGCCTCGACAACAAACCCCATGTCGTTAACCCCTATGCCAGGCTAGGCCACGACAAGGCCGCCGAACTCTTCATGGGCAACCCCGCCGAATACCTAAAGGGCGAGGCCAAGAAACTTGAAGCAGAAATCGAAGCCCAGGAGCACAAGATTGGGATCGACGACAACGTGAGCCGTAACTGCGCCCGTCTCCAGCATGAGCTAGGCCCCACCTTCACCCAGAATGTCTTCGCCCTTGAAATGGACTCCACCGCGATCGACATCAAAGCCCGTTTGGAGAATCACTTCGGTGGGCGGGAGGAACTCGAGAAAGCCTATAAGAGCACTAAGCCCGGTTTCTTCTCCAGGGTCATGGGGACTTCCTCCGTCGCCTCCTCCAATCTCGACGAAGTCTATCAAGCCTTCAACAACCGCAACCACGTCCTCTATGGAAATATGGACGCGCTAGAAAGAGCGGCCAACGACTACCTAATCCACAAGTTCCCAGGTTGGGAACCTGGCGAGCCCCTTCCCCTGGATCAGGTCAAACTGAACAAAAACGAAAAGGCCAAGGTCGACTTCAGCTCCCAAATCCTCAAATCGGTCCAAGAGCAACGCAACATGGAGGAGTACTTCCAAGAACTCACCTACGCTTGCAAAGGGCAGAACCTCACCTACTCGGATACCGTGGAAGCCCAGGCATCGGAAGACCTCATGGACGAGATCGCCAAAGCCGACAAGGAAAACGCCTTGGAGAGCAAAGAGGAACTCGACCTCAGCGACGAACTCAAGGAAGACGAATCCGTGTACGCGATTGGCGATGAGAACCCCGAAGAGGAAGCCATCGTCCGCGCTGCCCGGGCCGCCGAAGTGGCCGACCAGTTCTCTTTCCAACAAGAGGTAAGCGAACTCGTCGAGGACAGCGATGTCGACTTCCATCTCAACGATACTTTGATCGATGACGACGATTCCCTCGAAGATTCCAAACTCATCGATGACAGCGAACTAAGCGCTTAAAGCAAACCCCCGTTCCTTCATTGAAAACGGGGTTTTTGTTTGGTTTTTGCGGGGTTTTTCCTTAGTTCTGGTTTTCCTATACGCGCAACGTGGACGCGAAATTTTTAAGAAATTAAAAGAAATTTTGTTTTTTATGGCACGTTTGTTGCAACCGCTCGTGCATAATGTTGACGTCCTTAGAAAAAGGAGGACCAAAACCATGCCTAAACTCACCAAAGCACAACTCAAGGATGTCAAATACGTTTCGATGGCCGACTACTATAGAGCGGTAGACCAAATCGAGGACTTCGACGACAAAATGGCGTTCACCACCAGGTACCTTCTCTCCCACGGCATGGACGAAGACGTTCAATACGACTATTCCATCGAGGAAGCGATCCATCTGGCCAGGGTCAAGCTCATGGATACCCATAAGCAGCTAAAGGACAAACTCTACAATGAAGACCAAGAGACCAATCCCGACAGCCTTCTCATCAGCAAGGACGAATCGACGGTCAACCCCTACGCCAAAGACCTAAAAGAGGACATCGACAACCAGTTCTTCATGGGCAACCCCGGCGAATACCTCAAAGCCAAAGCTGAGAAGTATGCCGCCGAAATCGAGGGCCAGAACATTGAGATCGGCCTCGACAAACCCTTTAAGGAAAACTGCATCCGCCTCTCCAAAACCCTCAACTCCGATAAGAGCATGGAAATCGCTAAGGCCGAGAGAAAAGGCATGACCACCCTCAACATCCAAGCCCGCCTCGAAGCCAAATATCGCGGCAGGGAAGGCTTCCGCCGAGCCCAGGATCTGATCAAGCCGGGTTTCATCGCCAAGGTCTTCGGAACTAGGTCCACTGCCGGCAAGAACCTCGATGAGGTCTGGGCCGCGTTCAACAATCCTAAACACGCCCTCTATGGCAACAAGGAGGCTTTGGGAAAAGCCGCCACCGAATACCTGGCCTACAAGAATTCCAAGAAAAGCGCCGCCGAACGCATGGCCGGCCTTGCCGTAAAGGAACCTAAGGAAGGCTTCGCCGCCAACCTACTAGAAGCCATCCAAGCGGAAAAGGCCAACGAAGAGGTCTTCCTCTCCGTCACCGGAGAATGCTATAAGAGCGGCCTAACCGCCGAAAAGGTCGACTCCATCAAAAGCCCCGAAGTCGGAGCGGTCAAGAAGAGGGAACCCCTAGACCTTGACCTCGACGATGAAGTGGAAGAACGCGACAACGCCACCGAAATCGATAACGAAGTGGAAGCCGTTAACGACAAGCAAGCCGAAAAAGAAGAAGATTCGGTCAACATGTAAGTAAGGAAGGATCGGACATAACGTTCGGTCCTTTTTCCATAAAGAAAGGGCAAGGTTCCAAACCTTGCCCGTATTCGTTTTTCCCGTCAATTCGCGAGGTTTTTCTTCAAAACCAGCACGTTTTTCTCATTGATCCTATCGTAGGCATATTCGGTCATGATCTTCTTCACGATCATGATCCCTAGGCCGCCGATTGGCTGGGTCTTGGGGTCGGTGCCCACCTCGGGGTTATCGACTTGGAGCTGGTTGAAGGCCTTGGCCCCGTCGATGACCGTGAGGGCGAACTGGTTCTCCTCCTCGTCCAGGGAAAGGTGGACGTAGATCTTGCCGCCTTTGTTCTCGTAGCCGTGGTTGACGATGTTGGAGAGGAGCTCATCGCCAACGATGGTCAGCTTGTTCCTAAAGTCCTCGGGGAAGCTATGCTTTTCGCAGAAGCCCTTGATGAAGGAAAGCATGTCCGAAACGTTTTCTTTTCTGGCGTCGAACTCCTTTTCCTCATAGGAATATTTGTCGCCTTGGTATTTCATGGTGACGATCGTGATGTCGTCGCTTTGAGGGGCTTCCTTGACGAAGGAACGGATGTCCTCCTTCACGGAATGGTGGAGCTCCACCGCGCAGTTATAGGCGCGGCGGTTGAAGACATTTAGGAGCCTTTCCTCGCCGAAGAATTCGCCCGCGGCGTTCCTAGCCTCGGTGATGCCGTCGGTATAAAGGGTGATGCTTTCGCCGGGCTTCAAAGTGATTTCCTCGTCCTTAAGGAAGGAATCCTTGAAGCAGCCTAACATCAAGCCAGCGTTCGATTTGAGGTAAGAGAAATGGCCATTGGAGCCGATGATCGGGGGATTATGGCCCGCGTTAGCGTAGACGACCTTGCCGTTCCTCTTATCCAAAATGGCGAGGAAGCAGGTGACGAACATGCTCTTTTTGTTGCCGTTATAGATCGCGGCGTTGACTTCCCTAAGAATCTGCGAAGGCGATTTCCCAGGCGCGGCGAAGTCGCGGAAGGAGGTGATCGTCTTCATCATGAACATCGCGGCGGGAACTCCTTTCCCCGAAACGTCACCCACCAAAGCGGCGACGTGGTTCTCGTCGATCGTAAGGTAATCGTAGAGGTCGCCCCCCACTTCTTTTGCGGCCTTAAGCTCACCGATGATCTCGACCTCGCGGGAGTCAACGATTCCCTCGGGAAGGGTGTTCATCTGGATTTCCTTGGCGACCCCTAGCTCGGTCTTGGCTTTCTCTTGTTCATCGTGGATCCTGATTTCCTTACCAAGGAGCTTGTAGGTCCTTCTATTAAGCAAGTTGGAGACCATGAAGAAGAGGGTCACAATCATGGCCCTGGGGAAGTAATAGAAGACCAACACCTTGATGTAACGGTTATTGCCCGCCGCACGGAGGTCATCGAGGAGTTTCACCCTTTCCTCGAACGTCTCCACGGTGCCGACGCTGCCATCGGGCATGACGACGCCACCGCCGAAGAGGTTCTCGTCGAATTCGCCAAAGAACATGCCCAAATAGAGGCAAATGAGCATGGCAACGATGGTCACGACGAAGATGATCCTGCCCATCCTCGGGTTGTAGTAATGGTTCGCGATGAGGACGGCGAAGGGCCAGAAGAGGAGACTGTGCTTAGGGACGGTGATGTTGAGGGCGATGATGACGATTAGAAGCGAGAAGAGGATGAAGTATTTGTACCATGCCTTGCGGACCAGCTCGGTCTTCACCATGAATAGAGGGGTGAACATCAAGAGGGCAATCAGCGGGAAGAGGATGCAAACCGTCGTATAAAAATAGTCAGGAATCGTGAAGATTTTGGCGGCATAGAGAACCCAAATGATGATGGCCAAAACGCCCGCCGCGGCATTGACGAAGCTCATGTGCCGATTGGCGTCGGCTTCGTTTTCCTGGTAGGCCTTCCGGTAATCCGTGTTCTTTATTTCCATGGTTCTCCCTTTTGGGCGGCCCTATGCCCTTAGGCTATTTTCTCTCGATTGTGAGGAGATTTTGGAAGCCGACCATCGCGAAGATGTCGTAAACGCCTTCGGGGACGTTGACTAGCGAGGTGTCGTCATAACGCTGCTTGATACGGACGATGATCCTTAGCCCGGCGGAAGAGATGTAGGTGAGGTTACCGAAATCCAAGCGAATGGCCTTGAAGCCACCCTTGGACAAGATGCCCTCCACTTCCTTTTCGACGTCCTCGGCATTAGAGGAGTTAAGTTCCCCTTCGAGGTAGATGGTTAGGATTTCTTTTTCAATGACGTTTTTCATATGCCGTCCTCCATAAGTCCGCCATCGAGCCTTTGCCTATCGACGAGCTCGGCGAACTTTCCTTTTTTCTCTATCAAGGCATTATAAGTGCCTTCTTCGATAATTTTGCCATCTTCTAGCATCAAAATTCTATCTGCGTTTTTGATGGTGGATAAACGGTGGGCGATGACTAGCCTCGTGCAGTTAAGCTTATTGATCGAATCCGAGATGCTTTTTTGCGTCTTATTGTCGAGGGCGCTCGTGGCCTCGTCGAAGACCAAAACCTTTGGTTTGTGGACGATGGCCCTGGCGATCATGATCCTTTGCTTTTGGCCTCCGGAGATGCCGCCTTGGCCTTCGGAGATGACCGTCTTCATTCCCATTGGCATCTCACGGATGTCGTCGGCGATATTGGCGATTTCGGCGGCCTTCCAGGCATCTTCTTCGGTTAGCGAGGGGGCCGAGATGACCGTGTTGGAATAGATGTCCGCGTGGAAGAGACTTCCGTTTTGCATGACGGAGCCGATGTTTCTCCTCAAAGAGGAGACATCGAGGGTTTCTAGGTCCTTGCCGTCGAAATAGATTTTGCCTTCGATTGGCTTTTCAAACCCTAGAAGCAACCTAATAAGCGTGGATTTGCCGCATCCCGTCCTGCCTACGATCGCGACGTATTCTCCCTCTTTGATGTCTAGGGAGAGTTTATCGAGGACGAGCGGCGCGGAATCGTTATAACGGAAGGAGACGTTTTCGAAACGGATGTTGCCGTTGATCGATTTGACGACTTCCTTCCCCTGCTCGATTTCGGGTTGGGTCTCTAGGATCGGGCGCGCCATCTCGTAGAGGGGGCGGAGGGAGCAAATGACCCCCACCATGTCCGCGACGGAGAGGAAGGCGGCGGAGAGCACGCCATAGGAGGCGACGAACGCGGCATAACTACCCGCGTCGACCCCCGTTTTGGCGGCGACGAAATAGAGGGCGATGTTGCCTAGTAAGGAAATCAAAAGGGAAATCGCCGGGGAAAGCCTTATTAGCAATGGCGGGTTATAACGGGCCTTCGCGTCTTTGGCGTAAGCCGCCGCCCATTTAGCGAAGACCCTCTTCTCCGATCCAGAAAGGCGGATCTTTTGGATGCCATTGATGATCTCGTAGGTGACGCCGGCTTCCTTGGAGGAGAGTTCTAGGCGCTTCTTCTGCCACTTCCTTCTAGCAAAGGAAGTCGCGATGGAGAAGGCCGTCATCGCCACTAGGACTAAGGCGACCGGTCCAATAAGGGCGGGAGCGAAGGCGGTCAATTGGAAAAGATAGGCTAGCGACATGACCGCCGAAACGAGGGTGACGAAGACGCCGTTAAGCAAAAGGTTGGCAAGCTGAGGGACGCTCGAGGTCCTCGCGGTGAGTTCGCCGGTGTTGTATTTCTTGAAAAAGGAGGCCGGAAGAGAGAGCACTCGCCTCATCGTCGCCGCCAAAACGCCCTTTTCGACGTTGATGGCGATGCGGATGTTGACGAAATTTTGAATGGCCTTCACGAGCAATAAACCCGTTGCCGCGGCCACCACGTAAATCGAGATGGAGACGAATTGGCCTAGGTCTTTGCTTGTGGCGACGTCGCCCGTCAATATCCTCGTTAGCATGGGCAGCAATAGGCCAACCCCAGTTGCTAGCGCGGCAAACAGGACGAGCAGCACGATGTCGAGCGGCCTTACCGATTGACCCACGTATTTGGCGTAGTCTTTCACGGTGGCCTTGTTCTTAGGAAGCGGACGGAAGAAGCAATAGGCCTCGATTTCCAAACGGTTGACCAAGGAGGCGTCGATGCGGACCTTTTTGCCGGTTTGATAGTTGACGTAGGAGTATTCGTTAGGTCCCTTGGGGAAGAGAACGACCGGGATTTCGTTTAGGATCGTGAAGATTAGAAGCGGGGAGGTGCCATCGCCGATATATTGGTCGTTGAGCACCACTTTGTGGTATTCGATGCCGCACCTTCCTAGGACGTAGCTGAGCTTGTCCTGGAATTTGGTGATGGTGTTAGGCACGTCCACCATCGGATAACGGTAATAGGAAAGGATCTGCGAGAGGACGAAGTTATCCCTGACGGTCTCATCGCTTAAATCGCCTTGTTTGGCTTTGCGGATGCCCGCGAGGGAAAGGAAAGAATCCTCGAACGTCTGCTCGTCGAGTTTCTTGCGCTTCTTCATTTGCTCTTCAAACCAGCCCATCTTCCCCTCCTTTCCTATTCGTTGGTGACGAGCTCGTAATAAGAGCCCTTCCTCTCCATGAGTTGTTCGTGGTTGCCCGATTCGACGACATGCCCTTTCTCTAGGACAACGATCAAATCGGCGTCGCGGATCGTCGAAAGCCTATGGGCGATGACGATCGTGGTGATGCCTCTGGCCTGGATGGCTTTGATGACTTCGTGCTCGGTTTTGGCGTCGAGAGCCGAGGTCGCCTCGTCGAGGATGATGATGCTAGGGTCCAAAGCCAACGAACGGGCGATTTCTAGCCTTTGCCTTTCCCCGCCGGAGAAGTTCCTTCCCCCTTCTAGCACCGGGGCGTTATAACCGCCTTGCCTAGCCATGATCTGCTGATGGATCTGCGCGTCGTTGCAGGCCATGATGACCTCATAGTCCTCAATCGATTCGTCCCACATCTTGAGGTTATTGTTGATCGTGTCCTCAAACAGGGTGATTTCCTGGTCGACGACCGCGATTGAGGAAGCGAAGATCTCATGGTCGATCTCCTCGATCTTCTTGCCATCGAAGACGATTTCCCCCGACCAAGGCGAATATAGGCCGGAGATGAGTTTGGATAGGGTGGACTTACCTGAGCCCGTCGAGCCGACGATCGCGACCTTCTGCCCCTGCTTGATTTCCAAGGAGAAATCCTCGAGGACGGGACGGTCGAGGCGGGAGTAGCCAAACGTCAAGTTCTTCAAAACGAGGTTGCCTTTGACCTTGGAGAATTCCTCGGTCTCGATCTTCCTCGTGACGTTTTCGTCTAGAGGATATTCGAGCACGTCGTCGACCCTCTCCATCTGCGTGCGCATCTCTTGGAGGGTCTGGCCGCCGTTGATCATCGTCATCGCAGGCGACATGAAGGCGCTTAGTAGTCCCTGGAAAGCCAAAATCGAGCCGACCGTGAATTGGCCTTGAATCGTGTAATAGACGCCTAAAATGAGGACGGAATAATTGGCGATCATCACCACGAAAGAAGGCAAAATACCCAGGGTTTGATTGGTTTTTGCGATTTTTATCTTGCCGGCGACCGCGTTTTCATGGGCTTCGGACCAACGTTCGAAATAGGCGTTTTCGGCACCGTTGGACTTGATCGTCTCAGCCATCTCGATGCCTTTGGCGGTCATCGCGGCGAGCATGGCGGTGTCACGGGCTTGGACGCGGGAGATGTTGACCCTGACCTTGGAGATATAACGGGAAAGGAAGGCGTTAAGGACGACCGTGGCGACCCCGATGAGAGTCAAGATCCAGCTCTTGGCGATCATGATGACGAGATAGACCACGATCATGATGACGTTGAAGGCCAAGGGGGCGACGACGTTGACGAGCGTCTCGGCGATCGAAGCGTTTTCGGATTGGCGGTTTTGCAAATCGCCGACCATCCTTTGCGAGAAGAAGACGATCGGAAGCCTTAGGAGCCTCCACATGTAGGTCGCGGAACCAATGAGGTCGAGCTTGCCGCTCACCTTATAGGTATAGATCGATTGGATCGCGGTGACGGCGACCTGAAGCAGCCCAATCCCGGCGACGATATAGATGAAGGGAAGTAGCCAATCCGGGTTTTGCCCGCCCAAAAGATAGTCCACGAACACCTGACTCGTGATCGGGTTGATGACGGAGAAGACGTAAAGGAGGATCGTGACGATGGAGAAGAAGACGATGAGGGGCGCCGCGCCTTTGAGCCTTTTCTTAACGAAGGCGATGATCGGCTTCCTCTTGCCACCTGGGACAAAGCTTTCGTCGGGGACGATTTCGAGGTAGATGCCGGTGAAGTTCTTCTCAAACGTCTCCATGTCGACCTTCATGACCCCTTTCGCGGGATCGTTGATGTAGGCCTTGTTGCCACGGAACCCGTTTAGGACGACGAAATGGCCGCCGGTCCAATGGATGATCGCGGGGAATTTGCCCTTTTCCCTTAGGCCATGCACGTTGAACGCATAGCCCTTGGTCTTGAAACCATATCTTCTAGCGGCGGCGAGGATGTTCTTCGCGTTGGAGCCGTTACGGGAGACGCCACAATCGACGCGCACCTGTTCTAGGGGTACCCACCTGCCATAATAGGCCATGACCATAGCCAAAGACGCCGCCCCGCACTCGAGGGCCTCGAGTTGCATGATAATTGGGGTGGATGCGACTCCTTTGGTTTTTGGCTTTTTGACCTTGCTCACGTTCATCCTCCGATCAAAAAGTCCACGGGCCTGACTTCCCTGACAATGGTGTAGGTGTAATCCCCGTTAGGCAGGGAAAAGGAAGAAACGACGAGGTTATCGCTATTCAGGGAGACGATTTCCCCCACTTGCTCCGCGATATAGACCTTCTGCCCTACCGCCAATTTATTTTTCTTGCTGGCGTCGACGACGAGGGTTGCCTGACCGTTATCGATATGGGCGGAACCGACGATCTTATCTTGGAAGCGATAGAGGAAGGACCAAGCCAAAAAGCCGGCCATCGCCAAAACGCAAACGGCCAAAGAAACCCAGGCGACGGGAGAGGTGCGCTGCAAACGTTTGTTCAATTCGTCTGGATTGGAGATGCTTGGGGCGGGCTTCTTCATGTCTAGGGTAAAATTCTACAACATATCGTTAGATTGAATAACACAATCTAAACACGAGGTTTTCCCTTGCCGAAGCGTCAATCGATGTCGAGTGGGTTTTGTAGACGCCACTGCTTAAGCGCGTCCACGGTTTTCTCATACCATCCGTTTTCAAAGAAAACGCATTTGGTGATGTCTTCGTGGTAGAAGTTGCTCTGTTTTGAATAGAGCAGCCCAAGCGCGGGGCAACCGCCGGTGCAGGCTTTGTAGTATTTGCAGTTGCCGCATTTGTCGTTTTCTAGGATTTGCTTTAGCAATGGGGCGATTGCCAAATCGAGATAGGGGCTATCCTTCGTCAATTCCTTCAACGGGGTATTAAATAGGTTGCCTAGGCTAATCCCCTTCTCCAAGAAATAACCGGACATCTGTAAGCAAGGAACGACCTCGCCGCTAGAGGAGACCGCGATCATGCCGCGGTTGCCCTTGCACATGGGGATGCGAAGATTGAAATCGTGCTTATTACAAGCGATGGGGACGAGTTCGTAGCAGCGATGAGGAGGTTTTAACCTAAGGAACTGCCAGACATCGACTTCCATCTGCAAACCGGAGGTGGCGTATTCGCAAGCGAACTTCAGCATGGATTCGTAATATTCCTCGATGCCAAGGCTGGACTGCGGGGCGTTTTTCTCCCAGCGGGGCGCTTCCGTCGTGCGGATGATCCTCATCGTCTCGACCCCTAGCTTATCCAAGACTTCGGCGGTCTTCATCATCACGGAGACGTTTTTGCGGTTCACCTGGACCTGGGCTTTGACCCTGAATCCGTTTTTGACGCATAAGGAGATAGCCTTGAGGGTCAATTCCTCGGCCTTAGGATGCTGTCTGATCCAATTATGGTAACCGACCCCGTCGAAGGAGATCTTGATAAGGGGGTCGCAGCCAATTGCCTTGAATTCATCGAGCATCTTCTCTGTGATGAGCAAGCCGTTCGTGTTCAATTCGAAGATGAACATATTCCTCTCGTAGATGGCCCTAACGATGTCCATGAAACGCGGATGCACCAAAGGTTCGCCGCCGGTGAGGGTGAAAGCGTTGACCCCAATGTCCCTAGCCTGGTCTAGGATGTGCAGCACATCCTCATAGGACAATTCGGAGTTTAGGGGCGCGTTGTCTTTCGCGTTGAAGCAATGGAGGCAATTGAGGTTGCACTTCCCGGTGACCATGAGGTTCATCTTCGGGAAATAGAAGTTGTCGTATTCATGAAGCAAAGACCAAGAGTTCACCTCATCGCCTTTTTCGCACTTTTGGACGAATCCCTTCTTTTCGAGGTTTTCTAGACGGGGATCTTCGGGAAGGTCATGCTTCGCGTCGCAAAGGCAAAGCAAATCGAAATCCTCATGGCTGACCTTTTGCGCGTCTTCCACTCCTTTGAGGTAGATGGCGCGGTCGACGTACTTCCATTTCCTCAAGGCGACTTTCGGGGTTAGGCGATAATACATAGGCAAATCCTTTTTCTAGCTGGCTTTCGATATCTCTTCTATAGAAGATAATACCCTCTTTGCTCCTTGGCGAGCCCTTTGGCAGCGGGCTTTCCGTGGTGAGTATCATTCTAGCTTACCCGTTGCCACAAAGTTGCCACCGCCGAAAAAGAAAAACGCCAAGGAGTTTGTCCCTGGCGTTGATCGATGAATCGAGGATCAGTTGAACTGCGAATTGTAGATTTCGCAATAGAGGCCACCGAGTTTCATCAAGGAATCGTGGTTGCCGGTTTCGACGATGTTGCCATCCTTCATGACGAAGATGAGGTCGGCGTTCTTGATCGTGGAAAGCCTGTGGGCGATGACGAAGCTCGTCCTGCCATGAGTGAGCGAGTCCATGGCCTTCTGGATCAGGATCTCGGTCCTCGTGTCGACGTTACTGGTCGCTTCGTCGAGGATGAGCATCGGCGCGTTCTCGGTCATGGCCCTGGCGATCGTGACGAGCTGCTTCTGTCCAGCCGAGAGGGCGCTGTCCTTCTGGATGACGGTGTCGAGGCCCTGCGGGAGCGTCTCCACATAGTGGCTGAGGTTGGTCTCCACGAGGATTTCCTGGAGCCTGTTTTCGTCGACGTCCTTGAGGTTATAGACAATGTTCTCCCTAAGGGAACCGTTGATGACCCAGGTTTCCTGGAGGATCATGCCGAAGACGTCCCTGAGTTCGCTTCTGGACATGTCCTTGATGGAGACGCCGTCGATGAGGATGTCGCCGCTAGTCACTTCATAGAAGCGCATGAGCAAGTTGACCAAGGTGGTCTTGCCAGCGCCGGTAGGACCGATGATGGCGACCTTCATGCCGGGCTGAATCTTGCCGGAGAAGTTCTTGATGGTGAGCTTCTTGGGGTCGTAGCCGAAGCAGACGTCCTTGAATTCGACCTCGCCGCGGATGTGGGCGTGGTCCAAACGGATGGGCTTGTCGCTGTCATCGACGAGTTCGGGCTTCTCGAGGAAGTCGAAGACCCTGTTGCAGGCAGCGGTGCCAAGCTGAATGGTGGAAGAGGCCTGGCCGATCTGGGCAAGGGGCTCTTGGAACAAGGAGACGTAGATGATGAAGCCGGTGATGATGCCGATGTCGGAGATGGAATTGTTGGCGAAGAGCAAGCCGCCGGCAACGAGAACGCCCGCATAGGTCAAGTAGGAGACGAAGGACATGGCGGGTTCGATAAGGCCGCCGATGGCCTGGGACTTATAGAGGGCGAGGCCGAGCTTGTTGTTCTTGGCTTTGAACTCTTCGACCTTCTTGGCTTCGGCGTTGAAGGCCTTGATGACGAGTTGTCCGGAGTAGTTTTCTTCAACGGCCGCGTTGACTTCGCCGAGGACGTTCTGGGTCTCGTCGAAGAGAGGCAACGACTTCTTGAAGGTGAGAAGGATGATGATGAGCATGATCGGCAGCGAGCAGATGACGACGAGGGCCATTTGCCAGCAGGCGATGAACATGGCGATGAGGACGCCGATGAGCATGACGGCCGACTGCACGAGCATGCTGACGGAGTTCTGAAGCGAGGTGGAGAGGGTGTCCACGTCGTTGGTCATGACAGAGAGGATGTCGCCGGTTTGGGTGGTGTCGAAGTAATCAAGCGGCATCTTGTTGATCTTCTCGCAGATCCCCCTTCTGAGGTCCTTGGAGAATTTCTGGATGATCGTGTTGAGGATGAAGCCGGAAGCGAAACCGGTCGTAAACGAGATGGCGACGTAAACGACGAGGATGATGCCATAACGGGTGACCGCCTCGAAGTTGACGTAGAAGTGGCCTTCCACGAGTTCCTTCCCAAAGGGAGCGATCTCGTTGGTGAGGTTACGGATCATGCCCGGGGTGAGGATGGTGAAGACGACGGAAGTGATGAGCAAAACGATGGAGATGATGAAGGGCACGTAGTACTTACGGAACGCCTTCACCAAGCTCCCAAGTTTGTTCTTGGGCATAGCGGCGATAACGTTGGTGCTCATAGTCCGAGTTCCTCCTTGCTAAGCTGCGAAAGGGCGATTTCCTGATAGACAGGGCAATTCCTGATGAGGTCCTTATGCTTGCCGATGCCGACCATCTTGCCGTGGTCCAAAACGACGATTTGGTCCGCGTCCATGATGGTGCCGACACGCTGGGCGATGATGACCCTGGTCGCCTCGGGGAGTTTTTCGGCGATGCGGCCCCTGACGATCTTGTCGGTCCTATAGTCGAGGGCGGAGAAGGAGTCGTCAAAGATGAGGATTTCCGGCTTGGTGGCGACGGCGCGGGCGATGCAAAGCCTCTGCTTTTGGCCACCGGAGAAGTTCGTGCCGCCTTGGGCGACCTCGGAATCGTAGCCGTTCCTCTTGCCCATAACGAAGCCGTCGGCATCCGCGATTTCCGCGGCCCACCTGACGTCGGCGAGGGTCATATCGGGATTCTTGAAGGCGATGTTGTCTTTGATGATGCCCTTGAAGAGGAAGCCTCTTTGCGGGGCGTAGCCGATGCGGTCGCGGAGGTCTTTCTGGAGGACGTCCTTGACGTTGACGCCGTCGACGAGGACCTCGCCGCTAGTGCAATCCGCCATACGGGGGATCATGTTGATGATCGTGGTCTTGCCGGAGCCAGTCGCGCCAATGAAGGCGATGACCTCACCCTGTTTGACCTTGAAGGAGATGCCGGAAACGGCTTCCTTGTCGGAGCCAGGATAGGCAAAGCCGACGTTTTTGAATTCGATCGTGCCCTTCTCCTTGAACTCGACGGGGTGGTCGGTGTCGAGGATGGAGACTTCGTGGGTGATGACCTCTTCGATACGCTTGGCGCTGACGGAGGCTCTCGGCCACACGACGATCAAGGTAACGATGAGGATGAAGGACATGACGATTTGGCTCGCCAACATAACGAACGCGTTGGTTTGGCTGAAAGCCAAGTTGGCGGCCTCGGGCTGGAGTCCGTTGATGACGAAGGCGGAAGCCCAAAGGATGGAGAGGGATAGGCCCATCATGACCATCATGACGAGCGGGGTGAAGAAGGAGATAACCCTACCGGTGAAGATCTGAACCTTGGTGTATTCCTGGTTGACCTTCTCGAACTTGCCTTCCTGATAGGTCTCCGCGTTGAAGGCCCTGACGACCCTGACGCCGGTGAGGTTTTCCCTGGAGGCGACGTTGAGGTAGTCGGTGAGCTTCTGGATGATCCTGAATTTCGGGGTGACCATCAGTAGCAGCACAGCGACGGCCGCGACGAGGATGAATAGCCAAATGCCGGTGACGATCGTCAAAGAGGCGTTCGCGTTCTGAACGAGCGAGATGATCGACCACACCATGGTGATCGGGGCGACGAACGCGGTCTTGAGGAACGTCAGCCACGCCAGATGGACGTTCTGGATGTCGTTCGTGGTCCTCGTGATGAGCGACTCGGTCGAGAACGAGGCGAAGTCGGACATCGCGAATTCGTTTGCCCTTTCATAGAGCTTTTGCCTGAGCATGGTGACCGTTCCACTCGCGGTGCCAGAAGCGACGAAGCGGATGATGACTTCCACCGCCGCCATGAGGATGGCGCAGATGACCATCGTTAGGCCATACTGCCAGATTTCCGCGACGCCCTTTTCCCTACTGGCTTGTACCGCGCCGGTAAGCAAACTGATGTTCGCGACAATCTGCATCATGAAGAAAACCTGGGCGAACGTCAAAATGAAAATCGCGACGACCGCAATCCAGTGTTTTGGCTTCATGTTTTTGAAAAGTAGTTTGAACATGAGAACCCTTTCTATCTGTAAACAGATGGCTTTATTAAACAATGTTGCTCAAAAAGAAGCACCCCTTTTTTTGTTTTTTCCGTTCCATTTCGGAACAATTCGCGCAAAGTCGCCAAAAATCCGATGGCGTGGTCGTGCCGTCATTAGCAACGGCTGTCGCGTTTCTTAGGAAAATGAACGAGCGCCAAAAAGCGCTTTAGGGTATCTTTATTTGGTAGGTATGAACGAAGCGTTTTCCAAAACCCTTAAGAAGCTAAGGACCGAACGGGAACTTTCCCAGCAGGCCCTCGCGGACAAGATGTTCGTCACTAGGCCCACCATCGCCCGTTGGGAAAGCGGGGCCCGCCTGCCCGATGCGGTGATGATCCAGCGTCTTGCCGAGATCTTTAACGTGGACGTCGATTACCTTCTCTCCGCCGCGGCGACGAGCGAAGAATGCCCTAACGTCATTTTGGTGGACGACCGCAAGCTCGTTCTTTCCGGAGGACTCTCGATTTTGGCAGATGCCCTTCCCAAAGCTAACGTTCTAGGCTTCACCGATGGTGACGAAGCCCTCGAATACGCTAGATATAACCGCGTTGCCTTGGCTTTCCTCGATATCGAACTCCGCGGCATGAATGGCCTAGAGCTTTGCCGCGAATTGCTGGCGATCAACCCTCGAACCAACGTCGTTTTCCTCACCGCTTACGGCGAATATTCCCTCGATGCCTGGGGAACCGGCGCGAGTGGCTTCATGCTCAAGCCGATCACCGTTTCAGGCGTTAAGGAGCAGTTAAAGACTTTGCGCTACCCCTTCTACGTAGGAGAGGTGGGTTCATGAACATAGATTGGTATAGCATCGCAGTCTCTTCCGTCGCCGGCGCCCTTTTGCTGCTCATGGCTTTGGGCGTGGCCTTTTCCATATTTGCCCCTGCCCTAGACAAATGGAATCGGCGTTATCTGATTTCCCTGTTTTCCTTGCAGCTAGTCTGCGTCGTCTTGTGTTTCGTCGAGGCGCTATTCTACGCGAACCCCAACATGCTCGTCCCCGAACGCATCGTCGACTTTGCCAACTTTGTGCTGATGCTGCCTTTGGTGCTGATGCCCACGGTGTTCATCTTCCATTGCTGCGGGGAAAGCCTCAAATCGAATCCGCTGGTTTGGGTCTTTGCCGCTTTGGGAGTCATATACATTGGCTGCCTTATCGCCGCGCCTTTTACCGACGCGTTCTTCACCATCGGCTCCGATGCCACCTTCACCCGTGGCAACCTCTTTCCATTGCTCCTATCTCCTTTGGCCGCGATCATGCTGTTGAACTTCATCATCGTGCTTGTCAAACGGAAGAAACTAGCCAAGCGTTATTTCGTCTCCTCGATGGTCTATTTGCCGCCTTTGACCGCGGCTTTGTTCGCTCATATGTTCATATTCTCTGAGATTTTCGTTTTGCTCGGAGTTGGCCTATGGGCTTTGACAACCATGGCCCTCGTCGTAAACGAAAACACCGAAAAGCATCTTCGCCAGGAGCGGGAAATCGCCAATCAGCGCGCTTCCATCTTGGTTTTGCAAATGCGCCCCCACTTCATCTACAACACGATGACGAGCATCTATTACCTTTGCGACCAAAACCCCAGCAAAGCCAAGCAAGTCACCTTGGACTTCATCACATATCTACGCAAGAACTTCGCCGCCATCGCCAGCGGGAGCCTCATCCCCTTTGCCGATGAACTCGAGCATACCCGCGCCTATTTGGCGGTCGAACAAGCGCAGTTCGAAGACGCCCTCTTCGTGGATTTTGATACGCCCGACACTTCCTTCCGCCTGCCACCGCTTACGCTTCAGCCAATCGTCGAAAACGCGGTCAAACACGGTTTGGTCGAAAGCAAAACCCCGATTCATATTTCCGTGAAAACCCGCCAAGTCGAAAAAGCTCATGAAATCCTCGTGGAAGACGACGGCCCGGGATTTGTCCAAAGCAATAACGATGAGCCGCATATCGCCCTGAATAACATCCGTCAAAGGCTTGAGATGATGTGCAAGGGAACGCTAGAGATCTCTTCCACCCCTGGCGGCGGCACGACGGTGAAAGTCGTGATTCCAGAAAAGCTTAACGGCAGCGAGGAACCACCCGCCCAAGAATAGACGAAAGCGCCGCAAAACCGCGCTTTTTTAAAAAGAAAAGGGACCGCGTTGCCTTCTTGGATTGCGGCCCCTCGCTTTTAGCAGGTGTAGTTGATAGTGGCTGACTTCAAGTTGGGAAAAATGCGTATGGCCTCTCAAGCGGGCTTTGCTTCGTTGGACTAGTTTCGATCAGGGTTCCAAATCGCTTTGCTGAATCTGGGGTTCCTTCTCTTCCACCACCACTTCCTCTTTCTTCGGCGCGGGCGGTTCAATTGCCTTTTGTACTTCTTTCTGGAAGTCCTCCTGCTTGATTTCTTCTTTTACAGGCGGCTGGTCCACGGATTTATCGATGGGCTTGCCGTTAACGGCCTTCTCGACATTGTCCATGTAAGGTTTGGCCTCTTTGTGCTCGGCAACCGAATCGAGGACGTCCATGCAGAATCCCGCTCTCGCCCTCTTGCCTTTAGGAAGGACGGCAAGCCACTGGTCTCTAGGCATGTCCTTGGAGTATTTGAAATTAGGGATGACGTGCTTAAGGTAGGCGGTCGTCTTGGCCTCGAGGTCAGCGACGTTTCCGCTTATGGCCATGCTGCTATCGCGGAAAATATTGAAGGATTCCTGAAAGGCGGCGAATTCCTTGGAGGGACGACGGAACAAAGTCCCGAAGAAACCGCTGTTGACTCTCTTGAGGGAAGCGCCTAGGTTGGCGTCCTTCTCGGGCATCTTTTTGCTGAGGCGGCTCGTGATGTCGATGCGGTCGGCTTGGCCTTCAAACCTAACCGAATCTTGGCGGACGCCTAGTTCGATGGCGAGCGTGTTAGCGTTGACCTTGAGGCTTTGGTAATACTGAACCTCGTCAGGATCCATGCCATCGAAGTTCTCCTGCCTTTCATAGAAGCTCTTCATTTCGTCGGCGATGGCCTTCACCGGGTTCTTGATGAAATTCTTCACCCTGATGTCGCCCGCCCCTTTTAGACCGCCGAGGTCGTCATAAGCAAAGGGCTGCTTCGTGTCCATGTGCTTTTGGGCGGCCTGAGCAATGAGCTCGTTCCTGGCGGAGTAGATCATGTCCATCAAATCGTCTTTGGTGGAGCCTCCCGGCAAGCCATGTCTAGCGAGGTATCCGACGATCGCGGGGAATTGCATCGCTTTGTTCTGAGTGTACCTAGGATCGTTGATCAATTTGATGAGGTCTTTCTTGCTGCAGGATTTCAGGGCTTTCTTTTCACTTCCGGTCATGGGCTTGTCCTCCGATGGTCCTAATGATAAAACAGGCCTCGCCATAGAATTGCCACAAGCGCCCTTTTCTTAAAAACCCTATAAGTTCAACGCGTGCCCGCGCGGGTTGGAGTTGACACTATAGGGATTGCTCTTTGTGCTATCATCACAAGCAGATGAGCTTCTACGAATGGTTCTTTCTCGAAAAAGGCCGACCTCCCGCCGGGCTTTTCTCGTGGTCGCATCTTCTTAGCGTCACCATCGCCCTCGCGATCTTCGTCTTCTTGGGCGTGTTCCTAGGAAAGAAGCATAAGGGCAACCCCAAAGAGCAAAGGCGCATCCTCATTGTCACCACGATTTGCATCCTCGCCCTCGTGGTCATGAAGATGTCCTTCCTTTTGGCTACCTCGACCGACGTGGCGAACACCCTTTTGGAGAACCTACCCCTCTTCTTCTGCGACATGATGGTCCTCATGGTGCCCATCGCAGCATTCACAAAAGGAAGGGTGCAGGACATCTGCCTCGACTTCATCGCTATCTGCGGCTTTCTCATGGGCTTTATGGGCAACTATGCGGCTGGGAACATCTTTGGCAGCCACCCCGCGTTTAGCTATCTCTCCCTCATCAGCACAATCAGCCATTCCATCTCCGCGTTCGCGGCGATCTTCGTCTTCGTCGCTGGCCTAAACAAAATGGAGAAGAGGAACATTCCCTTCGTCATCGGAATCCTCGTCGTCTACATGTCGATCACGTTGGCCGTGGACTACGCGACTGGGAAAAACTACATGTTCTTCCTAGGGCCCGACGGCACTCCGTTTAGCATCTTCTTCGATTTGGTTAAGGGCAATTTACCCGCCTATCAAGTCATCATCTACATCCTCCAATGCGGATATATCGGGGTGTTCTATCTCATCTATTACCCCGTCGTCAAAGCGATCAGGAAAAGAAGGGAAAAGAAGGCGGCTTCGCTTCCTGCCGATAACCCCGACAAGCAGGAAAAATGACATCTTTGGCAAGCGAAAACAGCCCGAAAAGGCCGCAATACTACCCTATTTTGGATTTGGTGAGGTTCATCGCCGCCCTTTTGATCATCTTCATCCATATCTTCCCAGAAGGCAGCACGACCTCCTCGATTGGACTCGATTCCTCGATTCCGACTTTGCTCGGGGTCTCCTTCGTCCACGCCTTGCTCCGCCCGGCGGTTCCCGTCTTCTTCTTAATCAGCAGCTTCCTCCTTTTCAGGAAGATAGAACTAGACCCCGAAAACAAATGGAAGCACGTCGGTTCATTTTGCCTAAGGCTCCTCTACCTTTACTTGTTTTGGTATGTGCTAGGGCTGCCCCTCACCATCAAGGACATCGTCGGTTACGCCTCCCAGGGAGATACCTATAACATCATCCGTTACGTGGTCATCACCTTATGGAAAGGCGCGCCTAGAGGATATTGGTTCTTGGTCTCTTTGGCCTCTTGCTCCGCGTTAGTGGCCCTTACCAAAAGCAAGAAGTCGCTGACCATCATGACGGTGGTCGCGGGGATTCTATTCGCCTACGGTTGTCTTAACGCGGCTTATTTCGGCATTTTCTCCTTAAGCGACGACCCCGTGAGCAAAGCCCTGTTGACCGTAGGCAACTACATGGAACTCTCCTATTGCTTCCTCGAGGCCCTGCTCTTTGTTTGCCTAGGCAAGATCTTCGCTCTCCACGGTCCCTTCAAAATCAGAGGGAACGTTGCTTTCATCGTCATCTCCTTCCTTTTGATGATCGGCGAGCTTTTCTTGACCCTCTATTTCCGTCTTTTCGTCTATCCTGACGCCTATTTCCTTTTGCCCGTCTTCGTCTTCTTCTTAATGAATCGAATCCTTTCCGTCGATATCAGAAACGAGTCCTTCGCAAGAACCGCCAAGAAGCTAAAGAAGGTCGGCAGCTTCTCTTACCTATTCCATATCCAATTCTTCGCCTACATGCATTGGATCTTGGATGCGACGGGCCATAACGTCTTCCGCGAGCAAATCGCGTTGCTTCTGATCCCCTACTTCGTATGCGTTTTGCTTGCCTTCCTTTTGCAGACTCTCTTCGAACGCCTTTCCAAGTTCAAATACCTAAGGTTCTTTAGATATTCCTATTGATGGGTTTTGCGGAAACGTCCAAAACAAACGCGTGTGATAAAATACGAAACATGGCTAAGCAGCAAGGCAAAATCATCAACGCCCGTAAGATCAACAAGATGCGTTGGATCACCGGGATCGTGGTGTCTGTGATCGTCATAGTCATCACCGCGGTTTCGGTTTCCTTGAACATCGCCAATTACTATCAGGAGGCCGCGATTTATCCCGATGTCAACTTTGGCACCATGAGGATGTTCACGACTCTTTCCAATATCCTCGCCGCAATCGCGGCCTTCATGTGCCTGCCTTTCCAGATCGATGGCTTGAAAAGAGACAAATACAAATTGCCCGTGTGGATCGTCGTCTTGCTCTATATCGGCGCGGTCGGCACCTTCTTAACCTTCTTCATCGCGATCACGTTGCTTTCGATCACCCAGGGGTTCGTCATCATCATGTTCCAGAACTCGAACCTCTTCATGCACACGATCAACCCCTTATGCATCACCCTGCTTTTCGTGGTGATTCTCGCCGACGCCCGCATCAAATTCAAAACCTCGTTCTTGGCTATGATCCCCGTCACGGCCTATGCCTTCCTCTACTTCATCATGGTTTTCGTCGCCAAGGTCTGGAAGGACCATTACGAGACCAACACCTACATCCCTTGGCCGGTGAGTCTACTGCTTGTCCTCCTAGTGGCTTTTGGGATCGCCCAGCTCCTCAGGGTTTTGCATAACCTAAGGCATGATTACGTCATGAAGAGCATCCGTAAATACTATTTGGAGTCCCCCGACTACGAATGCGAAAGGGTCTCCGACGCGGTCAAAAAGCTCGCCGAGACGGAATCGAAGTTCTATCACGAGGGCGATGATATCTACATCCCCACGGACATCATCGCTTTGCTTGCTGAGCGTTATAGCGCATCCATCGTTCCCTTAGATATCCTCTATGACATCTATTTGGAGAACTACCTCATTAGCCTAAAAGCCAAAAAACAAGGAAAATAAAGGGTTTTTGCAAGAAATGCACGCGATTTGCGTGCTTTTTGTATGCAGCTTAGCGGCGGTGATCACCAATCCCTAAACAGGATGACTTTGAAGAACGGGTCATATTTCATGTAGAACTGATAGAATTCTCGTATGGGATTTGAAGACGAAATCTTTTTTGGATACAAAGTGGATTCCTCGAAGCTTGAAGGATATGGTTTTCATCTCGTCGACGAGGCATATCGGGCATCCTTTCCTTTAGAAGTGGATGGTTTCCACGTCGATATCGCCATCCAAGGGAACGTCGTTTCCGGGAAGATATATGACGAAACGTTCGGAGACGAATATGCACTCTTTAGGAACCCTTCGGTCACCGGGGATTTCGTGGGCAAGGTTAGGGAATCCTATCAAAAGGTATTGCTCGGCATTAGGGAACATTGCTTCACCAAGGTGATGTTCCTAGACGAGCAATCGACGAGGATCGCCCAGCATATCATCAAGACCTATGGGGACGAGCCCGAATTCCCCTGGAAGAAATTCCCACAGTTTGCCATCTTCAGGAACAGGGGCAACCACCGCTGGTACGCGGTCTTCATGACCGTGAAAGACGGGACCCTGGGGGAAGGAGTCTCCAGTAGAAGCATCGTCAACATCAAACCCTATCCAAAGAACCACCAATCCTTGGTCCAAAAGGAAAACATCTTCCCCGGCTGGCACATGGACAAGAACTCCTGGGTTTCGGTTTCGCTATCGGACTATTTCAAGGACGAGTTCGTGGAGTCGCTCATCGAGGAGTCTTACCAAGAGGTAAACGGGAAGAAAGCGGAATAAACCCCCAACCATCAGTAGGCAAAGGAAACAGAAAAAGCGGAATGGCATCGATCCGTTCCGCTTTTTGCTTGGTCAATCGATATTAGATGACGTAGAAGACGTGGCCGCAATCCTTACACCTGTAGTAGGTTACAATGACGCCGTTGACCGACTTGCCTTTGGTTCCTTTGGAAACCTCCGTGTTTTTCGAACCGCATTCGGGGCATTTATGGCTGCTGTCACCGCCGCCGCATCCGCCGCCGCTGACGGCCTCGAGTTGTTCGTCGGTAAGGGCGACGCCTTCCTTCTTCGCGAGCTCTAGGATCTCGGCCTGGCTCTTGCAGGCTTTGACTTTGGAGATTTGCTCTTCGGTTAGGCCTTTGAGTAGTTCTTGTTTCATGAGGTGTGCCTCTCTTTCTGGCAATACTCTAGCATAGGGCCGGTCACAAAAGTGCCACGAAAACGAAATATTCCTTCACGTTTCGTTTTGGCTCCCTAGACACAGCGGCTTGGGGCTTGTTTTCTTAGGGAAAAAAGGCGTTATTCGCAGGAAATGACTATCGATTCATCGATAGTTCGCGAGCGCTTTGAATAATGCGGAGGCCGAATCCATGTCCATGAATTTTGTGGCATCCGCCTCTTTCTCGACGATTTTCCTGACGGCGACTTCGGGGTGGAATTGCACGCCCAGGCAGAAGGGATGGTTCTTCCTTTCCACTCCTTCGATGATTCTCACCCCATCGGTGACCGTCTGCGCCGTCACGGTCAGTTCGGTGTCCTCGACGGACAAAACGCCTTGGTGGTGCCAAGATGGGACGTTTTTAATCGTGGCGGTTTTCATGGTTTTGTATAGGAGGGAGGAGGTATCGATGATATCGACGTCGTGGGCTGCGAACACTTTTCTTTCCGCGTCGCGATGGGTATCAGCATCTTCCTTCCCTAACGAATCGAAATAGGTGGGGATGTCATTGATCATCTTGGCCCCCGAGACGACCGAAAGCATCTGCATGCCACGGCATATGGCGAGGGTGGGGATCTTCTTCTCTAGGCAATAGGACATCAATAGGTAATCCGACACATCTCTTTCCGCCGAATACTCCGTGTCCGCTTCGATGCCGTGCCACTCCCCCTCTTGCTTCCAAAGCGTTGGGCAAATATCGGAGCCACCGGGGAAGATGATGCAATCTGCGTTCTTGGCGATTTCCTCGGCGTTAGAACGCTTCCAGGCATTGGCCTTCACCTTCGACGCCAACTCGGAAAGGAGGATGCCGTGCTCGTCCACCGCATCTACCAATGCGCCGCTATCTTGGTAAACCAAATCGCTAGAACGGACCATATTCAAAACAACGGGTTTGCAGCCAATCGCCTCAATCGTCTTGAGGGTGGAGATGAAACTATAGCTATCCTGCTTGTTGCTCCAGGCGACGTAGATGCTCTTTTGGGAGGGCGATTGCCCACAAGAAGAGGCAAAAGAAACCGCCACAAGGGGAGCAATCATTTTGCAAAACGTCTGTCTTTTCATGGCGAGTTCTTTTATAAAGGCTGGTTGCCTTTGTTTTTGTAAAAGCCTTCCTTATCGGAATACATTTGCTTGTCGGACTCTTTCAAAAGATCCTCAAGCTTGATCGTTCCAGGCTCGTGGTAGCTATATCCAATCGAGCAGGAATATTTGGTTTGCGCGACGCTTTCTTGAATTTTCCTAGCGATGTTTTCCACGTCTTCCTTCGACGTTTTACGGCAGACGACGATGAATTCGTCCCCGCCCATGCGATAGACGGATTGCCTCACCCCTACCGCCTTGGCAAAGCAAAGGGCCAAAGTCACTAAAGCCTCATCCCCTGCCGCATGGCCATAGGTGTCGTTGATGGTTTTTAGGCCGTTCATGTCGAGGGAGATGATCGCGGTGATGTCCTTGTAGTCCCTTCTGGTTTCAATGTAATAGGCCTCACGGTTAAGCACGCCGGTCAAGGCGTCCTTTTTCGCGAGTTCCAAAATGGTGAAAACGTAGTAGATGAACAAGGAAGTCGCGATGATCGTGCAATAGATCTGGGAGAACTTAGCCTCGAAGATGAACGGGAAGAATAGCCCTGAAGCCAACGCGATGGAAAGAAAGATGATGGGGGTAATTTCGATCCACCGTTTGTTGCTTCTTCTCACCAATAGGACAATCAGCCAAAGCATGTATAGCCCGCAGACGATGAAGGGCAAATACCCAAGCGCTCCCCTCTCCAACTTATACGTGGTTGGATTGATGCTGAAAACAATGCCGGTGAATATCGAGACGATATCGATGATGAGCAATATGGCCGCGGGGATGAAAACCAGGAGATTCTGCCTTTTCACCAGAACCATGATGACCAAAGCCAAAACAAACGGGGTGGCGCTATACCTTAACGCCATCAAAACGAGTCTAGGCGTGGTGTTTTCCGCCACCGGGGGGAGGTAGAATTCCACGAACACCACGATGGATAGCAAAAGGATTGCTATCAAAAGCAGCAAATAGCGAATCGTCGTTCTGCGACTAGAAAAAGAAGTGATAAACAAAACGACGAAGAACGCCCCCAAAATGAGCATGAGGATCCAGTTTTGGAAGATGTATTCTTTAATTGCTTCTACCATACCGGGTCGATTATATAGAAAAAGAGATGCAGGTTCTATGCCTACGGGTGTGGAAGTCGCTTTGGAAAATACCCCAAGTTAGTGTCGGGGCCACGATAAACGACAATTCGCGCACTTTTTGTCGCAAAAAGCGCCCTTGATGACCCTTTAAAGGATTTGGGCGTTCATCATAGTGCTTTAAAGTGCAATCTTAAAAGTGCAACTTGCACTTAAAAAAGCAAAGTCACGCGAAAAGGCCCCTTGAAAGGACCTCTCTATTGAATATCGGCTTTTGAAGGCAAAAAAGAAAACCGTCCTTTTGGACGGCTCTCGGCTCGTTTTGATTTTTTATCTATATATTCATTAGTTCAAAAGGATATATCCTCTGAAGCCACGGACTGAATAATATGAATCCGCGCTATTGTGAAAATAGAAGATGTGGCCATATCTTTTTTCACAAAACAAAGCACCACCTTTGCTTCTAATACTCTCCGGGGTTTTTATCCAACTCGATGTTGCTAAATCAAATTCTTCGATACTCTGTAAAAACATATAGATATCTAAATCCATTAATAAAACGCCGTTTTTGTTCGCTTCTTCTATCGTGCTAGATATAGGAGCGTTTTTCTTTCTGCTTAATCTAGCCTTCTCATCGTAGCAAAGACTTCTTCTACCTTTAGGTGTTTCTTTAGAAAAATCACAAAGGATTAATAGATTTAATGGTGTAATAAAAGCAACATCTATTTCTCCACCAGTTTCTTCCATATATTTAATTGAAGCTAGCGTTTTGGGATTATTGATTTTAGTTAAAACATCATCCCATTTGATGCCTTCATGTCTATATAAATGCTGATCAAATCTGCTTTTTATTGTTTCTAAAACATCATCCATGCTTTAACGATATAGCAAACAATAGCAAAAGAAAAAGCCGCTTCGCACGGCTCTATCTTGAATAAGTCGTTTTGTACACAATCGGATAAGTGACTTTGGACGACAACAAGAAATGTGGCTGTCCGATTCGATCCATCCGCTTTTGTCTAAATACTTCCATCCACTATTTTGTCGTACAACTCGTCGTTCGCGAGCCCCTAAAGCTTATTTTCCTTGGATGATTCTGCGAAGCGCCAAGTATTCCCTTAAATAGATTCCGTGTTTCATCTCGTCTTCGGCTGCGTATTGCTGATGCTTGCTAAAGATATCGATCGCGTCTTTGATGGGTATCCATTTCGATTCAAGGCCGGCTTTTGCTTCTTGTTCGGTTAACTGGGCTTTGCTTTGCCCAACGATATTGCAAAGAAAATACTTGCTGATGTATTTTTCGTTTTCGTAATATTCGTCTATTTCCAACACGCATTTGGTTGGACCCACGACATATCCGGTTTCCTCGGATATTTCTCGGATGACGCAACTAGCTTCGTCTTCGCCTTCTTCTAGTCCGCCGCCGGGAACCATCCATACATCGTTATTTCTGGCGTACACCAAAAGGACGTTGTCATCATTGATGACGATCCCCCGGCAAGACACCCTTGTGTTTGAGTAATAGCCAAAGTAGTTATCACCCCGTATCTCGATGAAGCCCTGGCTTAGCTGCATTCTCCCAATTCCCTTTGTTGCTTGCGAAGCGTTCATCGCAATTCGAACCGATAGACTTTGGCGAAACGTTTCCCTTCTTGGTACATCTCGTTGTCTTCGGGGATCGGAAACGTCCCCATGTAGCGTCCACCGGCGATTTCGCACGTCTTTGCCGAGGCGACGTTCTCGGGTTGGCACGATATGGTTAGGTATTCCAAACCGTGCTTTCTTGCCAACTCAAAAAGAAGCACACACGCTTTCGAGGCGTAACGGTGGCCCCGATACGGCCCGTCGATTTCATACCCGATGTTGCCGCCGATAGCAGTCTTCTCGTTATGGCCAACGCGCAGATCGCAAGACCCGATTTTGGTCCCGTCCAAAAGACAAATGTCGAAATAATAGGCCGGAACCCACTTCTTCTCGGGTTTCGCGTCGCATGTTTTGATCAAGCGAAGGAAAACCTCGCCCCCTCGCAAGTCATCCGTTTCATAAAACGCGTCAACCGCCATGTGCCTTTCCTCTATCGTCCAATTTTCCTATTTGTTCTACGCTAGAGCAACCGCCGATACGATATGGAGGGCCGGTGAGTTCAGAGCGTAAGAAACCGCCCTTTCGGACGGCTATCTATGGTAAACGTCGCTTATTAACACCC
>DKRQ01000009.1 GCA_002472275.1 Caryophanales bacterium UBA7278 | reverse complement strand
AGTAGATATGTAAAACAGAGCCCAAAATTGGTTAACAATTCCAGAATGGTAAACAATCCCTGATACAAGTTAGGGATTTTTTGTTTTGCTTAAACGCCTTTTTACCAGTAAGGTGTTTTCGAGGAAATGCTTATGGAACAAATCACATTAGAAAAGATTACTTATAAGAACTACATCAAAGTTATTTGGGGATTAAAAGTTAATCAAAAACAAAAGAACTTTGTGGCTAGGAATGAGTGCTCTTTAGCAGAAGCTTATGTCGCTCTCACCAACGGTGGAGTGGCCCTTCCTTTCGCTATCTGTCGAAACAAGAAACCTATAGGCTTCCTTATGATTGGCTATGGTGTTAGTTCTGAAGAAGACTGGGAAGAAGACGAAAGCCCAGAATTTATTGAAATGGCAACAAAGAGTTATTGCCTTTGGAGATTCATGATTGATAAACGTTATCAGGGCAGAGGCTATGGCAGAAAAGCGATGGAACTTGCCTTAGAATACATGCGCTCATTCCCATGTGGTAAAGCTGATTCGATTTGGCTTAGTTATGAGCCAGAAAACGAAGTAGCAAAAAAGCTATATGCTTCTTTTGGCTTTGTGGAACAACCACAATGGTATAAAGAAGGCGAAGAAATGCCCGCCATACTAAAACTATAGAGGGACAAAACAGCCGCTTTAAAAGATGCTCAGGGACAAAATTGGTTCTTTGAGGGACATCGTATTAAAGAAGGCAAACTATTCCAATTCAGTTGGATGAGGATTGGCGCGAAAGTGTCAGTCCTTTTTTGTCGCTTTGCTTTTAAGCAATGGATGAAGCAATATTTATTGGATGCTAGATAAGGCGCTCTCCAACAAGATCTATTACGCGAGCTTCGTTCTGGCGATTTTGGTCATCGCGCTTCACGCCTCTTACGTGGAGGTTCTTGACCCGATTCTCCCTGGATACGATTTCTCTTACATCATCCAAAGGCTGATCCTTGTGATAGGGGAGGCGGCCGTGCCGACTTTCTTCGTCATCTCGGGGTATTTGCTATTCACCAAATTCACGTTGAAGGGCTATCCGAAGATGCTTCTAGGCAAGGTCTTCTCTTTGGTCATTCCCTATTTCTTTTGGAGCGTGCTGGCTTTGCTAGTGATGCGGATCGCCCTTCCTTTGGCGCAGGGGAAGCCGATAGAACTCACCTTCAAATCGGTTGTCATCGATATCCTTTTGGCCAACGAATACCCGCATCTATGGTTCGTCAGGCCCTTGGCTGTTTTCTTCATCTGCTCGCCTTTGCTCTATTTCGTTTTCAAGTATTTGAGGAAGTGGTGCATCTTTATCCCCGTGGTTTTGTTCTTCGTCTACATGTTCTTTAGGCCCTATTACGGGGGAATCTTGCTTTGGATCCCCTTCTTCTTCGTCGGAGCCTATTTGTCCTACTTCAAGATCCCCATCATGAACAAATTCCGGCCGAGGCTATTCGGGGGTATTGCCATCGCTGTCTTGGTTGGCCTTTCGGTCCTATTTACCCTGATTCACGCGCAATATGAGGACTACGGCTTCTATTGCTACCGCTTTGCCGCGCCCGCTTTGGTGTGGCTATCTCTAGACGTGATGACCTCAATATTCGAGAAGGAAAGCGTGAGAGATGTTTTTAAGACATCCGCGTTCATCTTCTTCGCCCATCTAGGCATCGTGAATGGGCTCAAGCTCGCCCTTCAGGCGGGGATCCCGGCGAACTCCAACTACAACATGGCGATTTTGTTCTTCCTGACGCTTGTCCTTTCCTGTGCGATCGTCATCCCGCTAGGCTACGTGCTAAGAAGATTCGCCCGCCCCGTCTACCGATTCCTTGGCGGGAGATAAGGAAACTTCCTTACTTTCGAAGGACTGGTGCTTTTTGCTTAAATACATATGAACCTATGAAAGGGTGTTTTATGAAGGTAATCGCGATCAACGGCAGCCCCCGCAAAAACTTCAATACCGCCAAGACCCTGAGTTAAGGAAAAAAAGATGCTTACTGTATTGATTCGATATAAGGGCAAAGAGGATGCCGCCAAAAGGTTCGTCGAGGAGATGATCTCTAGCGGCATCGTCAGCGACATCCGTAACGAAGAGGGCAACCTCCGTTACGAGTATTTCTTCCCCCTCGAGGATGGTGGATCGGTTTTGCTCGTGGATTCCTGGGCGAACCAAGAAGCTCTCGATAGGCATCACGAGCTTCCCTTAATGGGAAAAATCAAAGAACTCAGGGAGAAATATGACCTCCACATGGAAGTGGAGAAATATGGAAGCCTCCATGACGAAAAGGACGAGAAGTACATCCGGAGATAAGACAATGAAGACAAGGCTCTTTTTCCTATTGCCAGCTCTGCTTCTATCGGGGTGCACTTCGAGTGGGGTATCCTCTTCAAAGGAAGAAAGCAAGAAAAGTGGGAGCGTGGAAACGACAATGAAACTATCAATCGACGGAAAAGAACTTAAAGTTGCCTGGGAGAGCAACGACTCGGTGAAGGCCATAAAGGAAGCCTTGCCCATCACCATCAACATGAACGAATTCGGCGGCTTCGAGCAAACCGGGCCTCTTGGCTTCTCGGTCACTAGAAGCGACACCCAGATGGACGTTGTCCCTGGCGACATCGTTCTCTATGGCGGGAACGCCATCTCGGTGTTCTATAACGAAAGCGCTTGGACCTATACGCGTCTAGGCCACATCGACCTAAGCCAGGAAGAACTAATCGCCTTACTCAAAAAACCATCCGTCACATTCACTTTGAAAGGAGAATAACCAATGAAAAAAGTGTTGATCATCTCGACTAGCGTCAGGCCCGGAAGCAATTCCGAGACGCTGGCCCACGAATTCGAAAAAGGAGCAAAAGAAGCGGGAAATGCGGTGGAATTCGTGTCTTTGAAGGACAAAAAGATCGCGTTTTGCCGCGGCTGCTTCGCTTGTCAGAAGCTCCATAAATGCGTCATCAACGACGACGCGAACGCGATCGCGGACAAGATCTGCGAAAGCGAGGTCATCGTCTGGGCGACCCCCATTTACTACTACGAGATGTCCGGCCAAATGAAGACCCTTATCGATAGGGCCAACTCCCTTTATTCCAGGGACTACAAATTCAAGGAGGTCTATCTCCTCGCCGTGGCCCAGGAAGACGAAGAATACACCCCCAAGAAGGCCATCAATGGCCTCCAAGGCTGGATCGATTGCTTCGATGGCGTCGAACTCAAGGGAACCTTGTTCGCCGGCGGATATAACGATCCTAATGAAATCGCGGGCAGCGAAAAGCTTCGCGAAGCCTACGAGCTAGGCAAGAGCATCTAAACGTCCTCAATCCGTTAATGCGTTGATGTCCATGTCCAAGACGATGGACTTGTCTTTGATTTTCTCGGGGATGTGGTTCATCCCTTTGTTGATGCACACATAAGTGGCGTTTTTGAAATGATAAGCCATCCTCATGAACGGGTATTTGATGATGCCTGGGGTGTTCCAACCAACGCCTAGTTCGAGAAGCAGGATCTTCTTATCCTGGTTTTCGCGTACGAAACGTTCGTATCTAGAGGCCGCCTCGTGCCATCCTTCGTCTTCCACGAAGGTGTCGTCGCTTCTAAGGTTCATCGCCATCTCTTCGCCGCAGACGGGGCATCTTGGGATTAGGGAAGAGGGAATCAAACCGTCTTTGAGTGAGCCGACCATTTCCATGATTTGCTTTTGGTTATCATAGGTTTTCGTGTGGCACGGCTTGGAACATTGGAAAAGGCCGTAATCGCCTTGGGTATAAAAGAGCCTTTCCTTTGGAAAACCCGCGAGTTGGAACTGGTGGTCGACGTTTGTGGTGAGCACGAAGAAGTTCTTGCCCTTAAACATCTCGAAAAGCTTTTTGTATAAGGGTTTTGCCCCTTCTTTGTATCTTTGTAGATACACGAAGCGACACCAATAACCCCATTTTTCCTCGGGGGTTAGGAAGGGGTGGAACCCGGCGCGGTACATGTCGGTGTAACCATATTTGTCATGGATGTCGGGGAAATTATCCGAAAAGTATTGCCCGCCGTATTCAAATCCCGCCGCGGTCGATAATCCCGCGCCGGCTCCGATGAGAATTGCGTCGGCTTCCTCAATGAGTTTTTTGATTCTTTCGATTTCTTTCATGGTTAAAACAACGTGATCCTTTTGTCGAGAAAGGAAGCCTGCTTGGCCTCCCTGATTTTGTCATCGTCCTTGACGTGGCCCAAGAGCAAAGGCGAATCGTCATCGTGTTCGGCGTAGTTTTTCCTGATCGTGGCCTCGCTGCCGTTGGCGTAGCAGTATTTGCATAAATGCAAGCAGGAATTATAGGCGCCGATGTCGTTGGAGAGATAGCAGGCGCAGAAGCTCTTCCTGGCCTCCATCTTCTGCTTGACGTCTAATTTGGCGTCGATGCTCCGCTCATAATCCTTCACCCTCATGCAGCCATCGATGTCCACCCCATATTCGCCAAGCCATTTTTCTTTGGAGCATAGTCTTAATTCCATGCCGTGCTCTTTGGCGATTTCCTGGAATGCCTTGGTGATTTCGATTTTGGTCTGATCGTCGCAATCTTTGAGCTCTGGATGATTCTTTTCTAGCTTTGGATAAATATCGAGGAAGCCAAATGCGACCAGGGTGGTCTTGCCATCGAGCTCCTCGGCGATATGACGGAATGTCTTGATGTGATATTCCTTCGTGTATGTGTCGTTGACGATGATGGGAGTGTATCTCCAACCAACCGCGTTTTTCCCAACCTTATCCGATAGGTATTTGAAATCCTCGATCGCCTGTTCGATCGAAGGGACGTTTGGCTCCAGGTCTTTGCCAAAGCCCGTGATGGAGACATACCAAAATTGCCCAAAAGGCTTTAACTCGTCCAAGTAGGGGAACATGGGCCTAGGGTTCTTGGTGCAAAATCCGATGACATCCACGACATCGGGGTTAAGCAAAAACTTGGTGACGAGGTTTGGATAGTAGGGGTTCCTCACCAAAACGTAGCCTTCCCTGATTCGGTTCATGAACCACTTGGAATAGAAGGCGGGGATGTCGGTTCTTTGACCCGTGTTGATGATCATAATCCCGCCTCCTTCATCGCAAGTTGATACGTTTGGTAATCGGATGGGCTAAAGACGTCGAAGATGACTCTTTTGACGTTTTTGCCTTCTTTTTCCAGGAAGGAAGTCACGGAATTGATGGCGATTTTGCTGGCTTTTTCGATGGGAAATCCGAAAATCCCCGTCGATAACGAGCAGAAGACGATGGATTCAAGTTTCATCTTTTCCGCTTTCCTAAGGCACGACAAGTAACAGCTAGCGAGGTCCCTTTCGTCCATCGGCGTTCCCGAGTAGATCGGTCCAACCGTATGGAAGATATATTGGCTAGGGAGGTTATAGGCTAAGGATACTTTGACTTGCCCATTAGGCTCATCGTGGCCTTGCTCTGCCATGACCTTCATCATGTCCCTGCGCACCTGCAAACCCGCGAAGGAATGGATCGCGTTGTCGATGCAGTGGTGGCCTGGGACGAAGCATCCTAGCATCTTGGAATTGCACGCGTTAACGATGGCGTCCGCTTTGAAAAGGGTGATGTCGCCTTGATATAGCGAAACGCCTTCTGGGAAGGAGGAAACATCCACGACCTTCTTTCGGGAAAGGATGCCCTGAAGAACGGCGTCTTGTCTACGATAGAACTCATCGCTAAGATCGACCGGCATCGTGATGTTCATAAGCGCTCGAAAAGAAGCTTCTTTGTCGAAACCGAGGTCTCCCTCGATGCGATTAACCCCTTTTAGGTATTTGATGCACCATTCGATGTCGGTCATGAGTTTCTCCCACGAACCTTTTTAACACAAAAGTGCGGAAAGCGCACAAAAGAAGCTCGGAGAAATGCGGACGGCGAAAAATGCGATGGCGGAATGAATGTCTTAGGGCTGCTTGTCGGGATTGACGCGAAGCAGGGGGATGATCTTTTTGACGAACCAGTTGGAGACGGGCATGCGCCTCATATAACCGTCGAGACGCTGAATCTCTTTCATCTCCTCTTCGGTTAGTTCGAAATCGAAGAGAGCAATGTTCTCGTCGATGTGACTCGGGGTCTTTGAACCGGGGATGACACCGTATCCGGATTGGACGTGCCAGCGGAGGATAATCTGCGCGGGCGATTTCTTGTATTTCTTGGCGAGCTTAACGAAGATGGGCTCTTCTTGTAGGCCCTGCTTGCCTTGGCATAGGGGGAACCAGGATTGGAGGAGGATGCCCTCTTTGTCCAAGAGTTGCTTGAGCTCCCTTTGCTGGCAGTAGGGGTGGCATTCGACGGTCAATAGGACGGGTTTGATTCTCGCGTTCTTAAGAACCTTGTCGAGGTCTTTGCCATAGAAATTGGAAAGGCCGATCGCCTTGACCTTGCCTTCATCCACGGCTTCTTCAAACGCCTTATAGGCCTCCATGTATTTCCCGGCGGGCTGATGGAGGATCAGCAAATCGATATAGTCGAGGCCAAGGCGCGCCAAAGTGGCGTCAATCGCCTTTTTGCATTTCTCGTATTTGAAGTCGTTAGGCCAGATCTTAGAGGTGATGAAGAGTTCTTCCCTCTTCCTACCCGAGTTCTTGATGCCCCTAGCGACCGCTTTCTCGTTCATGTAGACGTTGGCGGTGTCGATGAGGTCATAGCCGTGGGTCAAGGCGTATTCGACCGCCTTCTCACAGGGCTCCGGTTTGATGAGGTAGGTGCCTAGTCCAACCTGAGGCATCTTCATGCCATTATTGAGGGTGATGATGTTCATAAGCGCTTCCTTTCTCGTTGAAAATCAGGCGAAAGGGCTGCAAAACCCCTTCGTTTTATTTTCTTCCGGCTCTCTTTTTCTTGCGAGCGATTTGCTTTTCCTCGGAGGAGTCGCCGGTCGGGTTGACGACGGAGTAGCCGATGTTGGTAAGGTGGTCGGCGATACGTTCTAGCTCGACGATAAGGGAGGAGATGTAGGGGGTCATCTTCTGCGAGCATTCGTCTTTTAGGACCCTCTCGTAATGAGCGTCGTAGAAGTCCTGCTTCAGTTTATGGACGTTGGCTTCCTTCTCCCTGAGGAAGGAGAGGGACTTGCTGTCTTTGTTGAGGTAGGCTTCCCTGGCGACTTCGAACATCGCGCGGAGTTCTCCGTCCATCTGCTTGATTTCCTTTTTCGCGGCCTCGGAGAAGGAGAGGTCTTCCTGGGCCAAAGAATCCGCGGCCTCGGAGAAGTTGAAACCGTGGTCGCCGATACGTTCGATGTCGTTGATGACGTGGAAGTGGGCGCCAATCTTGGTCTCCTCGCTTTCGGGGGTCAAAGGGGCGAGCTTGATGAGGAAGTCGGTGATTCTGGAGTTAAGGTAGTCGATCTGCTTCTCAGTGAGGGAGATTTCCTTATTCTTCTCTTTGGTGTATTCGAAGATTTTGCCTAAGCCAGCGACGTAGTTCTTATAGGCCAAGTCGAACATGTGGACGATCTCAAGACGGGTTTGCATCAAAGCGACTTCGGGGGACTTCAGCAATTTGTCGTCGATATATTGGACCGCGGAGGCCGCATCGACGCTTTCCTTGTCCTTGATGAGCTTGGTGAACAAACGGATGGAGGGCTTAAGAAGAGGCAATAGAAGCGGCATGAAGATGATGTTGTAGAGCACCGTGAACATGGCGAGGGGGAACGCGTCCGAGCCGTTGATCGCCATCAGGTGGAGGAAATTCACGATCGGAGTCTCCGCCACCCAAAGGATGACCATGGCCACGATGGAGGTTAGGGCCCTGAGAGCAAAGGCAATGACCGCCGTCCTCTTGCCATCGACGTTGCCGTTGATCGAGGAAAGGAGGGTGTTGGTGACGGTTCCTAGGGTCGCGCCTAAGGCGATGTAAAGACCAGAGCCTAAGGGCAAGGCGCCGCCGCTAATCATGGCGATGACGATGCCGGTGACCGCGGAGCTGGATTGGGCGATGATCGCTAGGACCACGCCGATGAGGAATAGCAGCGGCGGGAAGTTGATCGAGGAGAACATCGATTTGCAGAAGGCGCTGATGTCGGCGTTGGCAAAGGCGTCCTTCATGACGGCTAGGCCAAAGAAGAGCAAGCCTAAGCCACACAAAATCTCACCGATCGATTTCACTCTCTCCTGCGAGAAGAACATCATGACGGTGCCGATAAAGGCGAACAAAAGCAAATAGACCGAGATGGAAAGGGAGGAGAAGGAGGCCAGGATGCCCGTGATGGTCGTTCCGATATAGCCTCCGAGCATGATGGAGAGGCCTTGGTACATCTCCATGACGCCGGCGTTGATGAAGCCGATGACGAGGGCGCTCGTCGCGTCGCTAGACTGGATTAGGATCGTGATGAGCAGGCCGATGCCCATGCCCAAAAAGGGATTGTGCTGGGTTTTCTTAAAGAAACGCTTCAAACCTTTGCCGGCGATTTTCTTTAAACCGCCGGACATAAAGTGCATGCCGACGAGCAAGACGGAAACGCCTACGAGAAGGTAGACGATGTCCCTTATGAGTTCGTTCATAACGTTAAGATTATATAGATAATACGGGGAATGTTGTATTTGGTTTTACCAAACCTATTCTTTCTCCTTAACCGGTGAGGCGAAGTCCATCATCGCCTGATTCACGCGGATCGATTCGGGCAGGTTGACCGCCAGAACGTTATGGACGTGGGCGATCCTTTTGTCCTCGCTCGGGATATCGACGAATTTGATTTCCTTGCCTAGCTTCCTGCAATCCTGCTCTAGGAGGAGGCTTTGCTGCCTGAGAAAATCGTGTTTGCAGGTGGAGACGAATAGGGGCACCGACAAGGAGGCGATGTGGGTGCGGGGAGATAGTAGTTCCCTCGCCGCCATGTCGTCGAAATTGGGCCCGAACATCCTCTTCATCGCCCTTTTCCTCATCGTGTCGAAACCGATGGGGGCGAAATCGTAAACGGGGCAATTGAGCATGACACTTTGGAGGCGAACCTTGGGCAATCCCAGGCCTAACTTCTTGGCGAGTTCTTTGTCGCATAGCGCCTCGGCTAGAAGCAAAGCGAAATGGCCGCCGGCCGAGTCGCCTGTGAGAACGATGGCTTCGTCTTCGAGGCCATATTCCTTGCGATGGGCCAAAAGATGGATGAACCCATCCACGGCGTCGGCGAACAAGCCGGCGGTGTCTTTCTTGCCATCGTTAGGGGTGTAATCAAGCAAGGCCACATCATAGCCGCCCTTGAGGAATTCCAAAGCGAACCCGTAGTTATCGTGATGGGAACTAAGAATGTAGGCGCCTCCATGGATATCCACGATCAAAACGCCTTTCCTAGGTTCTTTGGCTTTATAAACGTCATAGGTGCGGTAAGGGTTTTTGGAGTCGTCGATAGGAACGTCTAGCCACTCTTCGTATTGGCCGTGGCTTGGGGCGTGCTTTGCCCTTTTGGCGATGCCGCTTTTCACGTTGGCGGCGATGAGCGCGAGGACTAAAGTGCCAAATTTCATCGTAAAACCCCCTTTATTTTGCGCTGTCCCAGATTCTATGGGCGAATTCTGGATGGTCCACGAACGGGTTGCGGTTCTTTTGGTAAGCATAGACCGCGTCGTTGCGTTTGATTTCCTTTTCGGACACCGGATCCATATCCGACCATTTGAGGTAAAGGGTGATGGCCCAAGAGGATAGGGACGGGTAGGAGTTCTTGGTGAAGGCCTCGAAGGTCTTCCAGTTTTTCAGCACGTTTTCGTAACGGGTGACCATGTAGAAATAGATGCGGGCGATGTCGCCTTTGTATTGGTCGGGCACCTCAAAGGCCTTGCCCGTATAGCCCGAGGTAACGGAGTTGCCTAGTTTGCAGCCGTTGGAGGAGGTCCAGGTGGCGGTGGCCACCTCGGCATGAGGGTAGTTGCTCCTGCGGTTATTGGCATAGCCGTCAGTGGGCAACAAGTGGTGCAGATCGGAAACCATGGGCCTCGCCTCGTTGAAGACGCTTTGGGGTACGGTGTGCTCGCGGTTATAGCAGTCGCCTTCCTTCGAGTAGTTGCCTTTGCCAGGGGCGCCTTGATGGTCTTTGACGGGATCGAAATGCTGATTCGAATAGATGTCGATGATCTTGCCGTTTTCGTCGACGTCGGTCGTTTGATAGGCTTCGTAGGCGAAGCCATACCCATTGTCGGTGTGACCCTTGATGAGGTTATAAAGCGAGGTCTTCAAAGTGGCCCCTGTCGAAGTGGTGCTGATGCCCTGGTAATAACCGGTGTAGGGCTCAATGGAAGAGGAACTGGACGCGGAAGAGCTGGAAGAACTCTCGGAGGAAGATTCGGAACTATGCTGCGAGCTTTCCTCGCTGCTTTGCTCCGAACTCGATTCGGAACTGCTGGAGAAGGATTCGCTGGAGGAAGATTCCTCGGGAGAACTCTCGGACGAAGAAGGCTCAGGTTCGGGTTCGCTCTCTTGGCTCGACTCGCTAGAAGAGGGCGAAGACGAGACCTCAGGGGAAGAAACCTCGGAGGAGGAAATCTGCGAGAAAGAGATGTCGCTAGAAGGAATCGTCAAATCCGACGATTCGGAAGGACGTACCGGCTCGCCAGCGCAGGCCACGAGGGCCGCAAGGGAGAGGATCAAGATTCCGCGGACGGGTTTCATGCATCTTTCATTATGGTTCCTCCGTGCGCGTTAGTAAAGAATTGGCAAAGCCAATAGAGAAGACAAGGAAGCGTTAAAGCTAAATGTGGCCTTACTTTTTCCTTCTATGAAGGCCTGCTTTTACGCTTGGTCAAGCGATTCGCCTTTATGACAATGCGCCCACTCTCTTTAACATAAAGCCCCAAATGGCTAAAATATGCGCCGGAAAGGAGTAAAAAAACATGAACGAAAAAGTCGTTAACGTCATCAAAGGCGTCATCGCCATGGCTGTTGGTATCCTCATCGCCATCTTTGGCGGTCAGTCCGTGATGAACATCTACATCGGCGTCGCCGCCGTCATCGCTGGCGCCCTTATGCTCGCCTTGGAGGCCTATGGGGTCTACAAGAAGCAAGCCCCGAGCATGATCACCATGTGCGGAGCCGGTGCCCTCATCGCGATCGCCATCGCCCTCTTCGTCGGTCAGGCCGATGTCGCCGGAGCCTTTGTCTCCGTCCTCGTCGCCGCCGTCCTTGGTTTCGGTGTCGCACTTGTGATCTATGGCATCTACCCGATCGCCCATAAGCAGGTTCCCTTTGGAATCGGCGTTATTGTCATCGGTGCCCTCATGGCCACCTTCGGCATCCTCTGGTATGTCCTTGGTGCGGACTTCCACAGGGTCTTCTGGATCGTCGTCGGCTCTTTGATCGCCGCCTTCGGTTTGCTCTTCACCGTCCTCGCTTTGACCGACGGGAAGAAGATCTCCAGGAAGAAATAAGTTTCTTGCCTAAGACTAGGCGTCCGCGCTTGCGTGGGCGCTTTTTCTTTCGTTTTCTAATGCAAATCCCGTGTTTTTCTTGGAAAAAGAGGTTAGAGTATGCCCATGGACAAAATCAAAATCATCGAGGTCAAGGAATCCGTCTTCGCCAAAAACGAACTCGCGGCCGATAACCTCCGTGCCGAGCTGAACGGCAAAGGCACCCTTCTCATCAACGTCATGGCCTCGCCTGGCGCTGGCAAAACCACTCTTCTAAAAGCCACCATCAAAGCGCTCAAGGACGAGATGAAAATCGCCGTCCTCGAGGCGGACATCGATTCCGACGTCGACGCTTACCGCATCCAGGAAGCGGGCGCCGAATCCGTGCAGCTTCATACCGGGGGCATGTGCCACCTGACGGCCG
Source organism: Caryophanales bacterium UBA7278 (assembly GCA_002472275.1). Taxonomy (GTDB): domain Bacteria; phylum Bacillota_I; class Bacilli_A; order RFN20; family CAG-826; genus Alloenteromonas. The sequence continues at coordinate 19,050 of DKRQ01000009.1, read as the reverse complement.
AGATGACCCGTCAGGGCCTAGAGGGATTTGGCGATAAGCATTACGACCTCATCTTCCTAGAAAACGTCGGTAACCTCGTCTGCCCCGCCGAATTCGACACGGGCGCCCAGATCAACGTCATGCTCCTAAGCACCCCCGAAGGAGACGACAAACCCCTCAAGTATCCTTTGATGTTCCAGGTCTCCAAGGCTATGGTCGTCACCAAATGCGACGTGATGGACCTATTCGACTTCCGCCTCGACGCCGCCACCAAGGCCGCCAAGATGAGGAATCCCGACATTAAGGTCATGCCAGTCTCCGCCAAAACGGGCGAAGGGCTGGATGCCTGGTTCGATTACCTCAGGGCAGAAGTGGCCCGCGTCAAAAAGGCCTAAAGCCAATCTAACCTCCTCGCTACCATGCAGGAGGTTTTTTCTTGCCCGAGGATTGGCGCGATTTGCTGATTATTGAGGGCGAAAAAGCCTAGATTTCATCAAGAAAATGTCGATGGTTTGGGCACTTTTTCCCTTTTCTTCTTTTTCGTTGACCTTTCCCACGCACGATTGTAAACTTTATGGGCGCGTTTGAAGCGCCCTCTCGGATGCTTAGCTCAGCGGGAGAGCATCGCCCTTACAAGGCGGGGGTCGTAGGTTCGAAACCTACAGCATCCACCATCTTGTTCGGGGCAACGAACGTGCGAGTGGCGTGGGTGAATAGCGAAGTGGCCAAACGCGGCTGACTGTAAATCAGCTCCTTCGGGTTCGGTGGTTCAAATCCATCTTCACCCACCACCTTTTTATTGGGGTGTAGCCAAGCGGTAAGGCAAGGGACTTTGACTCCCTGACGCGCTGGTCCGATCCCAGCCACCCCAGCCATATCCTCCGCTAGCTCAGTGGTAGAGCACTTGACTTTTAATCAAGGGGTCCTGAGTTCGAGCCTCAGGCGGGGGACCAAATAGGGGTAGTTGGAAGCGTCCTTCATGGGCGCTTTTTTCCTAGAAAAAAGGCCTAGGTTTCCCTAAGCCTTGTTTTGCTATTGTCTACGGATCAATAACCGGGCTTGCCAAGAAGATGGAACATGTTCTTCTTGTAGACTTCGACGCCGGGCTGGTTGAAGGGGTTCACCCCATTGAGGTAGCAGCTCATCGCGCATGCCCTCATGAAGAAGTACATGAGGTGGCCTAGTTCCTTGGCTCCCATCGAATCGATGTGGAGGAGGACATTGGGGACCTTGCCGACTTCGACGTGGGCGTCGACCGTTCCGTCGCAGGCTTTCTTGGAAACGTAGTCCAAGGTCTTGCCTTCGAGGTAGTTCAGGCCATCGAGGTTATCCTCGTCGTGGGGGATGACGACGTCTTCCTCGGGGCTAGTGACCTGAAGGATCGTCTCGAAGAGGACGGGGGATCCTTCCTGGATGAACTGGCCAAGGGAGTGCAGGTCGGTCGTAAAGGTCGCGGAGTCGGGGAGAAGGCCGGTGTGGTCCTTACCCTCGGATTCGCCGAAGAGCTGTTTCCACCATTCGCCGAGTTGGACGAAGCGGGGCTCATAGGAGACGAACATTTCAACCGGCAGGCCTTCCTTATAAAGCTGATGGCGGATGATCGCGTACTTGTAGGCTTCGTTGATCTCGTCGGTGCTATAGGCCTTGCGGGCTTCCTCAGCGCCATCCATGAAGGCCTGGATGTCGATGCCGGCGACCGCCATCGGGAGGAGGCCGACCGCGGTGTAGACGCTATAACGTCCGCCGACGTCGCTTGGAAGGACGAACCTTTCGTAGCCATACTTCTTGGCTAAGCCAAGGAGAGCGCCTTTTTCCTTGTCGGTGGTCGCATAGATCGCCTTGGCGGCTTTTTCGGGTCCGACTTTCTTGATGAGGAGGTCGCGGACGAGGCGGAAGGCCAAGGCGGTCTCGGTGGTGGTACCGGATTTGGAGATGACGTTGATCGCGAAGTTCTTGCCTTCGAGGTATTTGAGGACCTGGCTCACATAGGAGGCGGCGAAGGTCTGGCCGAACCAGATGATTTCGACTTTGTCCTGGTGGTGGAGGCCGTTGATCGCCTCGATCGCGGCGCGCGCCCCTAAGTAGGAGCCGCCGATGCCGCAGACGACGAGGACTTCGTAGTTATCGCGGATTTCCTTAGCGGCCTTTAGGATGCGGCCGAATTCTTCTTTGTCGTAGGTGAGGGGGTAATTGGCCCAGCCTAGGAAGTCGTTTCCGGCCCCGGTCCTCTTTTCGATGGACTCGTTGATTTGGGCCACTTCCTTCGCGTAATGGGAATAATCGATTTCCCTGCCGAGTTTGCTTGCATCGACTTTGATCATGATTGGAATTCTCCTTCGTTTTCTTCTTTCACCCATTCGGGCAATTTATCTTCAAGAGACTTTGAATTGATCTCTTTTGGATCGATTTTCTTATGCAGAAACGCCTTCCTTTTCTCCGCGGAGCTCATCTGCTTGAGCGACACGCGGACACTGCCAGAAGCCTCATCCACCGAGATGACCTTGACGTTATAGATGGCCCCGGTCGTCACGAAAGAGGAGAAGTGGCGGATGTAGTTATTGGATAGCTCGCTGATATGGAGGAGGCCGGTCCACCCTTCCTCAAAGAGGAGGATCGCGTAGGTCGGGTAGACCCTGACCACGGTGCCGGTCGCGATTTCGCCAACGCGAGGCAAATTCACTTTCTTCTCGTTTTCCATTGTTTGAATGCCTCGACGTCTTCCTTTGTCGTGATTTTCACGTTCTGCTTGCCCCATTTTAGCAAAGCCACGGGTCCTTGAAACAAGGAAGCGTCGTCCGTGTGACCTTCTTTGGCCTCCAAATGGGATTTTAGGATGGCCCCATAAGAGAAGGTCTGGGGGGTCGCCACGAGATAGACCTCGTCGCGCTTAAGGTAGGAAGATACCTTTTCGCCGTCTTTAGAGAGCAAGACGGAGTTGCTGCAGGAAGAGACGGTGACGCAGGCGCCGTTTTCGGCGGCTTTCTCATAGTTTTGCCTAAGCAATTCCTCTTCGATGCAGGGACGATCCCCGTCCATGATGGCAACCAAAGCATCCTCAGGGATCTTCCCTTGCAAAGCGAGGAGTCCCAGTCTAGCGGAGTCTTGCCTGGTCTTCCCGCCTTCGTAGATGCCTTTGACCTTAGGGTATCTAGAGGCGATTTCCTTGGTTTTTTCTTGGTCCTCGGCACGCGTAACCAAATGGACCTCTTCGACCGAGGGGCAGCCTTCTAACGCGGAAAGGGTCTCCTCGATGAGGGGCCTATCGATCAAGGTCACGAATTGCTTGGGGATATCGCTTCCGAAGCGGAGTCCGCTGCCCCCGAAAAGGACGAGGGCGATGTGGGGGGTCTTGTTCTCCATCGCTCCAACTATACGCCTGCAAAGGGAAAAGAAAAAGAAACCTGCTAGGCTTCTTTTCCGTGTTGGTTTCGTTTACTTAGGCTGATCGGCCGTCTCGAGGCTGTCCATCGATTGACGGACCGCGATCGATTGGATGACGAGATGGAGGAATTTCTCTAGTCTCTTTCCGGCGGAATAGTCGGCGACGGAGACGAAGTTCACACGTCCATCGTCATAGAGGGAACCGACCTTGTCTTCCTTGCCTTTAGGATAGACGGCGATCGAACGGCCCCCATTGTTCTTGACGATGACCATCGAGGGGATGTCGGTCATTCCATCGCCGATGTAGACGATGTTGCCGTAGGGGATGCGGCGGGTAGGGGACTTCTGGTTGACCGCGTTATCGTCGGTCGCGTCGATCGCGCCTTTGGAGATGCGGAAGAAGTATTGGGTCTTTTGGGTGTAGTTGATGGCAAGCTTAGGCCAAATCGCCTCGCCTGTGACCTCGTCGAAGATGTATTCGCAGCCATAGATGGCCTTGAATTCCTTGGCGATGGAGCAGCCTTCGACGATTTCCTTGTTGCCGGAGGAGACGAGGTAGTGCTCGACTTTCACCCCGTATTTCTCGCCGTATTCGTTGATGCGGGAGAACCAGGTGGTGACGCCGGGGAAGAACTGGATGCCGCGTCCGCAGTCGGCGAGGAATTCGCGGGTCACCTTGATGTTCTTTTCCTTGGCGACGGAAAGCATCGTGTAGAGGTAGGAGAGGATTTTTTCGCAACCGGTCTTCTGCGAGAATTCGCCCGTCCTGCCCCAGAATTCGGCCGGCGTCATGCCCATTTGGGGGATGAAGCCATAGGCTTGCATGTCGGTGGGGGAGAGAGTGGAGTCGAAATCGTAGAGGATTGCGCAGATAGGTTTCTTGTTCATTAATCCGATTTTACACGATATTTTGCCTAAGCAAAACCCCATTGATAGGGGGTGGGGTGGGAAGTAGAATGATGGTCGTGGAACCGTATCAGATCATCCTGCTCATCTTCGTGTTCTTGGCGTTTGCCTATGTCTCGCTGCTTCTTTACGTCGCCTCTAACGTCCGCGAGTTCAGCCGCAGGCTCAAAAAGAAGGTCCGTGGCCTTAACGTCATCATGTCCGAGCAAGCCGAGCTTTTGGTTTCCCTTTCCTCGGTCTACCGCAACCTAGGGATCAACCTAGGTGAGGTCGCGTCGATGGTTGAGGAACTCGAGGACTGCGACTTCGAAAGCAAAAACGTCGAAGTGGTCTTCGCTAACGTCAGGAAGATTAAAGCCGCTTCCAGTAGGCTCGCCTTCATCGCCCAAAGCAATCCCTCGCTAAAGGAAAACCAGACCTACGTCTCCATCGTGGAGACCTTAGCTGACCTAGATAGAAACCACCGCCAATGCGTGGCTCTTTATAACGCCGACATCGCCGGCTTCAATTATTGGATCAACGTCCCCACGACCCGCTGGTTCGTGTGGATCATCGGGTTCCGTAAAAAGGAAGCCTTCAACTAAAAGCGAATCTCGTAATCGACCAACCCATCGTAGAAGTCTTTTTCGTGGCTTACGATGATGACTGACCCAGGGTAATCCTCGATCGCCTCGAACAGGGCGTCTTTTGCGATTTGGTCCAGATGGTTGGTCGGCTCGTCGAGGATGAGGAAGTTGCTTTTCTCTAAGGTCATCAAAGCGATCCTCGCCTTCGTGACCTCGCCTCCCGAGAGTTCCGACATGGCGCGCATCGCTAGTTCTTTCCTGACTCCGACGGCGCCTAAACAAGAACGGATTTGCGTGTTGTCTAGCTCGGGATGATGGAGGTGGATGAACTCAAACGGGGTGAGCGAAAGATCCATGACCTTGTCTTGGTCGTAGTAGTTCACCTTGATGCCATCGAGCCATTTGAATTTTCCGGAAAAAGTGGGGATTTGCGACAAAATCGAGCGTAAAAAGGTGGTTTTTCCGACGCCGTTTTTGCCTAGAATCGCAATCTTTTCGCCTTTTTTGAGTTTGAAGGAAATGGGGTCTAGCAAAGGTCTGCTATAGCCGATGACGAGCTCCTCGACTTCAAGGGGAACATCCCCGACGTGGGTGGAGAAGGGGAAGTGGAAATGGACCTTCACCGCGGATTTGCCAGGGGCCTCGAGACGGTCGAGGTGGGCTAGCCTTGCCCTTCTTGACTTCGCGGCTCTGGCGGAGGTCGCCCTCACGATGTGGGCGGCGATGAAGTCCTCCTCCTTTTTGATGTAACGTTGCTGGGCCTCGTAGTTCTTCTTGTATTGGACGAGGTCGACTTCGTGCTGGGTTTTGAAATGGGCGAAGTCGCCTTTATAACGGGTAATCGATTGGTTCTCGAGGCAGAAGACCACGTTGGCGACCTTCTCCAGGAAGGCCTCGTCATGGCTAACGAGCAAGAAGGCCTTGGGGTAGGAGATTAGATAATCGGCGAGCCAGGCGACTTGGGTCACGTCGAGGAAGTTGGTGGGCTCGTCCATCAAAAGGACGTCATTTTCCTCTAGGAGCATTTTCGCTAGATAGGCCTTCTCGCGTTGGCCGCCGGAAAGCTTCGAAAGGCTTTTGGAAAGATCCTCATCGGAAAAACCTAGGCCTTGGGTGAGGCGCCCGACCTTTTCTTGGAGGGAATAGAACGAGGCGTGCTCGAGTTCATCGGAGATGCGTAGGGCCAAATCGAGCTTCTTCTCGTACCCATCTTCCCCTAAGGCGGCTTCTTCATAGAGGGATTGCATCTTCTTCTCTTTTTCAAAGAGGGGCTCATACACCCCATAGAGATAGGAAATGACGGATTGGTCTTGGCCAACCTTAAGTTGCTGGTCCAAATAGGAATAGGTCACATGGGGTTCCCAGATGACCTTGCCCGCGTCAGGGCGGAGGTTGCCGACAGCGAGTTCCAAAAGGGTCGTCTTGCCCGTTCCGTTCCCCCCGACTAGGACCGCGTGGTCCTCGGGGTTAAGCTTCAAGCAGGCGTCCTTATAAAGCTCCTTATCGGAGTAGTTGAACCGGATGTTTTCTAGTTCGAGTAAGGCCATGGCTCTTATAGTTAACTTCTTTTTAGCGAGTTTCCCAAGGGAAAAATGAAAACCCCGCGGCGCGGGGCAAGTCTATTTGATGTCGATCCAGATGCCGACGTCGTGCATCGAGGAATCGGGGATGGACCGATAGAAGCGTTGCGCTTCCTCGTTGCTCGCGGTTAAGGCAATCAGCGTGTCGACGCCCTTTTCCTTGAGGGCCTGCTTAAGGGTTTCTAGCAAGGCCTGGGCCACCCCTTGGTGGCGGGCGCTTTTTAGGACGCAGATCCAATCTAAATAGGCTTTGTCTTTGCCGTCGAAATGGGTTTGGAAGACACTCGCGTCGATCCTGCCGACGGGCTTGCCGTCGACATAGGCCAAATAAGAGAGGTTCCTTTTGGCGTCAGGATGATCGAAGCTCGCCTTTACGTCTTTGACGTATTGGTCGTCGATTTCCCAACCCCAAACATCCTCTTCCTCGCGGATGGACCTTTCAAAAAGGAGGGCGTCGTCGATTCTTTCTTTGGTGTAGGGGAGAACTTCGATGGGCATGTATTGAGTCTAATGGCCAAAAGGGGCTTTGACAAACGGCTTTTATCTTAATAAAGTGTCCCCGTAGAGAATCCAAGGCTGGCAATCGGAGCCCCGTTCGGTTCTCTATTTTTCTTTGCTCATCTGAGATGAAAGAAAAAACGTTCCCGGTTTGACCTAGGAACGTTGTTTCCGAATTGGTGCGGGGGATGAGATTTGAACTCACACGGTGTTATCCATACGCCCCTCAAACGTACGCGTCTACCAGTTCCGCCACCTCCGCAGCGAAGAGAATTATAGTGTTCGCGCTATGCAATTGCAACGCGGATTTTCTTCTTTACACGTATAACGGGAAGAACGCGCACGCGACCCCGAAGTAGATGACGAGGATCGTCGCGTCCATGATGGTGGTGAGCATCGGCTGGGAAAGAAGGGCCGGGTCCTTTTTGATCGCGGCGGCGCCCATCGGGAGGAGGGTACCGATCATCTTGGCGGCCACGATCGAGGCGAACATAGTGACGCTCACGAGGGCCGAGAACTTAAGCGCGTGGCTAGCGAACTCGCCATACCAGCATTGCCCATTCCAGATGGTCTTGCCCGCGAAGTTAAGCGGATTCGTGGGATCCCCCGTGTTGGATAGGTCGCCCATGGAGACGATGCCCGTGTATTGCTCGATGGTTACCCAAAGGAAGGCGAAGCCCGCGACGAAGATCGCGACGATCAATGCGCTTCTAAGCTCTTTGAAGAGGATTTTGCCTACGTCCTTAGGGCCGAATTCGTCGACGGCGAGGCCGCGGATCATCAAACCAGTGGTTTGGCCACCCGCGTTGCCGCCGGTATCCATAAGGGCGGGCACAAACGAAGTGAGGATGAGAAGTGCGTGGAAAATCGGCCTCTCTTCTAGACGGTTGAGGACCAAGGTGGTGAAGGTGCCTAGAACGAGCAAGGCGATGAGCCAGGGGATGCATTTCCTCGCGTTTTCCCACGCGGTCATTTGCATGTAGGGCTTTTCCGAGGGCTCCATCATGGTCATACGGGCCAAGTCCTCGTTGGCCTCCTCGGCCATGACGTCGACCGCGTCGTCGACCGTGATGACGCCCACGAGGCGCTGGTCGGCGTTAAGAACCGCCATAGCGGTTAGGTCGTAACGGCGGAACATCTGGGCCACCTCTTCCTGGTCGGTCTGGGTGGTGCAGGAGACGACGTCTTGGTCCATGATGTCGTCGAGGGTTTCGTCGGCTTTGGCGAAAATCAAATCGTCGAGGCCCGCGGTGCCGACGAATTGGCGAAGGCGGTTCCTGACGAAGATGGTGTAGACGGTTTCGGCGTCCTTTCCTTTGGCGCGGATTTCCTCGATGGCCTTGGAGACGGTGGTGCTATCTAGCATTTCTATGTACTCGGTGGTCATGAGGGCGCCGGCGGTGCCGTCTTTGTATTTGAGGAGGGCGTTGATGTCCTTCCTCATGTCCTTATCGGCGGCGCGCAAGACGCGGGAAGCGAGGTTGGCGGGCATGTCGCCGACGGTGTCGGCCATATCGTCGGCCGCCTGGGCGTTGATGAGTTCGACGAGTTCCTTGTCGGTCATCGCGCGGATGAGGCTTTCCTTGGTGTCCTGCGAAAGTTCCTCGAAGAAGTCGGCGGTGTAGTTGCTGTCGACGTTGCGGAAAATGAAAATCAGGTCCTTGGGCTCAAAGCCGTCGGCCGCTTCGGCGATATCGATCGTCGGGACGGTCTCAAAGACCTCCGTGATGGCCTTGGCATCGCCTTTTTGGATCAGCGAAAGAAGCTCCTCGGAGTCGATTTCGGGAATATTGGGGGTACCGATTTCCTCTTCCTCTTCCATGGGCGCTTCCTTTCTCGGGCTTAGGATAGACTCAAATAGAAGCCTAGGACAAGGAAAAAGAAACTTTTTTGCGGAGGGGCGAAACTGGCGCAAATCGCTTTCGTCCAAAATAGAAGGCTATATAATAGAGGACGTTCCAAGGAGTAACTCAACAATCAATATGGAAAACAAAATCTTAGTCGAGACCAGCGCCCGTCACATCCACCTCACCCAAGAGGCCTTCGATATCCTGATGGGCATGAAGGAAGGCGAACACGCCTCCTTGGTCGAAAGGGCCCCTCTTTCCCAGCCTGGCCAATACGTCTCCACGACCCGTCTTAACCTTGTCGGACCCGACAACCCCAAGACCGGCAAACCCCGCATCATCGCCGGCGTCTCCATCCTAGGTCCCCTTAGGAAGGAGAATCAGATAGAGGTCTCCGCGACCGACGCCCGCACCCTCGGCGTCAAAGCCCCGATCCGCCAATCCGGCGACGTCGCCGGCTCCGCCCCCATCAAACTCGTCAACCCCGAAAACGGCGCCGAGTTTGATCTCAAGGAAGGCGTCATCATCGCCAAGCGTCACATCCACATGACCCCCGAGGACGCCGAGAACTTCGGCGTTGAGGACAACGAAATCGTCTACGTCAGGGTCAAGACCCCCGAAAGGGAAACCATCTTTGGCGACGTCGTCGTCCGCGTTTCTCCCAAATTCTCCCTCGCGATGCACATCGACACCGATGAAAGCAACGCCGCCAACTGCTCCGGCGAGGTCTATGGCGAACTCGTCGACTGCGATTGCGACTGCGATTGCTGCGAAGGCGAGGAGTGCTGCTGCGAAAAAGAGTGATGGAAGCGACCTACACTTACATCCCTAAAGGCGTCTGCTCCCGCCAGATCAAGGTAACCTACGAAGGCGAAGTGGTGCGCCACATCGAGTTCGTGGGTGGCTGCCCTGGCAACACGGTGGGGGTGGCTAGGCTATCCGAAGGCCACACCTTCCAAGAGCTGATCGACCTCCTCGGCGGCATTAAATGCGGTTCCAAGCCGACCTCCTGCCCGATGCAACTCGCGTTGGCCCTGCAGGAAATCAGGCAGAAGAACGCCTAAAAAATCAACGAATTGGGGCTTCGGCCCCTTTTCTTGTCTCTGATCCTTGCAAAGCAAGCCGGAAGTCGCTAATCTACTCCCCGAAAAGCATTGCATCAAGAAGCGTCTTCCATTGGCTGAGAAAAGACGCTAGCAACTCTGCTATAGCAGTAAGTGCTCGCCAATAGCCTCTCCCACTGAGGAACGATGCGATGGGGAACGAGTTCGAAGTAGAGCCTTCCGCCTGTGGGAGGCCTTTTCTTTGAAAGGAGAGTTCCCAAATGGAAGAAAACAAAATCCTATTTACCTCCGAGTCCGTCTCGGAGGGACACCCCGACAAACTCTGCGACCAGATCTCGGACGCGGTTTTGGACGCCTGCCTCGCGATCGACCCCAAGGCCCACGTGGCCTGCGAGACCTACGCCTCCACCGAGTTCGTTTTGGTCGGGGGCGAAATCACCTGCGCCCATCCTGAAAAGCTTAACATCGAAGGCATCGTCCGCGACGTGCTTAGGAAGGTAGGGTATACCTCGCCCGAACTAGGCATCGGGGCCGACACCTGCGAGGTCAAGGTCATCGTCAAACCGCAGTCGCCCGACATCGCGATGGGCGTCGATCGCGGCGATATCTTGGAGCAAGGCGCGGGCGACCAAGGCATCATGTTCGGTTTTGCCACCGACGAATCCGACGGCTATATGCCTTTAGCGATTTCGATTGCCCATAAACTCGTCAGAACCGCGACAAATCTCCGCAAAAACGGCCTATTTTTGCATTCTAGGCCCGATATGAAGAGCCAGGTCACCATCGACTATACGGACGAAAAGCATCCCAGAATCGACACCGTTTTGATGTCCATCCAGCATGACCCCGACGTCGACATGGACGCGTTCAAAGCCTATGTCCACGAGCAGATCATGGTGCCCGTCGCCAAGAGCTTTGGCCTCAACGTCGACTTCAAATACCTCATCAACCCGACCGGCCAATTCGTGATCGGCGGACCGATGGGGGACGTCGGCCTCACCGGCAGGAAGCTCATCGTCGACACCTATGGCGGCTATGCCCGTCATGGCGGAGGCGCCTTCTCGGGCAAAGACCCGTCCAAAGTCGACCGTTCGGCCTCCTATTACGCGAGGTACATCGCCAAAAATCTCGTCGCCTCTGGCGTTGCCAAAAGGGCGGAGGTCCAACTCTCCTACGCGATCGGGGTGGCCGCGCCGATCTCCATCAACGTCAATTGCTTCGGCACTGAAAAGGTCTCTAAGGAAAAGATTCTCGAGGCGGTGTCCAAGTTCTTCGACGCCCGTCCTGGCGCGATCATCTCTAACTTCGGTCTCACCAAACCTAACTTCAAATACGCGGACACCTGCAATTACGGCTGCTTCGGCCGTCCCGATATCGATCTTCCTTGGGAAAGGCTAGACAAAGTGGCCGACCTCAAGGCGTTCTTCGGGCTATAGGAAAACCGACTTAAGGCAAAGGGCGAGAAAATCGTCCTTTTTCTTTGAAAGCCCTTTCATAAAACCGCATTTTCGCTACAATATGGGTGTAGGCCCTGAGGAGGGGCAGATTATATGAAATACCAAATCATCGGCAAGAACATCGAGGTCACCGATTCTATTCGGAATGAAATCGAGAAGAAGCTTGCTCGCATGGACAAGTATTTCGTCATCACCGACGAAGTGCTTTGCCGTGCCGTCGTTCGTTCCTACAAAGTAGGGGCGAAGGTGGAGATCACCATCTTCACCAAACAAATGGACTTCCGCACCGAGGTCAAGAACGATGACCTCTACGCGGCCGTCGACCTGGCCGTCGACAAACTCGCCGGTCAGATGAGGAAACTCAAGACGAGGATGGACCGCTCCGCCGAGAGCGAATCGCTTGGGAAATACCTTGCCTTGGAGAACATCGAGGGCGAGGAAAGCGACGACGAAATCGTCCGCACCAAGAGCATCTACCTAGAACCCATGACCATCGATGAGGCCATCACCCGCATGGAGGCCCTCGGTCATAGTTTCTTCCTCTATCTCGACTCCGATGACGATCAGATCGCCGTTGCCTATAAGAGGCTCGACGGCGGCTATGGCGTCATCCAGGCCGAGAACAAGCTCAAATAAAGCGAGACAAACTTTGGGGGGGCGGCGTCATTGCCGCCCTTTTTTCTTACCTACGCGGGGCCAGGAACGGGTATAGTAATACACGCATATGGCCAAAGTGATCGCGACCGATTTGGACGGGACCCTCTTCTATCCTAAGAAGAGGCTATCGATGGTGGATAAGAAGAACCGCGCCTTTTTGAAGCGCTTCTCCGAGTCCGGGGGCAGGATTTTGATTTCCTCCTCCCGTTCCGAGCAGTTCTACGCGAAGATGAAGGAGAAACTCGATTTCCCCGTCGACTTCGTCGGATGCGACGGCACATTTGTCTTCTGCGATGGCAAGAAGATCTTCGACAAGGCCTTCGAGGTCACTAGCCTCAAGAGGCTCATCGCCGATCTCCGTGATCATTACGACCCGCCGCTGATGCTACTCACCACCAGGGAAGCGCCTTTGATCATGACCAAGACCAAGGTCAGCCATTGGACCAATTTCGTCTACTTCCTCTACCAATCGGTGCAGGGGGTCTACCGCGAGCCGGTCATCCGCAGTGACCATTTCTTCTATGGTGCCATCGAGAAGGGCGGCGCCCACAAACTCATGGTTTTGATCGGCCTTACGGCCAAGAAGAAGAGGCTCGCCGAGAAGATCACCGACGATCTGCGCCGCAAATACCCGGAATTCGAGTTCATGTGGCTCGACCAATTTATCGAAATCACCCCTAAAGGGTGCTCCAAGGGAGCCGGCGTCGCTTTTTATCTTGATTACCTCGGCATAAGTCACGATAATGTCATGGTTGTCGGCGATTCGGGCAACGACGTCTCGATGTTCGAGGCCTTCTATGAGAACTCCTACTGCATGGACCATGCGCCGGAGTCCGTGAGGGCCAAGGCGAAGAACGTCGTCTCGAGGGTCTACGAACTTGAGTCCAAGCTATACCCATCGGTGGATAGCAAGAAAACCGAGAAAGAAGAGTAATCGAAACATGAATCAGATCAGCGAAGTCGTAACAACCTTAATCCATTACAACGTCGCCGTGAGGGATACCCTTGAGTATTGCCTCCGCAAAGACAGCTATGATGCGCGCCTTTTCTCCGAAAAGAAGCGTTCCGTCATCGTCGAAGTCGACCAGCACACCCCGCTTAAGGACATCATCGACCGTTCCGGCGAGAACGGCGAGAAGCTCGAAAAGCTCATCCGCGATTTCTACGCGGAGGTTTATGGCGACGAATCGACCATCCTCAAACTTGCCGACGACGGCGTGAGGGTCGACCACAACCAGCATCTAGCCATCTATAAGTACGTCCTCCCCATCCACGAGAACATCACCAACATGATCCAGGGCGTCCTTAACGACGGCCATCAGAAGAACCTTGACGTCGCCGACGTCGAGAAGTGCTTCATGGCCGAGGAAGCCATGTATCGCGGCGTCGCCTTCATGACCTTGGTCAGCGACCTCAACAAACTGTTCGAGGAATATAACCAAGCCAGGCGCGAAGCCGAAGGCAAGGAGACCCCGGCCTCCAATTTCATCGGCCAGGACATCTCCACGGTCATCCAAAACATCAACTTCGTGCGTAGCAACGCCAAAGTCACCAACCAAGTCTACAAGAACATGGAGGACAAGATCGTCGCCCTCATGGAGAACATGACCGGCCGTCGCGACCTCCCCGCTGGGAAGAGGTTCCCCGACGTCACCCGTGAGACCGCCGAGACCATTTCCCTCTACGTCCGCGACGCCGAAGCCGCCTTCCGCGCCATCTACGGACCGACCATCCAAGCTTTGCTTGATCAGGTCAAGGCCGATGACGAGGCCAGGGCCAGGGGCGAAACCCCCGTCGCCGCCGGCTCCGCCAACGACATCCCCACCGAGGACAAGAAAGCCTAATCGAGGTGAAAGCACATGGCCGAACGTAAAAAGAAAATCCTGAAAACGAGGGAAATCGTCTTCTATGCCATCACCGGATTTATCGGTTTGGTTGGCTTGGTTTTCATCGTGTTCGGCATCGTGGGGGACCATCTCCCCGTGAAGGCCTCCGATAACTGGGTCATCATCTCCGAGAAGGCATGGCTAAGCAATTGGTCGGGCCTAGGCTACCGCTTCTGGGGCATCATCCTGGTCGTCGCGGCCGCGGTGCTCTCCGCGATCGTGCTGACCGTCTCCGCCCGCGAAGGCGATAGGGACACCGAGCGTGCCCAGCGCAGGGCCCAGCGTCTTGCGATCGAGGCCGAGCCGCTTCCTGCGGAAGCCCCTAGCGAAGAGAAGACCGTCTCCGAGCAATAAGATTGAAACGAAAGGGTCGAGTGATCTCGGCCCTTTTTCTTCGCCCATTTGCTATTATTGGCTCATGTCGAAAGCCAGCAGGGGAGCGAAGGGGGAGAACCTCGTCATCGAGGAGCTTTCCAAGATAGAGGTCTACCACCATCTTTTGAATAACGTCACCTTGGTGAACTCCAAATCGGGGATGTCCCACCAAATCGACCACATCCTAATCCATCCCCATGGGGTCTTCGTGATCGAGACCAAGAACTACTATGGCGAAATCGTCTATGACGAGGAGGGGAGATGGTTCAAGTCTCTTCACGGCCAGAGGATCAGGATCACTAGTCCCCTCTTACAGAACAAGTCGCATGAGATCGCCCTATATAGGGCGCTCAAGGGTCAGATCAAACCCATCCCCGTGGTGGTCTACGTCAAAAACAACGCGCCTTACCTTCCCGATGAGAACGTCATCAACCTAAAGGACCTCCTTTTCTTCATCGAATGCGTGCCTTATGACCATGAGTTCTCGCCTTTGACGATGGACAAAATCAAAGCCGCCATCGAAAGGGAAAGCGTGGACGTCTCCCTTTCCGAGCACGTCGAGAACATCCGCGTCATGAAGGAAGTTAGGAAAGAAAAGGAAGCGGAGATGGCCTATGCCATAGAGAAGCGGCTTTGCCCTTGGTGCGGTGGCAAAATCATCGCCCAAGGCGACCTTTTCCGATGCAGCAATTGCCGTTTTCATTTCAAGCTCCGTTAATCTCCATAGGATACCTATGGAATCTACTGACTCTTATGATAAAATACGCGTTGTTTTCATCCCCTAAGGAGGAAAAAAGATGAAAAAGAGAATGATTATCCTACTGGCTCCGTTCGCCCTTTCCCTCATCGGCTGCGGCACCCAGAAACAGTATTTCACCTTGTGGAACGAGTGCGACGCCCTCACTACCCTCAAGGCATACGTCAAAAACGTCACCGACAAGAATTCGAAGGATTTCATCCCGGTTGAGGACCGCATCGCGACCTTTGACATGGACGGCACCTTCGTCGGTGAGCTTTACCCGACCTACTTCGAATACAACATGCTCGAATACCGTGGCCTAGATGACCCCGACTATAAGGACAAAGCGACCGAGGAGGTCAAGGCGGCCGCCCAGGCGATCCGCGATCACGTCCGCACCGGCGCGAAACTCCCCGACGACTTCGCGATGGTCCATGCCCGCGCCGCCGCGGAAGCTTACTCTGGCATGACCGTTGCCGAGTTCGACAAATACGTGAAGGATTACGCCAAGAAGACCCCTTATGGCTTCACAGGAATGACCTATGCGACCAGTTTCTATAAGCCGATGCTCGAGGTCTTCGATTACCTTAAGGACAACGACTTCACCTACTACGTCGTCTCCGGCTCCGACCGTTTTATCTGCCGTGCCCTGGTGGATTCCATAGGCATCGCCCCGCAAAGGGTCATCGGCATGGACGTCGCCCTCAAGGGCGTCGACCAAGGCGACGCCAGGGGAGTGGACTACACCCTCTCCGTCGATGAGAAGGTCGTCCGCACCAACGAGCTCATCATCAAAAACCTCAAGCTCAACAAGGTCCAGCAGATCAACCATGACATCGGCAAAATCCCCGTCCTTTCCTTTGGAAACTCCGACGGCGATTGCGCGATGCACAACTACTGCATGTCCAACAAGCAATACAAAACGGCGGCCTTCATGTTGATCGCCGACGATAGCGATAGGGACCATGCCGATCCCGCCAAGGCTGCTCAGAAGAAAGAGCTTTGGACGAAATCCAACTACAACGTCATCTCCATGAAGAACGACTTCAAGACGATCTATGGCGATGGGGTGCAGAAGGTTGCCTTCCCCTGGAACGCGTAAAGAATTGGCTCAAGGGTAACCTTGGGCCTTTCCTTACCTAGGGTGCTATATTTATCTAATAAGGTTTATATCCATGAAAAAATCGATTCGTTTCCTCGGCGTCGCCTTCCTCGCCCTTTCCCTATGCGCTTGCGGAGGTGATAAAAGAAGCGACGACGTGGTGCTTCTATATACGACCGACGTCCATTGCGGGGTCAACGACAAACTAGGCTATTCCGCGCTTGCTTCTTATAAGAAGGAGATGCAAAAAGAATACAAATACGTCTCCCTTTTGGACGCGGGCGATTACATCCAAGGCGACGTCATCGGCGCCTTCTCCCATGGGGAAAGCATCGTCAAGATCATGAACGAGGTGGACTACGAGGTCGTCACGATCGGCAACCACGAGTTCGACTACGGCATGGATGCGTTAGGGGAAGTCATCAATGGCCTAAAAGCGGAAGTCGTTTCCTGCAACCTCGAATACATCGGCAGCAAGACGAACAAGCTCGCCAAGGTGAAGCCCTATACGATCAAGCAATACGGGGGTCTAAAAATCGGGATCGTGGGGGTCACCACCCCGGAATCGCTGACCGACGCGACCCCATCTATCTTCAAAGAAGATGGCAAAACCGTCTATTCCTTCCATAACGAGAACGAGGAAGCCTATTACAAGAAGATTCAGGACACAATCGACCTTTGCAACAAAGAGGCCAACTACACGGTTTTGCTCACTCACGCGGGCAACGACGACGCGGCCCGTCCCTGGAGCTCTAGGGACATCATCGCTAACACAAGCGGCTACCTCGCCGTGATGGATGGCCATTCCCATTACGACGTGCAATGGGAGAAAGTGAAAAACAAAGAAGGCAAGGACATCCCTTTGTGCGACGCGGGCTATAAGCTAAACGAATTCGGCAAGCTCGTGATCCATAAAGACGGAAGCATAACCACCGAATTCATCTCCGATTACTCGACCCGTGACAAAGGGGTTCAGGACGTCGTCGACGCCGAGCTAAGCAAGACCAAGGCCACCGCCGATAGGGTAGTGGCCCATACCGATTTGGCCCTAAGCATCTATGACCCTAATGGCATCCGCATGGTCAGAAGCCGTGAGACCGCGATCGGCAACCTCACCGCCGATTCCTGCCGACTCATCACGGGGGCCGACATCGGCTTCGTCAATGGCGGGGGGATCCGCACCGATTTGCCTTCGGGCGACATCACCTATGGCCAGGTCTTTGATGTGAACCCATTCGGCAATTACATCGTGCTTAAGGAAGTCTCCGGCAGCGATATCCTCGATTATCTCGAGCACTGCAGTCAAGCCACCGCGAAGGACTACCAAAAAGACGGGCATCCTAACGGGGAATTCGGGGGTTTTGCGCAGGTTTCTGGCTTGCGTTACACGATTGATACATCAATTCCGACCCCGGTCATCGTCGACAAAGCTGGCAACTTCGTTAAGATCGAAGGGCCAAGAAGAGTCAAAAACGTCCAGGTTCTCGTAGACGGGGCTTACGTCGACATCGATCCCGCGAAGACCTATAAAGTCGCGGCGAATAACTACATCCTCATCGAGGGTGGCAACGGGGCGAACATGTTCATGGACGACCCCGAAATCGAGGCGCCTGTCCGCGTCGACTTCCAGGTGATCGTGGATTACATCACCAATGTCTTAAAAGGAAACCTCTCCGAGAAATACTCTTCCACCGAAGGAAGGATCCAAGTCCTCTAATAGAGACAATTTGCCAATTTAGAGAGACATATTTAGCGAAAGTGTTTTTTATCGTTCGTTTTTTCTTTCTATTCTTTTTCCGATTGGATAATACTGAAATATCGTAAACGTCGCCAAATAACACCCCCTGCATTGAAAATGCCCATTTAAGGGCACATCGGTTGGATTCCGAGGAATCGGAAACTATCGGAATCTCAATCGAGTTTGAGGTTTTTCGAATACGGAAGGATGTCCTCGATCTGCTTCCTCCCGACGTTCTCCAAGGCGTACTCGAGGTAACGGTATGGGTCCAGCCCGTTGATGATCGCCGTGCGGATTATCGAGAACAGCGCGACCGTGTGCCTGGCGCCGGCCTCGCTGCCCGAGGTCTGGAAAACCTTCCTGGCCACGACGAAGGGCTTGACGCACCTCTCGGCCAGGTTGTTCGAGAGCTCGAGGTAGGGCTCGGAAAGGTACGGAAGGAGGTCGTCCCATACCTTCCTCACGTAGTTCAGCGCGCCTTCGAGGGCGCTTCCCCTCTTCGCCTCCGTGCCGAAAACGAGGGCCTTTATCCGGTCGATTATGGGCTTCTCCTCGCGTTCCCTGAGCTCGATGAGGGCCCGTCCGAAGGCCTTTTCCTCGTGCGCCCTCCCCTCGATTTCGAAGAGCGAGTCCATCTCGGACATCACGGCGAAAGCGACGGATTTCGGCCTCGCCTTCCGGGGCAATCCCTTGACGATGTCGGCGAACTTCCTCCTGGCGTGGGCCCAGCACCTCTGGAGCCTTACCTTGGGCCTTGATTTCCTCAGCCTGTCGTAGCCGGCGTAGTCGTCGCATTCGACCCATCCCTCGAAATCCCTCAGGAAGCTCGATTCGGGGTCTATCTCCCTGGTCTCGTTGAACTCGTACACGTGTATCTGCCTCTCGTCGTAGAAGCTCGACGCATAGACGAACACGTAGGATTTTTTCCGCGCGGGATCGGCCCTTTTCGACAGCGTCAGCGTCGTCTCGTCGGCGTGGATGACCTTCGCCGGCGTGGCCAGGAGGTCCGATCTCATCCGTTCGTAGACGGGCCTCAGCCTCTCCGCGGCCATCGCCATCCAACCGGCCATCGTCTGCTTCGACAGCGGGATCCCGAGCGTGTTGGAGAAATGCCTCTCGAGGTGGTGGAACGGGACGCCCAGCTCGTACTTGTGGTAGGCGAGGTAGGCCGCGAGCGACGGCGTCAGCGGCGTCCCCGGGAACGCCTCCTCGGAGGCCGGGCAGTAGACCCTGTTGTCCCTCTTGTTGCAATCGGGGCATTTGTAGGTCTCCTTC
>DKRQ01000028.1 GCA_002472275.1 Caryophanales bacterium UBA7278 | reverse complement strand
AAACAAATCACTGGATAACTACAGCCACGGTGCGGCCCCCTTGCCTTCCACGCGGCTTCGGCTACAATATAGGTGCGTACTGTGGCGGCCGTGGCCGCCTTTTCTTCACCTACGGCCCGCTAGGATGGCCAGACAAAGGGCAACTACGAGCAACAGGGTTACCATCACTCGCAGCAGGAGCCTCGGAATGGGATCCAAGCCAAGTCCCTCCTGTTCTTTCGCGGGGGCCGCCTGGACAAGCCAAGCAGGGGGCCAGCGCCCCGCTAAGAAGTTCATCGAAGACCACGGTCTAGGAATCACCTCCTGTCTTATATAGGGAAAACGGGGGCAAAAAGTGATTCGAGTTTTCAAAGTCCCGATGCCATCGAAACTATTTTTTTCAAAAGGCACGGTTTTGGCTTTACATCCTTCGTAAATCGTTTACATTTGAGGCATGCTCCCGATCTATCTGATCCTCACCGGCGCCATGACCCTCGGCGGACTCGGTTCCATCGTCGGCCTCATTCTCACCGCGATCAACTACACCGCGGCCAAGGAGGCGGCGGCCGAGAAGTACGCCATTTTGACCGGCGACGTGACCTACATGTTCTTCCCCGAAGGGCTCGACGTGGCCCTTTTGGTCATCGCCTTCATCATCGCGGCTATCATTTTGCTCATTTCGCTCGTCCTCTTCGGAACCGGCATCAAGGAGGGGACCGACGACGCCGGCCCGGCCGGCCCCGCCGTTAGCGGCGGCCTCGCCGCCTTAGGCGCCATCCTTTGCCTCATCACCGCCTTCAACTACCTCGGGACCGACGTCGTCAACGGGGTAGGGGGAACCGCCGGTTATTTCACTTGGACCACGTGCATGTTCGTGGTGGGCGCGAGTTGCGCCGTATCCGCGATCTCGAGTTTCATCCACATGGGCATCGCCGCCGCAGGGGCGTATTACTAAGGGAGGGCATAGGAAATGGGACCTTTATTCGCTATCATCCTCGCCCTCGCCGGCATCGTCGCCATGGTCGGCATGGTCATGACCGGCATCAACTTTGGCGAAGCCAAGGCATACGCCATCGAGCATTTTAGGTACGTCACGGAGGCCGAGCGTGGCTATTTCTTCTTCCCCAACGGGATGGATACCGCCCTCCTTGCCACCGCGATCATCGCCATCATCGCGATCATCGCCTTGCCTGTGATCTTGACCATCTACCACTGGTTCGTCGAATACCCCGACGAGGGAATGATCCACGGTATGCTCGGGGCGGCAGCGGCCCTCTCCGCGTCCATCGCCGTGATTTGTCTCACCTGCGCGTTCAGGAACCTCGGGATCCCCGTCCAGGAGAACATCGGCGGGGAGAAGGCCCATTTCGCCTTGTCGACCTGCATGATGATCGTAGGGTGGGCTTCGCTAGGCTACTTCGCGGTCGACATGGTCTATTGGATCGGCTACGAAAGCCTGGCGGGATAACCAAAAGACAATCGAAAACGGCCCGATTCTCCCTCAAAGTGGGGGTGGCGAGCCGTTTTCTCTTCCCAGCGGTTTATATAAATAATATAATTCCGCTTGCGAAAGCCCATTTTTAAGGAGAAAACAAATGATCAACTGCACCGAACTCCGCCCCGGCAACTACTTCCAGGACGAAGGCAACCTCTATCGCGTCATCGACATCCTCCTCAACAAGACCGCCATGCGCAAAATGGTCGCCAAGGTGAAGGTTAAAAACCTTCGCAGTGGTGCCATCACCGAAATCGCGCGTAACTCCGGCTACATGGTTGAGGACATCCGCGTCGACAAGGCCATCATGCAATACCTCTATGATTCCGGCGAAACCCTCGTCTTCATGGACGGCAAGACCTATGAGCAGGTCGAACTAGGCAAAGGAGCCTATGAGGACATCATCCCGTTCCTCGCTCCCAATAGCGAAGTGACCATCATGAGCTACGAAGGCGAGATCCTCGACGTCCAGCTCCCTGCCAAGGTGAACCTTACCGTCGTCGAATGCGAGCCGGGCGTCCGTGGCGACACCGTCTCCAACGGCGGCAGCAAGGACGCGGTCCTCGAGACCGGCATGACGCTACGTGTCCCCCTCTTCATCAACCAGGGTGACGTCATCTCCGTCGACACCTCGACCGGCAAATACGACGGGAGGGCCTAATCGTGGTCACCCTATTCGCCTGGGACGGCGGCTGGTTCGCCATTGCCATCGTCGCGCTGGTCATCGGCCTCGTCGGTGGCTTCTTCGGAGCCAGGAAGCTCCTCAAGAGGGAACTCGAGAAGAACCCCCCGATCAACGAGAACATGATCCGCGCCATGTTCATGTCCATGGGCCGCAAGCCCTCGGAAGCGCAGATCAAGTCCGTCATGAACTCGATGAAGCGCAACAGCAACCTCTGATTCCACGAGCTTAGAAGTAGGGCGCAGCCTCAAGGGCCGCGCCCTTTTCTTTCCCTCGTCTGGACAAGCGGAAACGGTAAGAAAAAAGCGCCAATGTTTTTGACGCTTGTTTTTCGGAAGTAGTGGGCCTACTAAAGTAGTATCTACTAATAAATTACTTCTTTTCTGCAGAGGACCACGGGTTCTTGGATTCGGTCCCGCTGCGGATTCTCTTGATGTTTTCCTTGTGCCTGACGATGACGATGATGGCTCCGAAAGTGTTCATCACGGCGAATTCGAAGCCGAATAGCATCGGGGTCGCGTCGAAGAAGGTCCAGGCGAGGATGCCGGCATCCCAAGGGGTGAAGTGGGCGACGAGGGCGACGATCCACGCGGTCACGCACATGGCGATGGAGGCCAGGATTGAGGCGAGGGACACCATCCTCTCCTTGGCGAAGGTGCCGCCAAAGGAGACCGCGGCAAGGATCAGGAAGATCCAACCGCAGAACAAATCGATGCCGAGGAAGCTCGCGACCGCCTTGCCGCCTTTGAAGCGGAGGAAGATCGAGAAGCAGTGGCCTAAAAGGCCAAATAGGCCGACGGTCCAATAGTAGAGGGGCGCCGCGCCTTGCCCGCCGTTAGAAAGGGGATACCAGGCACCCAAAGAGGAAGTGGGGGCGCCGATATAGTCGAGGAGCGGGGTCTTCAGCAAAACGGCCCAGGTGACGTAGATTGGGAGGATGATCTTGAGCATGTCGAGGATGATCGTCGCGACGCCGGCGCGTTTAGAAAAGACCCTGCCGACGTTGGTGCCGCCCGAGTTATGGGAGCCGTAGTCGCGGGGGTCTTTGTGGAAGAAAACGCGGCCGATGATGACCCCGTTAGGGATGGACCCGAAAAGATATCCGAGAACAATGGACCCGATACCGAGCAAGATATTTACCAAGTAAATATTCATTTTTCGCTTTTTCTTCTTTTTCTACGAAAAGTCTATGGTTTTGTCTTTTCGCCCCGTTATAATACCACCTGTCTTTAGACCGCTCCAAAACAATTAGCACGATTTATGCCGCGCAACGATTCTTATAACTCCAGCAACATCGAAGTCCTTTCCGACATGGAGGGCGTCCGCAAACGCCCTGGGATGTACATCGGGGCCACCAACGCCTCGGGTCTCCATCACCTGATCTGGGAAATCGTCGATAACGGCGTGGACGAAGCCGCCAACGGTTTTGGTTCGCGCGTCGCCGTCACCTTGAACAAGGACGGATCCTGCACCGTCGAAGACGACGGCCGCGGCATCCCGGTCGACCTTCACCGCGAGACGGGCCTGCCCGCCATCCAAATCATCTTCACCCGCCTTCATGCCGGCGGTAAGTTCTCCGACAAGGCCTACGCGACTTCGGCCGGCCTCCATGGCGTCGGCGCAACGGTAGTCAACGCTTTGTCCTCCTTTGTGGACATCCAGGTGTTCCGCGATGGCAACATCTATCACATCCGTTTCGAAAACGGGGGCAACCTCGTCACCCCGTTAGAAGTGATCGGGACGACCCGCAAGCGCGGCTCCCTCGTCACTTTCATGCCTGACCCGGCCATCTTCCCGAACACCAACTTCAAATACGAGACGGTGGCCAACCACCTTCAGGAAGAGGCCTTCCTTTTAAGGAACGTCTCCTTCGTCCTCACCGACGAAAGGATCAAGAAGAGCGAGACCTTCCATTATGAGAAGGGTCTTGCCGAATACGTCGGCGTCCTCACCGAGCAAAAGGAAGCGCTAGGGGAGGTCGTCCATTTCGTCGACGACGACAGCGCGGTCAAAATCGAGGTGGCCATGCGTTGGTGCGCCAAGGACTACAACGAGAACGTCTATAGCTACGCCAACACGATCCACACCCACGACGGCGGCACCCATGAGACAGGTCTTAAGACCGGAATCACCAAGGCCGTCAACGACTGGGCCGCGCAAAACGGGATCATCAAGGAAAAGGACAAACTCGAGGGCGAGGACATCCGCGAGGGCTTGACCGCCATCATCTCCATCAAGGGCTCCGAATCGGTCATCCTCTACGAATCGCAGACGAAGCAGAAACTGACTTCGCCCGATTTGCTGCCGATCATCACCGAATTCGTCTATTCCAACCTCCTCCATTATCTCGCCGAGCACAAGGAATTCGCCATCGACCTCGTCAAGAAGTGCATGGCGGCCCGCTCCGCAAGGGAAAGCGCGCGCAAGGCCAGGGAAGCCGCCAGAAGCGGCAAGGTCAAGAAGATCGACGCGATCATCTCCGACAAACTCGCCTCCGCCCAATCCAAGGACTACAAGAACAACGAGCTCTTCATCGTCGAGGGCGACTCCGCCGGCGGCTCGGCCAAAACCGGGCGCGACCGTCTCCATCAGGCGATTCTGCCTCTTAGAGGCAAACCTTTGAACACCTATTCCGAGACCAGGGAGAGGATGCTCAAAAACCAGGAGTTCGCGACCATCATCCAGACGATCGGGGCAGGGGTGGGCTCCGACTTCAACGTCGAGGATTCCCATTACGGCAAGATCATCATCATGACCGACGCCGACACCGACGGCGCCCACATCCAGATCCTGCTTTTGACCTTCTTCTACAACTACATGAAGCCGCTCATCACCCACGGCATGGTCTACATCGCCTGCCCGCCGCTATACCGCGTCTACAAGAAGAGCGACCCCTCGCACAAATTCCTCTACGCCTGGGACGACGAGTCCCTCGAAGAGGCGAAGAAGAAGATCGGCCCAGGGTATGGCATCAACCGTTATAAGGGTCTAGGCGAGATGAACGCCGACCAGCTCGCTGCCACCACGATGAACAAGAAGACCCGTCAATTGCTGCAGGTACGCATCGAGGATCCTTTGGTTGTCGAGAAGCGCATCTCGGTCCTCATGGGCAACGACGCCTCCCAGCGCCGCGCCTGGATCGAGGAGAACATCAAATTCAACGAAATCGATAAGTTCCTAGAGGAGGTCAAAGGCTAATGGCTAAGAAAAAAGTCGAAGAACAGCCGGCGATCGTCGAGGACATTCGTCCTTCCTGCCTCGATGAACTGATGGGCGACCGTTTTGACATCTACGCCAAAGACGTCATCCAGGATCGCGCCATCCCCGACGCGCGCGATGGCATGAAGCCGGTTCAGCGCCGCATCATCTACGCGATGTACAAAACGGGCAACACCATCGATAAGCCCACCAAGAAATGCGCCCACATCGTCGGTGAGGTCATGGGTAAGTACCACCCTCACGGCGACACCTCCATTTACGACGCCCTCGTCCGCATGTCGCAGACCTGGCGCGTGAGGCTCCCGCTCATCGACTTCCAGGGCAACAACGGCTCCATGGATGGCGATGGTCCCGCCGCCTACCGTTACACCGAGGCTAGGCTTGCCGCCGTAAGTCGCGAACTCGTGGCCGACTTGGAGAAGAACACCGTCGACATGGCCCTTACCTTCGACGACACGGAACTCGAACCCAGCGTTTTGCCGGCTCGTTTCCCCAACCTCCTCGTCAATGGCGCAACCGGCATCGCCGTAGGTCTCGCCACCGAGATCCCGCCGCACAACCTGCGCGAGATCACCGCGGCCATCGTCTACCGCATTCAGCATCCCAATTGCCCGATCGAGGCCTTGATGCGCCTCGTCCAGGGCCCCGACTTCCCAACGGGCGGCATCATCCACCAGTCCCAGGGCCTCCAGGACATCTATTTGACCGGTAGGGGCAGGGTCGAGGTCCTTTCCAAGGCCGAGATCGTCGATAGCCCCGATGGCTTCAAGCAGATCGTCATCACCGAGATTCCCTATAACGTGGTCAAAAGCGAACTCGTCTTCCAAATCGACAAGCTCCGTCACGATAAAATCGTGGCTGGCATCGATGAGGTCAGGGACGAGACCGATAAGACGGGCCTACGCATCGTCGTGGACCTCAAGAAGGACGCCAAGGCCGAGTCCTTGCTCGCCTTCCTCTTCCAGAAGACCCCGCTCAAGACGAGCTATAGCGCCAACATGGTCGCGATCGTCGACGGCAGGCCGACCACCCTCGACCTATTGACCTATTGCGACACCTACATCGCCCACCAAGTCGACGTCATTACGAGGAGATGCAAATTCGACCTGGCCAAGGACGAATCCCGTTTGGAGATCGTCGACGGCCTCATCAAGGCCGCCTCGATCATCGACGAGGTCATCCGAATCATCCGCGCCTCCGAGGACAAAGCCGATTCCAAGGCGAACCTAGAGAAAGCCTTTGGCTTTACGTCCGCCCAGAGCGAGGCCATCGTTATGATGCCCCTATACAAACTCTCCCATTTCGACGTCGACGTCGTCATCAAGGAAGGGGAGACCCTCAGGGCGGAGATCGCCGATTTGAAGGCCACCCTCGCCTCCAGAGACAAACTCGATTCCATCTTGGTCGCCGATTTGAAGGCCATTGCCAAGGCGTATGGGGACGATCGCCGCACCGAGATCTCCGAGGAAGAGATCCAACCCGCGAAAGCCACGGTCGATCGCCGCGACCTCATCGCCAAGGAAACCGTGATGATCGCGGTTTCCAGGGACGGCTACGTCAAGCGTTCCTCCATCGCCTCCTGGAAGGGAAGCGGTGGACAAAACGGGGCATATCCGGGCCTCAAGCAAGGCGATACCCTCGTTTACGCGGGCCAAGCCGAAACAACCGACTTCATGCTCATGTTCACGACCAAGGGCAACTACCTTTACGTGCCAATCCACCTTTTGAAGTCCAACAAATGGCTTGAGGAAGGCCTCCACGTCAACTACGCCGTCTCCCTCGATCCCAACGAGAAGATCATCAAGGCCTTCGCGGTCCGCAAATTCCGCGATGACCTCTATATGGCTTTGGTCACCAAAGGCGGCCAAATCAAGAGGACTCCCTTAAGCGCCTACCCGGTCGTGCGTTTCAACCGCCCG
The DNA here is from genome assembly GCA_002472275.1 of Caryophanales bacterium UBA7278. Classification (GTDB taxonomy): domain Bacteria; phylum Bacillota_I; class Bacilli_A; order RFN20; family CAG-826; genus Alloenteromonas. Next base: position 58,144 of record DKRQ01000028.1, on the reverse strand, counting down.
ATCAAGGCCATGAGGCTCCAAGACAAAGACGAAGTGGCGGATGTCGTCCTCACTAGCGGCAACTCCAACCTCCTCGTTTTGACCCAAAATGGCTTCGGCACCTGCTATAACGAGAACGAGATCGCCCCGTCCCAGCCTAGCGCCGGCGGCATCAAGGCGGGCAGGTTCCTCTCTAGCGCCGAGGTCGCCGCTTTGATCGCCCTTGGGCCCGAAGAGAAGGCCAAGATCCTTTTGATCACCGACCTTGCGCATACACGCGTGCTATCTTCTTCTAACGTTCCTCTTGGCGAGAGGATGGGCAAGGCCACGACGGTGTTCCGCGCCTTCAAGCAGGAACCCCACGCCCTCGTTTATGCGGTCAAGGCCTCTTCCAAGGAACCGCCGATTTCCATCAACATGACGCAAAGCAATGGCACCGTGATGGAAGTGGTCTTCGACGACCTCAGCCTCACCCCGATGGAGCGCTACGCCAAGAAGGGCGACAAGCTCCCGCGTGGCGTGAAGCTCGTCTGCGCCAACGTCGCGGCCTCTGACCTCATCGACTCCACGACGGTCTCCTATGAGCCTCCTCGCGGTGATGAGGACAATCCCGAAGCGCCCGTAATCGCACCAGAACCCGAGCCCAAAGAAGAGGAAGCGGCGGTCGTCATCAAGGGCGAAGACAACAAGCCGACCGAGAAATTCGAGCAAATCTCTATCTTCGATGACCTTTGATAATATTACAAAGTAATAAAACGAAGAATTAGTAGTTTGCTAGTAATATATTGGTTTATAAAGATAACGGTTCCCAATCGGGACCGTTTTTCTTTGTCCCGACCTCTTTCCCTTTGTGCCGGCGACACAAGCGCAAAAGTAGGTGCGCCTTTTTGCGCGTGAGCGTTACAATATGCACATGAGAAAAAGGGTCATCCCGTTCGCATATGCTCAAAGCATCTTCGAGATCGAGCCCGTTTTTTATGTCCGTCTAGGGGTCAAGCATTTGCTTGTCGACCTGGACAACACCCTCGATCCCTACACCGTCGACGAACCGACGGAGAGGACGAAGCGGTGGGCCCAAGCCGTCGAAACCGCCGGACTAGACATCACGATTCTCTCCAATAACACGGGCAAGCGCGTTAGCCGCTACGCCAAGCTTCTTGGGGTCAACTTCCAAGGGATGATGAAGAAACCCTTCTCCGGCCCCCTCAAACGCTATCTAAAAGACAAAGGCATCGCCCCGAGCGAGGCAATGCTCGTAGGGGATCAGATCCAAACCGACGTCAAGGCCGCCAATGGCGCGGGCGTGCGGGTGGTCCTGACCGAACCCCTCGATCCCCATGAGCCGCCTTGGACCAAGTTCAACAGGCTCTTCGACAAGCCAAAGAGAAAGAAAATGAAGAAACAGGGACTACTAAGGAACTGGGAGGACATCCATGAGTAAACTCAACTTCGTTCGCCGCTGCCATAACTGCGGCGCCATCCTGCAAGACGAAAGGCCGGAAGACGTTGGCTACGTCCTGCCCGAAACTCTCGCCAATACGTCGGCACGCGTGCTTTTCTGCAACAAGTGCTTCGACGAATCCCGTTACAACTTCGCCCCGAGGACCCCGAAGGTCTCCCCGGACTTCCTCACGATGCTCGCTGACGCCGAAGCAAGCGACGCTCTCATCGTCTACGTCGTCGACCTGTTCTCCTTTGAGAATTCCTTCATCCCCGAAGTCAACTCCCTCGTCGAGGGATTGCCCCTCATCGTCGTCGCCAACAAAAGGGACCTCCTCCCCGAGGAAGTTCCCGATGAGGATCTGCGCGAATACGTCGCGCACCGTTTCCGCGTGGCGGGCCTAAGCCTTACCCGCGACGACGTCTACCTCGCCTCGCTTACTTCTAGCGCCGAGGTCAGCCACATCTCCAAAGCCATCAACGAGAAGCGCAGGAGACACGACGTCTATTTCATCGGGGCCGAAGGCGCGGGCAAAACCTTGCTCATCACCTCTTTCCTTAGGAACTACAAGAACTCGAGCAACCGCGTCGTCCAAACCGGGAACTACCCGGGCACGAGCCTGGCCGTGATGCAGATTCCGCTCGATAGTTCCTCCTACGCCTACGACACCCCGGGCACCTCGCTTGACAATTCCTTGCTTTCCCACCTCGACCCGAAGTCCAAGAGGGCCGTCATGCCCATGGTTGAGGTCAAGCAACGCACCGAAAGCCTCACCGAGGGCGAATCCATCATGATCGGCGGATTGGCCCGCATCGAGCTGCTCAAAGGTGAAAAGACCCATATCAGGGAATTCTTCTCCAAGAAGGTCGAGCTCCATAAGGCCAAGAGCAAAGGGGAAGCCGTCTTCTTCAAGAAACTCGCGGCAGGGGATTTGCTTCCCGCCTGCCCCTCCATCTCCGCCCCCGCGGATTTCGACGCGTATGACATCGGCGTCGAGGAAAGCGGCGACCGCGACATCGGCATCGCCGGGCTCGGTTGGATTTCCTTCATCGGCGAGGGCCAGACCTTCCGCGTCTACGTGCCCAAAGGCGTCTCCATCTACTCGACGAGATCCAAAATCAAATCCAAGAAGTGAGGCCCGAGCATGCTGACCCCGAAGCAGAAAGCCTTCCTAAAAGGAAAGGCCAATACGATTAAGAATAGGTTCCTAGTCGGCAAAAACGGCGTGGACGAGTCCTTCATCGGCTCGATCGACAACGCCTTGGAAGCCCACGAACTCATCAAGGTGGGCCTTTTGCCCACGGCCGAGGAAAGCGCCAAGGAGGCCGCGGAGAAAATCGCCAGGGCCACCAAAGCGGACGTCGTGCAGGTCATCGGCAAGGTGGCCGTGCTCTACCGTCCCTCCAAGAAGAACAAAAGGATTGAATTGCCCTAATGGAAGCGATCGTGATCTACGGCGGGTCCTTCGACCCCATCCATAACGGTCACCTGCGCATCGCCAGGGCCGCCTCCATGCTCCTGAACGCGGACGTTGTTTTCGTGCCCGCGAAAGGACCTAGGTGGAAAGAGCCCGACACCACCCCCGAGCAAAGGCTCGCCATGCTTAAGGCCGCCCTCAAGAAAGAAGGATCGCCCTCTTTCTCGATTGATACCTTTGAGATGCGCGATAAGGCCGAGGTCAATTACACGATCGACACGATCCGCCACTTCGCCCTCAAATACAAACGCCGCAAACTATACCTCCTTATAGGGGCGGACCAGGTGAACGCCTTCCCCAAATGGAAGGATCCCGATCTCATCTGCCGCCTCGCGACGCCCGTTTACGTATCGCGCCCGGGCGTCGAGATCGACGATTCGGTCTTGGCCCGTTATTCGATGATGAGGCTTGATTACGATAAGTCCGGGGACGTCAGTTCCTCCAAGGTGAGGTCCCTCCAGTCTTTGGACATCCCTTCCTGCGTGAAGGACTACATCGTCACGAACAAACTCTATTTCATGAAAAAGATCGAGGGCATGATCAGCCCCCATAGGCTCGCCCACAGCGTATCCGTGGCCGAGCTTGCCTATTTCATCGCCAAGAAAGCCAAACTCGAGAACGCGGACGCGGCCTATATCGCCGGCTTGCTCCACGACATCGCCAAAGGCATGAGCAAAGAGCAGCAGACCGAGGCCATGAAGAAGCTTTTCCCCGAGTTCGAGAGCTTCCCGCCGTGGACCTATCACCAGTTCCTGGGCGCCCATATCGCCGAAACCGAGTTCGGTATCGAGGACCGCGCCGTATTGGACGCCATCCTTTATCACGCGACCGGCAGGGCGAGGATGACCCCGTTAGGGAAGGTCGTCTACGCTAGCGACAAAATCGAACCTCTTAGGGGTTATGATTCAAACGACATGATTTCGGAATGCCTAAAGGACTATTACCTGGGTTTCCTTTACGTCTTGAGGGAGAACAAGAAGTACCTTGAGAACAAAGGTTACCAAGTGGACAACCCCCTCACGCGTGCCTGCTATGACCAATATCTGAGGTAAGAGATGGACAAAAGAGAAGTCGAAATCGCTTTGAAGACATTGGACGAGCACAAGGCCGAGGACATCGCCCTCATCGACGTGTCCGCATCCAATCCGTTCGCATCGGCGGTCATCGTCGCCACCTGTTTGAACCCAAGGGCGCTCGGCGCCATGGAAGATCTCCTCGAGGATGCCTATGAGGCCGAGGGAATCAAAGTGGTGGTAAAGGAAGGCGAGCCAGATTCAGGTTGGATTATCCTCTCAGTTTCCGAAACTATCATTCATTTGCTCCTAGAGGGAAACCGCAGGGAGCTCCAAATCGAGGATCTGCTCAAGCACCTTGAGGAAAAAGCCAAGAAGTAGTGGCTTAACCAACAAACAACATCAGGGTAGTGCCGAGAATTAGTAAAAGTTCCCGGGCCGCACTACCCTGATTTTTTTCTTCTGAAATCCACCTTCGAATAATGTCGGTTATGTTAAATTAAAAGGGGTAAAAGGCGATGAACAGCCGTTTTTGTTCCGAATCAATCTGGTTTGTTTATTTATCCTACACGAAAATTCAGTAAGACTTGTTCACAGGTTTGTTACTACTAAAAATCTACTAGCAACATCTTTGTTCTTTTCTGGCTCTTTTTGGTTCGTTTTGGGCTATTTGCGCATTTTCAGCCTGGATTACCTGCCTCTTTGCCTAACCTGGTTGATTCCGTTTATTTTGGAAACCCAAAAACAAAAATCGCCTTATTGACGCCCTAATATTCCAATGTCAGTTTCCGTTATTTGACTTGCCGGATTCTCTTTCCGTCAATTTCGATGGAGCCTTCCTTGGCCAGACCATGGATCAACCTGGAAGTCGCTTCTCTAGATAGGAAAAGCTCCTCGGCCAACTCCGAGACGCTCTTCAAGGTCGCCTCTCCTCCTTGGCTCTGCAAAAAGAACTCCAACCTTTCCCTCGCCGAGTCAAATGAGAGGATTTTGATTTTCCGATTGAGCTCTTTCCCGAAATCCGATTGGATCCTCAGGTACTCTTCCAAGAACCTCGGGTTGCCCGCGAGCAATTCTTTAAGGGATTCCTTTTCGATGAATGTTATCTCGCAATCCGATGAGGCAATCGCATTCCCGCGGTACCTTTGGTCTGAGGCGAAAACGAGATTGTTTCCAAAGACTCCGCCTCTCTCAATTAGATTGTATACAATTTCTTTACCTTCATAAGAATAGGAGCTGATCTTTACGTTTCCTTTTCTTACGACATAAACCCCGACGCAGATTTCGCCTTCTTCGCAAATCCTGTGGTCGCGAGGAAAAACCAGGGTCTTCGTTTTTCGCCTTTCTTCTTCGCTAAGCAAATCGATAATGTCCATAAGCGTGATTCAAATCACACTTGATTATATCCAATATCTTTAAGATATCTAGGCGCGATTCATCGCCAAAAGGAACAAAACACATGAAAAACAAACTGATACTGCTATCTTCCGCCCTCGTTGCCCTCGCTTCCTGCGGGACCCCTGCCTCGAGCTCGGCATCCTCCCCCATCGCCTCTAGCTCCGAGGAAAAAACCCCTTACGTCTTAGACCTTAACGTCGCCTGCCCCAAAGGAGCACCGGCCGTCAGCCTCTATAGGCACCTAGGCCAACCCGAAAGCAAACTGGACATCAACGCGGACGCGACCAACATCGCCGCCTACATGACCTCCGCCTCCGACCGCGACATCTGCATTCTGCCCACCAACGCGGGTCTAACAGCAATCACCAAAAAGAACGCGCCCTTTAGAATCGCCGCGACCATTACCTTTGGTAATTTCTTCCTTGCCTCGACTGGTCACGACACAAACGGCCAGCTCGACCCCAGCGACTGCGTCGTCTATTTCCAAAAGAGCCAAGTTCCGGGCAAGATCTTCGATTACGTCTACGGGAATCTCGGGCTAACCAATCTCCACGACGTTGAGGCCGCTACCGATGCGAAGGCCTGCTTAGAGACCGGCAAATTGACCCTTGAGGACAAGACCGAGCTCGACGTCGACTACGTCTTCATCGCCGAACCCGCCCTCACCGCGACCAAGGCCGCCCATCCTAACGTCTCCGAGTTCCAGAACGTGCAGACCAAATGGGCCGAGGTCTCGGGGAACAAGCAACTCACCCAAGCCTCCGTCTTCGTCGCCAATTCCGCCGACAAGACCAAGGTCAACGCCTTCCTTTCTTCGTTAGAAGAAGACATCAATTCCTTCGTTGCCAATCCTAATGTCATCGACCCCTTCGTCTCCGCCGTCGGCGAGGACATCGTCAAAAACCGTTTCCTCTCGCCGAGCGCAATGCTCAAAAACGTCACCAAGAACGGCAACCGCATGGGCCTAGGCTTCAAAAAGGCCAAGGACAACAAGGAAGCCATCCTCGAATTCGTGAAGCTCTTCGGCATCACCGCCCTCAATGAAAGCGTTTATTTCGAATAAAGGATTCCTATTTACCGCCGGCCTTGCCTTCGTCTTTTTGCTGTGGCTCGCCATCTCCTTGTCCCAAGGTCCCGCTAACCTCATCTTCCCTTCCCCGGCCTCCACGATCGGAAAACTCGGGGAGCTACTAGGCGGATCCTACGTCCCGCGTTCCCTTAGCATGAGCATCCTAAGGACCCTTGAGGGCTTTGGCATATCTTTCGCCGCAGCCTTGGTCCTAGGCTCGATCTCAGGACAAATCAAGCCTTTGCAGACTTTCCTCAAACCCCTATTCATCGTCTTAAAAAGCGCGCCGACCGCGGCCTTCGTATTCCTTTTCCTAGTTCTCGTCGGTTCCGCGAGGGCCCCGATCTTCGTCGTGATCCTATTGGCGTTCCCGATTCTTTATGAATCGGTCGTCGCGGGGTTCAACGCGCTTCCCACCGAACTTCTTTGGGCATCCAGGATCGATTCGGCGTCCAAATGGAGGGCGTTAACCAGGATTAAAATCCCCCTGGCCGGGCCTTATATCATCTTGGGGCTTGTCTCCTCCTTCGCCCTTTCCTTCAAAACCGAGATCATGGCGGAGATCGTAACCGGCTCCACTGGGATGGGCCTAGGCTCCGCGATCCGTTATTACCGGAACGAGTCCCCCACCGATTTGACCCCGATCTTCGCGATCGCCTTGCTCGCCATCCTCGTGATCATCGCCTTCGACGGCCTTTACTTCCTCGCAAAGAGAGCCCTGGGCGTTAAGGACTGATATCAAAGCTTTATAGGACCGACTTATAGAAAAGCCGCGGATTGATGTCCGCGGCTCTTTTTGTCGCGTTATTAAGAGGCGATGGATAAACAAGCAAAAAGCGGCGCCGCTAAGTCGACGCCGCCTTCGGTTTTTCCTATTCGAAGAGTTCCTTGATGGGCTCGCCTAGGAGGGTTGGGTTGTTCTTGAGGTGGAAGTTCTCCAAAACCGAGGCCCCGATTTCGGCGAAGGTCGCCCTTTCCTCGAGGTATTTGCCGTTGGTGATGGAGGGAGAATAGATAAGCAGAGGCACCTTCTCCCTGGTGTGGTCGGTTCCCTTGAAGGTCGGGTCGTTGCCGTGGTCGGCGGTCACCATGAGTAGGTCGTCGTCCCTCATCTTGGAGATGAATTCGCCTAGCCTCTTGTCTAGGGCCTCTAGGCAACGGGCATAGCCCGGGGCGTTCCTCCTATGGCCGTATTCGCTGTCGAATTCGACGAGGTTGACAAAGCAAAGGCCGGTCCAATCGTCATTGACGAGCTGCTCGATGGTCTTGTCCATGCCGTCCTCATTGGAGACGGTGTGGACGGTCTTGACGACGCCCTCCATGTTGAAGATGTCGCTGATCTTGCCGACGCAGGAGACCATGTAGCCGTTGTCCTTGAGGATGTCCATGTGGGTCTTCTCGGAGGGAGACAAGGCGTAGTCATGGCGGTCGCCGCCGACGCGCTTGAAGTCCGCGGCGCAACTTCCGACGTAAGGACGGGCGATGACGCGACCGACCCTATATTCGGGACGGAGGCAGATCTCCCTGGCGATCTCGCAGCAGCGGTATAGTTCCTGAAGCCCGGTGACCTCCTCATGAGCCGCGATTTGGAGGACGGAGTCGGCCGAGGTATAGACGATGAGGGAATTCTCCTTCATCTGCTGCTCGCCGAGTTCCTTCAAGATCTCGGTGCCCGAGGCCGCGTAGTTGCCGATCAGCTTGTGGCCGGTCTTTTCGCTTAGTTCATCCATGAGTTCCTTGGGGAAGCCCGTGTCGGTGAAGGCGATGAAGGGGGTTCTCGTGTTGACGCCCATCATCTCCCAGTGGCCGGTCATCGTGTCTTTGCCGGCGCTTGTCTCGCGCAGGCGTAACGAGAAGGCGTGAGGATGGTCGCTCACCTTCTTGACGCCCATGATGTCGTCTAGTTCGCCTAGGCCCATCGATTCCATGACCGGGACGTTAAGCCCGCCGATCGATTCGGCCGCGTGGGCGAAGGTGTTGCTTCCGACGTCGCCGAAAGCAGCGGCATCGGGTTCCTCGCCAACGCCGGCGGAGTCCGCGACGATGACGAAGATGCGTTTGTATTTGCGTGGTTGTTCCATGGCAATTCTCCTAACTTCCAATTATAGCTAATCCTCACCTAAATAGGTGGAATATGCTTCGGCGATGCGCCTAGAGGAAACGTGGGTGTAGATCTGGGTGGTTGAAAGATGGCTATGGCCGAGCATCTCCTGCACCGCCCTCAAAGAGGCCCCGTTTTCGAGTAGATGCGTCGCAAAGCTATGCCTAAGGGTATGCGGGGAGACGATCACGGGGTCGATGCCCGCCATCTCCGCGTATTTCTTCACGCATAGGAAAAAGCATTGGCGGGTGACGGCCCTCCCTTGCCTAGAAAGGAACACCTCTTTCTCGCCATGGCCTTTGTTCTCGATGCGGAAGATATCGATATAACGGGTGAGCCAGGAAAGGGCGAACTCCGAGATCGGGACGATGCGCGGCTTGCCCCCTTTCCCGGATATGACGCGGATCAGGCGATGGTCGCGGTCGACGTCGGGGAGGCGGAGGGCACAAAGCTCGGAGACGCGAAGCCCCGTCGCATACATTGTCTCGAGCATCGCCTTGTCGCGGGCGCCGGCTTCGTTTGTGGGGTCAGGCTGGTCCAAAAGGGCGTTGATCTCCTCGAAGGAGAGCACCTCGGGCAGCTTCTTGCTTAGCTTCGGCCTTGCCATCGAGGCCTCGGGCGGGTCGATGTAGCCTTCTTTGGAAAGGAACAAAAGGAAGTTATAAAGGGTGGATACCCTCCTCGCGATCGAGGCGGGGCTTTTCTGGGCGTTGCCCTCCATGACGGCGAAGTCGCCCGGGTCGGTCTTGGGGGAAAGGTCCTCGGTGGTCTGCTTGGCGGGAAAATATTGGAGGAAGAGGCCAAGGTCCTCGCGGTAATCCTCAACCGTCATCTTCCTTAGGCCCTTCTCGGCGACGAGGTAGACGAAATACTCGCTCATGGCCTTTTGCAGGGTTATGGGTGGCCTATGGTCGCTCATTTCTTCTTTCCTTTCCTGGCCTCGGAACCCCGGATCAGGGTCCCTTTGCCTAGTTTTCTATTGAGATCGGCGATGAGCAGGCGCGTCTTGTCCTTCTCCTCGTATTCCTCGTAGTCCCATAAGGACATCTGCACGTCCTCCTTGCCGGGGTCGACGAGTTTTTCCAATGTCACGCCGATTAGTCTCACGTTGAGGTCTTCGAAGTTCGCTTTGTATAGCTCGGAGGCTTTTTTGAAGAGGAACTCCCCGCTTTGGGTGGATTTCTCGAAGGTCGCGGATTTGTTATGGGTCTTGAAGGAGGTGTCCTTGACCTGAAGGGTCATTCCCTTGCCGTATTTGCGTTCCCACTTGGCCCTTCGTTCGACCTCGAGGCAAATGGAACGCAAGGTCGATTCGATTTCGGAATATCCTCGGCAATCGCGCATGAGGGTCTCGGATACGCCCACGCTTTTAGGGTCCCAAGGGGCGGTCTCGATCTCGTCGGAGCCGCTCCCTAGCGACCATTCTTTGGCCGTGAGGAAGAACTTGCCTAGGGTTTTGATTAGGGCGGGGTCGTCCTCCTTGGCTCTTCTCGCGAAGTCCCCGATCGTGGATATCCCTAGGTTTCGTAGCAAAGGCGAGGTCTTTTTCCCGATTCCCCAGAAGGATTCGATCGGAAGCGGGTAGATCACCTTGGGGATATCGTCCTTATGGATGATCGTGAGTCCCATCGGCTTATGGAGGTCGGAGGCCATCTTGGCGAGCCATTTGTTCGTGGCCACCCCGATTGAGCAGCCCACGCCCGTGAACTCCTTCCACTCCCGTTGCAAATTGGCCAAGAAGGCGACGGGATCCTTTTCCTTGGACAGGGCCTTGGTGAAGTCGGCATAGCATTCGTCGATGGAGGCCTCTTCCACAAGCGGGGTGATTTCCCTGACCTTCGCAAAGAAAGAACGGGAAAGCGCCGCGTAATAGTCCATGTCGGGGGCGATGATGATGGCCTGGGGGCAAAGTTTCAGGGCCTGGAAGGTCGGCTGGGCGCTATGGACGCCGTATTTGCGGGCTTCGTAGGAACAGGTCGACACGATGCCGCCACGGCCCGCGTGGCCGATGATGAGCGGCTTTCCGGCAAGCGACGGGTTCCTGGCGACCTCGGCCGAGGCGAAAAACGCGTTCAAGTCGATGTGGACGATGACCTTTGCCATGCAACCATTTTACGTTATGTTAAATTCGAGGAAAAGGAAAACGAATCAAAGTCCGAGCAATTTCCTAAGTTCCTCGACGATCTGGGTCGGCAATAGGCCAAACTGGGCCAATTGATTGTCGTAGGAATCCTCCCTGACGAACTGGTTCGGGACGGCCCTGACGGTCACTTTGCCTTTGTAACCTAGCTCCATGAGCGCGGCCAAAACGCTCGAAGCAAAGCCTTCCTTGGTGGAATAGGCGTCATAGACGAAGATGTGCTCATACGAAAGCAAAGGCAATAGATTGTCCATCTGAAGAGGCTGCAGATAGACCGGATCGATGATTTCGACGTCCAAATAGGCCTTCTCGACGAGGTCTAGGAGCTTCTTTTCCATCGGCCCTACCGCCAAAACGGCGATTTTCTTGCTGCTCGTGCGCCTTTCGTAACGGAAGCGCAGGTATTGGAGGTCGGAAATGGTCTCTAAGGGCATTCCCTCCTCGACAAAGTCGCGGGGATAGCGGATGGCGAAGACCCCCTTGCCAGTCAAGGACTGCTCATAAAGCGTCTTGGCCATGGCCTTGGAGGAAGGCATCGTCACCGTGACCCCCGGGATGGATTTGAGATAGGCGACGTCATAGATGCCCTGATGGGTGTCGCCATTGGAGCCGACAAGGCCGGCGCGGTCGATCAAAAGGGTCACGTTGGCCTTGATCCTCGCGCAGTCATGGGCGATTTCGTCATAGGCCCGTTGGAGGAAGGTCGAATAGATGGTCAGGATCGGTTTGAAGCCGTTGACGGAGAAGGCCCCGCAAAGGGTGGCCGCGTGTTCTTCGGCGATGCCGACGTCGATGCAGCGGTCCGGATAGGAAGAGAAGACCTTCTCTAGACCTGACCCTTTAAGGGTCGCCGGGACGACGAGCTGAGCCTCTGGGTGACTAGCGATCATCTCATAGGTCAGATCCGCCATGAAATGGGACCAAGAGACCTGTCCAGGATGGAACTTCTTCGGAGCACCGGTCTCTAGGTCGAACGGGGTCACGCCATGCCAATAGCCGGTTTTGTCGTTTTCGGCGTAAGGATAGCCCTTGCCTTTGATCGTCCTTACGTGCAAGACGACCGATTTTGTCGAGCGTTTGGCCCTGGCGATGGCCTTATCTAGGGCCTTTAGGTCATGTCCATCGACGGGCCCAATATAATTGAAGCCCATGTTGTCGAACATCGTTAAGGGCACGAGGCGGGCCTTGATCGCGTTTTTGAACGAGAGCGAGAAATTGTAAATTTTGTGGCCTAGGCGCGAACGGAAGAGGGCCCTTTGGTAGCTTTTCTTTGCCTTGGTGTAGACCTTGCCGGTCGAGATGCGGCGGAAGAACCTGCCGAAACTGCCCGTGGGCCTAGAGATGGACATGTCGTTGTCGTTAAGGACGATGATGACCTTCTCGGGGCGGGATCCTAGGTCATTCAAGGCCTCAAAGCTAAGGCCGTTTACCACGCTGGAATCGCCGATTACGGCGACCACGTCCCGGGTTTCGCCTTTTTTATGCGCGGCGATCGCGAACGCCTCGGCCGCGGAGATGGACGTGCTGCTATGGCCGGCCTCCCAGGGGTCGAACTCGGACTCGGCCATCTTCTGGAAGCCCGCGACGCCGCCCGGCTTATTGAGGTTTTCGAGGGAGCGGCCGCTTAGGAGCTTATGCGCGTAGCATTGGTGGCCGACATCAAAGATGAGCTTGTCGTTTGGGAAGTCGAAGTTCCTATAAAGGGCCACCGTGAGTTCGATGACGCCGAGGTTGGAGGAAAGGTGCCCGCCCGTCTTGGACACGGATTCGAGAATCTCGCGCCTAAGGTCATGGCAAAGCACCGCCAACTCGGGGTAAGACATCTTCTTGACCACGTTCGGGTCAGTGATGTGTTTTACGTCAATTCTTTCGATGGGGTCTCGCTTTTTCATATACTAGAAAACTACTGATTTTCTACTATCAAATTATTGGGATTCCTCTTCTTCCGCCCTGGCTTTGGCAACCTTATTTTCAGCCTCTTCAAGCTCTTTGGAGAGGCCATTGATCAGGGCTTTCCCCTCTTCATAGAGGGCCATGGCCTCGTCTAGGGGGAGGACTTCCCCTTCCACTTTCGCCACGATCTCGTTGAGGCGGGCTAGTCTTTCTTCGAAAGGCTTCTTCTTATCTTCCATGGTCGGTCTCCTTGGATGTGACGATTGAATTGATTATACCATCTTTGAACCTGGTTTTTATGCTCTCGCCCTCTTTGACGGAGGCGGCGCTCGTCAGCGGTTTTCCTTTGGAATCGATGGACAAGGAGAATCCACGGGACAACACACGGTCCGGGTTCAGACTCTCCAAAGTCCTCTTGGAGGTTTCCAAGCGGTCTTTCTTCCTTTGCAGTTGCCCTGCTATCGCTAGGTCGAGCCTATGGCTCACCTGGATTAGGTCTTCCCTTTTCTGCCTATAGATGCTCTCAGGAGCCAGGAAGAACGAGCGTTTGGAAAGGGAATCGAGCCTTTCCCGTAATCGCCTTAGAAGACCTTCTAGAGCCCCTTGGAGCCTATCCCTAGATAGGTCGAGGGTCTGATAAACCTCGTATTTGTCCGGGACCGAAGCGATCGCGGCGGCCGTAGGCGTGGATACGCGCCTATCGGCGACGAGGTCGATGAGCGTGGTGTCCACTTCGTGGCCCACCGCCGAGATGACGGGGCAGACGCTCGTGGCGACGAGCCTAACTAGGTTCTCGTCATTGAAGGCGGATAGGTCCTCGGAGGAACCGCCGCCCCTAGCGATGATCAAAACGTCGATCCCCTGGCTTTGGAGTTTGCTAAACGCGGCCATGATGGCCTTGGGTGCTTCCTTGCCCTGCACGAGGCTAGGCTCCACCACGAGTTCGGCGATCGGCCAACGGGCGGATAGGTTCACGACGATGTCGCGTAGGCCCGCCGAGCCTTTGCCCGCAATTACGCCCACGCGATGGGGGAACCTTGGAAGCGGCCTTTTCCTGGATTCGTCGAAAAGGCCTTCCTTGGCGAGTTTCTCGGCCAATAGCTTGAGCCTAAGCAGTTCCGCTCCCTGCCCGAAGAGTTCCATGTGGTCGATGGCGAGCTGATAGGATCCCCTCGCAGGATAGACGCTGATGCGCCCATGGACGAGGACCTCATCCCCGTCCTTTGGAACAAAGGAAAGGTAGGCGGCATAACTCGCCCACATCACGCATGAGATGACGGATTCCTCGTCTTTGAGGGAGAAATAGCAATGGCCGGATTGGTAGACCTTGAAGTTGGAGATCTCGCCGCGGACGGAAAGGGAACGCAGGCCCGGGTCGTTTTCCAGCCTGCTTTTGATCAGGAGGCTCAGGCCACTGACCGAAAGGGGTTCATTCGTTCTTTCCCGCATTGGACTCCAGCACGTTGTCGAGGATCGCGTTGACGAACTTGTAGTCCTTCTCTTCGAGATAGGACTTGGATTGTTTGACCGCGATGTCGATCACGACGCCTTTGTCGACGCCGGGCTCGACGTAGTAATAGTGAACGTAGGCAAGAAGGAGGATGGCCTGTTCGAGGCGGTTGAGGCGGTCGAAGGTCCACTTCCGCATCTTCGCGTTGAAAAGTGGGATGATGTCCCCTTGGAATTTGATGGCGGCGATGAGGGCGGCCTTCACGAAGTAGTCGCATTCCTCATAGGGCAGTTCGCATAGGGAGGAGACGATGTCCTCGACCGGGATCGGCTGTCCCATCGCTTGGTAGGTCAGCGCGTCGTAAATCGCCGTCATGGCGTCCTTTTGCAGGGCGTTGCGGGATTTCCCCTCTTCAAGAATCTCTTCGTCTTCCATAAGAACCATTTCCTTCTTCAGGTGGCGATATATTAGCAAATAAGGGCCGAACATGGAAGGGAAAGAGGCCTTTAGGCCCTTTTGGGAAAGGAAAAGACGCCCCAAGCGGGACGCCTTGACTCATTTTGGCTTATTTGGCGCCGATGCGGACGACCTTGACCCTTACGGAGAAGGGAACGGTGTCGCACATGATGGAGACGCCTTGGGCGACGGATTGTTGGATCTCCTCGCAGATCTTGGCGACGTTGACCCCGTTGCGGATGGCGACGTCGATCGTGATCTCGGCCTTGCCTTCCTTGGTGAGGGCGACCTTGACCCCGCTAGGGAGGGCGAAGAGGACGCCGACGGCGGTCGGGGCCTTCTTTTTCTTCTTCTCGCCCTTCTTGGACTTGCCGACGACCGCGGCCCCATCGACCGAATCCACGCACGAAAGCGCGACGGCCTCGATGGCCCTACGGGAGATGCCGATCGTCCCGATGCCGGAGTAGTTGTTGATGGCGATGTAGTCCCTCATGGCTTCGATTTTACTTTTTCCCTAGGAAAGACGCAATCTTGGATGCGACGGCCTCTTTGGTGAAGCCGTGCTTGGCGAGGACCTCCCCCGCCTTGCCCGAATCGCCGAACCCGTCGACGCCGATGCAGCAGGCGGCCAAATCGCCCCAGCCATAGGTGGAGGCCATTTCCAAGGAGACGGTCTTCTCCCTCTCGCCGAGGATAGAGGCCTTGTAGGCTTCGTCCTGTTTCCTTAAAAGCATCGGGTTCGGGGCGGAGATGACCCTGGCCTCGATCTTCCTTTGCTGAAGCAACTCGGCGGCTTCCAGGGCCAACGAAACCTCGGAGCCGGTCGCGATGATGCTGACCGCCTCTTTCTTGGGCTCCCTGACGACGTAGCCGCCCTTAAGGGCCTTCTCGGGGTCGCTGCTCTCCAAGGTAGGAAGGGCTTGCCTAGAGAGGATGATCGCGGTCGGATGGTCCTTGGCCTTGAGGGCATGGACGTAGGCCGCGTAGGTTTCCTTGTAGTCGGCGGGGCGGAACACCTCCAGCCCGGGGATGCTGCGGAGCATCGCGAGCTGTTCGATCGGCTCATGGGTCGGGCCGTCCTCCCCCACCGCGAGGGAATCGTGGGTGAAAAGGTAGATGGCGGGCAGCTTCTGGAGGGCCGCCATGCGGATCGCGGGCTTCATGTAGTCGGCGAAGACGAGGAAGCAAGAGCAATAGGGACGGAGGCCGCCATGTAGGGCGATGCCGTTATTGAGGGCGGCCATCGCGAACTCGCGGACGCCATAATGCATGTCGTGGCCCTCGCGGTGATCGACCGTGTGCATCACCATGTTCTTGCCGGTGGTGTTCGTCGAGGAGGCGACGTCGGCCGAACCGCCGAACATCGCGGGAATCGCATCGGCAAAAGCCGATAGGATTCTGCCGGAGCTCACGCGGGTCGCTTCGGGCTTTTCGGGGGCGGGCACGATTTCGGGGATTTTGAATTCTCCCTTAAGGGCCGCCTCGAAAGCGGCGAATTCCTCTTTGTGGAAGGTCTTGTAGTCGTTGACCCTGGCGGAATGCTCCTCGTGGGCCTTCTTGCCGCGCTCGGCAAAGGTCCTTTGGTATTCCTCGTAGACCGACTCGGGGACGGTGAACTCGGGGTAATCGTATCCATAGACCGCCTTGGCGTGGTCGCCGTCTTCCTTTCCTAAAGGAGATCCGTGGGTCTTGTGGGACCCCTGCTTGGACGAGCCGTAGCCGATGATGGAGTTGACGATGATGACGCTAGGAAGGGCCCTGTTCTTCTTGGCTTTGGCCACGGCGGCGGAGATCGCGTCGACGTCGTTGCCGTCTTTGACCTCATAGACGTGCCAATTGCTCGCGAGGAAACGAAGTTTGACGTTTTCGCAAAGCGAATCGCTGGTCGGACCGTCGAGGGTCGCCCCGTTGCAGTCGTAGAAAAGGATCAGCTTATTGAGGCCATGGAGCCCGGCGAGGGAAATCGCCTCCTGGCTGATGCCCTCCTCAAGGCACCCGTCGCCGCAAAGGCAATAGGTGTAATGGGACATGATCTTGTCGCCTTCGGGATAGGAGGCGGCGATCGTCTGTTCGGCCAGGGCCATGCCGACGGCCTGGGCGATGCCCTGTCCTAAAGGACCGGAGGTCGCGTCGATGCCGGCGGTGACGCCGTATTCGGGATGGCCGGGGGTCTTCGAGCCGAGTTGACGGAAGGACTTAAGGTCGTCCATCGATAGCGGGTAGCCCGTTAGATGAAGGGTCGCGTATAGCAAAGAGGAGGCGTGGCCCGAGGAGAAGACGAGCCTATCGCGGTTCCACCAGGTCGGATCCTTGGGGTCGGCGACGAGGTGGTCGCGGAAAAGGGCAACCATGATGGGCGCGGCGTCTAGCCCCATGCCCGGATGCCCGGAATTGGCCTTGTTGATCATGTCAATGACGAGGCTCCTGGTGGCGGATACGGTCAGGTTGCTGCTGATTTTCTTGCCCATTTTGATTGCTCCTTTTTAGTAGTTTTTTGGTAAATTTCCGTTTTTAACTATATCTTCGATATAGATTGACTACTCCTTCACGGAGATGCCAAGGATATCGAGCTGCTCCTGCGAGACTTTCTGCGGAGCCTTGGAAGTCGGGTCGGTGGCTTGGAGGTTCTTGGGGAAGGCGATGACGTCGCGGATGTTCTCCGTTTGGTTGAGGATCATCGCGAGGCGGTCCATGCCGAAGGCGATTCCGCCGTGCGGGGGCGCGCCATAACGGAACGCGTCGATGAACCAGCCGAACTTCTCGGCGACGTCCTCATCGGAGAGGCCGAGGAGCTTGAAGATCTTCCATTGGGTGTCATGGTCGTAGATACGGAGGGTACCACCACCGGCCTCGTAGCCGTTGATGACGATGTCATAGGCATAGGCCAAGGCTTCCTCGGGGTTGGTGTCTAGCAAAGGCAGGTCCTCATCGCGGGGGCGCGTGAACGGGTGATGCTCCGCGCTATATAGGCCAGGCTGTCCCTCAACCGGATCGAACATCGGGAAGTCGACGACCCAAAGGAGGTCGTAGGTATCGGGCCTAACGTAGCCTAGCTGCCTGCCATAGAGGCTTCTGATGGCGCCCAAACCGAAGTCGATGACCCTGCGGTCGTCATGGGAGGCGAAGACCAGGATATCCCCGTCTTTGAGTCCTAGGCCTTCCACGAGGCCCTTCTGCTGCTCGGGGGTAAGGAACTTAAGGAAGCTGCCTTCTAGCGCCCCATTGAGGAATTTCAGGACGAAGACGCCTTTTAGGCGATACTTCCTGGCTTCCTCGGATAGGGAGTCGATGACCTTCCTCGAGGTCTCCGCGGCAACGCCCGGGACGACAATGCCCTTGACGTAGGCGCCGAAACCGCCGAACTCGGTCGGGGTCATGTAGGACTTGATGTCCTGCAGTTTCAGATCGAAACGGGTATCGGGCTTATCGGAGCCATAGATGTCCATGGCGTCCCAGTATTTCATCCTGCGTAACGGAAGTTCTATATCCACGTCGATCGTCTCTTTAAATAGACGCTTGAGGAATCCCTCCATGAGGGAAAGGACCTGATCTTGGTCCATGAAGGACATCTCGGCGTCGAGCTGCGTGAATTCGGGTTGCCTATCCGCGCGAAGGTCCTCGTCGCGGAAGCACTTGGCGACCTGATAGTAGCGTTCCATGCCCCCGAGCATCAGAAGCTGCTTCCATAGCTGCGGGCTTTGCGGAAGCGCGTAGAAGGCGCCCGGGTGCACCCTGGAGGGCACGAGGTAGTCCCTCGCCCCTTCTGGGGAGGAGAGGTTCAGGATCGGGGTCTCGATCTCGGTGAAGCCCCTTTCGTCTAGATATTCCCTCCACACCTTGGCGATCTTGGCCCTTAGGCGGAGGTTCTTTTGGAGGATAGGACGGCGCAGGTCGAGGTAGCGGTACTTAAGGCGCGTATCCTCGAGCGCATCCGACTTATCGGCGATGATGAAAGGGGTCGTCTCAGCTTTGCTGATGACCTTGATGGAGGAGAGGGCGATCTCGATGTCGCCGGTAGGAAGGGCCTTGTTAGGCTGATCCTTCTTGACAACGGTGCCCTTGGCCTCGATCACGTATTCGTTACGGACGTCGGGGAACTTCTCGGGCTCGGAGGTGCGTAGTTGCACGATGCCCGTCGTGTCCCTTAGGTCAATGAAAAGCAGGGAGCCGAGGTTCCTTCTATTGGCGACCCATCCGAGGAGGGTCACTTCCTCCCCCACGTTCTCTAGGCGTAGGGTCCCGTTAAAGTGAGTGCGTTCCATAATTGGTTTCCTTAGTCGTGGCAATGGCCGCAGGTGCAGCCTTCCCCGTGCTCATGCTCGGGGTTTTCGAGTTTCTCGAATTCGGCGTCGAGGGTCTCGTCGAGGGTCTCGATCGCGACTTCCTTCTGTTCTTTGCTATCGAGGTTTTTGAGATTCACCATGCCCCTGGCGAGTTCCTCGGGCCCGATGATGAGGGCGAACTTGGCCCCGCTCCTTTCGGCCTTTTTGAACATCGAGCCGAGTTTGGAGGGCACGAAGGGCATCTCAACCGAGTAGCCTAGGGCCCTGATCTGCTCCACGAGGGAGAAGGCGTCGTCGACGACCTCGGCCCCGACCGGCATCGCATAGATGTCCACGCCCGATTTGACGTCGTCGAGCATCTTGTTGTCGGCCATGAGAGAGTAGATTCTCTCTAAGCCCATGCCGAACCCGACGCCATAGTCGATGTCCTTAGGTCCCCCGAAGGTTTCGAGCAGGCCTTCGTAATGGCCGCCGCCTAGGAGGGCGCCGTAATCCTTGCCCTCTTTGGAGATCGCGTGGACCTCGAAGACGACTTCGGCATAGTAGTCGAGTCCCCTGACGAGGGTATCGTCGAGCTCGTATTCGACCCCCATCTCGTTGAGAAGGGAGATGGTCTTGTATAGCCTTTGCTCGCTTTCCTCAGAGAGGAAGTCCTTCATCTTCGGCGCGCCTTTGGCGATTTCCTGGTCGGCTTCGACCTTGCAATCGAGGATGCGCATCGGGTTGAGGAGGAGGCGCTGCTTGCAATCCTCGCACATGGATTCGACGCGCGGGGCGAAGTAGGCGCGCAAGGCGTCTTTGTAGGCGGCTCTGGAGGAGGCATCGCCTAGGGAGTTCAGTTTGACCTTGAGGTTTTCGAAACCGAGCATCTTGAGCACGGTCATGGCGAGGCAAATGGCTTCGGCGTCTAGATGCGGATCATTGACGCCGACGGCTTCCACGCCGAGTTGGCAAAACTGGCGGTATCTCCCCTGCTGCGGCCTTTCGTAACGGAAGGAAGGGCCGGCGTAATATAGCTTGAGGGGCAGGTCGTTCACGTAGAGTTTGTTGGTGACGATGGAGCGCATGACGCCCGCGGTTCCCTCAGGGCGCAAGGTGACCGAGCGGTCGCCTTTGTCCTTGAAGGTGTACATCTCCTTGCGGACGACGTCGCTGCTTTCCCCGGTCGCGCGGTCGAATACCTCGGTGTATTCGAGGATCGGGGTCTCGATCGGGCCGTAGCCATAGAGTTCGCAGACGGCTTTGAAGACGTCGGTGATGTAACGATAGGCCTGGGCTTCCTTGCCCAGGACGTCATGGGTTCCCTTGACGGCGATATAAGGCATAGTTTCTCCTTTTTGGAAACGGACAAAGCAATTGTAGTCTTACGCGGGGGCACTAGCAAGGTGCGCCTACGCTCGCGGAAAAGAAAATAGGCCAATCGGCCTATCTTCGGCAAAATTCTTTAGTGGATGACGCGGGTGACGGAGAAGACGCCCTTTAGCCCCATGAGGTCGGCCGTGCAATCGCCTAGGACCTTCGCATCAGGCACCGCCAAGGTGACGGAGATGACCGAGTTCATGGTCTCGGTGATGAGATGGGCTTTGAGGTCGCGCACGGTGACCCCTTTGGAAGCCATCGCGGTGAGGATGTCGGAGACGAGGTTGGGCCTATCGTTGGCGAAGATCTCCAAATCGACGGGGTAAACCCCGATGCCGAGATGTTCCTTCCACCGTAAATCGATCAGGCGCGCCCTTTCGTGGGCGATGTTAGGGCAATTGGTGCGGTGAACCGTGATGCCCTTGCCCTTGGTGATGTAGCCGACGATGCCATCCCCCGGGATCGGGGTGCAGCATTGGCCTAGGGAAATCGCAAGACCCGTGACCCCGCCAGGAACCTCGATCGGGTTCTTGTCCTCGTTCTCGAGATGGGGTTTCCCTTTGCCAAAGCGCGAGGCGATCTGGGGTTTCTTCTTGACGTGGAGGAGGTCGAGGACCGCCGAGGCGGCCGGGTTTTTGTTGGACACCATGACGAAGAGGTCGTCGATGTCTTCGAAATGGTATTCGTTACGGAGCTTTTCGTTATCCAAAAGCCTTAAGGCTTCCTCTTCGCCGATGCCTTGCATCTTGAACGAATCCATGAGGGACTGCCTGCCTTGCCTGACCCTTTCGGCCTTGAGGATGTCCGCGTCGCGTTTTTGGAGCGCGCGGCGGATATGGGCCTTCGCGGAGGCGGTCTTGGCGATCTCCAACCAGGAGTCGTTGGGCTGGGCGGTTTTGGAGGTGCGGATTTCGCAGACGTCGCCGGTCTTAAGAACGGTGTTGAGGGAGACCCCTACCCCGTTGACGATCGCTCCGATCGCGGAATCGCCGACCTTGGTGTGGATCTTGTAGGCGAAGTCGAGGGTGGTCGCCCCTGTGGGCAAATCGACGACCTTGCCAAGGGGGGTGAAGACGTAGACGTTGGCCCCGAAGATGTCGGAGGTGAGCGTCTTCATATATTCGGAGGCGCTGCCCTCCTCGTCGGCGAGGGAGACGAAATCGCGGAACCAATGGAGCTGCTCCTCGATTTCCTTCTGCTCTTGCTTGGCGTTATAGGTGCTGCCTTCCTTGTACTTCCAGTGGGCGGCGACGCCGGCCTCGGCGACCGCGTCCATCTCCTCGGTCCTGATCTGCACCTCGTACACCTGGCCATCGCCGGTGAGGATCGAGGTGTGGAGGGACTGATACATGTTTGGTTTCGGCATGGCCACGTAATCCTTGAACCTGCCGGGGATCGGCTTGTAGGTGGAATGGATGATTCCTAGGATCTCGTAGCAGTTCAAAACCGTTTGGGTGATGATACGAATAGCCAAAACATCGTAAATATCATCGAAGGAATGGCCCTTCTGATACATTTTCTTGTATATGGAGTAAATCGACTTGACCCTCGACTCCATCCTAAACTGGATCCCATGCTCGAAGAGGATGTCGGCGATGCGTTTTTTGAGGGCTTCGAGGGATTGCTTCCTGTGCTCGTATTTGTCGTTGACGAGGGCGAGGATCTCGGCGTATCGCTTAGGCTCAAGGTACTTCAGGCATAGGTCCTCTAGCTCGCTTTGGACGTTATAGATACCAAGGCGATGGGCAATCGGGGCGAACACCTCGAGGGTCTCCTTGGAGAGGGCTTGCTGACGCTCTATGGAGAGCGAATCGAGGGTCCTCATGTTGTGGAGGCGGTCGGCGAGTTTGACGATGATGACCCTGACGTCCTGGGCCATGCCGAGGAAGATCTTCCTATGGTCCTCCGCCTCGAAGTCCTCCGCGGTCATGTGGGAGAGCTTCATCCTTTGGATCTTGGTGAGGGAGGAGACGATCTTTACCGTGTCCTCGGTGAAAAGCTTGCGGAGGTCCTCCTCGGTCGCGTCGGTATCCTCCAACACATCATGGAGGAAGGCGGCTGCGATCGTCTCGGGGCCCGCGGTCAGCTGGGCGCAGATATAGGCGACCTCGATCGGGTGCTGGATGTAGGGCTCGCCCGAGCGCCTCACCTGCCCCTCGTGCTTTTTGCGGGCGAACTTATAGGCGTCCTCGATGAGCTTGCGGTTCTCGGGGAGGGTGATGTAGGGAAAATAGACCTCTTTGAGGTCTTCGAACGTGTGCATGGGGTATCCCCCATTGGGGAGCAGGGTCTTCTTTTCCATACGAGGCAACTATACGCTCTTTTCTACTTTTTCGTAGGCGAAATTTGGCCTTCGACCTCACACATGAAGTTGATGCGGGTCGTCCCCTTCCATTCGTTTAGCTGCAAAGTGCCGAGGAAAGAATAGGAAGGGAGGCGCGAATCGAAGTCCTCTTTTCCAAAGGAAAAGGAGAATAGCCTGGCCCCCGTTTTTAGGTCGAAGCTAAGGAATCTTCCATCGCGGGTATAGGCTAGCCTTGCGGGGGCGATGCTAGAAAGAGAAAAGACGGGTTCAGGGTAATCCATGCCGAAGGGGGCGAGTTCTCGGATCAAACGGAAGGTCTCCATGTTGGTCTCGGATTCTAAGATCGGAATCGCCTTCACCTCCTCCTTGACGAAGGGATGGGAGGCGCTATAGGAAAGGAACCTCTCACGGAATTCCCCGTAATTCCCCTTCTTGATGGAGAGTCCGCCCGCATGGAGATGTCCTCCTCCCTTTTCGATGAGGTCGGCGCACTCCTGCTCGAGTTCCAAGACGGAGAATCCATTCTTAGAACGGATCGACCCGACGTAGAGGCCAGGGTCGGCTTTGGCGGGAGAGAAGATCGCCGTCGGCTTTTCGTAACGGTCCATGAGGCGGTTGGCCAAAAGGCCATTGAGTCCTTCGGGAAGGGTGCCGATCGCGCAGATGCCGGGTTCGTCCTCCTCTACGCGGAGCTTCTCCTCGGCTTTGATCGTAGCCTCTTTCCTAGCCGCGTTATTCTCCTTCATCCAGACCGCGATCGCCTCGGAGGCTTCCGAGAAGTCGTCGCCGAAATAATGGATGAGGCGGTTGGCTTTCGTGCCTAGGTCCATGCGCCCCACCGCGTTGATCACGGGGATCACGTCCATGGAGAGGACCCTCTCGTCGATGCGGGTCGCCCCGGTGAGGGAGAGAATCTGGGGGAAGCCTAGTTTCCTGATGTGCCTAAGGCAAAGCCTTACGATCTCGCGGTTATGGGCTTTGATCGGCATGAGGTCGGAGATGGTCGATAAGGCCCCTAGGGTCAATAGGTAGGGATCGACTTCCTTTAACATCGCCACGGAGAATAGGAAGCTAAGGTAGCCCGCGGAGACGGGCGCCTCCCCATAATGAAGCGTCTCGGGGTGGATAATCGCGTAGCTAGGCGGCAAGGCCTCGGGCAAAGAATGGTGATCGATGATGATCGTGTCGATGCCTTGGCTAAGCAAATAGGAGACCTCGTCGAAGCAAGAGACCCCGTTATCGACGAGGATCACGAGCTTATAACCGCCACCGGCGATCTTCTTGGCGTTCTCTAAGTTAAGCCCATACCCATCCTTATATCGAGATGGGATGAAGAAGGAAACGGGCTTCTTCCTTTTAAGGAAGCTTCGATAGACGATCGAGGTGGCCATGATGCCATCCGTGTCGTAATCGCCATAGACGATGATCTTCTCCTTCCTCTCCATCGCCTCCTCGATGCGGGATAGCGCCCTTTTGACGGAAGGATGGTCGTCGATGCGGGGGATGAAGTCAAAAGAGGGCTCGCGCGTCATACGCGCGTAGTCCTCTAAAGATAAGGAATAGTAATCGAGTAGCCTTTGCTTAAGCGAATCCATTAGTCGTTGATGCCGATGAAGATCGCTTCCTCGGGTTCGGCGGAGGCCTTCTTCTTCATGAGCTGGCCGCCTTTCTTGGGCTCGGCCTTCTTGGAGAGCTTCTTGAGATTAGGCTTGCCAATGCGGATCTTGGAGAATCCCTTGGCGAAGAGGATCGCGGTATCCGGGACGAGAGCCAATACCATCGCGAGGGAGAAGGCGATGCCTAGGATCGAGGCGAGGAAGGCCGTCGCGTATTGGGTCGGCCCGAAGGCGAAGAAGGCGATGGCGACGTAGGCGAGGATCAGGAAGAGCACGAGCACGTTGCCGGCCTGACGGGAATTGGCTTCCTTGAGGGCGAGGCTCCTGAACTCGAGGGATTTCCTATCCTTTTCCTTGGAATCCCTGGCGTATTCCTTTTCACCAGCCAGGACATAAAGTCCTGCGATGAGGGCGCTCACGGCGACGAAGACCGCGCCTAGGGCGACGACGGGCGAAGTCGCGATGCGGGTGAGGGCGAAGAAGGAGACGCCGATGAAGCTCGCGCCGGCGCCGACGAGCCCGAGGGCGATGCCGCGGGAGGGGCGATAACGCAAAGCGAGATAGACGAGGCTAGAGGCAAGGCCGATGCCGACGCCGAGGGCGACCTGATAGAAATAAGGCGTGAGGGCCTCGGGTTTGACCGGGTCGAAGTCGATGACGACGCGCTCGCTCTTGGCCCCGTTATAGCCATTGGAAGTGCCAACCGTCGGCGAGAATTCGTCGATGATGTCGGCCGCGAGGTCGCTCAGGGTGAGGATCGATTCGTCTTTGACGTAGGCGGTGCCGTCCCACTTCATGACTTCGTAGGTCACGGGGTTGCCGTTTTCTAGGAGGGCGAGGGAGGAGTTAAGGCGCGCCTCGTAATAGAACCAGTAGAAGGTGCTTCCGCCTTCGCCTTGGCCTTCGTAGACGCTCTTAGGATCGGCGGAGAGGGTCAGGTTGGCCGTGTAGTCGGCGAGGGTTTTGTTGTTGAGTTTATAGAAATGGAAGATGTCGGTCGGCGCCTTGGTGGGGTCGTAGGAGACATCGAGGAGCTTGCCGGTGTCGGAGAAGGAAGGCAAATCGATGGCCTTGGCGGAAGTGCTTCTCACCTCGATGCGGAGCGAGGTATTCGAATTACTCGAGGCGGAGGAATTGAAGAAGCTGCCGTTATTGACGATTCCCCAGCCGATCATCGAGCCGGTTCCGGCCAATAGGAAGAGGAGGCTAACGATGCCAACCCACTTCTTGCCTTTGGTGAAGTCCTTTTGGGCGTAGGGGCCGAAATAGGAGGGTTTCTCCTCTTTGAGGAGATCGGGCACCCTTTCCTTCCTGACCCCCAAATAGCCATAGAAGCTCGAGGCGACCGTGGAGTCGTTGCAGATGAGCCAGCCGAGGACCCTCGGGAAGAGGATGGAGGCGACGATGCCTAGGAACCCGCACAGGACGAGCATGAGGCCGGCCTTGGAGGCGACGTCACCGCCTAGGCCATAGACGCAGACGCCGATGAGGATCGAGATGACCCCGGCGTCGACGCTAGGAAGCAAGGCCCTTTTCGCGGCCTCGTTATGGGCCTTCTTGGGGGTCCTGCCCTTATAGAGTTCCTCGCGGAGCCTCGCGGTATAGAAGAGAGAGCCGAATAGGCCGACCAAGGATCCGGCGGCCAAGCCGATCACCGCGGCCACGTTGAACTGGGCGCCGAAGGCGACGAAGCAAGCGAAGGCCGAGAAACCGGTCAATAGGGTCGAAACCAGGGGAATCGCCGCGAGCCACCTCTCGAAGAGGATGAGGGAGAGGGCGATGAAGGCGAAGGTCACCAAGAAGGCGATGAGGGTCTTGGACATGGTGAGGCCGGGGTTCCAATCGAGGGCGATGAGGTTCTCGACGGAGGCGGCGCAGGCTTTGCTATAAAGGAAGCTAAGGTTGAAGCGGATCTTCTCGTTGCCTTCCTTGATCTCGTCGTATTCGTAGACGCCCGAGTTGATCATGGTCTTCATGTAACGGGCGGCGTCGTAGGCTTCTTGGGTCTTGGAGGGATCGTAGCTTTCCCCCGCGGTGGCCTCGGAATAAGGGATGATCTGGAGGTAGGGTTTTTCCTTCTCGGTGTCGGAGGAGGCGTAATAGACCGCGTTGCCCGCGTTTTCGGTGAAGACGATGCGGGAGGCGATGTTGGGGTCTTTCTGGGAGAGGGCGTAGGTGTCGGCCTCTAGGCGATTGGCCCAAAGAAGCAGAGGCACGCCGGTGCTTTGCTCTTCCTCGCCTTCCTTCTTTTCACCGCTATCCTTGGTGCAGTATTCGATGAGGTTGAGGAAGTCGGTCTTGTAGTCGCTGCCTTCCTTTAGGGGCACGATGACGACGGGGACCTTATACCCCTGCTGCTCGATGTCGACGATCTCGGCGACCTGTCCGTCGAGGATCGAGGAAAGGGTGTCGGGGTGTGCATAGCCTTCCTTGGTGACGTCCTGGGCGTCGAGGTCGTAGTCGCCGCCATTGAAGGTCAGGATGTTCTTGAGGTATTCGATCTGCTGTTTGTTTTCCTTGGGGGTACGGAGGGAGACCGCGATCGTGTCGGAACCCTCGACGGCGACCTGGTAGCCGGAAACGCCCCAATCGTCTAGGCGGGTGCGCATTGTGCCGGCGATGTAGTCGACGGTTTGCTTGGAGGCGTTCTCCTCATAGGGAAGGAAGTCGTGGCTTTGGCCATAGCCGTAATTGCCGTTATCGGATTCGGCGTCGTAGCGGCTGGCGCGGAAATAAAGGGTTTGCCCATCGCCATAGGCAAGGTCGGTGTCCATCCTTAAGGCGGTGGGCGCGATGGCGGCGCCGACGCCGAGGATCGAAGCGGCGGTAAGGGCGATGTAGGCGATGAATCTACGCATGGGAAGTTCCTCCGAGGGAAACGGGCACTGAATTATAGATAATTCATGCTGACGCATAAAAGGATACTCTTTGCCCACGGCCAAAACAATCACGAAATCGGGCTCCTTTGGGGGTTAGGGACACATGGGCCCGCCCAAGATGGATTTCTTGACCTGCTAGGTCTTATAATTTGCTCGATTTTGGAGATCATCCCATGAAAAAAAGCACCCCCTTATTCCTTTTGGCCCTAAGCGCCTCCTTGCTCTCCTGCGGAGGTTCTGGCGTGGCCGCGCCCACCCCTACCGTCACCATGCAGGACCACGCGATCAGCGAGAGGCTAAGCGACCTCGACCTATATCGCCTCCGCGTAAGCGCGGAGAATTCCCTCAAATCCTATTCGAAGTCGACGCTTAAGCACGCCTACTACGCCTTCAACGAGCTGAGTAGCGAAAAAGAGGAGGCGACCATCGAGGTGACCGCCTATTCCAATGACGTCGTGATTCTCTCTAGGCAAGACAAGACCACCACCGCCACCGCCGGTATGAGCAAGGAGGATTCGACCTCCGCGACCCGTTATGGCTTCCTCGATGGGGGCAAATCCTACTATTTGGAGGAAAAGAAGGACGTCCTCGGCGTCGTTTCCAAAAACCTCGCCGTCTCCGAGGAGAAGGACCTATCCGAGATGCGCGCCAAGATGGTCGGCAACATGTTCGTCGGGATGAACTGGGACGAGGCCATCGGCTATCCGAGCAAGGACGGCTTCGAAGTCGTCGTCTCCACCTCGACCCGCAAGGTCACCGAAGGCGAAAACGGCAAAAAGGACCTGATTCAGGGCACCAAAACGCAGAAGACCCTCCGTTTCGATTCCTCCAAGAGGCTCATCGGCTACTCGGCCTATTCCGAGGCGACCTCCAACAAAGACATCGCTACCGGCGCCTTCTATAGCTCCGAGAAGGTCATCTACTTCGATTCCAACGACCATACCTTCAGCTACGAGACGGCGGCTAGCTACGCGGATAAGGCGAATCTCGTCGCCCAAGTCCCCACCACTTTGCTTACCTACAGCAAGAACGAGGTGCTCGGCCTCGTCAAGTTCCCGCCTAAAGACGACGAACTCGGTAGCCCCGAGTACCTCTCTCCCAAAAACGTCTACGTCACGCAGGTGAGCCCGGTCTCCTATAAGGTGAGCGCCGTCTTCGCGATGCCCGCCCTCGAGGCGGAGGAGATGATCGGCCTCTTCTCCGGCAGCCACTTCATCAACCTCAACATCCCCGTTGACGACGAGGACCGCGAGGAGGACTTCTACTTCTTCCTCGGCATCAAAGGCCTCTATGAATTGAATCTTGATGAGCATCTAGTCGAGGACAAGACCTCCTTCACCACCGCTGCCCAGGTGACCTACTCCGCGGAAGTCCTAAGGGCGACCGAGGCCATCGAGAAGGCGCCCGACTTCATCGTCTCCTACACGATCGGCCTCTCTGGCAAGCAAGTCGGCATCGGCGGCCTCACCTACGAAAAAGGAAGGGCCTAAGGGCAAAAAGAAAAAAGGACCCGTCCTTAGGACGGGTTTTCCTTTGCTTTTCTAGAATAGGCTTCCTTGATGGGCCCTTTTGAGGTGCTTATACGCCTTCTCGGTGACCACGCGTCCACGCGGGGTGCGGTTGACCATACCGATCATCACTAGATACGGTTCGTAGACGTCCTCGAGGTTGGCGATTTCCTCGCCGATCGCGGAGGCGATGGCCTCGAGTCCGACGGGACCACCATGGAAGCGGTCGATGATGCAGGTGAGGTAACGGAGGTCGACCTCGTCTAGTCCTAGGTCATCGATCTTTAGGGCCTGGAGGGCCTTCTTCGCGATGGCGTCGTCGATTTTCTCCTCGTCGGAGAAGGAAGCGAAGTCACGCACCCTCTTATAAAGGCGATTGGCTAGCCTTGGGGTGCCCCTGCTCCTTTTGGCGAGTTCCTTGGCCGCCGCATCGGAGATCGGGGTGCCGAAGACGCGCGCGGTCCTCTTGATAATGTCGAATAGCTCCCCTTCGCTGTAATAGTCGATTTTTAAGGAGATGCCAAACCTCGCCCTTAAGGGGGAACTTAGGTCGCCCGCCCTCGTCGTGGCCCCCACGAGGGTGAAGGGAGGGAGAGGCAAATTGAGGACGTGGCTGCTGCCGCCTTGGTTCACCATGATGGAGAGGGTGAAGTCCTCCATGGCCCCGTAAAGGACCTCCTCCACGACCCTAGGAAGGCGATGGACCTCGTCGATAAATAGGACGTCGCCAGGCTCGATTTCGCTCAAAATCGCCGCCAAATCCCCGGTTTTTTCTATGGATGGGCCGTTGGCGAGCCTGATCTTGCCGCCCAGTTCGTTGGCGATCACGTAGGCCATCGTGGTTTTGCCTAGACCCGGCGGCCCATAAAGCAAAACGTGGTCCAAGGGTTCTTTTCTTTTCTTCGCGGCCCCGATGAAGACGGATAGGTTCCCCTTCATCTCGGTTTGGCCGACGTATTCCTTGAGGGTGGCGGGCCTTAAAGAAGGCTCGATGGCCTTCTCTTCGTTATCGATTTTCGCGTCGAGCAGCCTAGACATCACTTCTTCCTCAGCTTGCGAAGGGCCTCGCGCAGAAGCTCTTCATTGGATAGGTCGGGCGTGTTGATGGAGGCGAGGGCATCGTCGATGTCCTTGATCTTGAAGCCAAGGGATTTGAGGGCGCCTTTGACTTCGTCGTAGATCTCGGGGTTGCCTTTGGCGCCCGTGTTGACGAGGTGGCCCTTGAGGTCGAGGATGATCTGCGCGGCGGCCTTGGGCCCGATGCCGGGCAATTTCTTTAGGTAGGCCACGTTATTGGCCGAGATGGCTTGGAATAGATCCTCGGGGTTCGTTTTGGAAAGAGCGGAAAGGGCGGTCTTGGGACCGATGCCCTTGACTTGGATGAGGGAGGCGAAGGCGTCCTTTTCGAGTTTGGAGACGAAGCCGCATAGGTAATGGTCGTCCTGGGTCATCACCTCATGGGTGTAAAGGACCGTTTCCTCATCGAGTTTGAAGTCGGAGGGGCGCGAAATGAAAACCTCATAGGCGATGGAGCCTAGGTCAATCGCGACTTTGTCGAGTCCGATCTCGACGATTCTGCCTTTCAGGGAATAGATCATGGTATCAGACGTAAATCAAGAAGAAGGCGACGACGAATAGAAGCAGGAGGCCACTGCTCAGCAAGGTGGCCACCACCGATTTGGGGAAAACTCTTTCTTCGGTCTGCTCTTTCACCGGCATATTATAGCCCGAAAATACGCCCGTGGAAGCACGCGGGGAAGAGAATGGGAAGGCCTCCCACTACTTTCTCAGGAATTCGATCGCGTAGATCGGAAGATAATCGATTTCGTCCTTTCTTTGGACGTTCCCGTTATAGTAGACGGAAACGCCGCCGAAGGAATAGTTAGGGACGGAGAGAAGGTTCTTTAGTGCCGAAAGGCGATTGTAGTCCTTGCCGGACTTTATCTCGATGAGTTCGACCTTCCCCTTCCTCTCAAGCAGGAAGTCGACCTCGCCTCGGGTTTTCTGAAAATAGAAATAAAGGGAGGAGAAGCCATGGGCGCGAAGCAACTCGGCCACCGCGTTTTCGTAGATGGCGCCGAAATTGCCATCGGATTCCCCCAGAATCACCTTCTGCTTAAGCTCGGAATCCATAAGGAGATATGTCAAAAGCCCCACGTCCTCATGGAAAACCTTCACTTTGTTGAGACTGGAGGAGGCCTTTAACGGTGCAATCGGTTCCGAGACGGCGTTAGAAAGGATCGCCACCCCCGCTTCCGCGAGCCAACCGAAGTTAAGGTATTCCTGCTCGTTTTTCTTATGGCCCTGGATTTGCGAAAGGACGAAGCGCTTTGCCGGTGAGCTGAGTTCCCGCGGGAGCAATTCGTAGATGGATTCGATTTTGATGCGGGCCTCATCGGGCGCGTATTTGGTGATGTCCTGCCTCACGTAATCGTCGATGGCTTTGTGGGCCATGTCCACATAGACGAAGGAGTTTTTCTCCAAAAACTCTTTGACGGCCGCGGGCATGCCTCCGACAAGGAGATAAAGCTGGAATTCCCTCATGAGGCGATCGTGGAGATAATCGGGAACCTCCTCGCGGGCATCCACTTTTGCCTTCGCCTCATCGATGAGTTCCTGGTTAAGGCCTCTTGCCCAAAGGAATTCCTCGAAGTCGAGTGGGAAAAGGCTTAGGCGCAGGATGGAGCCTTCGGGATTGAGGTTAACGAATTTCTCAAGGCGGAGCCGCAGCAAGGAACCGGAGAGGATGAAACGAATCCCGGTATTGCGGGTGATATCCTTCATCGCAGTGATCAAATCAAAGTATTCGTCCACCTCGGGGTGCTTATTTAGATAGGTATAGAATTCCTGCACTTCATCGATGAAAACGCATCCCCCTTCCCCTAGCGGGGTGGAGCCAAAGGCGGTCAAACGCAGAAGGAAGTCTTTTTGGTCACGAGCCCCAAGAATCGCCTTGATCAGGGGGACGTTGTTATGGAGGCTAAGTTGCAAGCAGGAGGAAAAACGAGCCTGCGTGAAATCGTTGAGGATGTAGGTCTTGCCCACTTGCCTAGACCCAGTGAGCAGCAGGACGAGATCCGTTTCGATCCAACGCGATAATTCCGATTCTATCTTCCTTTTCAGCTTCATTCGCGACCTCTTTTAGGAATTTTCCAATAAAAATATATCCCATTTTCGGGAATTTTCCAATACGAGAAACCCTCGTTTTCGGGAATTTTCCAATAAAAATAACCCCCGTTTTCGGGAATTTTCCAATAAATGGGTTTTGAGAGAATCGGTATCCTTCTTCGAAGGATAAGCAAAGTTGGAATTCGCTTGGAAAATTCCTAATCCGCCTCGATCCAAATCGCGGGGCGGACGCCTCCTAAGGAGGTCGCGGGGATTTCCGTGAAGGTTCCGTCTATTTTGAAGCAGCGGATCGCTCCCTCCATACGGGTTCCTTTTGAGCGGGTGAAAAAGGAGATGACGGCTCCTTTGCTTTTAACGTATTCGCTAGGGATGGCTCCCCTATTTGGGTCTATCTCCATCAGGCTTGGATCAAAACCAAAATCGGGGTTTGAATACTCGTCCACGCTTAAGAGGAAGACTTTGTCTTCTTCGAGTTCAAATGCGGGAAGGAGTTTGGACGAATCCAGGCAGAAGGCCGTGGAAAGGAATTCCCCGTTAAGCCATTCTCTTAATGAGGACCCTTCATATGCGGGTTCCCCTCCTATTTCCTGGAAGGGGCGAAGGTCGAGGATGGGACTAGCGACGAGGAGGATCCGCCCCTGCTTCTTCGAGGCGATTCTCCAAAGGATCGGGGAGCAAAGGAACCAACCCCTGCCTTTGGCGTAGAACTTGCCTTTATGGAAATACCAGCCGTTTTCGGTCGGCTCCACGAGGGAATCGAGTTCCTTGAGGAGCCTAGGATCGCTTACCTTCTTTTGGGGATAGATGCCATAAAGGGCGAGGCCTTGGTCGAAATCGAGGACCGGGCCGCTTCCATAATCCGGTTCCGGCGCGGGTTTAGGATCCTCCCTCGCGGGCAAGGTCATCGTCTCAGGATCAGGATCAGGAAGGGGGTTGACGATGATTTCCTCGGGTTCGGCGGGTTTCTCCCCTTCCACGAGGACGATGGAACCGCATTCAGGGCAAGCGAAAGCGATTTCGTCTTCCTTTTCTATGGCTTTCCCGCATCTAGGGCAAATGATGGTTCCCATTTCCTTGCTATCTTATCACGCGCGGACTCCGAAGAGACTCCCTAATGGGAATCGACGGGCGATAAATGGGCCATCCCCATCATCCGCGTCGCCTTTGTTTCCTCGATAGCATGAACAATGCCTTCTGCCGCTCTATCTCGTTCCTTAGCTCCGTCTCATCGGGGAGATAGGTTTTGTATTTGGCGGCGAAAAGCTGTTCCGAACCCTTCAGCACGCTATAACGGGCGATGTCCTCGTCCGTCTCCGCGCATAGGAGGACCCCGAGGGTCGGGTTGTCGCCTTCCCCTTTGAACATCTCGTCGTACATCCGCACGTACATATCCATCTGTCCGATGTCCTTGTGCTCGATCGCGTCGACCTTCAAGTCGACCAGGATGAAGCAACGCAGGTAATAGTTATAGAAGACGAGGTCAACGTAATAGTCCTTCTTCTCCGTGTGGATCCGCTTTTGCCTTGCCACAAAGGCATAGCCTTTCCCTAGTTCCAATAGGAACTGGGTGATATGGTCGATGATCGCCTGTTCCAGCGTGGTCTCGTTGAACTTGCCTGGATCTGGAAGACCCAGGAATTCGGCGACAACTGGGCTTTTGATGTATTCGAGGGGGTCCTTCGGCGGGGCGACGCCAGTTGGTAAGGAAGGGGGTTCGCCCCTATGGGTTGAAAGAAGCCTTTCGTAGTATTGGCTATGGATCGCGCGTTGGAGGTCGCGTACGCTCCATCCGCAGGCAAGCGCTTCCTTTTCGTAATAGGTTCTCGCGACGTCGCTATCTACCGTGATCAAGGTCCGATAATGAGTCCAAGAAAGAAAAGATTTTTTACTCACTGAGTCAAAAATGTTTGGGAAGAAGCGATAAAAGCGAACGTAGAAATAAAGGTTAATCTGGTCGAAGCCTTTTCCATATTTTTTTGTCAAAAAGTGAGATAGATTCTTGATTATTTCCTTCCCGTAGTCTTCCGATCTGGAAGATAAAATCTCTTCTTCTATCCTCTTTCCGATCAGGAAGTTCCGTTGTACTAACGCAACATTTATGTTACACATCGCCCTCCGTTTAGCCGATTCAATGATCTCCGAAACATCTCTTTTTAGGTCCCCCGCCGCGATAATAGGCCCATGCTCTAAAGTCGGTATGATCGTAGTTTCGAACAGCTCACGATAAAGTGCATCCACCGCTTCGAAAACCCTATAGTTTGGCTGAAAATGGCCCTTTTCAAGACGGTTGACCGTGGCTCGCGTGATTCCTAAACGCCTGGCCAAATCTTTTTGCGATAAGCCAAGCCTTTCGCGGATCAAAGATAGCTTTTCTTTGAATTCCATAAATGTCCCTCCTCCTTTTATAGGGTGGAAGAAGGCAAAAAAGTGATTTGAGTTTTATTCTTGAAGAAAACCGACGTTCTTCGGTTCGTCCACAAAAGAAAAGATTGTCGACTCACCGAGTCGAAAATGTTTGGCATTCTCAAAGCTTCTTTAACATCGTCAAAACTATCTTTTAAACGACGATGAATGGCCGATTATTCGCTTTTCTCGCCCTCGAGAAAAAAGGGAAAGCATCCTCCGATTTTCTTTCTGAACAAACTTTTTTTCTCCGCGGAAATGTAACATTTATGTTACTCATTTCATCCGGATCCACGAGGAAAAAATTTTCCATTCACTGGTCGGCAAGCGTTTTAAGGACGACCGCGGCAAGAAAGAATATCACGTATCGGATTCAAAACTGTTTTACCGCAAAAGAATCGATAAATTCTTGGTTTTTTGGCACACAATCTTTTGGCTTTTCTTGGATATTCTCTTTTCATATCCGCGTTTCCCCAGCCCACTATACACCACTCACATCGCTCGAAGTGACGCGTCCCAGAAAGAAAAGATTCTTGCCTCACTGAGGCAAAAATGTTTGGAAAGATACCAATGCTGAAAAGGGGATTAGTGGCACCAAGATCCCGTTCGGTTTTCGTCAAAAAAACGCTGGTAGACTCTTGATTATTTCCTTCCCGTAGTCTTCCGATCTGGAAGATAAAATCTCTTCTTCTATCCTCTTTCCGATCAGGCAGTTCCGTTGCACTAACGCAACATTTATGTTACTCACGGCCTCCTTATTTGGCCGAATCGCAAAAAGAAAAGGGCCGCAGCCCTTATTCAAGATATTCGAATTCGAAGTCGACGAGCCGCACGGTGTCCCCGTTTTCGGCCCCTTTCTCCTTGAGGGCCTCGTCGATGCCTAGGCTAGATAGATAGCGAAGCAGCTGCGCCACGCCCTGATCGGTGGAGAGATTGATGCGGCCATACCTCTCGGTGACTTCCTTGCCCGTGATGACGAAGACGTGGGCGGAGGGATGGAGGATCGCGAAATCGACCTTCTCCTGATCCTTGTGGGCGTCGTAGACCTTGATGCCGCCTTCTTCCTGCCCCTTGATGAAAAGAGGGAAGGGTTCGGTGTTCTGAATGAGGGTGAAGGCCTTTTTCATGAGGGGAAGGATATTCTCCTCCGTGAGGGCCGAAATCCCGATGGATTCGTGGCCTAGTTTCTTATCGAAGGCCTTTTTCTTCTCCTCGGCCCCATCGACGTCCATCTTGGAGCAGACGACGATCTCGGGACGTTCCTCTAGCCTCGCCCCGTATTCCTTGAGTTCTTCTTTGATGCAGGAATAGTCGCGATACGGGTCCTCCGATTCCATGGACACCATATGGATGAGGACGCGGCAGCGTTCGATGTGCCTTAAGAAGGAAATGCCTAAGCCCTTTCCTTTGGAAGCCCCTTCGATGAGCCCCGGCATATCCGCCAAAACGAATTGGCCGATGCTAGGCAATGTGACGACCCCTAGATTCGGAATCAAGGTGGTGAAAGGATAATCCCCCGTCTCGGCGGAGGCTTTGGAAACGATGTTCAAAAGGGTGGACTTTCCTACGGAAGGAAAGCCGATTAAGGCCGCGTCGGCGAGGAGCTTCAGTTCCAGGATGGCCCTGAACCTTTCCCCGGGATAGCCATTTTCGGCGACCTTGGGGACGCGGAGCCTGGAGGATTTGAAGGCGGCGTTGCCCCTTCCTCCCCTGCCTCCTTTTGCTAGACGGAAAACATCGCCATCATGGGACAAATCCGCCAAGAAGACGTTGCCCTCCTCCTTATAGACGACCGTGCCAACCGGCACCTCGGCGTAGACGTCTTTGCCAGAGAGGCCAAACCTCATCTTCTTATCGCCCTTCTCCCCGTCTTCGGCGGCGAGAAGTTTGCCATGGCGGTAGGCCAAAAGGGTGTTCACGTTGCTTCTAGCGACTAGATACACCGATCCGCCTTTGCCCCCGTTTCCGCCATCGGGGCCGCCCTTAGGGACGTTTTTCTCGCGGTAGAAGGAAATCGCGCCGTTTCCGCCGTTTCCCGACCTTACCTCGATCACCGCGCGGTCGATCAGCATAGGGCCTCCTTCTCCTGCTTGCTGAGGATATAGGCCTTCTTGTTCCTTTTGATCCTCCTAAGGTCCTTCATGAAGTCCGCGGAGGCATGGAAAGGATGGGCGATGGAGGAATCGGGTCCATCGTCCCAAGCGCAGGGATATTCCTTAATGGAATAGCCATTAAGCAAAAGGAAATAGAGGTATTCGCAGTCGAAGGCGAAGCCGTCGATGATGGAACGCGAGGCAATGACCTTGGCTAGAGGCGTGCGGAAGCACTTATAGCCGCATTGGGTGTCATGGATGCCCTTAGAATGCAATTTGAAACGGATCCAGATCTTGGAAAGGCGATGGATGAGCCTTCTTTTGAAACGTTGCTTATTGACGTAGACGGAGCCTTTTAGGTCCCTAGAGGCGATAAGGGCGTCCACCTTGCCTAAATCGGGCTTCATGAGATCGAAGACCTTGAGGTCGGTCGCCATGTCCGCGTCCATGAAAAGGCAATAGTCGCCATTAGAGGCCAAGACGGCCTTGCTGACGTTATGGCCCTTGCCTAGCTTCGCCTCATAGGGGGTGGCCCTTACGTGAGCGGGCAAAGAAGGGAGCGCTTCCTCGATGATTTTCTGGTTCTCCTCATTGGAACCGTCGTAGCAGATGATGACCTCATAGGTCAAACCGCAGGAATCGAAATAAGGCAACACCTTCGCCTTAAGGTTATCCAAAAGCATCTGACTTTGGTTCTTGATGGGGAGCAAAACGGAGATTTTCATGGTGGACATGCAATTATAGGCCTATTTCCTTTCGAAAGAAAAGGAAAGGGCCAAGGGGAGGTGTCCTTGGCCCGTTTCCCAGAAAGGAGGTTCAGTGCTCCGTTAGGTCTTAGTTATGCTTCCTCTTCTTGGAGATGAGGTAGATGCCAGCACTGGCAACGACGGCACCCGCGATCACCGAGATGGTGATGATGAGGGTGGGGTTGCTGGTAGCAAGGCCGGAGACTTTGTAGAGGGAGCCCGGATTGGTGGTTTTGTTGTGCCAGTACTCCATGATGGCATAATCGTCAGCATAGTTATCACGGAAGTACTTCTGTCCGGCCTCGCCGAGGTCGTTGTAATCTTTCAAGGCGGCCTCATACTTGTCGGCGCAAGACTTGTTTCTGAGTGCCTCGGAGGTTTCCGTGTAATCCTCTGCTCCTGCGGCCGAAACTTCGTCGTGGAGATCTTTGGCTTTCTGGATGACCTCAGGAGTCAAACCACTGCCGTTAAGACAGATTTTCTTGGTCTCGCCAGAGGTAACATAGATGCTATAGACACCAGCGGTTTTCACCTTGATATGGTTATCAGAGGCACCCGCTTCGAACTTAGCATATTCGGAAGACCAATCTTCGGCAACGTCGCTCCAGCCAAGATCGTATTGCTGAACGCGCTCACCATCGGCGAATTCGGCGATGGTAAATTCATAACCAGCAGCCATGTTGACATCGAGCCAGTAGGCGGCGTTCTGCGCGTTCGAACCGTCAGATAGCTTACCGTCGGCAGGTCCCCAAGTATCTGCATTGCAGATATACCAACCCGTGGGGCCCTGTTCATAGCCGGTGACATAGACGGAATATCCGCCATCGTTCCAAACCTTGAAGTAGATGTTGGCGTTGTCCTTGTCGTTATGGATCTTCGCGGAAGTCACTTCTTCGACAGTGGTGAAAACAGTGTTGGATCCTTCGTCGCCACCAATATGAGAAGTGATTGCAACTGTATCGGCCGCGAACACCAAGGCATCTCCTTTTTTGACGTTCTTGCCCTCAACATAGTATTCCGCTTTTTGGCCTTCGGCCAGGCTTGCAGAGGTGTTCTTGATGAGCTCAACCGGTGCGCCATCGCCGATCTTGACCGTATAGACGACTGGCACCGGAGTGTCGAAAATGAAGACCTGACCACTCGAATTCACATAGACGTCATAGGTGCCGGCGGTCTTGACCTTGATATTCCCGTTTGGCTTCAATTCGCCATCGACGCCTTCTTCGAATTTTGCGGCGGCGCCGCCTTCTTGAAGGTTTCCATAGCCATAGATGGTTTTGTCCCAATCGACTTCCGCCATGGTGTTGTTCACGGTTGCGATCTTGAATTCGTCATTGGCGGCAAGCGTGATTCCGGAACATTGGTAAAGGTTTCCATCTTGCTTGGCTTCGCTGGCGACAGAAGTCGCATAATCCCAGGAAGTCTCCTCACCGGAGAACGTACCAACGATCCTAAGGTCGTATTCGTAAGTATCTTCGGCCCTTTGGACGGTCACATAGTCCCCCACGAGTTGGTAGTTCCCCGCGATCGTCGGGGTCAGCGTGTCCTTAATGGTGAAGGTGTAGGTTCCATCATGTCCATCGATGACTTGGTCGTTTTTGTCCTTGCCGACGTCCTTTGTGATGTGTCCGCCCGAAAGATCGGCGATTTGCCAGCTCAAAACGCAATCATCCCAATTGCTATTGGCGCGAATTTTGAACTGCCCATCTTTGTTCGCAAGGGAAACGGTAAGCGAATAGACCTTGTAGACATTGTCGTGTTCGAAGACATAACCGGCTTTGGTGCTCCAGTCGTTCATCTCACCGACAAGTTCCCAGCCAGTGATGGCAGGATCGACGGCTTTCGCCTCAACGGCGGCGCGGGTACCGATGACTCCAGCGACCATGCCTAAAGACAAAGCGCAGACGCCTAGTCCTAGAATCTTCTTAGTTTTCATTGCGTTTTCCTCCTGTATTGAATGTATACGCAAATATATTGCTTTTATTTTCCGCGATGCCATGCCGATTTTCAACACTTTTTTGAAAGCGGTTTCATAGACTAAGGAAAAAGTGCAAAACAATTGCGGTTTCCTACTGAAAAAGGCCCCCGGATTTCGGGAGCCTTTAGAGTCAACTTTAGCCGTGATTTTAGCCAGCAACCTCGATGAAGAGGTAGTTGTTGGTGGTGAGGTAGAGGTTATAGGTTCCAGCCACGTCGCAGCTAATGTTGCCGTCGGTGCCTGCCGCTTTGGAGAAATTCGCCTTCGCTCCACCCTGGACGACCAGGTGGTCTTGGGACTCATCTTGGTTTTTGTAGGACCAGCCCCAGGATTTGCTCCAATCGGCGTTGCCGATCTTGAATTCACCAACGCTGAAGGTCACGCCTAGCAATTCGCCAAGGTTGTTGGTATCGCTAGAAGCGACAAACTCATAGTTTGCCTGAGCGTTCCAACTTCCGACCGCGGTGCCACGGACATAGTAGCCGACACCCGTCGAAGAGGACGAGGAAGAGGAGGAATCGCCTCCACTGCCGCCGCCTTGGTATCCGTCGACCCAGAAGTTGCGCCAACCGGAATCCCAAACCTTGAAGTAGATGTTGCCGGTCGCGTCGTTATGGACGGTGAAGACACCGCTGGTCTCGATGACGTTGTTGGTGTAGACGATGTGGGTCTGCTGATCCTCGCCGCCGGGCTCGGCGCCGAATTGGCCGGCGTCGCCGGGGACGAGGGCCACGCCATCGGCCTTGAAGACGAGGACGTCGCCCGCGGTGAGGGTTAGGTTAGTGGCCATGTACTCGCCCGCCAAATCCCCAGTGGTATCGGCGCTGGTATTCTCCTCAAGCACATGGGAGATGCCGTTGATTTCAACGGTGTAGGGGCTCGTGATTTCGTCGCTGGAAGAGGCTCCGGAGCTGGCATCGGAGCTTTGCTCGCTGGAGGCTTCCGAACTCGATTCGGAAGAGGCTTCGGAGGAAGAAGCCGCGCTGCCGGAATCGGAACTGGCCGCGCTGCCGGAATCGGCTGAGGTGCTCTCGGAGGCGGATGCGGAGGCAGAGGCAGACGCCGAGGCGGAAGCGGAGGCCGCCTCAGCGGACTTGCTTTGCTCCACCGAATAGGAGGAAATCTCCTCCGGGGTTGCCGCCCTGGCGCCGCAGGAGGCCAGGACGAATGCGCTTGCTAAGCAAGCAACGAATGCGAATTTACCTTTCATTGTTTTATATCCTTTCTTTTTAGAAGGTGACGTTGAGGGAGCCGGTGCCACCGCTGGTGGACACGTTGCCCGTTTCGAAGTTCACGGTGACGGTGACTCCGCCGTTAGTGAACTTCATGACCTTGGCGGTCGAGCCCGCGTCGGCCGCGGTGCCGGAGATCATGCCGGGGTTGTTGTTCTTGAAGGCGATGATCTGGGCGAGCTTGCCGTATTGTGAGTTCGGGTTGTTCTTTTGCGTCTCGGCGTCGACGACCGTCGCGGACTTGTTCATGTCGTCCCACTTGATGGCCGCGCCCGAACCGGTGATCGAGAAGCCGGTGGTCATGGAGCCGTCGCCGACTTCGCCCCCCTGCTTCCATTTCATCGGCTGCCTCCACCAGAGGTCGGCGTAGTCGGAGGTGCTGTCCTTGCCAGAGGGGAAGTTGCCGGTCATGCCGATTTCGTCGCCATAGTAGATCCAGGTGCAGCCGGGTAGCAGGATCTCGGTGGCTTTGACGAGATTGGCGAACTTCGCGTATTTATCGTAGGCGGTCGCGTTATCGATATTGCCCTGCTCGGTGAGGCCGTTCATGTCGCCCTTGGTGCCCGCCACGCGGTTGATGACGCGGGCGATGTCGTGGTTGGAGGTGAAGAAGCCAGGCATGGCTTTGTCGCCGCGGAAGTCATCGTAGGACTTTAAGATCGAGGAGAAGCCCCAGTTATAGGACTTGCCGGAATAGTAGCCTTTGCCGCTACCATCATAAGCGGAGCTTTCGGTCCAGATGGTCTGGAAGGTGCGTCCGGCGCCGGAATAGCTGCCGGCAGCCTTCGCGGCCGCGGTCGTGAAGTTGAAGTAGCCCCAGAAGTCGAACATGGAGTCGAAGGCTTCGTAGAAGGGAGAGACCTGATAGGCGTTGCCGTCGAAGTTCTCGCCAACCATGAAGACGTCCGGGTTCTCGTCCTTGAGGACCTTGTTGAGCTCACGGTAGAAATGGAGGTTCTTGGTGAGGTTGGAGGAATAGTCGCCCTTGACGGCTTCGTCGACGACGATGACGTCGCCCGGGCGGGTCGCGGTCTCGTCCCTCATGAAGATGTGCTTGACCGCGTCGAGGCGGAAGCCATCCACGCCCTTCTTGACCCAGTTGACGGACATCGCGTTGACCGCGTCGCGGGTCGCTTTGTATTGGTAGTTGAGTTCGGGCATGGAGCTGCCGAACTTGGCGTAGTAGCTATAGTCGTGGTCGCCATAGGGGAACCAGCACTTGGCCTCGGTGACCGTGGAGTCATCCTTGTGGTTGCCCCACTGGTAGAAGCCACGGAAGTTCGGGTTCAGCTGCGCTGAATTGATGAACCACTTATTGGAGACGGAAGTATGGTTGAGGACGAGGTCCATAACGATCTTCATGCCCTTTTCATGGGCTTTGGCGATCAGTTCCTCGTAGTCTTTCATCGCGGTGGCCTCGGTGACCTTGCCGCCGTTAGCGGCGCCGGCCGTGGAGACCTTGGAGCCGAACTTCTCGTCGACCTTGGTGTAGTCGGAGATGTCATAGCCGTGGTAGCTATCCGATTTCTGGACCGGAGTGAGCCAGAGGGCCTTGACGCCGAGCTTTTGCAAATAGTCGAGTTTGGAGGTGATGCCATAGATGTCGCCGAAGCCATCGCCATCGGAGTCGGCGAAGGAAGCGACTTGGATCTGGTAGCCCACGCCGACGGAGTTCTTCCATCCGGTCGTGGCTTTCTTAGGCGCGGTGACGTCCCAGTTGACGTCATTGTAGACGCCTTCGGCCTGGCCGTTTTTGTAGGTGACCTTTTCGCCATGGTCCCCATCGAAGGGGTCGGACATATCCTGGATAACGGAGCCTTGGTAGGTCGCGACCTTGTCCTGGAGGGAGAAGACGTGCCACGCCTTGCCGCCGTCGGAGGTCTCGACTTCCATCGCCTGCTCGGGATCGGTGAGGTCGATGTGGAGGTCGCCGCCGTCGTTAGTCCAGAATTTGCCTTCTGGCTTGGTCCTGGAGGAGGATTTGACGACCTGGATGCCGATTTGGGTATCCAAGGTGGTCTTTTCCTTATCTGCATAGAAGGAGATGGGGATGTTGTCGATCGCCTTGCCGCTCGATTTAGTGCCGCCGGTGTAGTCGGCGCTCAAATCGATGTCGACGACCGCGCCGCCGAAGCCATCGACGATGGCGTCGCCCGTCGCGGAGAGCTTATCGGCCGAGGTGGTCCTGCCCTTCCAGTCGAAACGGGTGCCCTCGCCTTCGGCCGGACGATAGGGCCAAGCCCAAACGTCCCAGTCGGCGTAGCTAGGCGCCGTGTTGTCGAAACGATAGTAATGGAAATAGAGGTGGTTCTTCACCGATGCAGCGGTGATCTCGGCGACGTAGGCGTCGACCTCATCCTTGGTGTGTTGCTCCTTCTCCTGCTTCTGCCAACGTCCATAAAGGACGATGTTGCCAGTCGGGGTATAGGGGAAGGTGACCTCGGTCCCCTCTTTGCCGAAATGGGTGACGGGATCGTACTCGGTGCACCAGCCCTTGTTTTCCCATTGGGCCTTGGTGATGTCGGTCGGGGCCGCGATGGAGGAACCGGCGGTGACCTGTTGCCTCGTCGGGCTTAGACCGTCTAGAAGGGGGTTGAAGGTGACGAGGTATTTGGTGGCCGCCTCCGAGGATGCGGAGGAGGTCGCCGAATCGGTGCCGGATTTGCCGTCGTCCCCACCGCAGCTCACCGCGCACAATGAGGCGGCTGCCAAGACAAGGAGTCTTGCGACGTTCTTTTTGACTTTCATGTTGATCGTCCTTTCTTTTGTGTATGCGTATGTGGATATAGGAGAAGCCCCTAGGCGCGAACCTTAGGGGCCTGTGCTTGAGGTTTTACTGCGGCTTGTATTCGTATTCGGTCCAAGCCGGGGACTCATAGCTATGGGTTCCCGCGGTGCAGGTGACGTCGCCGGACTTGTTGTAGATCCTGCCTTCGGCGTCGCCTTTAACGGTCCAGTCGGGGGAGGTGGTGCCCGCTTTGCAACGGGCCATGTTGAATCCGGTCACCTCGGCCGGGACCGAGAAGGTTCCGACGCAGGGGACGTCCTTCGTGCCGGTTGCCGGGTTGCCCTCGATGGAAATCGGATACCAAGCGCCGTCGCCGGATTGACCGCCCCAAGCCCATGCAAAGAGGGTAGCGCCGTCGTTAGGCATCCACCAAGGAAGGGCGGTGACGGTGTATTGGACCGCGCCGGCGGGTTGGGAATCGCTGTCGCTGCTAGGAGTCGGGGTGCTGTCGGAACCGCTGTCGGAACCGCTCGGGGTCGCGGCGACCCAAGAGGCATAGAGGGTGATGTCGGAGGATAGCGGGGTGTCGAAATCGAATTCGGTCACCTTGATCGAATCCTCGTACCACTTGCCGAAGGTATAGCCTTCCTTGGTGGGGTCGGCGGGTTTGGCGACCTTGCCGCCTTTGTCGACCTTGACGTCGGCGATGGCGGAACCACCGTCGGTGTTGAACTTAACGGTTATCTGCTGGGCGGCTGGGGTGCTCGCGGAATCCGTGGGCGATCCAGCCGGCTGGGAGGATGCGGCTGGTTGTTCACCGCAAGAGGCGAGCAAAAACGCGCCAGACATCGCTAGTAAGACGAGCGAAGTGATTTTCTTCATTTAAATGGCCCTCCTTAATTGCATCAAAAACGGCCTATTTCCTATTATTTTAGGATGTTAGCGCTTCCATTCCAACAAGCAATTTGCCTTTTCTTCGATGGCAACTAACTTTTTTGCTGGAAAAGACCCCGGGATTACCCGAGGTCCTGGAAGTCGTTATTTCTGCTTCTTCCTGCGGATCACGAGGACGCCGATGCCGGTGGCTAGAAGCATGCCGCCGACGAGGCCCGCCACCGCAATCGCGGTCGGATCGTTGTTGGTAAGGCCGCCGAAGGTTCCTTGGTAAGCTTTCACCAGGGTGTTGTTCACGTCGAACACATCCCCGTTGGCAGCCGCCCAGTTCTGGAGCCTGGCACGAGCGGCGGCATAGGTATCTTCGCTAGCGAAGAGAGACCTTTGCTCAGGGAATAGGGCGTTGAACGCGGCTTTGGCGTCAGCATAGTAATGGTGGCTGACGTCTTTGCAATAGCC
Organism: Caryophanales bacterium UBA7278; assembly: GCA_002472275.1. GTDB lineage: Bacteria > Bacillota_I > Bacilli_A > RFN20 > CAG-826 > Alloenteromonas. The sequence continues at coordinate 14,115 of DKRQ01000028.1, read as the reverse complement.
GAGGTTCTCGGCGTAGTCGTCCATGTACATGTAACGATTGACAAAGGAGGTGACGCATTCGGCGTCTGTGGAAGCGGAATAGGAAATATCGTGGACTTTGAGTCGGTTGAGATTCGTCATATTGACGACCAGCACGCAACCACGAGCCGCTTGGGGAAGCGAAACGGTGACAACGTCCGTGCCGTTCAAAGTGCCGTTCGCCTTTTCCACTCCATCAACGGTCACGGACACATTGCCGGTCGTCCCATCAAAGCCACTGAGCTTGATCGAGAACGATTTAAAGGTATAAGGCGTCTCTCCGAAATCCCTGGTGAAGGACACGGTGGAAACCCATTTTCCAGAACTGCTGCCGGCGCCGATTTGCGCATAGTCGGCGGAAGTCGAGAACGATTTGGTTTGAGAGCCGAAATCGGCGGCAAAAGCCCAACCGCGGTCATATTCGTCCGTGAGGTTTTGGGAGACGGCGGTGATTTTGTTGTAGTCCGTGCCGAACTTCAGAGCCGGCAAAGTCGAAACCGAAATCGAATAGGAGGTCGAATAGTTATGCTCATCGGCGATGACGTTGATCGTTATGGTTTGGCTCGCGACGGGTTCCGAGGAGTCAAAGCCACTGAAATCGGCAGCTTTCAAAGCATATGGACGGGTATTGCCCGAAGTGTAGGTGGCAGTCGCCACGACGCCGGAGATATCTAGCGAATCCCCAGTCAAATACGCTTTTTTCGCGCCGGTCGTATCGAAGGCGACGTTCGTGATCGGATTGGCCACGGGTGTCACGGTGTATGTCGCATAGACATCCACGCCTCCTGCGCCCTTATCTTCGGCCAGGGCTTTAATCACGGATTCTGCCGTGCCAACCGTCACAACTCCGGACTCGTTGACGGTGGCGTCGCCGCTTTCAACGCTCCATGTGACGCGGTGATCGGCTTCTTTCGCTTGATAGGAAACGGTTCCGGTCAAAGCAAGGGTCTCGCCGACATACGGGGTACCGGTAGTCGTGATCTGGACCCCGGTCGCCACTCCGGTTTCAACTTCCACCTCTTTCCATAAATAGACAGCGGCCTGGCCCGATGAGTAACAGGAGAAAAGAGGCGTAGGCGTCGACCCGCTTCCTGCGTTGTAGCGCAGGATTTTCCTAGAGGCATGCGGACCAACATTGATAACCGCGGCGTCCCCGCTGAAGGAAATGGTTACCGCCCCTGCCGTGGCGGAAACGAGCAGATAATTGCTGTTGGTACCGGCATCTGCCGAGGCGAAATAGCCAGCGGTTCCTCCATAGTTATCTGTTTTGAAGTGCAAGACGGATTCTTTTTCCTCCAGAGTGACACTCAAGGCATTGGCGCCTCTGGTGATTCTGTGCGTCGTCTCATCAACGGTGACCTCGGTCGTCCGACGGTTGTTGGTATTCGCGGTTTTGATCATCGTCTTGACCGTTCCCTCGGTTCCGTTGGTGATCATATAGCTCTTGCCGGTCTCAAGGTCATCGGTGCTATTTATCAAGGCATACTCGGTGTCGTTATTGACCGCCCCTGCTTCCACCGGCGCTCCCTGGGACGCTCCAACGGCTGCCCCGATGCCCGCCATCGCCAAAGACAGGCCTAACGCCCATCCCGCGATCCTTAATCTTCTCTTCATAAATGTCCCTCCCGTGGACAAAAGCCCTAACTTAGAGGAAAACGACGCCATTTCTATGCTTAGAGGGCGTCCTTCCAGTCGGGGCCTCCTTATGACTCTTCATTATAAAAGAGGGATGGTTGCTGTCCACCACGAAAAGGCCTTTTCTACATTAGTAGGCGTTTTATCCCAAGGACCGGTAAACGAGCCACGCAAAGAATATGGATTACACTTTCCGCTCGAGCGTATTACACTTGTCACGATGAACGAAAAAGACCGCAAACCCGGCAATCGCCTGCTTTTCCTGCTTAAGAAGCTCGCCCTACTTTTCGGCTTCCCTAGGAACAGCCGTTACGTCAAGGACTACCTAAACGAGGCCAACCTCCGTTCCGGCGCCTTCATGTGCATCGTCATCTTCGGCTTCGAGATCTGGATGATCATCAGGGGCATCCACAAGATCTTCTTCGAGCAGACGGGCAACACCGCCATCAACTTCTTCCAATACACCTCGAACTTCTGGCTCTACCTCTTCATGGGCCTTTCCTTTTTCTCCTTCTGCATGTCGGTCCTCTCTCATAAGGCCCCCCTCAAGAAGCGCGTGGCCTGGGCGATGGGCCTAAACACCCCGTTACTTCTATTCATTCCCCTACTGACCTTCGAAAGGTTCTCTAGCGACCCCGTCAAGGTCGCCCTCATGGTGATCTTCTATTCCTCGGGCGCCTTTCTCGCATTATGCGTATACGCGTCCGAATTCGTCCTATTGAAGAAAGGGAAACTCAGCTCCCCCTGGATCATCCTCGTCATCGTGGCCTTCGCGGTGGCTTGCATGGCCTTTGGCATCAAGGTCTCCTATAGCGATTTCCTAAGCAGCTCGGAACCCAAGCAGATCATCTGCTTCCTGACCGTGGCCTTCGTCGTCGGCTGTTTGCTCATCTGGAAGCCATACGTCTCCCTTTTGATGCTAGGTGGCATCTTTACGATTTTCCTGCTCCTGCTCCAATCGGTCGCGGATAGGCGCCCCTTCTTCGATGGCGACATGGTCAACTACTGGATCTTCTTCGCCTTCCTCGCGATCGTCACCTTCTCCATCTACCACCAACGTGTTTCCGAGGCGTCCAAGGCCGAGGGCATGCAGATCCTCGCGACCGTCGATAGGGTGAGCGGCCTCCACTCCTTCGCCTATTTCCTCGACCTCGTTCAGAAGGAAGTCGACGCCAACGACTTCAAGGAAGGGGAACGTTATTACCTCTTCATCGACGTCACGGGCTTCAAGCTCGTCAACGACCAACGCGGCTTCGAGGAAGGCAACCTCTTCTTAAAGAAGGTCGGCCAGGCCATCCAAGAGACCTTCCCTGGCGAACTCGTCACCAGGCAAGCCGACGACCATTTCCTCGCCTTTGTCTCCCCAGAGGGACTCGAGGAGAAGATCGATTCCCTTAACCAGAAAGTCCATGACCTAGATCCCGAGATCGGCCCCGGGGTGCACGTAGGCGGCTATCCTTTCCGCAGGAAAGAAGAAAACCAGCAACGCCCCTTCGACCGCGCCCGCTTCGCCTGCTCCACCATCAAGGGGTTCGGTGGCAGGATCTACCGTCAATACGACCTCGGCATGCACGAGGGCTTCAAGCAGATGCAATACGTGATCCACATGGTGGACAAAGCCGCCGCCGAAGGGTGGATCCGCCCCTACTATCAACCCGTCGTTTGGGCCAAAGACGGCAAACTATGCGGCTATGAGGCCTTGGTCCGCTGGATCGACCCTGTCAAGGGACTAATGTCCCCCGCTTCCTTCGTCCCCATCCTCGAGGACACGCGCCTCATCCATAAGCTCGACGAGGCCATCATCCGCGCGGTTTGCAAAGACCTCCGCCGCCTCTTAGACGAAGGCAAGCCCGCCCTACCCGTTTCCATTAACTTCTCCAGGCTCGACTTCGAGCTCATGGACGCGGTCGCCGTGCTAGAGAAGGCCGTCTCCGATTACAAGGTCCCCAAAAACCTCCTCCACGTCGAGATCACCGAAAGCGCCCTCATGGACGACGAGGGGTTACTAAGGAAGGCCATGGACAAGCTCCACGAGCTAGGCTATGCGATCTGGCTCGATGACTTTGGGTCGGGCTATTCCTCCTTCAATGTTTTGAAGGACTATTCCTTCGACGTCCTCAAGATCGACATGAAGTTCCTTGGCGGGTTCGAGGAGAACCCCAAGGCCGGCGCCATCGTGAAGGCCATCATCTCGATGGCGGATTCGATCGGCATGAAGACCCTCGCCGAAGGCGTCGAGACCGCCGAGGAGGCCGCCTTCTTGGCCAAGTCCGGATGCGGCAGGCTGCAGGGTTACCATTATGGCAAAGCCATACCTCTAGACGAGGCTCTGAAGGCCATCGAATCGGGGAAGTTAATCCCCTCCGACCACATCGAATAACGGGATACGAATTAAAGGCGCCACGCGGGCGCCTTTTCTTTGTCTGGACGTTCTTGCCGCTTTTACCCCTGCCTAACGACAATAGCGGTTTTGAATTTGGGTTCCTTTTGCTCGGTCAGCACACATAGAAGACTTTGATGGAGGTGATGCTGGTTTTGTTATAGGTGTAATCCGGGCTGGATAAAGTGGGCTCATGTTCAGGATAACACGAGGAGTCCAAATCGATCCTATTCCCGTTGCTCAAGTTCCGACTGCTTTTCTCACCCCAGCCTATCGTCAGTGCCCATTCAGCATAAAACTCGGCATTTATGGCAGAAATGTTACGAAACTCATGAACGCGAAACTCAGGAACGGACGCCGGGAAGGTATTGTTTTTGTTGTAAAGGTAGATTTCGCCAAAGGAATAGTTCTTGAAGGAAAGAGGGCCATCGGCGTCGAGCAATCCGCAAAGCCCGACTTTGTTTCCGTTTTCGGTGGTCGTGGAAAAAACTACGTAGTTCCCCTCCGTTTTCTCGACGGTGCAATTCGCGTCGAAGGTGACGCTGCGCTCCTCAGCGGGATCCGCCGCGGCGACCCGCGGGGCCGTGAATCTGCCCGACGCCCCGAACGCAAGCGTGGTAACGCAAGCCGCCCCGGCAAGAGCTACAAGCGGCATAATCAGTGATCTTTTCATGTTTTCGACCTCAAAGAACCTTTAGGTTCCGGCATATTATATGGAAATGGGAAGGCGAGGGCAATTAACGCTCTTGCAATCTGCCTTGAGCGATTGCAGGAAGCCCTTTTCGCCTCAGACATTCTTGCTGTATGGCCTTCCTAGGGCCCCGTTTTTGCCGCCGGACTTGACCTCGTACATGAGCTGATCGGCGTAACGGAGCATGCCGCGGAGGTCCTCGAGTTCCTCGGGAACCCCATAGGTGTAACCGACCGAGAGGCGGACGTCGATTCTCTTCCCCTCGAATTCGACCTCGTGGACGGAATCGCTAAGCCTAGCGACCGACTCCTTGAACTCGGAGAGGGTGAACGTGGACTTGACCACCGCGAACTCATCGCCCCCGTAGCGGTAGACGCCCTCCTCCTCGAAGATCTCCTTGGTCAAACGGCTCACCTCAGAGAGGACGGTGTCCCCCGCCTGGTGGCCATAGGTGTCGTTGATGGATTTGAAGTTATCGACGTCGAAGACGAGGATCTGGGTGTCCTTGCCTAGGTAGGAAGGGAAGTCATGGCGGAGCGAGTAACGGTTTTTCGCGTGGGTAAGCGCATCCGTTTCGGAGATTCTTTTGAGTTCTTGATTCGCGTCCACCAAGGTCCTATTGGAATCCATGAGCTTGGTCGTGTTCTTCGCGTAGAGGTAGTTGATGACGCCGACGAAGCCATAGCAGAGGATGCCGGTGACGATCGTGACGACGACTTTGGTCCCATTCGTGGGGGTGAAGGTGGCGAAGTCGTTGTTGGTGGAGAAGAACCAGAACGAATAGACGATCAACGAGATCGAGGGGATGAGCCCCGGCAAAAATCCAAGGAGTACCGTGATGACGACGATGCCCGTCATGAGGATGAGGTTCGGATTGGGAATGCCCGCGAACAAAACGATGAGGATGAGGCAGGCCGAAACGAGGGCGGAAAGCAGGCAGTTGACGAGGATCTGCAGGGTTTTGCCTTTGATTCGAAAGATGTTGGTTGTCAGGAATCCCATGGTTTTTACCGTCGAAAAATATATACCTAAATAGGCAAATAATCACAGGCTTTTTTATAAAAAAGCCACGGAAACCGCTTTCTGAAAATTCGGCGGAAAAGAAGGGAAGAAAAACTTCCCAGCGTGCCAGGAAGTTTCACCGTAAAAGGATCTTATTCGCGAGTTTTTACCTCATTAGGAATGGATATGGATTAGCCGAGGAGCCCCCAAACGGCCTCAATCTCTTGGTCCATTTCCTCGTCGAGGCCCTTGGGCCAGCTTGCCTTGGTCGTGCTGAAGGCGACGAAGACTTTGTTGGGGACCTCTCCAGAGGAGATTCTGGTCAAGGCTTCGTTCACCGCGGCTTTGTCGATGGGACCGTATGCTTTGGCGCTGATATGACCTTCTCCTTCGGATTTGGCGACAGTCACATAGAGGTCTTGGGCAAAGGTGCCTTCTGCGGTAAGTTCGAATTTCCCGCCGAGGTCGTCCTTGCGGTCGCCCGTGATGGAGGTGCCGTTGATCCTAAGATGGGGGGTTTTCTCCGGGTCGGAAGAGGCGACGACGTCGTTGGGGACGTCCATGTAATATTGCCCATCTTTGAGGAAATTCATGGTCTTTTTGGCGGCGGAGCTCGAGGTGGTCGGATCGGAACTCGACGCGGACGAGGAGCCATTCCCTCCGCAAGAGGCGAGCAGGACGAGACTTGCGAGGAAGATAACGATTTTTTGAGCTTTCATTGTTTCAATCTCCTTAAACGAATGTATTCTAATTGGACTGGTGGATCCGCTCTATAGAGCGTTTCGGATTGAAACCTTTTTTACGTCTCTTGTTTTCTTGTAAAATATTTTGGTATTACCCAAAACCGCAAAAAGGATTGTTGGCAGATGAATAAAAGACTGACGTTCGGACAAGCGCTCTTGGCGGCGAGGAAACGAAAAGGGCTATCGCAGCAACAACTTGCGGATCGTTTGCCCGTCATCCGCTCCAGCGTTGCCAATTGGGAAGCGGACCGGCGTTTGCCAAGCGCGACGATCGTGGCCCGAATCGCCGAGATTCTGGAAGTCGACGTCACGGACCTTCTCGATGCCGCGAACGAAAACGCGACCCACCCCATTGTCATCGTGGTGGACGACAACCCAATCGTACTTGCGGGAAGCGCGCCCTTAATTGAAGAGGTCCTACCGAAAGCGTTGGTCGTTTGTTTCAGCAGTCCCTCTCAAGCTCTTGAATTCGCGAAAGAAAACCGGGTCGCCCTCGCCTTTCTGGACATCGAGCTCGGATTGGTCAATGGAATCGATCTCTGCAACGCCCTGATCGAGGTCAATCCGCGCATGAATGCCGTTTTCCTTACCGCCTATCCCGACTATGGCGTCGATGCATGGGGCACGGAGGCGAGCGGGTTCATGGTCAAGCCGATTACGGCAGAAGGCGTGAAGGCACAGCTTAAGAAACTCCGACACCCCTTCTCGACCGGAGGGATCATCGCGTGAACGAGGAGGCTTTGACCTATGCCTACTTTTTCGTCGGTGGCGCCCTGCTGCTGCTTGTTTTGCTGGGCTTGGTGGTTTCCTGCGCCTTCCCTGCCCTAAACAAAAACAGCAAAACCTTCTTCATACCCTCCTTCTCGATTTTGGCTTTAAGCATCGTCGCCTACGTCATCGATTTGCTCGTCTATCAGAATCCAAATCTGGCTTGGGTAGGCAAAATCGTTTCGTTCGTCGAGACGTTTCTTCCTTCCGTGTTGCTTCCGCTTTTGACGGCCTATGTTTCGCTTTGCCGCGGCAAAAACCCCTTCAAAACCCCCTTGTTTTATGTCTCGTTGTCTTTGTGCGCGTCGCTGTTAGTTCTGCTTTCCATCGCCCAATTCACCGACGCCATCTACTACTTCACGCCAGATAACCAATTCGTCCGCGGGCGCTTCTATTGGGTTTTGCTCGTTCCGATACTCGCCTTGATCACCATCAATCTATTCGAAATCATCCACAGGAGGAAAGCGCTTGGCAAAAAATACTTCACCGCCTTCCTTGTCTTTTTGATCCCATTGCTTTTCGCGATGATCGCTCAGGCATTTGCCGACGTTTTCCTCCTTATCGTCATCGCCGTCTCCATCAGCGCCCTTTCGATGCTTGGGATCATCGTCGCGGTTCAGGTCGGGCAATACCTGTCGCAGCAACGCGAAATCGCAGACCAACGCGCGAGCATCGCCGTGCTTCAGATGCGCCCCCACTTCATCTACAACACGATGACGAGCATCTATTACCTTTGCGCGCAAGACACCCAGAAAGCGCAGCAGGTCACGTTGGATTTCAGCACGTACCTCCGCAAGAACTTCAAGGCGATCGCCAGCAAGAGCCCCATTCCTTTCGCGGAGGAACTAGAGCACACCCGCGCCTATCTCGCGGTCGTTCAGGCGCAACTTGAAGATAAACTCTTAGTCGAGTTCGACACGCCTCACACGTTGTTCCGCCTCCCTCCCCTCACATTGCAGCCGCTTGTGGAGAACGCCGTCAAATATGGGGTGAACCTCGACGACGCAGAGCCTTTGCGCGTTTGGATCAAAACCGAGAAAACCGAGAAAGGCAGCCTGATCATCGCATCGGACAATGGCCCCGGAATCTCGGAAGACGATAACGGCGAGCCACACATTGCCCTCAGCAATATCCGCGAGCGCCTTTCCGCCATCAAGGGAACGCTGACGATCTCCCCGAGCGAAAATGGGGGCACCACTATTCGCGTCTTCATCCCGGACGGGGAACAAAAATAGACGCCTCGATCCGCGTTTATCCCCCTTTTATGAAAACAAGGTTTGCGTCGCGAGGCTTTTTTCGCCTCCAACAGCAAAAAACAATTTGAGATGAGAATCCAAAAACGCTTTGCATTCGGTGTCGAGGCTTTGAAATTCAGAAGTGGCAATATCTAGATATTGCTCTGCTAGAAAAGCTCCGAAAAATGTGCGGTAATCGTGCGGTAGATAAACGTAATTATTAAAAAGTCCCGACTATGTCGAGACAATTTCAATTCGTGGAGCACGATGCGGGAGGTTCTAATGCGTTAAGTGCCTATTTTGCACGATATTACTGGTCTTTTTTTGAGTTTTTTAATTTTCCTGACCCGTTATGTCGCTTTTGCGAGTTCTCCGAAAATCATAACCCCAAAAGGAAATCCGCAATGCCCACCACATAGGTTCCGTCTTGATTCCGGGTTTCGGGAATCGGGTCGCCAATCACAAGGACGTTTTTCGCTTCTCCGCGCACAAAATCAAATGGCCTGAGTTCTTTCTTCAGCACATTCGGGTCGGCGACGCTTTGGCAAATTTGAATGTATAGAACTTCGTACCCTTTCCTCGCCACGAAATCGATTTCGTAATCCTTGCGCACGCTTTTCCCGTCTTTATCCTTCCCAACCGTCGGAACCATGCCAACGCTTACCTGGTACCCATTGTATAGAAGTTCGTTGTAGACGGCGTTTTCCATCAGCTGTCCAATGTCGGGGAATCCGAAGTTCAGCCTTGCGTTCCTTAACCCAGTATCGGTGAAATAGTACTTTCGACCCGCCCCAATCAAGGATCTGCCTTTCACGTCATAGCGGGAGGCTTCCGAAAGGAGGAAGGCGTCGACGAAGGAATCGATGTAACTCTCCACCGTCTTCGGATCCAGCGATGTTTTGCCTGCGCTGCGGAGAGTGTTCGCGATTTTCTCAGCGGTGATGATTTTCCCGACCAAAGAGGACAAGGCGTCGGCCAATTCGTCCAGCGCCCAATCCTTTTGGAACCCATGATGCTCCAAGATGTCTTTGAAATAAGTCGTTCGAAAGAGCCCTTTTAGATACTCCTCTTTTTCACTCCGCTCTTTTAGGACCGCCAAAGGCATCCCTCCGTGGAGGAGATATTCGTAAAGAGCCTCCGACTTGGCTCCACCAACATAGGCGTAGTACTCGGAAAACGAAAGTGGCGCCACGTGGATCTGGGTCGCCTTGTCGCGGAACTGGGTGACGATGTCGCTGGAGAGCATGCGGGAATTGCTTCCCGTCACGTAAAGATCGATGTTTGCGACCGAGGCGAGTCCCATGACCACGTCGACGAAGGAAATCGTCTGGGCGTCCCCCTTCTTGGCTAGGACGATCTGTCCACCGGTCAGTTCGGGGTTGACGATTTCAAAGACTCGCTGGATCTCATCCAGGACGACATAAAGAGTGTCCTGCATCCCTTTTGCCTTTTCTCTGACGAAGGCACTGAGGGTTAGGGGGTTGCGCAGATTCGCATTGGCGTCGTCGTCTAGTTCGGCAAGAAGGAATTGCTCTTCTTTCACGCCCAAAGAGATTAAATGGCTTTTGAAGATCTCCTTAAGCAAATAGGATTTGCCGCAGCGACGAATGCCGGTAACGATCTTCGGGAATCCGTTTCCCATGCCCATTATTAATTGGCCTAAATACTTATCGCGGGGAATCATAACTTTCTTCTTTTTTGTAGAATTCTACATTTTTCAGGAAAATTATAATACCGTCTCCAGGCTAACACAACGCAGCGCATCACTTGTTTTATAAGTCGTTAGTTAGCAAGTAAATCGCAACAGCCGGCTGGCGTGCGGGAAGCGCAGTCTTTTTTATAGGCAATAAATGCGGTTTTTGGGACTTTTTGGATAGCCGCATAGTCGGAAACCGGCGCCTTTTTGCGTGCACAAAAGAAACGCTTTTACGTCGGGCACCAAGCCTTATAATTTGCCTATATTATGAAGATTACCAAGAAACTATCGTTGCTCCTAGCTAGCCTAACGCTCTCCATCGTAGCCCTAGGCGCCGTCTTCTCCACGCGCCTATCCACCAAGCTCTTCTCGGGCCAAGCCTACGAAACCCCGATAAAATTGGTCTTTTCCTACGACAATCGCCAGCTCCAGAACAACCCTGGCCCAGTCGACCCTCATACCGTCGTCACGGAAAGAGGGACCGGGCTCACCATTTACCAAAAAGGCATTTCCTATCACGATAGCCGCATCTATGTCTCTGAGGTTGGCCTATTCGGCAACGTGATGGAAACCAGCATCGAGCATAGTCCCATCAACGGCATGTACCAAATGACCTTCACCGACTTTGACAATGTCTCCGTGTTAGTGGGCGACAGCAAAAACAAGACATGCGCCGGCAGCAATATCTATGAGCCCGACGCAAACGGAATCATCACCTTCTCGACCCCGCGGCCTTCCTATTACAAAGTCGCTCCTTTGGACACGACCAAGCCAATGTATTTCAATTCCTTTGCCATCGACTTCACCTGCATTGAGAACCCCGGATATGTCGTCGAGAGCAAAACCGCAAGCGTCGGCCAGTCCTATTATGGCGAAGCCCCGGTCTCCTACACCTATACCGATTACTCCGATAACGAGAAAGGCGCCCGTAGGCCCGACCATTTCATCTACATCGAAAACCATTCCACCCGCGGCATCTTTGATGACGAATACAAATACTACAACACCGTCGCCGATTCCATCGACTTGCACAGCATCGTCGTCGACGTCGAATTCAAGGCCAACGTAGACGGCAAAACCACGTATCGCGGCATCCGGCTCGACGATCCTTACGTCTCCAACTTGTCCATCCATTTGGACAACGAGGACTACCATGACATCATCCACCCGGGAATCGAATCCGCGATCACCTTCGACTTCACCTACAGGGACTATGGGCACGTCACCGCTCACGCGACCGCGTTCGCCTACTATACCAAGACCGTCACTTATCGCTTTGCGCATGCGGACAACGTCAAGATCCAAGATAACGATCTGGACATTCCGGACTTCAACGTCTACCTGTACACCTACGTCTATCTAAACGGATATAGCTCCGCGAAAAGCAACGCCGGGCCTAACCATACCGTCGGCATCGCCTGCTTTACCCGCACCCTCAAATTCTCCGAATTGAACGACCTCTCCCTCGATAGCCACCCCTTTTCCGTCGCAGGTGACCACGAATTCACCTTCAGGCTGGATACCGGCGCCTTGCAATCGGGCACCTATCACGTTTACGATGGGACCTGCTATCAGGCGATGGTGGGCTTCAATATGCCTACCGAACTCGAGGTCGGAACGGACCTAGAAAGCTATATCGAAAACAATGAAATCGGCGCGTCGTTCTTCTATTACGACGGAGACTTCGAATACGTCCGATTCCAATACAAGGACTTCGACTTCTCGAAGGTGGACCCCAATTCGGAAGGGCTATTCACCTATACGGTACGTTACAAGGACTACGCCCCGATCAAGCAGTTCATCAACTTCGTGCTGACCGATATCGGCGAAGACGAGGGCTTTAATACCACCTACACGACGACCGGTACGGCCTATCCGGTCGTTCTAGGCTTCGACGAGAACGGATCCTATGGGTCTCTTTACATCAAGGAGCTCCTCACGTGCGCTAATGGGTACAAGGCGACCGTCGCTTCCGCGTATTCGGAAAAGGATTTCTATCGCACCGGAACTTACGACATCGTCGATGATAGGCAGAACACCATCCTGCTCTCTGGCCAACTAGGTGGAGTCCGGGTGTACGCCGACATCTATAACAATAAGATCGCCCCCTCCGAAAACATGTACAATGGGATCGAATCTACCGAATATACGGCGACCGGGTATGGGCTTCTCAAGGATTGCAAGATCTATATTCTTCAAACCCAATACCGCGAAATGATGATCCAATTCGGCGATTACTCAGTCAGAACGAGGTTCTCCTATTTGAACAGCCAACAAACGGAGATCACTTTCAAGTTCCCGCTTCCCCTGACCTCGTCGTTCATCAGCCTGACCGCCACGATCCAAGGGGCCACCATCCACGTCGATGACCCGGGGTTCTTCCCCGATTTAGCCTAAGGGGCGCTCAAAGTCATTAAGGCGATATGCCGCAGGCGCCAATCCGCGAATAAGAAGGCCCAGGCGGGTCAAATGCAAAAAAATAAGGGCTTATGCCCTTATTCGAGTTCGATCTCGTCCTTATCGAGGTTAGCCTGTTCCTCCTGGACTTCGTTATCCTGGTTGATGAGGTTGTTGTTCTCCTCGGCCATGTCGTGTTCCACTTCCTGCTGGAAGGATGCCGCGTTTTCGTGAACGGGATTGGCTACCTCTTTCTGCCCCGGGAGATTCTCGAAGGAGAGGTTCTTCTCCTGGCAGGATTCCACCATCTCGTCATAGCCCACTTCCATGGCCTTTTGCTCTTTGACCGATTTGAGAATGTTGATGCTGAACTCCGCGCGGGCTTTCTTGGTGCCGCTAAGACGGGCGATGTCCGCCGCGGTCGGGATGTTCTTGAGGCGATCGGGCTTCCAATCGGGAAGGACGTGCTGGAGGTACTTGGTCGCGGCGTCTTGGATGGTCGGGAGGTCGCCGTTAAGGGCGTGGTTGGGGTTGTTGAAGGCCTTCCAGGCGGAGTCGAGGTTGGCCGCGGCAACGGACCTGGTCCCGAACATCCTGGAGAGGATGCCGGGCTTGGTGTCATCGACGGCCTTCTTGAAGGCCCTGGCGCCTCCAAAGGCCCTCTCGAGGCGGAAGTTGATGCCGAAGACGGCCGGTTTCTTGACGGCTTCGCTCATCTTGGCGGCGAATTGGTCGGTGAAGACATCGTTTTCGAGGCGGTGGAGGTTGATCATGGCCTGGATGTCATTCTCTTCCTTCCACTTCTTCGCCTGGACCTCGGCCGCGGCCGCCTTGGCCTGTCCTTTGAGGTAGCCGATGGGATTAGCGATGAACATCTGGTTGCCGAGGTCGTCTTCGTAAGCTTGGACGGTGGGGTTCACCATTCCGTCCGCCCGTCCCCTATTGGCGTCGGTCTCCTGATAGAACTCCTTGAGGTCCGCCGATTTCTCGGCGATCTTCATGTGGGCGACCTTGATGACGTCCTCGATGGGGTGGTCGGGATTGGCGCCCCCTTGGCCATGGGTGAGGATATAACGTGTGGTGAACGCGAGTTTGTCCTCGAGTTCCTCAATCTGGTCGACGCGGGTGCAATAGTCCTCGAGGGACACGTATTTGACCTGGTTCAATTGTTCTTTGGTTAAGTGCGGCATAACTACTTTCCTTCTTTCGACGGCATTATCATAAACCGCCCGTTGCAACAAAGCTGTCACAGATGGAAAAACTATTTTTCTTTTTTACTATCCGCGTTTTCGGAGGCCGGTTTCCCTATTTCGACGCGATCGCCAAGTTATATAACCCTTACCGGATACGCGAATACGTTGTGCGCCAAACGGTAAGGCTCGTCTTAGAGGCAAAGGATGCGCGATCCGCCAAAGTCATAATTGGTGCCCTCGATTTTCGAAAAACCCTCGATGGACTTGGAATCGTATTTCTTCCCGGACTTACACTCGATCCGATCGTTTCACATTTTTACTAGTTTTATACAAATTGCGCTCTGTTTTAACAAACGA
>DKRQ01000011.1 GCA_002472275.1 Caryophanales bacterium UBA7278 | reverse complement strand
CCCCATCAGAAGTTACAGAGCCAAAAGAAATCGGAGGACATCGTTCCTCCTTTTTCTTTGCAAAACCCCTTGGTTTTCGAAAACTGAGCGTTTTTGTTTTCAAAAAGCGAAAGAGCGGTAGAATAGCCCCCTGAAAGGAAGGTATCGAACATGTATCGCAAAAACGCATGGGAAAAATACGAAGACAAGAAGCCGATCATGGACTTCGCCGAAGGCTACAAGGAGTTCATTAGCATTGGCAAAACCGAAAGGCTCGTGGCGAAGGAAGCCATCGCTGCCCTCGAAGCCAAAGGATTCAAAAAGGCGGAGGGGCTCAAAGGGGTTAAGCCCGGCGACAAGATCTACTTCGTCAACAAGAACAAAAACGTCTGTGCCTACGTCGTCGGCAAGAAGCCGCTCATCGAAGGCCTACGCATCCTCGGGGCACACATCGACTCCCCGCGCCTCGACCTCAAGGAACATCCGATCTACGAGGACAAAGGGTTCGTCCTTGGTGACACCCATTACTATGGCGGCGTCAAAAAGTACCAGTGGGTCACCATCCCCCTCGCCCTCCATGGCGTCATCTGCAAAAAGGACGGCACCGTGGCCGAGGTTAGCATCGGCGAAGACCCGGCTGATCCAGTCGTCGGCATCACCGATTTGCTCATCCACCTCGCCCAGGACCAACTCCAGAAACCGGGGGCCAAGGTGATTGAAGGCGAAGGGCTTGATATCTCGCTAGGCTCCATCCCCCTCAAAGGCGCCGAGAAGGAACCCGTGAAGGCCAACATCCTCGCGATTCTCAAAGAGAAATACGACGTTGAGGAGGAAGACCTGATTTCCGCCGAAATCGAAGTCACTCCCGCCGGACCCGCCAGGGATTATGGCCTCGACCGTTCGATGGTCGCCGGCTATGGCCATGACGACAGGGTCTGCGCCTACACCTCTTTGCAGGCCATCCTCGATATCGAGGACCCCGAATTCACCTCTTGCTGCATCCTCGTGGACAAGGAAGAGATCGGCTCCGTCGGTGCGACGGGCGCCCAATCCCTCTTCTTCGAGAACACGATCGCCCAACTCGCCGCCGCTTCCGGAGAAAAGAACCCGATGCTCGCGGCCAGGATCATCATGGAGAATTCCAAGATGCTCTCTAGCGACGTCTCCGCCGGGTTCGACCCCCTATATCCGCAGGTCAACGACCCCAAGAACGCGGCTTACTTCGGCCAGGGCTTGGTCTTCAACAAGTACACCGGCAGGGGTGGCAAAGGCGGTTCCAATGATGCGAACCCCGAATACTACGCCTGGATCAGGAAGGTCATGGACGAAGCTGAGGTCAATTGGCAAAACGCCGAGCTTGGCCGCGTCGACCAGGGTGGCGGCGGAACGATCGCCTACATCCTTGGCAACTACAACATGAACGTCATCGATGCCGGCATTCCCGTCCATAACATGCACGCGCCGATGGAAATCGTTTCCAAAGTCGACGTTTACGAAGCCTATCTGGGCTACAAGGCGTTCCTGCTAGCCAAATAAACCGAAAAGACCCGAATTCTACTGGAGTTCGGGTTTTCTTTGCTTCTATGGAAACCGCCAAAATGAAACTAGTTTATTTCCTTTTTTCGAATTGTCTTTGCGTGTAGCCTCTTCGGCCGTGGTATAGTGGCTCGGCATAAGGGAGTTCCATCATGAAACCCAACAAAAAACTATTGATCCTAAGCCTTGCCTTGCTCACCCTCGGCAGCTGCGGTGGCGATCAACCTTCCAGTTCGTCCTCTCCATCTGGGGATGTTTCCGGTTCAACCGGGGACACTTCCTCCTCGACCGGCGGATCCTCGCAAGGAGACTCTTCAGATAGCTCCGCGTCAGGGGATTCTTCCTCCGATTCGGGAAGTTCTTCTAGCAGCTCCAGTTCGACCCCCCAAGAAGAGGTTCAGACCGCGACGATCACGTTCAACGCGCCGACCTCTGGTAACGACAGCAAAATTACCAAAGCGCTATCCACTTATTCCACCATCTCTGGCAGTGGCGCTTCTTTGATTAGCGGCGCGACCACCGATGCCGTCTACACGAGTTCCACCAATGGCATTCGTATAGGCGCGAGCAAAAGCGCGACCACTCCGATTGGCACTTTCACTTTGTCTTTTGGCTCTTCCGTTAAGGTGAAATCCGTTTCGGCCGTTGCCCTCCCATATTCCAACACGAACGGCAAAACCGATTCTGACGTCACCCTTTCCGTCACCCCCGAAGGAGTCACCGCCTCTTCCAAGAGCGTGGCCTCCGAATCCACATATGTCTTCAGCTTTGCTGGGACGACTTCTTCTAACTCCATTGCCTTCGAAAACAACGCAGGCGGCAAGAGGGTTATCATCAAATCCTTGACCCTCGAGCTCGTCGCTGGCTCTGGTGGCGGATCTTCCAGCAGCAGCTCTGGTTCGGATACTCCGGACGATCCCGATGTCCAGCCCGCTTCCGGCGACGCGATCGTCACCTTCTCGACGACCGGCTTTGCCGCGTTCAAATCGAGCGACTATTCCGTCTCGGGCGATTCCAAGAGCACCATCGAATCCATCACCGCCAGTGGCGTCAACGCCGAATCCGGCGCCATCAAGCTTGGCACGAGCAACGGGGAAGGCACCCTCACCGTCACCTTCTCTGACGAAATCGTCGTGAAGTCCGTCTCGGTGGTTGCCAAAGCCTTCGGCACCGACTCCAGCCCCGCCCTTCAGGTTGTTCCTGACGGCTCTTCAGCCAAGTCCGTAACCGTTGGCGGCAAAGCCCAATACAACTACACCTTCAGCGCGGATGACGAGGGCTCTCAGTCCATCACCTTCACCGCCCAAAAGAAGAAGAGGGTCGTGCTCTATAGCATCTCCTTCACCTTTGGTGCGGTTAAGCCGACCACTTGGGGTGACCCCTCCAAGGGAACCGCTCCTTCGACCAAGACCGCGACTGAATACAAGTACTCTGATCTGACCGATTGGGACTACGCGGCTTACGCTATCGACTCCTGCCCGACTAGCGGCGAACCCAAACTCCTCATCATCCCGGTTTGGTTCACCGATTCGAGCACCTACATCACCAACAAGGAAAACGTCCGCAGCGACATCCAAACCGCTTATCTAGGCACTGCTGAGCAAACCGGTTGGAATTCGGTCAAATCCTTCTACGAGACCGAATCCAAAGGCGCGCTCACCCTTTCCGGCACCGTGTCCGATTGGTATGAATGCGGCAAGACGAGCTCCGCCCTTAAGGCGGATGCCACCGAAACGAGCGACCCGACGAGCGACTTGGTCTCCGCGGCCACCGAGTGGTATTTCACCAAAAACCCCTCCGCCAAAAAGACCGACTACGACTCCGACCACGACGGCTTCCTCGATGGCGTCATGCTGATCTATGGCGCTCCCGACTGCGGATCGATGGGGGAAGAGGATAATAACCTCTGGGCCTATTGCTATTGGCTGCAGCCCGACATTGAGGAGCCCGACACCGCCAACCCGCAACCTAACACCTATTTCTGGGCTTCCTATGACTTCATGTACGATTCCACCAGGGCCCAGGAGAGGACCGGCAAGTCCAACTACGGCGGCGGCGATTGCTCGCACTGCACCCTCGACGCCCATACCTATATCCACGAGATGGGCCACGTCTTCGGGCTCGATGACTACTACGATTACGGTGAAAACCGTTATAGCATCGCCGGCGGCTTCTCCATGCAGGATTGCAACGTCGGTGGCCACGATCCCTTCTCCGTGATGTCCTATGGCTGGGCCAACCCCTATATCCCGACCGAATCCTGCATCATTGAGATCGGCGCCTTCCAGAAGACCCACGATATCGTCTTGCTCGCTCCGAAGTGGAACTCCACCAACTCGCCTTTCGACGAATACTTCCTCCTCGAGCTCTATACGCCGACCGGCCTTAACGCCTTCGATTGCGAGAACCTCTGGACCACCGGCTATCCTCAGGGTCCAAAAGCGGTTGGCATCCGTCTCTGGCACGTCGACGCAAGGCTCGTCTATTACACCAGCGAAAGCGACGGCGGCTCCTTAGACCATCTCACTTCCGATGTCCAGGATTCCAAGTCCGTTTATGGCGTAGAGACCGCCTTCACTAACTCTATTGGAGACGAGGACTACTCCGGCCTTGACGACAGCTACAACCTCCTGCAGCTCGTCCGTAACAACAAGACCGCGTCCCAATATAGCGAGAGTGACCTCTCTGCCTCCGATCTCTTCGGCGACGGTTCTTCCTTCAACATGGCCGACTACAAGAGCCAGTTCGCCAACGGCAAGAAGATGAACTCCGGCGTTAGCCTTGGGTGGAAGTTCGACGTTGCGATCTCCGGCACCGGGGACGACGCGACGGCGACCCTCACCCTCTATCGCGCTCAATAAGAGGCAAACACCCACAATGCCCTGGCTTCGGTCAGGGCTTTTTGTGGTCAGAAAAAGGCTTTTTCGAGAGCGTTGCCATTTGTTGAGTATGGAAGAAGAGCATTAACCCTAAAGGGTTAACCTATTTTGCAAAGATCCAAAAATGTCGAAAATCTCGATTTATACACATGAAATAGTGTCGAAAATCTCGATTTTTCTATTCAAAAAGGTGTCGAAAATCTCGATTTTTTGTATAATCGAAGCATGAAATGGCAAGACATTCAGACCAACAACCCCCTGATTCTCGAAGATGACGGCATTTACTATCGCCGCAGAATCAACGACTTTTTCGAGGCGTGGAAACGTTCCCCTGACCGCAAGCCACTCATGGTCAAAGGTCTGCGCCAGTCGGGGAAGACGAAAGCGATACTCCGCTTTGGGATCGAGAACTATGATTCCGTGATCTATATCGATTTCCGCAACCACGCGGATTACGCAAAAATCTTCGTGGACTATAAAATCGACGCCATTAAGGAGAGAATCAGTGCCGCGCTTGGTATCTCTAGTTTCATTGAGGGGCGAACCCTCATCGTTTTCGACGAGATTCAGGATTGCCCCATCGCAAGGGGCAGCCTCAAGAATTTTTGCATCGACGGTAGGTACGATGTGATTTGCTCGGGGTCTATGCTGGGCATATCTGGTTATAACGAGGACATGCAGCAATTCATCCCGGTTGGATATGAGAGGATCGTCCGCTTTGAACCCATGGATTTTGAGGAATTTCTTTGGGCATACGGATTTGATAGGGGGTATACTCGGGGCTTCTATCGTGCGGTGGAGGAAAAGAGGCAAATCGATCCGTCTGTCCACGAGAGCATGATCAAACTCTTCCGACTCTATATGGTCGTTGGAGGCATGCCAGACATCGTAAAAACCTATTTTACCCATCATGATTTGGCGCTTGTCCGTCGCGAGCAGCGGTCGCTTGTGGATTCTTATCGCGACGATTTCGGAACGCGCCTAAAAAGCGACGGCAGAAGTTACGTAAAAGCGGTGGAGAACGCCAAGATCAACGCCGTCCTCGATTCGATGCCCTCACAGCTATCGAGGGAGAAGACGACCAAATTCACCTACAATCTACTCGCGGATTCGCACGCCAAAAGCGAGAAATACGAAGGGGCAATCGAATGGCTTGTGAACTATGGGCTTCTTAGGAAATGCGAAAACCTTGAGAAAATCGACACCATCCAAGCCGGGTACGCCAAGCCCAACCAATTCAAATTGTTCTTCGCCGATTCGGGGCTTTTTTGCTCGCAGCTTGATGCCTCCATCGCCGAGTCAATCATCTTCGATTCTATGGATTCGTTCAAAGGCGCGATTTACGAAAACATCGTTTGCGATGCCTTTGGCAAAAGTGGCAGGCCCCTTTACTATTTCTCCCCTAGCGAAAGAGGGGAAATTGATTTTGTGACAAATCTGCCTGGCAAAACCGCCCTTGTCGAAGTGAAAGCGAACAAGGGAAAGACCCGTTTTTCAGACAGCGTTATCTCCTCAACGAGCAATCCTGGACGTTACGTGATTTTGAAGCTGACCGCCCAAAACATCGGTCAATTTGAAAATAAAGTGACGCTTCCTTATTACTTGGCCGGCTTCCTCCCAAAAGAAGAAGATGGGCTTAGTGATATAGAGTTAGATTTGCCTGATCCAAAAGATCTGATTCGGAAGCCAATTTAAGCTCCACGCCTTTTTCTTCCGTCGCTTTCTACCCGTTTGCGTCCACTTGACTAACGCGTATGTAAGCGCTTACCATATGGGTACGTGAAAAGTTCGAATGAGCTTGAAAGATAGGAAGACGGCGCACTGGAGACGTTTTCCTATCCGCACGCGGTGACGGCGAAAAACCTCGATGCCATCGGCAAGGCTAGGGGATGTAACCGACATCTGGGCAACTGATTCGCTTATAGGTTGAGGCCCGTCGTCTCGGCAAAGACGGAAGGGAGTAGGCCATATGGGCGTTTTGTCGTCGTCTCCGAAATAGGAGGTTTGCCCAATGAGCAAAAACGAAGAAAAACAGGCCTTTGATAGCCCGTCATCAACCGCCAGCAAATCCAAAAAGCTCGGCAGGATGGCGAAGGCGAAGAAGGTGACGATTATTTTAGTTTCGTGCGCGGCGCTCGCGGTGGGTGTGATCGTGTTGATGTCATTACCCCGTGGCGCTGAGGGTTTTATCGTCCAAATGGACCATAACCTG
This sequence comes from Caryophanales bacterium UBA7278, assembly GCA_002472275.1. Lineage (GTDB taxonomy): Bacteria > Bacillota_I > Bacilli_A > RFN20 > CAG-826 > Alloenteromonas. The sequence goes on along the minus strand of DKRQ01000011.1, from coordinate 15,637 downwards.
ATTGAGCAACAGCAAAAAGCCCACTATTCGTTGACGATCTCACCAACTGGCGAAGCCACTTCGGCATCCTATCTCCGTGGGGATCCGCTAGGCAGCGCATGGCCGACCACCGCGCTTACGGTCAAGGAAGCTTACGACAAGTTACTGAAGGAGAAATTAGACACGGATCAGGGAGGGGGTTCCCACAATTTGGTGGATACCGAAAAAGGCGAATCCAAGGCCCTCATCTACACGTTCTATCTTCGCAATGACTCCAAAACCGAGGAAGCTCTCTACCGTCTCCGCTGCGCGGTAACGAAAAGAACCGATCCTACTAACGACGCCAAGAACCCTTACGACTACCTACGCATCGTGATGCGCCAGGGCAACGTGGGGGAGCCTGACGATTCCGTCGTCTATTACGGCAACAAGAACATCACCAACATGGGTACGACCCAAGGCGATCCTTCCACCGACGACCGCAACGATCTAAGGGAAGCGATTTCCGATTGGGAGAAGTACACCCGCACCGAAGCGGGGGATGAGTCCGAGCAACCGTATTATCTACGCAGGTCGATCTACTCCGATTCCGGGAACGATTACTGCGTGAATTTCGATAACGCCGCGGACAGGGACCTTCTCTTCGACGCAACCGACCTCGTCATCCCCGCGGGAAAAACCCGCCGCATCACCTTCATCGCCTACTTCGAGGCCCTCGATCCAGACGCCTATGGCTCCGCGCCTAAAGGAGCTCAGCTAGGCATCGGCCTCACCGTCGGCATCTAATCCCAAAACCCATTTTCATGAAAAACCGTTACCGAAGAACCTATCGTTCGGGGATTTCGACGAAGCGTTTGATTCTCGTCGGATCTTTGCTTTTTGGCACGGCCCTAGGGGTTTCGGCGACCTCCACCTACGCTTGGTATTCGATCCAGGAGAGATTCCGCGTCACGGGGTTATCCATGACCCTCGATTACGACCCGATGTATCTCCAGGTCGGCAAGAGGGAGGCGGATGGCTCCACGACGTATAAAACCGACGAAAAAGGCGAACTTGTTCCCTATACCCTCGAGGATTTCGGGCAGCAGGACATCAAACTAGGCAACATCTCCAACATGTTCCATGGGGACTACGCTTACGGAAAGCAGTTCACCCCGTACTTCTATTCGGGCTATAGCCCGGGTGGCTCAAAGGGCAAGACCGCCGAGGCGAGCAAAGACACCTACGTCCAAATGGAATTCAACGTGACCGCTCCTAAAAACGCGCTCCTTTACCTTAATCCGGCATCGGAAGCCGTCGCTAACGAGCAAGAGAACTCCAAAGCGGCGATCGCCCACGACAAAGACTTCGCCGAACTCCAAAACGTCACCAATGCCGCGCGTGTTTCCTTCTATTCATATTCGCGCGGAGGACACCCGTTCTATAACATCGCCGAACTCGGTGAGCACGAGGAGGTCTCCTACGCGGGGCCCCTGGACCTCATGGGGCTAGGCCGATACGACGTCAACGCCGAGAACGAGGAAATCATCTATGGCGAGGTAGGGGAGTCCTCCCTCGTCTACACCGCGCCCCTTTCCGAGGACATCGTGGTAAACCCCAAGGAAAAGAGGAACGTGTTCAACTCCACCCATCAGGCACCCCACCGGATGCTTGACGAGGAGAAATCCGACATCAGGTTCGCCAAGGAAGACGCCAAACCGCTTTCCGAGTTCATCTATGATGAAACCCCCGGCGAACACCCCATCCCCATCGCGGCGCTCCCCAAAGATGAGCCCACCCGCGTCGTCGTATCCATCTTCCTAGAAGGGTGGGATCACGACATGACCGAAGCCCTAGCCTACGCTAGCTTCGACTTCTCCCTTGGCTTCGTTGCCGTCTTCGACGAGGCCGCCGACCAATACCTTTGATTTAAAAGGAGGCACCATTATGGGCCCTTACTTCGCGTTCCTTAGCGCAATCCTTACTTCGCTAGGGAAAAACATCGCCGGCATCTTCACCGGCCGTGGGTTCAACGTCATTGAGCATTTCAATGGCTACCACCAGATATTCCTGGCCTACCAAGCCGATTTCGGCCCGGCGGGATGGATCTTCTTCGTTTTGATGATCGTCCTCGCCATCGTCATCGTGGGCGGTCTGGCATACCTGCTCATCCTCGCCTTCCGCAAGCTGCGCCTTAAGGGTAAAGCGGCCTCGAAGAACGAGGAGAAGATGCTCGACGAAATCGAAAGGCTGAACCTCGAGATCTATGATCTCCGTCAAGAAAACGACAAACTGATCGGCCTTACCAGGGTCGGCGATGGACTCGATGCCTCCGCCATCGCCAGCAGGGGTAAGAAGGAAGACACCGCCGGAGGACCCCGTTTCATTCGCCTCTCTGGCATCGACGAGGAATATCCCGAAGGGATGCTCCACGTCAAGTTGCCTGATGACGCAAGCAACATCGACCTTGCCGGCATCTGCGAAAGGTTCCGCAACTTCGCCTGCTCGCAGCTAAAGATCTACTACACGATCGACACGGTCCGCGAATTTTTCGCGGCGATGGGCACCGGCAAACTCATCATCCTCGAAGGTATCTCCGGTACCGGTAAAACCTCAATGCCGTACTCCTTGGGCAGGTTCTTCCGCCACTCGGCGGCCATCTGCCCCGTCCAGCCTAACTGGAGGGACCGTTCCGAACTCCTAGGCTACTACAACGACTTCACCAAGAGGTTCACCGAAACCTCGTTCCTTACCGCGGTCTATGAAGCGACCTATAGGGACGACGTAAGCCTCATCGTCCTCGACGAAATGAACCTCGCCCGCATCGAGTACTATTTCGCCGAGTTCCTCTCCATCATGGAAATGCCTAACCCGAAGGAATGGCTCGTCGACGTCATCGCGGGCCACAGGGACGACGACCCCAAGAACATCGTCAAAGGCAAATTGCTCATCCCGCAGAACATCTGGTTCGTCGGCACCGCCAATAACGACGACTCCACCTTCACGATCACCGACAAGGTCTATGACCGTGCGATGAGCCTCTTCTTCGAGAACAAGGGCATACCCTTCGAAGCCCCCTTCACCGAAGCCCTTCCTCTCCCCGCGGATTACCTCATTAACCTCTATGAGCAGGCCAAGAAAGACCATCCGATGAGTCAGGACACGATGGAGAAGTTCATGACTCTAGACGACTACGTCATCGAGCATTTCCACCTTGCCTTTGGTAACCGTATCATGAAGCAACTCCAGGCTTTCATCCCGTGCTATATCGCCTGCGGCGGCACCGAACTAGAAGCCCTCGACTTCTGCTTCAAGACCAAGATCCTCAAGAAGTTCGAGGTCCTTAACGTCGGCTTCCTTGGCGATGAACTCGTCGCCCTCGACGAAATGCTCACCAAACTCTTCGGGCCGAGCGAGTTCCAGCTTAGCCGCGCGAAGATCCAACTCCTCATCAAGATGTCGAAGTAATTGACCTATGGGCGAAAAGGAAGAAAGAAAAGACATTCCCGGGCTGAAGGTGGAACCTTCGCCTCAGGGTAAGGACGACCCGAAGCTCGAGCCTGTATCTTTCCCTTTGGGAAAAGCGGCTTCTTTGGATGCCGGATTCCTTTCGACCTGGAAGAAGGAGAAGCCTCTATCCGCCCTCATGGACGAGGTGAGGACCTCCCCCGAGACGAAGTTCTCGCAGATGAGCCGCGTCGAGACCAAGTACTTTGACGCGACCTTTGTCGACGCCCTCGAGGATGGCATGGCGGCGATCGCCAAGATCATCTCCAACCCCCGTACCTTCATCAAGGAGGAGGCCGAACTCGTCAATTCCGAGAAGGCCAAGAAGGTGTCCCCGATTTCGATCCAGCACTTCGCCTCCCATTCGCAATACCTCCGCAACATCTCCAAAACCGGTGAGGTCATTCCCGATAAGCTCCTCACGATCCACAGCGAAACCGACACGGCCATTTACGAGAACCGTTTCGTCATGACCCTCATCAAGAGGTGCATGTCCTTCATCAACACCCGTGTCGCCTTCATCAAGGAACACGGCGAGACCCTCGATTCGGATGAGCTTTTGGTCCATACCAAGGTGAACCTAGGCGGCATCGATTACGAAGTGGACATGAAGGTAAGGGCCTCCGTTCCTTCTGATGACGCGGGCGAATCCAAGAAAAACGCCGACCTACTCGCAAGGCTAAGCGAATGCCGCGACCAATGCGGGTATTTCCTGCGTTCCCCCTTCATGGCCCAGATGAAAGGGGCCAAGGACGTCTCGGTGCCGGTCCATATGACCAACATGCTCCTAAAGAACCCCGACTACCATAAGGCCTATGTCCTGTGGTGCTTCATCGATGCCTACGATTCCCTAGGCGTCTCCTATGACGTCAAGGAGAAGAGGGGTAGGTTCTCCGAGGAGTATCTAGATTCCCTCTATCGCTTGGTGGGCTCTTCCATCGCGACCCTCCATAGCCATCACACCGCCTCGAGCAAGGTGATTGCTAGGTCGAGTAAGAAGATCACCCCGCAGATCATCTTCTCTCTTGACGAGGTCTCCTATATGGACGGCAGGTTCATTTATGATGCCTACCCCGCCGCAAAGGAAGCGATCGATCCGACGCAGTGCCTGACTGAGGAAGGGCAAAAGGCTTTGATCGCCCACAAGGTCGATAAGTTGCGCCTAGAAGGCAAGGCCAAACCCGTGGTGAAAGCAGCGGTGCAGAAGCATAAGGATCAAGAGGTGTCCAAGCAAGCCCAGGATAGGCTAGCTAAGGCTAGGGCCGCCAAAGAAGCCAAGCGCCTCGCCGCGGAAAAGGCGGAAAAGGCCAAGAGAATCGAAGCGGCCAAGAAAGAAGACGAGAAGAAGAAACGCCTCCTGGCCAAGAAGAAGGCCGAGGAGGAGAAGTATCTCTTAACGAAGAGGAAGCTTGAGGGCAAATGAAAAGCGGAAAGGCCAGAAAAATCATCTCGTGGACGATAGACGGCCTTTTGGTCGGCATCATCGCCGTGCTCATCTACGTGCAGGTATCGATGGTCGTCACCAAGAAGGACAATCATGGCGTCCCCATGGCCTTTGGCCGTTCCTTCCTTTACGTCGCGACCGATTCCATGACGATCCCCGATGACCCTAATTGCATCGGCACGGGGTCAGGCATCATCATCGAGAAGGTCAACGACATCTCCAAACTAAAAGTCTCCAACCCGATCCTCGACGAGCAGGGAAACATCAAGGACTATGACCTTAAGGGCGACGTCGTCACCTTCTATTACCCCAAGATCGGCGCGCCCGATACCCATAGGCTCATCGGACTAGAGCAAAAAGACGGCGTGTGGACCTTCACGACGATGGGCGATAACCCGGTTGCCCATCAGCGCATGAGCAAGGAAACCTGGACGCAGGATAACCTGATCGGCAAGGAAGTCTACCATTCGATGGGCTTAGGAACGTTCCTTACAATCGCTTCCCCCGATGCGGCGGCATATGCCGGGACAACCGCGTGGCTTCTCCCCGTCGCGGTGGTCGTGCCCTTAGTCTTGCTCGCGGGCATGTCCGTGTTCGACGTCTTCCGCGCGGCCAAAAAAGAGGAGCAGGAAGAAGAGGCCAAGATGCTTTTGGCCATGCAGGCGGCAGGGGTGGACCCTAATGACGAAGAGGCCGCCGAGCTATTCCGTCAAAAGGAAGAACTTAAGATCGAATACCGGGCCAAAATGGAAGAAGAACTCGAAAGAGCCAAAAAGGAAGCCCGTAAAAAGGCTTTGAAAGATAGAAAGAAAGGGGATGCGAAGGAATGAAGAACGAACTGAAGAGATTCAAACGCGCGATCCTCGTCGTCGCATTGCTTCTTGGCGCCTCCGTCGGCGCCGGGGCCGCCCTTCTTTCGATTAGCCTCACCAAAGACACCTCCCCGATGACCCTCGGCGGTTTGGTTTGCCTACTGCTTACCGCGATTTTGGCAATCGTCTTCGGCGTGTTCGTCCATCTACGCGAAGTGGCCTTGGCTAGGCTAGAGCAAATGGAGAACCTATTTGGCAAGGGATGCGAAATCCTCTCCATGAGCGAGTTCGAAACCGTGCTTGCCAAGGAAAAGAGGCATTATGAGCACGTCTACGCGGTGCATATGCGCCTAGGCAAGAAAGCCGGGGAAGAGGATATCCGCTTCGCGAGACTATCCTTAGCGGACCTCCTATTCGACTTGCTCCACGAGAAGGCCATCATCGCCTATTCTAACGAAGCCGACTTCGTCCTCGTTTTGGACGATGAGAAGATTTTGGAAGAGCAAATCGCCGAAATCGACCGTCACTTACGTAGGAACCCCCGCATCGTCCCCTATGGGTTATATCTAGGCAAAGCGAGGCTAGGGAAAGCGGTGGAGGAAGCGATTGCCCATGCGATCGAAAGCGCCTATGCGGACACGCTTATCCGTAACCCCCTTTCCGTGAAAACCTACGTTGAGGAAGAGGCGGAAGCGCCCCGATCCATCGACATCGCCACGGAGATTCAGGCCAAGAGGCTCCGTTTCAAAGCGGTCGTCTTCTCCAAAGCGGACAAGAAACTCTATTACCTAACCCCCGAACTCTATGACCCCGTCAAAGGGCCCTTATCGGGTAAGGACTTCCGTAACGCGATGGCTTTGGCGGGGCAATCCAAAACCGTCACCGACGTCTCCTTGCAGTTGATCTTAAACGCGCTAGATTCGGCCATGGTCCCAGGCCCAGTCGCCTTGGAGTTAAGCGAAGAAGCGTTGAAGGACCCTTCCTTCTTACTGCAATTCACCGGCGAGATGATCTCCCGTCACATCAAGATGGGCAAGGTCGTCCTCTTCCTGCCCGCGACAGCCCTTAACGAGCCCGAGGTCAAACTCATCGTCCGTAAGTTCAAGGGACTTAGGCTGCCTTTAGGCATCTATGAATGCGGCGAGGAAAAGATCGCCGACATCGCCTACGTCGAGCCCCTCTATATCCGTTACAAAACCGAATACGTCCGCCATAGCGCCTCCGAAAAGGTGCTTTCGGGGCTAATCGAAGCCACCCTTGCCTTAGGGGCCGCCCCCTTGTTAGGGAAGAACGACCTCCTTGCCGAGCGTTCCTGCCTAGAGGAAGGGGGAATGATCGCCCTTGAGGTGAACGCCGAAAAGGAAGAAGAGGAGGAAGAGCAATGATCGCCGTGTTTGGGGAAACATACGACTCCCTTCTTGGGCTACGTAAAATCATGGATGGCGGGGTTTCCCGCGACGAGCCTAGCCTCGTTTTGGATTTGCCGATCTTTAAGGGTCGCATCCAGGGCCACGAGGTCATCTGCGTCACTTCCGGAACGACCAATTACTTATCCTTGGCTAGCGCCTTGCTCACGATTGAGAAATATCATCCTTCCGAAGCCTTCGTCTTAGGCGAGACGAGCGCTTTGTCGCCTCTACTGCACCTCGGTGACATCGTGATTGGCAACCGCATTTTCATCCATGGCGTCAATTTCCATAGCCAAGGCTTACCTTATGGCACGATCCCGGGCTTCCAACCCTTCATCTATTCCTCGATCGATTTGGCTAGGACCATGGAATCCCTCTCCTCCTCGATGTCGGATATCTCCCTTATGAGGGGCGACATCATCTCGGGCGAGAAGAAGATCGTCGACCAGGAGGAATTCGTTTCGTTGGTTTTAAGAAGATACGCGGGCAAGAACCATCTTTGCGGTTATGACTGCAACTCTGGCGGGGTAGCGATCGCCTGCGAAATGAAGAAGATTCCCTTCCTGCCTTTAAGGGCGGTCACCTATATCCCTTATGAAGGGGAAGATGGCCAGCTGATGGAACGCAGGATGTCTTTGGTGGGCAACGCCTCGGTGGCGACCCTTCTACGCGCGTATTTAGGCATAAGGAGCGAAGGCAATGATTGACCGTAACAAGAGAATCCGCGTCTATTTCGTCTGGGCCTTCATCGCCTTGGTGGTGGGCATCGCCTTGCTCATCGTCTCCTTTGGCTGCGGCTCCTATATCGAGGCCATGAAAGAGGCTTCGCCTTATATCGCGATTGCGGGCCTTGCCTTCTTGCTCGCCTCCTTCATCCTCTTCTTGCTCCGCCGCAAGGAAGTTAAGAAAAAAGAAGAAGCGGTGGAACGCGACGCAAGGGACGTAGAAGAAGCCTTGCTCCGCCTTTCCTATGGCGAATCGGTGAATCTAGACAAGAATTCCTACGATTCGAGGATGGAGGTCATCAAGGAATCGGTCAACGACGCCTCGATGGTCCGTTCCCGTCCGATCCCCGCCCCTAGCGTCCTCGATGAGGAGACCTTCGACGACACGGTCCTTCGTTTCCTTTTAGAAGAGCCTACGTCTTTAGCTAGCCTCACCTACTTTAGGCTTACCTGCGATAAGCCTTATGAAGAGGAAGGCCCGCTTGACGCGCTTCTAGCGATGCTAAGGACCAACTATGGCGAGAAAGCCTATTTCGGCGAGATCGAAGAAGGCTACGCGGTCTTCATCCCCTTTGCCTATTCCCGCGCCGAATGCGTGGGCATGGCTAGGCGCACCGTGCAGCTTTATTCCTATTCGCAAGGCGAGGCCAAAATCCAAACCAAGGCCTCGACCGCCTTCTATCCTGACTTTGCTCCTCGCCTAATTACAGCCGAAGCCATCAAGGGCCTAGCCTCCGCGACTCCCATGAAGGTCAAGATCCTTTCCGCCGAGATGGACCGCTTTGGCTATCCCGCCGCGGAAGAGGTAAACGCCCAAGGGGCCTTATCCGCCCTAAAGGAGAAAATCGCCTCGGCGGCCTCGCCTGAGCAGGTCTATAAAGCGGTCAAGCAGACCGCGGCCAAGGCTCTTTCTTTCCTAGGCATGGACCTCATGGGCCTAGCCGAGTTCGAGGAAGAGAAGAAGCGTTATCGCATCTATGAGCAGGGTTTGCCCGATAAGGTAAGCCTATCGAAGGTCGCCAAGGATGGCGCCCTCCCGATGGGCACCCTCGACCCCTTCTATGACCTAGCTAGGGAAGAAGGCGGGTCCTTCCTTGCCATCAATCCGCTTTATCTACCGGCGAAGCCTAGGTCGATTCTAGATTCCTTCTCCGTCTCAACCGCCTTCTTCGAATCCGTCTATGACGGGGAGAGGAAACTAGGCCTAGTCTATATCCTCGCCCAAGGAAAGGCCGACATCGATAAGGCCGCCTATTCCTTGCTTAGGGAATATTCCTTCGTCTTGGGCGTCGCCTTAAGGAAGATCCATAGCCTTAACGAGGCCACCAAAGCCGAGACGAGGACTAGAAGCGCTTATGCTTCCTTTAATGGCTACGGCTATGCGGTGGATGAGGACACGATGACCCTCAATTACCTCTCGCCTAACCTAGAGAAGGCGATCCCTGGCGCTAAAATCGGCATGAAGTGCCATAAGGCGATCTATGGTACCTCCACCCCCTGCGCGAAGTGCCCCTTAAAGGAAAGGCTCGTCGAGAAATCGGTCCCGCGCCTATCTAGCGGCACCTACACGTTGGTGGCCCGCCCTGGCTATAAGGAGACCGAGGTGTTCATCGCCTCGAGGAAGGAAGACTTCGCCTCGAGCCGTATCGATGAACTCACCGGCCTATATAACGACAGGGCTCTACATGAAGACCTCCAAAAGGAAATCCTCCTTAAGGAAGCCGAAGGCTATATCCTCGGCGTGCGCATTCGTAACGCGCCTGGGCTAGTAAGGCAATTTAGGCTAGAGGAGGGTGACTATGGCCCGATCCTCGTGCCGGTTGCCAAAGCTCTTTCCGCGGCTTCTTTGGACGGCTCCTTGTACCGTAATGGCGAATATGGTTTCGCTTACCTTCTCCCTGGCCTAGGCCACGAGGAAGCGGAAGAACTCGCCGAAAAAGTCGCCAAAGCCCTTAGGGGCAAGTTGCCGATAGGGGACAAGCATTTTGAGCCGACCTTGGACTTCGCCTTGATGGCCTATCCTCTAGAAGCGTCGAACCCCTTCGATATGGATTCGCTTCTACGGGTCCTCTATGGCAAGGCCGATGCCTCCAGCAAAGGCCGCATCTTTGAGAATAGCCTTGAGCAGGGTAGACTCGCCGACACGTTCACCTACGTTGAAACGAAGCTACTCGAATATATCCATTCTGGCTCGTTGCCGGTCAATTACGCCTTATTTAGGGAAAACGCCGGCAAGAGGATCGCTTATCTAGAAGCCTTGCCCGCGTTAGCCGAAGAAGACGGCAAGAAGATTCCCTATCAAGAGGCCAACGACCTCATCGCGACCGAAGGCAAGGAAAGGGTGGCCATTGAGGCCGAGCTTATGTCCCTAGCCATCACCTTAGGCAAAAAGAAGAAGGAACTGCAGAGTTCTTCCGTTTTGGGCGCGATCTTGCCGATCGACGGCACCTGCTTCGAGGAAGTCTTCGTCCAGGCCATCGTGGACGTGTTTAGGAAGAAGAAGGCATCCCGTAGCTTCCTGCTACTAGAAGTCTCCGAGAACGACGTCAAAGCCAAGAAAGAGGAGTTCCTCCTTTTGGCGGAGGCGGCCTCTAAAAAAGGCATCCGCCTTGGCCTACGCGACTTTGACGCGGACATGGACGAAGAGGATTTGAAACGCTTCGCCTACGTGAGGTTCCCTTCCTCCAAGGTCTATGGCAAACATAGGGACGCGTTCATCACCGCGCTGGCTCCCGCGAGGAACCTAGGGCTATCGTTCCTCATCGATGGCGTCTCCTCTAAAGAGGAAGCCCATTATCTAGGTTCCTTGTCCCTCCATTATGGAAGGCAAACAGGGGAAGAGCCCGTTGATGATGAGGAACTGCTAAGCGTCCTGAAATAAGCAACCCCAAGAGCCCTGCGAAAAAACGGGGCTTTTTCATTCCGAGATTTTGGGCAAATCGATTTTACTAAAATGGATTTGAGCAAAAAGTTTTCCGTTTTCTAAGACAAAAACGGGAGAACCGTAAGGGAAGTTACAACTTTTGCCGGAAAATTTACAATTCTGGTTGGGAAATTTACAATTCCGATGGCGAAATTTACAACGACGGCAAAGCCAGCCTCGTTTCCGGTTGCGCCGCGCCTTTTCAAAAACGGCAAGGAAGAGATGGGATTAAGGGAGAAGAGGTCTTTTTTGGTTAATACCAAGCGCCATCAGAAAGATAACTATAGTCGCCACTTGAGCTCCAACTATTGATTTTGAAAGTAGTCAGCGTGCTATCGGGCGTGACAGTGTGCGACGCGTTGTAAACCAAAGAGCCATCATGCCCAATCATATATGAATCGCTGTATGTTCCGTTGCGAGGGTTTGACGCGTCGGTCCTGATTCGTAAAAACTGGATTTGGTTGTAATAGACTGCATCAAAATTGAACCGGAATTTATTTGATCCGACATCGGAGCCCAATAAGTAGACGCACGTTTCAGTTTGGGTGCCGTGATGAATAACTGCCCAAATGTTGTAGTCAGATGCATATTGGTCAGTGGCCCATATTCCAAGATCGAGATAATAGCTCTTTTTCCTTATGCCTTCTCCGGCCATCTCCACATTCGTCCCGTTTTCTGGATCTTTAACGGTTTGGCTACGAACATAGCCTGCAAGCGTTATGCCTATGCTAGATGATAAAAGACCTACGCCGAAGACAAGGGAGCTAATCAGAAGTATTTTTTGTGTTTTCTTCATGCCCTCTTCCCCCTTTTTTATAGCGAAATCGACATAACGAAATAGAAGTCATTTACTAGTGCGCTTGTTAGTTTTGGCATCTCAGAAACTTTGTTCCAGTCATAATCTATGACGATATAAGCGTGGTGTGCGTTTGCTGCTACCGAAGTGCTTAGGGTGCCGGAAAGGCTTGAAGTAGACCCCATCGTTTTCAACGCTGCGCCGCTACTAGCAAACGCGAGTTCGCGTAGTGCGTCCCATTTGGCGGTCGGCGTGTTGCTGGCAAAGGTGGTGTCGACATAGAAGGCATATCTCACGTAACTAGATAGCCCATTTGTTACATCCGGGGTGATTAATCTTGATAAGCCAACCGTAAACGCCTTGCTTTCTTTCACGGTGAAGTTGATGTCTAAGACGATCGTAGAATAGTTTCCCCGAACGTCCGAGTAAGTTGTGTAGTTGCTTGGTATTGAATTCAACGTTGAGAAATCGGAAAGGGTATGGCTTGCAATTGAAACTTTTTCAACACCGCCTTCTTCATAAATGAAGATGTTGTAAGTTCCTTGGTTGAGTTTGACATACTGGTTTTCCCCTGTGCCGTACACAGTAATCTTCCCTTCAGCGCTGGAATGGGCAGAGATGTGTCCGATGATTCTCGAGTTCGTTGTTCCGTTTTCGAAGCGACGGAAATATATGGATTCGCCGCCGCTATTGGCAACGATGTATTTGGTATATTCCGCATGGTTTGTTCCCGTGACTGGGGCCATTTTGATGCCGTTTTTGAAACTCGTGTTAAATCCAGCAGACGTGTAAGGGATGAGATAGTAGCCGTAATCGCCGTTTGACTGGCAGACATCCGATCCGTTCGTTTTATATGGCCGGGATATGATGTTGATTTTTCCGCTGATCAAGTAGAAATTGTAATAACCGGGTTTGCTGATGACTAAGCAGTCATCCGAAATACATCCGTCAAAGCCAACCGAGCTGGTCCCTGACACAAATCCATAAGAAGCGGTCGTGTTTACGTCGCCGTACTGGGTTTTATTTCCACCGTAGTTGATTACGAAAGCGACCGCGCACCCATCGCCTGCGGCCATGTCGTCCGTGATATGGACGCCTTGTTCGTAAACCGCCGTGCAGTTGGTCCCGAAGGAAGCGGTATAGGAAGTGTCTTCCTCTTCACCTAAATCGCTTACCCACAAGGTCGCGCCCGTCGAAGACGATTTGACGACGACTTTGTTATACTTTGTAAACCAAATGTCATAAGTTCCAGCTTGCGTAAACTTCATGTTGCTGCCGTCCATGGTTAAGACGGAGTTCGTTTCAACATCGTTGTTTATTGTGTTGTATGTGGTGCCTTTGCCCGTCGAGGTGTTATATTGCCAAACTTGGAACTGCGAGTTTGCAGCAATGGTTTTGCTTTTGAGAATGGCCGTAACATCGGTTGGGCAGTTGCTCTCGGACATGTAGTTGGCATCGTTGAAGATCCAAGGAACCCCTCCGACGGCAAAAGAACTGGTACCCACAAGGTAATACCCGTTGTTTGATCCGCTTCTATAAAAGATGTTCCAACCTCCGTAATAGATTCCAGCGCTCTCGGACGTAATTTTGTACCAATCGTTGTTGCCCGTTTGCTTTGCTAGATCGGTGGTTTTATTCCAAACGGAAGAGACTTTGTCGCTGTTGTTTGGGTCACGTCTTACAAACCAAAGGTTTGTATATGTCGTTGATACAGCAGCGGTATAGATGTTGTCTATTTCACGGGTTGCGGTGACAAGCTTAGCATTGCCGGCGCTGTTATACGCAAAGAGAGCAAACGTTGCGCTATCGCTATACCATGAGGCAACATCGCTGGAAATATAGTACGTTTTCTTGGTTGGCGCCTCTGATGCGGCGGTGAAGTCCCCGGTGACATCATAACTGCCGTCGTAATAGAGCTTGACGTTATATTCTCCGGCGAATTTGGCCTTTGTTCCGGCGTCGTCATTGTCAAAAAAGACAGACGAATTAGAGATCTTGTAGTTGTTTGAGAGGAAGTAAAGATTGAAATGTCTATCTTTGGCCAATGAGAACGACGAACTGGCTGTAAGATAATCCCCGTCCGCGGTGTTGAATTTTAGAAAGATCCCCGGCCAAGCGCCGCCCGCTCCATCGTCATAATACAATTTGAAATCGCCGGTGGTGGCCGTTTGGTTGAGGGTGGTGCTCCAGTTTCCTGAGTCCCCGCTACCATCCCAGGTGGCGTTGGGTTTGTTATAAACAATTCCTTGATTAAATGAAAGATCGCCTGTCTGATTCCACCTGTTGTTCCATTCGTTGGTGCTCGTTGCTCCGTTCATTCGGCAGAAGATTAAGTTGTCCCAAGTTGTTTTTCCTGATGGAACCGCAGGAATCCGCACCACATAGTAGCTGTCATTGAATTTGTACATGCTGGCCCATGCCTCTTTCGTTTTGTCTGAAGTGAAGACATAGATAGCAAAACGGGCTCCAGCGCTGTCCCAGTTCGACCCGGGTTTTAAGAAAACTATCCCTTGGTCTTTTCCCGTGACTTTGGCTTCTTTCCGTGTCGGTGAACCATGCCTGGCCAAAACCTTTTGTTTGGTGGTGGTTACACGATAGAAATACACGGCGTTTTTGCTGTTGAGGTAAATCTTGTAATAGCCAGCTATGTTGATTTTTATGTTGCCTTCTGAGGCTTCAATGTCCGATGAAGAGGTTCCCGCGCCGCTAACGCCACCATAGGCCCCCAGCCAATCGTCGTGGGTTTCGAGGTCGTCGGTATCAACGTAATGGTGCTTGAGCTTTATTTGGGTATTTGCGGAGAGATAAATACCATCGTCGTAAACGGCTTTGTTGACCAAAACATCAGAGCCGTTTTTGATGACGCTTGACTCCATCTTCAAGGCCGCTGAGTATTTCCATGCATCGGTCGCGGCGGTTTTCGACAAATCGAACTTATAGTTATAGTCGGCAACCCACCCGGCGTTTCCAACGATGTAATACCCTTCTCCTTCGGCCGGGGTTTCTAGATCTCTTCTTGTCGTTTTGTCGGTGTTTTCCGGAGTGGCATCGGTGGTGCTGTAGTCTTCGATTTCGTAACGAGAGTAGTCGATTTGGTCGTAGCCGCTTTGGGCATATTTTGCTTTATAAGCCGTAATCCCGGTAATGTCTAATTGCGTGGAATCTGACGTAACAAGGCTTGGATTTGTTGGGCTATATGTCTGGGTTGTATTTACTTGGAACCAAGCAAAAGAGGCGATGGCGCCCACGAAAACCGCAAACAAAGACAACACGGTTGAGGCAAATATTTTTATTTTTCCCTTCGTGAATCTCATGCCCCGCCCTTCATATGTTGTTAACCGTAAAGGCCAAACGAGTTACGTCGAACGTCGTTCCTTCGTAACACGACGAATTCCCGCTTGCGGTATCGTCGATTACGAAAAACCTTTCGTCGTCATCGCTTTCCGGCGTGTCATAAATGACGTTCCCGTCTTCGTCTGTTTCTTTATAAGTCTTGCCGCTGCCTGTTTCAAACGTGATTTTGTAGAAAAACCAAGCGTCCGTGGAATTGAATGTGTTGCTGATCGCGTTCGAGAGGGTTCCTGTGCTTGTGGCGACTAGCTTTGAGACACCGGCGTTGTCAGTTTCTATTTTGTCGGACGAATAAGCGTTTGCTGCCGGGGAAGTATTTGTCGTCCCGTAACTGGTTGTCAGTTTTATTGCCGTTAGGATGGTTACGCAATTGCTCTTGTTTGTCTGAATGAGCCGATTTGTTTTGTTGGTTGCGGAGTAGGACAAGTCCATTGTTCCGGTTGTGATAGATGACGAAGTAGCTTGAAAATGGGCGGCATAAGTTAATGTTTCCCCGGGCCAAAAATCGCTGATTCTAACCGGGGACACCAAATTAACGGAATCGAAGTTAGTACTATTTACGGTTTTTCCTGCAGAGTCATCGCTGCGGCCCTTGTATAGCCATAACTCGGTTTTAACCGCCAAATCATTCGGCTTGCTCACCGTAATGGTGGCGGAAGAAGAGGAGGCCGCGATTTGAACGGCCGAGGTTGCCTGAAACCACGCGAATGTA